>CALVXK010000001.1 GCA_944369075.1 uncultured Bacilli bacterium
ACAGCATATTAATTATAGCCTAGAAAGGAGAAAAAGTTATTCAGTCATCAAACTAGGCTTAACTGAATAATACGATATTTATGAGCATTTTGTTTAACATTTTTGGAACTACAATTTTTTCTATATCAGTTTTTTCTGCAAATGTAACTGCAAAAGAAATAGAAGTTACTCAAAATGAGATTAGTGTAGCGCTAAATGAAATTCGTTCAGCAGATTTTTCAAATAAAGAAACAGAAGATTTGGAAGATGATTTTAAAGTTAATCTATTAACTTTTTATGAAGAACACGATTCATACGTATCGAAACCTCTTTTAAATGATTTGAAGGATTATCTAAAACAAAATGATTTCAATTTTATGGATGGTAGTATTTTATCTTACTCGTCTTTGCCTAGAATGTCTTTGGAATTTGATATGTATGAAGGCTCTGGAGTTAAGAAGCCAAGTATTTCTGACGAATTTCCAATATATTCTTATAACTCAAATAATGCTAAAGTTTCATATGCACCGACAATTAATAATCAGCCTTTTGTCGGAATAAACCTGACAAAAGATGCTGCAATAGGAATTTATAATGTACTTTCGAGTATAATTAAAAATTTTAGTTTCTTTAAAGAGATATTAAGTTTAGCTAAAAATACTACTTTTTTGGCAATTAGCAGTTTTATAAACAAAATTTCATCAACATTTATGAACGTCATTAATACAATTCTTTCTTTAATACCAGCGGGTGCAATTGGTAATATTATAAAAGTTGTATTGGTTGTATTGATATCGTCTATTGTAATTTTTCTAGCTGTAGCTTTTGGATTTGGAATGTTTCAAACTGGGTTCTATATAGGATTTAAGAGAGTTGGATTTTTAAATTGGGATTTTATATATGGAAAATATGAATAATAAAAATAATTATCTAACATCGATATTTAATTCCTTTATGATAATTAATGTTTTAGTTGGTTTTGCCTCTATCCCTTTTATTTTAACTTCAATTGCTACTTTTGATCCATTTAGTTTTTATTCTTACTTTTTTGCTTTTTCTTTTATATTCTTTGTTATCTTGCTTTATATAAAAATATTTAAAGATAATAAAAGAATTAAAAAAGAAAGATTATTAAATAAAGAACAAGATAAATTTTTAATTAAGTATTTTGCTTATCTTAATCCTACTTTGCTTTTAGTTATTAACGTTATTGTTAATGAAGTATTCCATTATTTTAAAGATCGTAGTAATAGCGTATTAATTTTAATGTTTCTATTTAATCTGGTTTATATAATTATTTCTACAATTTACTTTTATTATCGTTTAAAAAAATATAATGATGGTAATAAGCTTTACGATAAATCTTTTAAAGTTTATTCTTTTTTTCCAATTTATGATAAAAATAAAATAAAAGAATTATTAGAAAATAGTAGTGATATAGATAACATAAAACTTAGTTATGTAAGAATTTATCGTTCTTCTTATTATTTATTTTTAATAACAATATCATTATTTATCGTAAGTTCTTCATCATTTATTTATATTAATAACCTTATTAATCTAGGAATAACGATAAATAATATAGTTTTTATTCTTTTAATAATATTAACTATATTATCTTTTGTTATAGCATTATCCTTTTTTGTTTATTTACTTTATATCGGAAAGGAAATAAAGATAATAAATAAAAAAGGATTATATTATTTTATTTATTTTGTTCTTATTGGAATTATTTATTCTTTTATTGCTCCTTATTCATACTTAAATCTATCTAGAGATAGTTTTATCTTTACTAATGAATATTCTTTTATTTTTTATATTATTCTTACTTGGTTTTTATTTATTATCGTTTATGTTTTTATTTATTCATTAATCTTTGTTAGAGAAAGAAGATATCTTAATGAAGTACTAATTACTTGTAGTAAGAACCAAAATAAGTAAATTAAGTAGTTATTTATACCATTTAGGCCTTCTTAATAGGCCTTTTTTGTCACTTATTAATTTTTGGGCTAAATTTTGATATTTACTTATTTACTTATATTTTTTTGTCTATTTGTAAGAGGCATAATTTAAGTAAATATGGAAGAAATTATTGGTAAATTTAATAACGCAAAAGTATTTACGAGTGTAATTGATGAAGAGACTAGAGAACAAGTAAAACTCTTATTAAGTCAAAGCTTTATTAAAGATTTGGTTGTTAGAATTATGCCGGATTGCCATAAAGGTAAAGGCTGCGTTATTGGTACAATGATGACGATTAAAGATAAAATTGTACCTAATTTAGTTGGGGCTGATATTGGTTGTGGAATTAAAGTAATAACTTTAGGAAATATTAATGATATCAATTTAGATTTTGCTAAGCTTGATAAATTTATTTATAACTCTATTCCTCACGGAATTGGTGTAAATAAAGAAAAAGTATTAGATGAAGATACTTTAATTCATAATCTAAAATGTTTTAATTACTTATAAGATGTTGATCGTTTAGAAAAATCTTTATGTTCTTTAGATGGTGGAAATCATTTTATTGAATTAGATAAAGATGATGAAGATAACGTCTATTTACTTATTCATACTGGTTCTAGAAATCTAGGAACACAAGTGACAACTTATTATCAAAATAAAGCAATTAGTAATCATAATGATTTTGTTGTTTCTTATGAAAATAAAAGAACTTCGACTATTAAAAAACTAAAAGAAGAAGGTAAAAAAAAGAAAATGCTTTAGCATTAAAAGAGTTAGAAAAAGAATTTTCTGAAGTTAGAGATATTCCTGATCAATTAACATATCTTGAAGGTGAAGATTTTCTAATTATCTTCATGATATGGAATTAACTCAAGATTTTGCATCGATTAATAGGGATTTAATTGGAAAAAATAGTAAGTGAAGTATTTAATTTAGATTATGATTCTTTAGATAAATTTGAATCGATTCATAACTATATTAACTTCAAAGATATGATTTTAAGAAAAGGAGCAATTATTCTTATAAAAACGAAAGATTAGTTATTCCAATCAATATGAGAGATGGTTATATTTTAGCTCTTGGTAAAGAAGATAAAGACCATAACTATAGTGCTCCTCATGGTGCAGCAAGAGTTTTATCGAGAAATAAAGCAATAGAATCTATTCCTTTAGAAAAATTTGAAGAATCGATGAAAGGAATATACACAACCTCAGTATGTAAAGGGAGAATTGATGAATCACCTTTTACATATAAATCAATTAATGACATTATCGATAATATTAAAGAAACAGTCGATATTATTAAAATAATTAAGCCTATTTATAATTTTAAAGCAAGAACTAACTTTAATTACTATAAAAATTCATTTATAAAATTTAGTTAAATTGCTATAATTTATTTGTTTTAAGTGTCGAAGAGGAGTAGTAATCACTTAATAGTTATTTTAGTGAGAGGTGAGAGTGAAAAACCTTATAACTAACTTGATGAATTCGCCTTGGAGCTTGGTTTGATGAACCCGTTAAACTTTTGCGTAAAAAAGATAAATTAAGAGTAAAGAATTAGGATGGTACCACGTTAATTATAACGTTCCTATACACTAATTCTTTTTTATTTATTAGGAGATATTTGTATTTATGGATTACACTTTAGAATTTGAAAATATTAAAACTAAAGCTAGTGAAGAAATAAGTAAAGCTAATGATTTATCTTCTTTGATAAATATTAAGAATAAATATTTATCAAAGAAAGGTGAAGTATCTTTAATGATGAATCATATTAAAGAAGTTAGCGATAAAAAAGCCTTTGGAGAAATTTATAATAAAACTAGAAAAGAAATTGAATCTTTAATTAATGAAAAGATTAAGGTTGAAGAAGAAAAGAAGTTAAATGAAGAATTAAAGAAAGAAAGAATCGATATTACTTTACCTGGAAATAACTATGTTAGAGGTATTGCTAACCCATTTTATCAAACAATTAATGAGATTGAAGACATATTTAGAGGAATGGGTTATAGTGTAGAACATGGTCCAGAAGTAGATTATGATAAATATGTCTTTGAACTTTTAAATATTCCTCATGATCATCCAGCTAGAGATATGCAAGATACTTTATATATTAACGATAATTTACTTCTTAGATCTCATACTTCGAGTGTTCAAGCTCATGTAATGGAAAAAGCTAAAGGTAAACCTATTAAAATTATTTGTCCTGGTAAAACTTATCGTCGAGATGATGATGATATGACTCACTCTCATCAATTTGCTCAAGTTGAAGGTTTAGTTATTGATAAAAATATTAATTTAGGTAACTTAAAAGCAACTTTAGAACTTTTTGCTAAAAAGATGTTTTCTAAAGATACAAAAGTTAGATTTAGATCTTCTTATTTCCCATTTACTGAACCTAGCGTTGAAGTTGATATTTCTTGTTTTAACTGTAAAGGTAAAGGATGTCCAATTTGTAAAAATACTGGTTGGATCGAAATTTTAGGTGCTGGAATGGTTCACCCTAATGTTTTAAAGATGAGTGGATATGATCCTGAAGTTTATAGTGGCTTTGCTTTTGGAATTGGAATTGAAAGAGTAACAATGCTTAAATATGGCATTAACGATATTCGTAAGTTCTATCAAAATGATTTACGTTTCATTAAAGAATTTAAGAAAGTAAAAGAGGATTAATCTATGTTAGTAAGTTTAAAAGAAATTTCTAAATATGTTGATATAAAAGATTTAACTCCAGAACAAATTGCTTCTAGACTCACTTTTGCTGGAATTGAAGTAGAAGAGATTAAAAGAAGCGCTGAAGCAACTAACTTAGTTATAGGAGAAGTTATTTCTTGTAACCCACACCCAAATAGTGATCATCTTCATGTATGTAAAGTTGATGTTAAAGATGAAATATTAGATATTGTTTGTGGAGCACCTAATGTAAGAAAAGGTTTAAAAGTAATTGTTGCTAAAGTAGGAGCTATACTTTCAGGAAATAAAGAGATTAAAAAAGGTGAAATTAGAGGAGAAACTTCTAATGGAATGCTTTGTGCTTTAAATGAACTTGGAGTAGATCCTAAATATTTAAGAAAAGAACAAATTGAAGGTATTGAAGAACTTCCTAGTGATGCTATAGTTGGTAACACAGATGTTTTATCTTATTTAGGGCTAGATGATGTTATTTTAGATTTATCTCTACTTGCTAATCGTAGTGATTGCTATGCTTTATATAATGTTGCTAGAGAAATTGGGGCATTATTTGATAGAAAAGTAAATATTCCCACATTTAATGAAGAACATAATTATATTGAAAATGAATTTAAAGTATCTTCTTTAACTACTGCTTGTCCATCTTTTTATGCTAAAATAGTTAAAAATATTACTATTAAAGAATCTCCTAAATGGCTTAAAGAAGTACTTCAAAGTGAAGGAATTAGATCAATTGATAATGTAGTTGATGTTGCTAACTATGTAATGTTACTTACTGGACAACCTTTACATACATACGACTATGATAAATTACCTAGTAAAGAATTAATCGTAAAAGATGATTTAGATGAAGATTTTGTAGCTTTAGACAATAATACTTATCATATTAAAAAAGGTGATTTATGTGTTACCTCTAATAATAAAACTATGTGTTTAGCTGGTATTATGGGGGGAGAAAATAGCGAAATTTCTAAAGAATCAAAAAATATTGTAATAGAAGTTGCTAACTTTAATTTTGCTTCAATTAGAAAAACATCATCTAGAGTTGGTTTATCAAGTGATTCATCTTTAAGATTTTCTAAAGGTATAAATAAAGATCAAAGTGAAGATGTGCTTAATCTTACTATTCATTTACTTAAAGAAGTAATGAGTGAAGAAGAATCTTCTAAATTAGAAATATCTAATCTAATAAAATACGATACATTAAATCATGATCCTAAGATTATTTCTTGTTCATTAGATTATATTAATAAACGTTTAGGTTCATCTTTTACTTACGAAGAAGTAAAAGATGTATTAACTAAACTTAACTTTAATTATGTTAAAGAAGATTTAACTACCAATTCTTTTGAAGTTAAAGTGCCATCTTATCGAATTGATGTTGAAGGTAAAGCTGATTTAAGCGAAGAAGTAATTAGATATAAAGGATTTGATTATATCTCTTCATCTTTACCTAATATGGAAACAACATTAGGAACTTTCTCTTCATCTAGAGAAAAAGAAAGAATAATTGAATCACATTTACTTTCTTTAGGTTTATATGAAGTATTAACTTATACCTTAATTAATGAAAAAGATAATTCAATGTATAATTATTTTAATAATAAAGGTAAAGGCTTGCTTATTTCTAACCCATTAAGCGAAGATAGAAAATATATTAGAAAAAATATACTTACTTCCTTACTTAGAACAATGGAATATAACTTAAATCATAAAGAGAGTGATTTTAGAATATTTGAAATATCGAATGTTTATAATGAAAATGATTTTGAAGAAATTCATCTAGGTATTATTTTAGAAGGAAATAAGTTAAAAGAAGAAGGAATTATCTTAAGTCCTTATTCTTATTTTGACGTTAAAGGTATATTTGAATCTATTACATCTTTATTTAATATCGATTCTAATAGACTTAAATATAAACGTGTTGAAGAAGATAATAAAGAACTTCATATTGGAAGAAGTGCTTATGTTTATTTAGATGGTAAATTATTAGCAGTTTTAGGAGAGATTCATCCTTTAAAAAGAAGTGAATTCTCTTTAAAGAAAGAAAATGTTGTAATGCTTGAAATGAATTTATCATTACTTTTTGCTACAAGAAGTGCGAATAATAAGTTTAGTGAAATATCAAAATATCCTAGTGTAAGAAGAGACTTTGCTTTTGTTATATCTAAAGATATCGATTATATCTTAGTTAAAAATGAACTTAAAAAAGCTTCTTCTTTAATTAAAAATATCTCCTTATTTGATATATATGAAGGAGAACATATTAAAGAAGGTTATGTTTCTTTAGCTTTATCTTTAACTTATGAAGCATTAGATCATACATTAAAAGAAGATGAGATTACTTCTTTAGATAATAAGATCAAAGAGATCTTATTATCTAAATTTAAAGCTGAACTAAGAGGATAATATGTTTATTAATATTGATTCTATTAAAAATAATAAAGAAGAAACTATATTATATGATGGCGAACTTTCAATCTATTCTAAACTTAATCATTCTTCAATAATTAAAGATATTAAAGAAGTTAGTGGTAAGATTAACTTAATTAAAGTAAATAATATTCTTTCTTTAGAGTTTGATTTAACTTCCAAACTTTTAATTGAAAGCGCTTATACTTTAAAAGAAATTGATTACATTTTACCAATAAAAGATACCTTATATTTTACTAACGAAATAGATTTAGAAAGCGAAGAAGTATTTTTTGTTAAATCTAAAGTTGATCTAGAAGAAACAATCTATTCTTTAATTATTACTTTACTTCCTTTAAATGCTCATGGTGAAAATGAAGTTTTACCATCTAATGATGAGTTTAAAGTATATAGTGAAGATGAATTAGAGTTAGAAAATGAAGAAAATCATGACTCTCCATTTGATGTTTTAAAAGATTTAGATCTATAAGTGACACAAAACGAGGTATTTAAAAATAAGGTGGGAAAAACTCCCACCTTTTATTTTTGCTTGTTTTTTATGTATTTTTTAATAAATATTTATATTTTATATAAATATTTATTAATTTATCGGTAATTTCTAATTTTTTTGCCTTACTTTTTTATAAAAAGTATTTGCCTATATTCTTACTTGAGCGTAAAATGTAGTCATGTGGTAAAAAGTGGGAGAAAGTAGAAGACAATGTTTATAGGCTCTTATGACTACGTTATCGATTCAAAATCACGTTTAGTTATCCCTTCAAAATTCAGAAATGAATTTGGAAACGAAGCTAACATTTATTTAACTCGTGGTTTTGATGGCTGTATCAGTGTCTATAAAGAAAGTGACTTTGAAAAAGTTCTCTTACGTTATCAATCACATAGCTATGAAAAAAGCGAAGTAAGAGAAACTCTTAGAAGTTTTCTTGATTCAGTCGTTCAAGTTTCATTAGATTCACAAGGAAGAATCTTAATTCCTCAAAAAGTATTAGCAAAATATAACATTTCATCTAAAGTTCATATTCTTGGAACAATCGATCACTTTGAAATCTGGGATGAAGATAAGTGGAATGCACGCCAAGCACAAAACGATGAAAATTATGAAGCTAATGCTGAAAAGGTATTCGCTGATGAAAACTAATGAACACATAAGCGTCTTACTTAATGAGGCAATCGAAGGATTAAACATAAAAGAAAATGGAATTTATGTTGATGCTACATTAGGTAGAGCCGGACATTCCTCCAAAATTCTAGAAAGACTAAAAGAAGGTAAGTTATATTGTTTTGATCAAGATGAAGAAGCAATAACTTATTCTAAAGAAAAATTATCTAAGATTAATTCTAACTTCGAAATAATCTATTCTAACTTCAAAAATTTAAAAGAAGAACTAGCTAAAAGAAACATAACTAAGGTTGATGGCCTATTGTATGACTTAGGAGTATCTTCACCACAATTTGATGAAGATTACCGTGGATTCTCTTACCGCTACGATGCACCACTTGACATGAGAATGGATTTAAATAATCCTCTCACGGCAAAAGAAATTGTTAACAAATATTCTTTAAATGATTTAACTAAAATATTTAAAGAATATGGGGAAGAAAGATATTCTTATCTTATCGCTAAAAAAATAGTAGAAGAAAGAAGTAAAAAAGAGATAGAAACTACATTTGAGTTAGTTGATATTATCAAATCAAGTATTCCTAAAAAAGAATTATTTAAAGATAAGCATCCAGCTAAACAAGTATTCCAAGCTCTAAGAATTGAAGTTAACGACGAACTTAAAGTACTTGAAAAATCTTTAAATGATGCACTTACTATTCTAAATAAAAACGGAAGAATAGTAGTAATTACGTTCCATTCATTAGAAGACAAAATTGTAAAAAACATCTTTAATAGTGTAAGTAAGATTAAAGGTGATCGCCATAACGACTATCTTCTTCCTAGCGAGATTAAAAAACCTGAATTTAAACTTGTTAATAAAAAAGTAATTACCCCTAGTGAAGAAGAATTAAATTTAAATCATCGTGCTAAATCAGCCAAACTTAGAATTATTGAAAAACTATAAAAGGAGAATAATAACTTATGAAAATGAAAGATAAAATTTATAAAAATAACCATAAAAAAGGATACTATTACTTTAAAAAAGCTTCTTTAAGCGTCGGTATATTTGTTGGTGCATTTATCTTTTTAGCAATTCCAGTTTCAATTATTAGATCAATTGTTATTTCTCCTTCTACATCACTAAAAGAGAGTGAAACAAAAACTATTGATAGCGATTCTAAAGTTAATGAACAAGAAAATATTTCACTCTTATCATTTTAATTAGATTTATTTATAACTTTCTAACATATAATTTCCCCTTTATAAAAAGTCATACAAGTAACTTGATGACTTTTTATTTTTGTTTAATAAGTCATTATTTATTTTAATTTTTAATATTTCTTACTTTAAAAGATAAAAATAACAATCTTTTATTATTAATTTTAATAATAAAAAACATAAAAGATATAGATATAAATCTAGTTTAAATAGTAAGTTCTAATTTAAAATTATTGATACTAATTGAAGATTAAAATTCGACGATATTTCAATTGTTTTTTTATGCTTTAGATATTAAAATTATTGATATGGATATAACTGTTGCAACAATTGAAATAAAGAATACATCTTTTAAGCTTTTAATCGGTTATCTTTATGATAATAAAATAAATGTTTTATATAATAGAACATACCCTTTAAGAGTATCAAATAAAGATGGTGATATATTTGATCTAACTTCTTTAAGTGAAGATTTAAAACAAATTAAAGTAATAGAAGACCCTAAAAAGAGATTAAAAGTTACAATTAATGATTTAGTTTTAATTTTACCCCCTTTTGGTCTAAATGTTTTTAGTGATACAAAAACGACTAATACAATCGCTCAAAATGGAATGATTGATAAAATTGATATTGCTAATGCTTTATCAATGGTAAAAAAAGTAAGAATCGAAGAACCAAATGATGAAATAGTTGATATTATTCCTAATGTTTTTGGGGTTGATGGAAATAGAACTTTCAAAGAACCTCCTTTAGGTTATATTTCTTCATCTTTACTTGTAAAAGCTCATATATTTACTCTTCCTTCAAAACTAGTTAAAAACTTTAAAAAAGCCGTATTAGATGCAGGTTTTTCAATTAAAAGAACTGTCATTGCTCCTTTAGGAGTTAATTCACTTTTAGAACTTAATAAAGCAGTTGGAGATAAATACGTTTTAGTTGATTACAACAAAGATAATACAGTTATTTCTTTCTTTGGTAATGGTAAACTCTATGCTTCAAAATATTTTGATGTTGGAGGAGAAGATATTACTAAAGATATTGCTAATTCATTTGAAATTTCAATGGATAAAGCTGAAGAAATTAAATGTATCTATGGCTTAGATTTAAGAGAAACTGAATTTAATGCTCCTATTCTTTCAGTATTAGGAGATGATGGTTTACCTAGAAAACATAATGTTAAAGAATTAAATAAAATAGTTAATGAATCATTAGATAAACGGAATACATTCTTTTCAAACTGCCTTTCAACTCTTTTAGCTGAATATGGTGATTTAAAAAATACTATTCCTTTAGTTTTTATCGGTAATGGTACTTTACTTAATGGTTTTAAAGATTATGTAAAAAAATATTACACTTCAAATAAAATTACTTTCTATACTAACGATTCAATTGGAGCACTAGAACCTGGAGATATCAATATGCTTGGAGCAATTGCTTTCTCTTCAATCTATAAAGGTTCACTTGAAGATGAGGCTAAAATTGATATTGCTAGCGTTAATAGAAAGCAAAAAGAATATCATGAAGAAGATGATGAATTATAGTTTAGGAGAAAAAGTATGCTTGATACACATGATTTAGATAGTTTTGAGCCAGTAGCTCGAATTGTAGTTATTGGTATTGGTGGTGCTGGTAATAACGCCGTCAATAGAATGATTGATGAAGACATTCGTAATGTCGAATTTTATGTTGCAAATACTGATAAACAAGCTCTTTCTCTTTCTAAAGCTCCTAATAGAATCATCTTAGGTGAAAATATTACTGGTGGACTTGGTGCTGGTGGAGATCCAAATACTGGTAAAGATGCAGCCGAGGCTTCAACTGAAGAAATTAGAGAAATCGTTAGAGGAGCTAACATGGTCTTTATCGCTGCTGGTATGGGTGGAGGAACTGGAACAGGTGCTGCTCCTGTAATTTCAAAAATTGCTAAAGATGAAGGTGCTTTAACAGTAGCTATTGTTACTCGTCCATTTACTTTTGAAGGTAAAAAGAAAGTAGAAACATCTATTCAAGGTTTAAACGAACTTAGAAAATGCTGTGATGCTTTAATTGTTGTAAGTAATGATAAGCTTTTACTTTCTAGTGGTAACTCTCCAATTTCTGATGCTTTTTCAATGGCAGATGGAGTTTTATCAGATTCAGTTAAAACAGTTACTGATTTAATTTTAATGCCTGCATTTATTAACCTTGATTTTGCTGATGTTAGAGCAACTTTAAAAGATAGCGGTGTTGCTTTAATTGGCTTTGGTTCAGGAAGTGGGCCAAATAATGCAATTGAAGCTGCTGAAAGTGCTTTATCTTGTCCATTAATCGAACAATCAATTCAAGGTGCTCAAAAAGCAATATGTCATATTACATGTGGTCCTAAAGTATCATTACTTGATTGTCAAACATGTGTTGACCATATGGTTTATGCTTGTGGAGGAAATCTAGATCTTAAATTTGGTATTTCTGTAAATGATCAACTTGATGACCAAATTTTAGTTTCTATTATTGCTGGTAACTTTAATACTGAATTTGATTTCTCAGTTAATCCAGGAACAAAGATTGATTTAAGTGAACTTAAAGCTCAAAGGGAAAAGAACTTACAAGATTATTATTCTAAGAAAGCTGAACAAGATAAGAAACTTAGAGAACAAGAAGATAGTGAAGAAAATAAAGATGAAGCTAATTTAGAAGAATCAATCATTCCAGAATTCTTAAATGATGATTCTGATATGTAATAACTAACTTATTTGATAAATAAAAATAGACTTTAGAAACATATTCTAAAGTCTATTTTTAATATCAAATTTCAAATTATTTACATTCTAATGTATCTATTTTTTATAACTACAATCATGTATGAATAGTAGATTAAGGAATTAAATAGAAGTAGTGTTCCAAAAGTTAAAAAAGCTAAAGACTTAATAAATTCATTTTGAGCAAAGATAAAATATAAACCTAAAACAATTAAAATTAACGAAATAAAACTAACTACTATCACGACTATTAAAGCAAATTTATTAATTTTTCCATCATCTTCAAAAACTAGTGTATATAACATTGAATCTTCTTTTTTAAATGCTCTTATTGATACAAAAAACTCAGTAGAAGCAACAAGAATTGCTACAACGCAAGATATAGTAACAAGGAGTGAATCAGTATCAAAATGTGATAAATTAAGTCCTAAATAAACAATATAAAAAGGAAGTTGAAAAATAGATAGAATCAAAGATAATATTCGATAAGACCTTATTGACATAAATTTCTACTTTAATTAATTTATTTAGTTTCGATATCAGTTGCTTTAAATAAATACATTGGTTCTTTAACTTTAACACTATGATTTTTAATTAAAACAATCTTATTGGTGAAATAATCAACATATGCTCCATCAACTAATTTATCATCTTTAATAATAACTCCATTATTTGATAAAGAAGTAGAAAGGTTAAATAAACCATAAGAAGTTGAACCATCTTTATAGTGATTAATGATTCCTAAGTTTCTACCTTTAGATGTTAAAACTTCACTTATAAGTAAATCTTGATTTAACTTATCTTTTTTAAATTCAATTAACTTTTTAATAAAGTTATACCATTCAATATCAAGTGATAAATCAAGTAAATCTTTTTCAAATAAATCTAAATGATGATCTGCTTTAGATTCAAGTCCATTATAAATAAACATAGGACCTTTCATAAATACAGGGAAAGCAGCTAAATTCTTAATTAAGATTTTATTTTTAGTATATTCTATCAATCTTTTTTGATCGTGATTTTCTAATCCTCTAATTCTAAGGTTAGTAGCAGGATTATAAGCTTCTTCATAATTGAGTAAAACTTTATACATATCTAAATATCTAGACTCTTTAGTACCCAAATATTTTCTAAGTTCTTCCATATTATTATAAGGATAAAGTAAATCAAAACCGACTTCGTAAAGTTCAGCATCACTTAAAGCGTTAAAATTTATACTACGAACATAATTAATAAAATTAGAATCAACTGATTCAGCAAGTAAAATAGTTTTGGGATATTTTTGATCTAACATTTCCTTCAATTTTTCAAAGAAAGATTTATAGATTAAAGATGCAACATCAAATCTAAAGCCATCTACTCCTAATGAACAATAATATTCGATAACACCAACTAAATAAGCAATTAAATCTTGATTATTATAATCTAAATCGTAAACATCAGACCAATCACCAGCTTTATTTGCAAAATTACCATCTTTATCGTGATACATCCATTCTGGATGTTCGTTCATAATAAGAGAATCTCTTGATGTATGATTAAAAACGATATCAATCATTAATTTCATGCCTTTTTCATGGGTTTTAGAGATTAAGTCTTTAAAATCTTCAAGAGTCCCATATTCTGGATTAATTTTGTAATAATCTTTAATAGAATAAGGGGAACCTAAACTTCCTTTTCTTCCTACCTTTCCAATTTCATTTATTGGAAGAAGATATAAGATATCTGTTCCTAAATCTTTAATATAATCGAGTTTGCTTGTTAAAGCGTTGAATGTTCCTTCTATAGTATAGTTTCTAGTAAAAACTTGGTAGATAATACTACTTTTTAATTCGTTTTTCATAAAATTAATGTACCTTCATCTTTAAATTTAAGTAAAAAGTATTTATCATTTATATTAACCTTAATATTAAATAAATGATTTTGTTTAGTTTAAACAAAATAAATAATAATAAAATTAATATTAAATTCAAGAAAAAGATTATTAATTAAGTATGAACAAAGAGAAAATAAATAAAAAAGTTATTGAAAACATTTATAAAAATGAAAATTTAAATTTAAATTATTCTTCAAGTTTTATATATCAATATAATCCATTTTTATCTAACTTTAATTCTTTAATGTTAGATAAAAATGAAGTGAATAAAAGAAGTGGAATTTTACTTCATATTTCACAACTTCCTTCAAAATATGGAATTGGTAGTTTAGGTAAAGAAGCATTTAAATTTATTGATTTTTTAAAAGAATCTGGCTTTTCTTATTGGGAAATACTTCCTATTTATGACGTTGGATATTTAAATTCACCTTTCCAAGTAATAACCTCAAAAGGACTAAATCATTACTTAATCGATATTGAATCTTTGATCGATGATAACTTATTATCATCAAGAGATTTAACTAACATTGATTTTGGAAGTGATCCAAAAAGAGTAGATTACGATAAACTATTTTTACATAAAGATGAAGTACTTAAAAAAGCTTTTAAAAGATTTGATACTTCAAAAGAGGAATTTGTTAATTTTATTAATACAACCAATTTATCAGGTTATTGCTTATATAAAGTAATTAAAGAAAGAAATGGCTCCAAAGCTTGGTTTGATTTTGCTTTAGAAGATCGTTATTTTGATGAAGAAGTTAAATCTCATTATATTAGACACTATCAAAAAGAGATCGAATATCAATTTTTTCTTCAATTCATATTTTTGAAACAATGGAATAAATTACATGATTATGCTAAAAAGCAAAATATTGAAATGATTGGAGATTTGCCTCACTTTTTAGGATATGATTCAGATGAGATGTATTTTAACCCTGATTTATTCATGGTAGATAAAAGATATCAAGTTACATATGTTGCTGGTTATCCTAGTGATAACTTTAAACCTCAAGGTCAAAAACGGGGCTATCCGCTTTATGACTGGGACTATATGAAACTAAATCACTATAAATGGTGGAGAAGCAGAATTTTAGATGCCTTAAATTTATTTGATAAAGTTAAATTAAATCACTTTAGAGGTTTTTATGAAATTTATGCTATACCTTTTAGAAGTAAAAGTGCAAAAAAAGGTACTCGGATTAAAGGACCTGGATTAGATTTTATAACTTCAATTAACGATCTTTCTCCTTATCTAATTGCTTCTGCTTTAGGAAATAGTGATGAAAATGTTTCAAATTTTGTTAAACAAACTAAATTATTCTCAACTAAAACTTTAATTCCTTCTTTATTTGACAACATTCCTTATAAAATTTATCCGTCAATGATTGATGAAAATACATACTATTATTTAGGGAATCATGATAATACTACGATTAAAACTAAACTAGATGAACTTAAACCAAGCGAAAAAGAAGAACTAGTTAAAATAATAAATGAAGAGTGTTTAAAACTTAATGTACCTTTATTAAATATACCTTTTTCAAATTATGATATAACTAAAAAACTACATGAACTTGTTGCCTCTTCTAAAGCACTTAATGTTACTTTTTTACTTTCAAACATTTTATATTTAGGAAAAGAAGCTAGATTAAATACTCCAGGTACGTTAAATGGTTCAAACTGGACATATAGATATTTATTTCATGAAATTTTTAATGAAGATTTAAAAAAATATTTATTTAATTTAAATAAAACATATAATAGGCTTAATAAGAAAAATTTTAAATAATAATAGCTTTAAAATTAAAAATTACGTTATATTCACATTTTTTTCTTATAAAATTTATATTGATAATTTGCGATAACCATCGAATAAAAGCAATTTTGATGTCAAAATTAACTAATATTTTTAATAATTTTACAATAATTTAACATTTAATTTAAAATTTAACGATGTCTGCTCATTTTTCAAGACTTGACTATATAGAATTTTGAAAATATAATGAAAGCGCTTACAAGAAATTTGCAAACATTTTAAGGAAGTACTTATGAGACTTAGAGAAAGTGGAATTTTATTAAATATATCATCTTTACCATCGAAATATGGTATTGGAAATCTAGGTAAAGAAGCCTATGAATTTATTGATTTTTTATCAAGTGCTAAATGTAGTATTTGGCAAATCTTACCATTAAACGTAACTTCATATGGCGATTCACCTTATCAATCTCCATCAAATTATGGATTAAATTATTATTACATTGATTTAGATACTTTAATTTCTAAAGGCTTATTAAAAGAGGAAGAAGTTAAAGATATTGATTTTGGTTCAAATCCAAAAAGAGTTGATTATGGTAAATTATTTAATACTAGATTAAAAGTTTTAAAACTTGCTTTCTCTAGATTCGATACCCGTAATGAAGATTTTAAAAACTTCATTATTAATAATCCAAAGTTTAAAGATTTTGCTTTATTTATGACAATTAAAGAAAAACAAAATCTTAAACCATGGTATGAATGGGAAGCTAAGTATAGAAAATATACAACTTTACTTGAAGAAGAAGTTGTTAGAGAAAATAAAGAAACAATGCTCTTCTATATTTGGACTCAATATGAATTCTTAGATGAATATTGTAAATTAAAAGAATATGCCAAATCTAAGAAAATCAAAATCATGGGTGATCTTCCTATTTATGTAGCATTTGACTCTTTAGAAGTATGGAAATTTCCAAGTTTATTCCAACTTGATGAAAATCGCTATCCAACAGCTGTTGCTGGTTGCCCACCAGATTGTTTCTCAGAAGATGGTCAACTTTGGGGAAATCCTTTGTATAACTGGCCTTATCATAAAGAAACTGGTTATAAATGGTGGAATGAAAGAATTCAGAATTGCTTAAATTTATTTGATTATCTCCGTATCGATCATTTCAGAGGATTTAGTGGTTATTACTCAATACCATTTAAAGATAAAACAGCTAAAAATGGTAAATGGGTAAAAGGGCCAGGATTTGATTTATTTAAGGATAAATTAGACCTTCCAATCGTTGCTGAAGATTTAGGAATGATGGATGATGATTTCTATGAATTCTTTGATAAATGTGGCTATCCTGGAATGAAGATTGTAACTCAATGTTTCGATGA
Organism: uncultured Bacilli bacterium; assembly: GCA_944369075.1. Taxonomy (GTDB): domain Bacteria; phylum Bacillota_I; class Bacilli_A; order RFN20; family CAG-826; genus Onthovivens. Next base: position 17,144 of record CALVXK010000001.1, read on the forward strand.
TGATGATCCTGACAATATATGGAGACCATCAAATTACCCTTACAATTTCTTTTCTTATACTGCAACACATGATTCTCCAACAACTAAACAATTTATTGATGAGAGAACTCCAGAACAAAAAGAACTAATGCTAAAAATACTAGAAGATGAATGCAAGAAATTCAGAATTCCGTTTGTCAAAAATCTTACTAACGAACAACTCACTTTAAAAATTTGTGAACTTAACTTCGCTAGTGAAACTAGAGCTGCAATTATTCCTTTACAAGATTTATTTGCAATAGGCAAAGAAGGAAGAATGAATTTCCCTTCCACATTATCTAGTGATAACTGGTCATTTAGAATAACAAAAGACTTATTTGAATCTAAAAAGAAGGAGTTAGGAGAACTCTTACTTAGATGGAATGACAATTATCAAAGAGGCATTGATAACTAGAGAAATCCTATTTATCAACCAATTTACAATTAATTAAGGTTATTAAGCTCATAACGAGTTAATAATATATTAAAAAGTATTTAATAATTCATATTTAAGGAGGAAACAATAATAATATGAAAAAATTTAAATTCTTAGCCATCCTTGCAGTTGGCGCAATGGTCTTAGGAGGCGGACTTGCTTCTTGCGATCAACAAGGAGAACAACCAGGCCCTGTTGATCCAGATAATCCAGATAAACCTGATAATCCTGATACACCTGATGAAGGAAAAACTATTGAGTTAGTATTATCTGGCCCAGCAGATAAAGCTGATTTAGATACTGAATTAATTGAAGATTTTAAAGAATATCGTAAATCAATTGGCGATCCAAATACTTATGTAATCACTCAAGAAGCTCACGGTGAAGATAAAGTTGACTCTGAAGTTGTTGACTGGAAACAAGGACCAGATGTTTATGCATTTGGTGCTGATAAGTCACAAGGCTTGTTCAAAAAAGGTGCTTTAGCTCAATTACGTGGAACTTACGCAACCTATGTTGAAGAAAACAACTCCCCAACAGGTATTCAAGGCGCAACTTTTAACGGTGAAGTTTATGCTTTCCCATACACTGCTGATAATACTTATTACTTAATGTATGATAAATCAATTTTCTCTGCAGAAGATGTCTCATCAATCGAGGGTATTTTAGCAAAATGTGCTGAGGCTGATGTTGATTTTGCTTATAACCTTTCTCAAGGATTCTATAGTTTAGGTGCAATGTTCACATTCGGCTGTGATTACGACATTTCCTTCAGTGAAGATGGTCAAATTAGCAATGTTGAAGCTAACTTTAATGATGAAAATGGTATGAAAGCTATTAAATTATTAGATGAAGTCACTTCAAACGAACACTGGATCGATACTTACACCGTCGCTGGAACAGACAATGTTAAAATTGCTGTTAATGGAACTTGGGATATTGCTACAGCTAAAGGCTTATTAGGTGATAATTATGCTTGTGCTCCAATGCCAACAGCTACAATCGACGGAGTAACAAAACCTATCGGTAACTTTATTGGCGCTAAACTTTTAGGCGTTAACCCTCAAAGAAGTCTTGATGACCCAGATAGATTAACTGCTGCATTTAACTTAGCACAATATCTTTCAGGTCCAGAAGCTCAATTAAAGAGATTCCAACAATTCAACATCGGTCCATGTAATTTAGATGTTGCTGAATCTGAAGAAATCCAAAACAATGAAAACATGAAAGTTTTAATGGAGCAAAATACTTGGGGACATGCTCAAACCATCGTTACTGACCCAATGTGGCAAGCTGCAACTACATTAGTTACTGGCCTTGTTGATGGAACAGTTACAGAAAGTAATTACCAAGAAGCATTAGATATTCTCAATAACGTATTCGTTGAAACAAAATAATTAAAATATTTTAAGCAAACTGCATCCAGAAGGGATGTAGTTTGCTTTACTTTAAAGGAGGAAATATGACAAATCTAGAATATATGTCTTTAAATAGAACTCAACGTTTCTTTTATAAATTTGGTTCTATCTTTGTAAAAGTTCCTCTTGCTATTTTCCATTTCTTTAAAAAATTGCCTAGAACACTAGGCTCAAAAGTAAAAAAAGCTTTTTCTCCTTTTAAGAACTTAGGAACATGGTTCTTACAAGGAGACATTCTAACTAAGTTAAATTTTATTATCATGGGTATCGGCCAAATACCAAGACACCAAATAATAAGAGGTGTTTTAAATTTAGTTTACGAAATTGTTGCCATCCTATTCTTAATTTTAGTTGGAATACCAAATTTTATTAAGTTGCCTTCTTTTGGCTATGTTGGTTCAGTTCAATACGAAACAGACACTCCACCATTTATTGGATACATGTATCAAGATGATAGCTTTATGATTTTACTAAATTCAGTTATATCTTTAGCTATTATACTAATTTTAGTTTTCTTATGGTACACCAGTATTAGAGATTCCTATGAATTGCAAAGACTTGGTGAAATCGGGAAAACAAAAACTGATAAATCAACAGTTAAAGATTTAGTTGGAAAAGATTACCACAAAGTAATGCTCTCTATTCCTACATTAGGAATAGCTATTTTTACTATCATACCTTTAGTTTTTATGGTTTTAGTTGCATTTACAAATTACAATTCAAATCATATGAATCCTAAGGAATTATTTGACTGGGTTGGATTAGGAAATTTTGAGCAATTATTAGGTATTGCAAGTGGCGGAAATTCACAAGTATTATTCGTTTTTTTACAAATATTGCTTTGGACTCTTATTTGGGCATTCTTCGCAACATTTACAAACTATTTTTTAGGGATGATTGTTGCATTAATGATTAACAAAAAAGGTATAAAACTAAAAAAATTATGGAGAACAATTTTAATTACAACAATTGCTGTTCCACAATTTGTTTCTTTACTTTTAATATCTAAAATGCTCAATCAAGATACTGGAGTTATAAACGCAACTTTAAAGAATTTAGGTTTAATTACAGAAAACATAAAATTCCTTACTGATGGAATTTTAGTTAAAGTAACCATTATCGTCGTTAATATGTGGATCGGTATTCCATATACAATGTTAATGTGTACCGGAATTTTGATGAATATTCCTGATGATTTATATGAATCAGCAAAAATTGATGGTGCTAGCCCATATAAAATGTATATGAAAATTACTCTTCCATATATGTTGTTTGTCACGACACCATACTTAATTTCTCAATTTGTTGGTAATATTAACAATTTCAATGTTATTTATCTTCTATCGAACGGAGGTCCAACATTTACTTCGGTTAATGGTGAAATGATTTCAACGCGTATATATGGCGCAGGACAATCTGACCTTCTTATTACTTGGCTTTACAAAATGAGTATGGGAGAAGTATTTAAAGACTACGGAACCGCAGCTGTAATCGGTATTATCGTTTTCGTCATTGTAGCTTTCTTCTCATTAATATTCTATGGTAGAAGTAATTCTGTTAAAAATGAGGAGGATTTCCAATAATGGCAAAAGTAGAAAGATATCACAGTAAAAAAGCAAAAGAAATCACTTCTAAAACCATTATCTATATTATTCTTGTAATAATGGCAATTATTTGGTTAGTTCCTTTTATTTATTTGGTAATTCAATCATTTACAGAAAGCTACTCGCCTTCTCAAATTATTCCTGAACATTGGACATTTCAAAATTATATAAATCTTTTTACAGATGAAATTTATCCATTTGGAAGGTGGTATTTAAACACTTTAGTTATTGCAATAATTACTGCAGTATTACAAACAATTATAACTTTGATGACTGCATATGCTTTTTCAAGATTAAGATTTAAATCAAGACAAGGATATATGAAGTTAATTCTTGTTATAGGAATGTTCCCATCTTTCCTCGGAATGATCGTTACATACTTCTTATTACAATTAATCGGATTATCCGGCAGTATTTTCGGACTTATTGTTGTCTATTGTGCTGGTGCAGGAATGGGCTATTATGTTGCAAAAGGCTTTTTTGATACAATTCCACGTTCACTTGATGAAGCAGCAATGATAGATGGCGCTAATAAAAATACGGTATTCTGGAAAGTTATTTTGCCTCTTTCAAAACCAATTGTTGTTTATACTATCTTAATGAGTTTTACCGCTCCATGGGGAGACTACATGATGGCATCTTACCTTGCACAAGGTAAACAAGAATTGTTCAACGTTGCTGTCGGCTTGCAACAAATGATGGCAAAAGGTAAAGACATAACTTATTTCCCACAATTCTGTGCAGGTGCTGTTATTGTTTCAATCGGAATTATGGCATTATTCTTCTGGCTACAAAGATACTATGTTGAAGGTGTAACAGGAGGAGCTGTTAAAGGCTAATGAAATGAAAAGAACATTATTAATAGTTACAACAATATTAACCAGCTTGCTTATATCTTCGTGCGCTCCAAAAAAAGTATACGATGAAATTTATGGTTATAGTATCGATGAAAATTTAGAAGATGTTACTCCTTTACAAGATAATTATCGAAACTACTACGAAATTTTTGTAAGATCTTTTGCAGATTCTAATGGTGATGGTATTGGTGATTTGAATGGTGTTAGAGAAAAACTTGATTATATAAAAGATCTTGGCTTTACAGGTATTTGGCTAATGCCAATTAATACATCACATTCATATCACAAGTACGATGTTGATAATTATTACGAAATCGACCCTAGTTATGGAACTGTTGATGATTTAAAAAATCTAATTAGTGATGCACACGACAAAGGGATTAAAGTTATTCTTGATTTAGTTCTTAATCATTCATCGCTATATACAAATGAATTTAATTTAGCTTCAGCATCATATAATAAACACATTAATGGTCAGATTTTGAATGATGAAGAAAATAAATATTATGATTATTATTCATTTTTCAAAACGCAAGACGATCCAAATGCAAAAGGTAAAAAATTATATAAACATCCTAAATATAATTTCTATTATGAAGGAAATTTTTCAAGCGATATGCCTGAATTTAATCTAACTTCTCCTTATGTGCAAGAAGATATCAAATCTATTACCAAATATTATTTAGATATGGGTATAGACGGATTTAGACTCGATGCAGTTATTTATTATTTTATGAATAATACTTCCGAAAATATCAAATTCTTATCGTGGCTAAATTCTTACATTAAATCAGTCAAAGAAGATGCGTATATAGTTGGAGAAGCTTGGACTGGAGAACAAATTATTAAACAATATTATGAGTCTGGCATTGATTCTTTTTTCTACTTTCCAGGTTCTACAGCTTATTCTAGCAGTTTTTATTTAAATTCTACTAATTTAGATGGAAACATGGCTGATACTTACTATGAAGGATTATCTGATTTAATTGATGTTTCAAATAACGGTATTCCTGCTCCATTTTTGGATAATCATGATATGTCAAGATACACTAGAGCAAGTTCAAAAGAGCTAACAAAATTCTATTATGGTCTATTGTCAATGTCTAATGGAACCACCTTTACATATTACGGTGATGAAATTGGAATCTCAGGTACTGTTCCACCTGATCAAAATGCTAGAACATCGATAAAATGGGGCGAAGATGATAATAAATACGATACGGTTCAATTAAGCGGTATCACACAAGAAAATTACCCTTTTGGGACTGTTAAAGAAAATATTGAAGATGCTAATTCTATACTTAATTATTACAAAAAAGCTAATTATTTGAGAAATAAATTTGCATCAATATCAAGAGGTAATATCTCTTTATCAAAATTCGATAAAGATAGAGGCTTATTAATAATTTCTAAATCATACTTAGATGAAAAAATAGATATCGCTATTAACTTTAATGAAACTGATAATATAATTATCACTTCTAGCGATATAAATGATGAAAAAGAAGTAGTTGGACAACTTATTGTTGACAACTCAAAATATATCGGTGAATTAAATGATGGAACAATAATCCTTCCACCTTATTCAATAGCGATATTTAAATAAATGATACCTTATGGAGGAATAAAACATGGCAAACATTAAATTAGACCACATCTATAAAGTTTATCCAAACGGTGTTAAGGCAGTCTCTGATTTTACAATGGATATTAAAGACAAAGAATTCATTGTTTTCGTTGGACCTTCTGGTTGTGGTAAATCCACAACTTTAAGAATGATTGCTGGTCTTGAAGATATTAGTGCGGGCGAACTCTATATTGACGATAAAATCGTAAATGATGTTGAACCTAAAGATAGAGACATCACAATGGTCTTCCAAAATTACGCTTTATACCCACACATGACAGTTTATGAAAACATGGCTTTTGGTTTACAACTCAGACATGTTCCTACCGAAGAAATACACGAAAGAGTTTTATGGGCAGCAAACATTTTGGGTTTAACAGATTATCTTGATAGAAAGCCAAGAGCAATGTCTGGTGGTCAAAGACAAAGAGTTGCTTTGGGTAGAGCTATCTTAAGAAATCCTAAAGTTATGCTTCTTGATGAACCATTATCTAACCTTGATGCAAAATTAAGAGCACAAATGAGAAGCGAAATAGCAAAATTGCACCAAGACTTACAAACTACATTTATATATGTTACTCACGATCAAGTCGAAGCTATGACCCTTGGCACAAGAGTTGTTGTTATGAAACTTGGCGAAATTCAACAAATCGATTCACCTAAAAATCTTTACGATTATCCACAAAATAAATTCGTAGCAGGTTTTATTGGCACACCTCAAATGAATTTCTTCCAAGCAACATTGCTCAGAAAAGGTGATAAAATTGAGATTAAATTCGAATGGTCTGATAACAAATTAACAGTTGATGCTAACGATTTAATTAAAGTTCAACCATATTATTTAGACGGAAAACACAAAGTCTGGTTTGGCATTAGATGTGAGGATGTTAGACTAGCTACATCAGAAGACAAAGATGATTTAGAAAATGTTTTCAATGTCAAAATTTCCCATTTCGAAGAATTAGGCAACGAAACTTTAATCTATGGTGATATTAATATGCAAGGTGACGGTTTCAAAGAAACTTCAACCAGAATTATTGTAAAAGCTTTAAACTCTAATAATCTAAAAATTGGTGATGTAGTTAAAGTAAAACTCAATATTTCAAAAGTGCATTTCTTTGATTTTGACACCGAAGTTTCTATTGTTCCACGTATTCCAACATTAAATGTTATTTCTTGTAAAATTAATGGACATGAATTATCATTCGATGGAAATAAATTAACATTACCAAAAGTTGTTGAAGTTTCTAATGGAGAAGGGCAACTTTACTTACCAATCAGTGCTTTAAGCATTACTCCAAACGGAAAATTTGATGCTACAATTATCAATATTGAACAAGTAGAAGATAAAAAACTCGCATATTTAAAACTAAATGAAAGAGTTTTATTCTTACTTGTAGATGATACAGCAAAAATTGGAGACCATGTGAAGTTAGACATTGATATCACACAAATAACAATCAAAAATGGTGAAAAAACCCTAGTCTCAACTTTAAAGAAATATAATGAAATTTCTGCAACATTTATTAATTACGTTAGTGCAAATACTAACGAAAAAAATAAATACAATCCTCTTCTTGATTCCAGAATTTCAGAAGTTAACAAAGATTATGATGATAAGTTGAAAGAAATTAATATAAAGTATGATGCTTTAGTAAAAGAAAACTCTTCGAAAGATTTGGCTGCTATTAAGACTGAAAACTTAAAGAAGATTGCAGAGCTTACAAACGATACTAAAGAGAAACTGAAACAACTCGAAATTAATTATAAAAAAGGTGTTGCCGATGTTAAAAAACAACACAAAGTTAATAAAAAAGAGGTTGTTGCTAAAGTAAAAGAAGAACAAGAAAAGATTAAAAAAGAAGAAAACGAATCTTATAAAAAATTCTTGAAAGTCAACAAAGATAAAGATGTTTACCATAAACGTAAAGCTGAACATCAAGACTTTAAAGAAAATTATCCTAAAGAACGTGAAAATCTTATCAACAAAGCTATTGATGGAGAATCACTCATTTTTGAAACTGCTCTTAATGGAATCAAAGCTCCTTACAAGAGAGACAAAAAGATGATTAAAAATTCCTATAAATCAGCTGTAAAGAAATTAAGAGATGAATACAATATCATTTCTGTTTTGAATAAGCAAAGACAGGATGAAATTGTCAAATTAGAAAAAGAAAGAAAAACTGCACTAATGAAAGCAAAACAAATTTTCTTCTTAAAAATTAATGGACATTTATATCAGTCTCCAGACACTATTTCTAATAAGATGATTCAAGGTTTAGGGACAAAAGTTTTCGTTAAAGATTTTACAGTGGAGATTCCAAACGATAAGATTTATGTCTCTGATGAAGGATTAAAGGCAACTGTAACTTCATTCTTAGATTATGGTGAAAAGAAATTTGTCATATGTAATGTAAAAGAAGAAGATGGAAATGAACATGAATTCTATGTGCTACATGATAGCGAAATTAAAAAAGGCACAGAAATTCACCTCTCATTTGAATTAATGGATACTCACATTACAGAAAAATCAATGAACCTAAGAATTTATTAAATCAGGCAGGAGGTAATTTTATGAAAAACAAAATTAAAATCTTTGCTTTAGGTTCGTTGTTAACTCTTCTAACATCGTGCGGTGCTCCTAGTGGTTATCTTAGTTATGACGACATTTCCTCCAAGGTTTCAACTTTTGTAGATCAAAGTTATACAACTTATTCGTATGATGGTTACTTTAATTGCAAAGGGCTTACCGGAGATGATTACGCAGCTTTAGGAGAAAATGTTTCTTTTTCAAATGATCAAACTTCCTATTATTTAGCTTTGCCACTCAAGTTAACATCAAAAGATTTAGAAAGCCAATATCAAACAATTTTAAATAAGTTTACAACTACTGATTCCATTGATACCGTTTATTGTTACAATACTTCAGATGGTGGATTAGTGTTTAGAACTTTCGGAATAAATAAAAGATTGATTATCAAGAGATTTGGAATGGAAATTAGTGCAAAGCGGGATGCTTTTATAACTTATGATTCCAATGGTTATCTTGTTACTGAACAATTTCAAACCATTAATTCTGTAAATGATTCCTATTTGAATTCTGTATATGGTTATACAACATATACTTATTCAGAATAAAAAAATAATTATATAATTAAGGTTGATGCAATTTTATTGTGCATCAACCTTATTACTTATTAACAACTAATTATCATATGAAACACAAAAATACTTTTTACATATTAATTTCTATTACTAGCCTATTCCTTTCATCTTGCTATTCAAAAATTCCTGGTGGACCAATAAAGTCTTATATAAATGGTTTTTCTATTACAAAAGCCGAAGAAAACATTCATTCAGCTTCTCTTGTTTACGAAAACATCGAAATTGATAGCAAGGGTGAAGAAATTGGAAAAGCTTATTGTTATTTTGAATTTAACAATTCAGATAAAGATTATCCATATCTTTATCTTTATAGAACCTATGAAGGAACTTTAATTCAAGAAGATGGTATCAAAGAAAAAGAAGTTTTATACTATATATCACCAACAAACGAAGAAATAGGCTTAGAAAAAAATAATGGTGTAATAAAAAATGTAGACGTAAGCAAAACATCAATAAATGATTCTATAACTCTTTTCTTTTATAGAGAAAAATCATACGACTATTATAGAGGCGGTCTTTATTATGGCGATTTAATAAAAATCAGTGCAGAAAAATGGCATATGAATTTTTCAATTAACAACGAAGGTTTGTTAAGATATAAACTGACTAACGATATGACATATGAGGGGGCTATTTTTAATACAGATTTTACTATAACTAAAGAAGGAATGCTGAAAGATTATTATTACGATGGTCAAATGACTGAAACCAAAGAAAAACTTGTAAATACAATAAACGTTGATTACAACGTAGAAATAGACAAGAAAGAAACCATTTAACCTGTAAGCACTTTCATTATTTTTACAGCAAGTAGCAATTATTATTGATTCTATCGATGAAAACTGACTGAAAATTTTTTCATTTAATTAAAAAATATAGAGATTTAAGTGCAGAAATTTTTGGAATTTATATCTTTTGCTTTAATATATTGTCATTCAAAACTAAAAATGTTTTGAACGAAACTATTATTTTAATAGGAGGCAAAAGATATGAGAAATTTAAATGATTTTTTATTTAAAAATAGAGATTACGAATATATTCAAGATGAAAATAAAGACAATTTCGAACTTGTAGGTGTTGCAGCATTTTCATACACATATGGTCAAGTTATTCCATCAATCTCTTTCATAAAGAAGATTGATAATTAATTAATCTGCCATATATTTGAATTTATTTATAAACTTCTTTTTAACTAAAGAAGTTTTTATTTTAGAGGACGATTGTATATGATGAAAAAAATTTATGAAATTGAGGAAGGTGAAAAACCTCTTGATAACATTAAAGAAACATGCGGTTTTGCATCCATTTTAAAAAAAGTAGGTGTCATTGGCGACTCATTATCAAGTGGGGAATTCGAATCAACTGACGATAAAGGGGATATAATTTACAATGATATGTATGAATATTCTTGGCCATCAATTCTTTCAAAACTAACAGGTTCCCAATACCTAAATTTTTCTAGAGGCGGGATGACATTTAAAGAGTTCTACGAAACACGGGCGGACAAAAATAATTTTTGGATAAAATGCCCAGCTTACATTATTTTCTTAGGAAATAATGATTTATTTGTATACAATCAAAATGTAGGAAGCGTAAGCGACATTAACTTACTTGATCCATCTAAAAATCCTGACACTTATTTTGGATATATGGGAAAAGTTATTTCAAAACTAAAATCCTTAGAAAATGATGCAAGAATCTTTTTAACTTCAATACAAATTGACGAAATGAGTGAAGAAAGAACAAGAGTAGTTAAATATGTTAGTGAAGAAATGAAAAAAGTCGTTAAACTTTATTCTTTCACATATTTAATAGATTTTACTCAATATTTATTCAAATATGATGAAGAAGCAAGAAAGAAAATTGCCATGGGATTTCATCCATCTCCATTAGGATACTACTCATTAGCTTTAGCTTTTGGAAATTACATTGATTATATAATTCGTCAAAATCCAGAAGACTTTAGAAAAATGGCCTTTGTAGGTACTGATTTAATAAACACCAATTATCCTGACAATTTTGGCAAATAACTAAAAAACTTGTTAAAAATATGTCTCATACAATTTATTTGATGAATTAGTTTTATTTATAAAATCATCCTATTTTGTTCTTGTATTCAAAACAAAAAGGTATAAAATTTCAGTCATGAATTCCAAAACTTTAGGTATATTAAGTTTATTTAGAAGAAACAAAGAAACGATAAAATTGGCAATTCCTGTTTTCATAGAATTACTACTAAATGTTGGCATAAATTATGTTAATCAATTTATGTTTGCGGGTTTTCCTGTTGCCACAAATGCAATAGGACAAGTAAATCAAATTTCTAATATTTTTATTGTTAGTTTCTCAGTTTTATCTACATCATCCTTAATCTTAATAACCCAACTGAGGGGCTCTCAAGACGAAAATGGCATTAAGAAAATATATCCTTTAACCTTATTTTTAAATCTAATAATTGGAATTATTGTTGCTTTAATTTTGTTTTTAATTTCACCTTTCATCTTTAATATAATGCAAGTTGATTCATCAATTATTCATTTTGCGAAACTTTACTTATATATAACTGCTCCATCCTTAATATTTTATTCAATAAATCAAGCCTATTCTTCATTTTTAAGAGCTAATAAAAGAATGGTTGAGCCAACAATTATTTCATTAATTACTAACGGTGTTAATATTCTCGCGTGTGTTATTGTTTTACGGGGAATTAATACATTAACTCTTGAACAAAAATTGATTGGAGTAGGTTTTGCCACATTACTTTCGAGAATTATATCCTGCATTGTCTCATATATCTTTTTTAGAGTTAAAGTTAAGACAAAAATTAGTTTAAAAAAATTAAAACCATTTCCAATAAATTTCTTAACAAAACAATTAAAAATTGGACTTCCAACTGCAGGAGAAACTCTTTCTTATAATCTTTCACAATTTGTCTTAACAATTATTGTTAATGCATCTTGTAGTGTTTTAGACCAAAATCTAAGAACATACATTATGACTTTCACTTCAATAATTTATTTATTTGCTAGTGGTTCAGGTATTGCAATGCAAGTTATTGAAGGTATGGCTTTAGGCAAAGAAAATAAAGATGAAGCTTATAAACTTGTTACAGATACAGGAAAAATGGCAAGAATTGTATCTTTTATTCTTTCTTTAATTGTACTAGCTATTGCTTATCCTACGTTTATGGGTTTAATGAGTAGTGCGGTAAATGATCCAGAAATTAATGTTAATGGTATAGATACGTCTTATTGTGGCCTTACAGCAGTTTTATGCTTATCAATTAATGTTATTTTGGAACAAGGAAGAGCGACAAATTTAATTTACGTAAAAGGATTAGAAACTGCAGGTGATATAGCTTTCCCAGTATGTAGTTCAATAGTTACTTCATGGTTATTTACTGTTGGAGTTTCGGCCCTATTATGTTTAGTTTTTAATTTAGGAATCTATGGTGCTTTTATAGGTGCTATGCTTGATGAATGTATAAGAGGAATCGGTTTTTATATCCGTTGGGAAAAAGGTTCGTGGAGAAAAATTGATCTTCTTAAAGGAATTAAAAAAGAGAATTCTTAGAATTATTTATTCTTGCAAACTGAATATATATTAAAGAAGGTTGTTATCGATATATTTACACTTAAGATTAAGTTTACATCTAAACTAAAATAAGGTATTATTTTCATTGTTAAAAGACAGGTCTTTAAGAAAAGTTTTCTAACTAGAGAAAGTAACATTTTGGTGGAAGTTACTAGAAAACCCTTAAAGGTATCACTTTTAAATGAACTTAAATATATTAAAACTAAAGTGTATATTCTTATTATTAAATAAGATATAAACTAAGGTGGTACCGCGGATAATTATAGTATATTCGTCCTTAGAAAATTATTTTTCTAAGGATTTTTATTTATTAAATAAGGAGAAGAACATGGATCTAAAATCAAGTTTATTAATGCCTAAAACAAACTTTGAAATGAGAGGTAATTTAAATCAAAAAGAACCAAAATATCTTGAAAAATGGGATAAAGAAGATATTTATCACAAGATGAATGAAGGTAAAGATTTAACCTTTATGCTTCATGATGGTCCCCCATATGCAAATGGTGCTATGCACTGCGGCCATATGTTAAATAGACTTCTAAAAGATTTTGTTATTAGATTTAAAAATATGGAAGGATATAATACCCCATTTATTTTTGGTTGGGATACTCATGGTCTTCCAATTGAAAATATGGTTACTAAAAGTGGAGTTGATAGAAAAAGAACTCCAATTGTTGAATTTAGAAAAATCTGTGAACAATATGCTTTTAGTCAAGTTGAAAAACAAAAATCCGATATTAAAAGACTTGGTTGTTTAGGTGATTATGATCATCCTTATTTAACTTTACATAAAGAATTTGAAGCAAATGAAATCCATGTTTTTGCTACAATGGCTTTAAAAGGATTAATTTATAAAGGACTTAAGCCAGTTTATTGGTCACCATCAAGTGAAAGTGCTTTAGCTGAAGCTGAAATTGAATATGCAGATGTTAAGGCAAAAACTATTTTTGTTAGTTTTGATACAAAAGATGGAAAAGGAGTTGTACCAAATGATTCAAAATTTATTATTTGGACAACTACACCTTGGACATTACCAGCAAACCTTGCAATTTGTGCTAACCCAGAATTTATCTATGGTTTATTTGATACAAATTTAGGTAAATTAGTATTTTTAAGCGAACTTAAAGATAAACTTAGTAAAACTTTAGGCTTAACTAAATGTGAATTAATTAAAGAAATTAAAGGTAAAGACTTAGAAGGAATTACAACAAATCATCCTTTTTATGATAGAGAATCTGTTCTTATTTTAGGAGATTATGTTACTGCTGAAACTGGTTCTGGCTTAGTTCATATTGCTCCTGGACATGGTATGGATGACTATTTAGTCTGCTTAAAATATGGTATTAAGCCATATTGTCCAGTTGATGAGCATGGTAAGATGATGGAAGATTGTGGCCCTAGACTTGCAGGACTTTTCTATGAAGATGCAAATGAAGAAGTTTTAAAAATCTTAGAAGAAAATCATCACCTTTTAAAGGAAGAAGATATTGTTCACTCTTATCCTCACGATTGGAGAACACATAAACCTGTTATTTTTAGAGCTACAAAACAATGGTTCTGCTCAATTGAACCAATTAGAGATGAATTAATCGATACTGTTCATAAGTTAGAATGGTCACCTAAATGGGGTGAAACAAGAATGGTAAATATGATTAAAGATAGAGCAGATTGGTGTATTTCTAGACAAAGAGTTTGGGGTGTACCAATTCCAATTATCTATTGCGAAGACGAAACACCTATTATCGACGAAAAAGTATTTGATCATATTGAAAAACTTGTTAGAGAAAAAGGCTCTAACGTTTGGTATGAACTAGATGAAAAAGAACTTTTACCAGAAGGCTATGCAAATCCTCATTCTCCAAACGGTATCTTTAAAAAAGAAAAAGATATTATGGATGTTTGGTTTGACTCAGGTTCTTCTTGGAACGGAGTTTTAAAAGAAAGAGGACTAAAATATCCTGCCGATCTATATCTTGAAGGTAGCGACCAATATAGAGGTTGGTTTAACTCATCATTAATTTTAAGTGTTGCAATTAATGGTGTTGCTCCATTTAAAAAATGTGTTTCTCATGGTTTCGTAATGGATGAAAAATGGGAAAAAATGTCAAAATCTAAAGGAAATGGTATTGATCCTCTTAAAATTATCAATATTTATGGTAGCGATACTCTTAGACTTTGGGCATCACTTGTTGATTATCAACAAGATGTTAGAATTTCAGAAAGTATTATTAAAACAATAAGCGAACAATATCGTAAAATCAGAAATACATTTAAATTCTTGTTAGGAAATATTTCTACTTTTAATGAAAATGAAGAAGTAGATATTAGTGAATATATTGATAAATGTATTTTAGCTAAATTTGAAAGTGTTAAAAATTCTTACCTTAAAGCAATGGAAGAATATGACTTTATTAATGCAGTTACAAAAGTCATTAGCTTTATGTCAAGTGATTTATCTTCTTTCTATTTAGACATTACTAAAGATATTTTATATTGTGAAAGTGTTGATTCTATTCGTAGAAAAGCAGTAGTTAAAGTATTGAAAGAAATTACTGAAAGTTTAATGATTATGTTAAATCCTATTCTTCCATTTACAATGGAAGAAGTTAATCAAAACTATCCATTTAAGAAATTTGATAATGTAATGCTTTATCAAATGGTTAAAGAATCACATGAGTATGACGAATCTTATTTAACAAATTTCTATAAATTATTAGATTTAAAAAACGAAGTTTTAAAAGTAGCGGAAGTTAAAAGAAACGAAGGTGAAATTAAATCTAATCAAGAAGCTAGTGTTACTTTAAACATATTTGATAAAGAAGTTAAAGAAATATTTGATAAATTATCTAATGATGAACAAAAACGTTTCTTTATCGTTTCTGAAGTTAAATATGATGATTCATTAACAGAAAATAAAGGTAAATTAGCTTACGTTAAAGTTAACCATGTACATGGAGAAAAATGTAAGAGATGTTGGAATTATTACGATGAAAAAGATCTTACATTAGTTGATGGAGACTATATATGTCCAAGATGTTTAAAGGCTTTAAAGAAATAATTAAAAAATATTATAAATTAGCGATATATTTTATAGTATTTTCATTACTTATTTGTATTGTTGATCAAA
Source organism: uncultured Bacilli bacterium (assembly GCA_944369075.1). Taxonomy (GTDB): domain Bacteria; phylum Bacillota_I; class Bacilli_A; order RFN20; family CAG-826; genus Onthovivens. The sequence continues at coordinate 32,990 of CALVXK010000001.1, forward strand.
TAACTAAGTGGGTAGCATATAGTCTTCTAGGTCCACTTAGTTCAACAATTCTTCCAGGAGAAGAACTTCCTAGTCAATATGGACAAAGTGTAACCATTATTCCAGGACTTTTAAATTTTACTCTTTTAACAAATAATGGGGCTGCTTTTGGAATGGGTGGAAATACACTTGCAATGAGAGTAGTTTTTATAATTATTTCTTGGGTTGTTTTTATCTTTTTACCTTTAATACTTCTATATTGTTTAAATAAATATAAATTTGTTGAACGTAAGAAGTTAACATTTATTCATATAATGTATTTTATTGCTTTAATATTTATTTATGGTGGTAATTTAGGTAATCTAATCGATAGAACTTTCTATTGGGGAATCCCTTGTGGAGTAATTGATTTTATTGATATTTCTCCTTTAATTCCTAACTTTGGAGTATTTAATATTGCTGATTCATTTGTTGTAATTGGTGTATTACTTGTTGTTATAACTTTAATTATTGAAATGTTTAAAGATGATGATAAATCTAAAAAAGAATTAGAAAGCGTTAAAACTAATGTAAATAACGATAGCAAAAATAGTGAAGAAAATGGAAAAGAAACAGATTCTAGTAACTAAAGATATTGAGACTTTACGTTTAGATAGAGTTTTAGCTTTAAAAGATACATCTCATTCTAGAGAATATTTTTCCTTTTTAATTAAAAATAAGCATTGTTTAGTAAATAATGAAGTTAAATCACCTTCTTATAAAGTAAAAGAAGGTGATTTAATAACATATGAATACGAAGAAAAAGAGTCTAATTTAAATTTAAAACCTTATGAATTTAAATTAGATATTATTTACCAAGATGATGATTTACTTGTTATAAATAAACCTAAAGGATTAGTTGTTCATCCAGGTAGTGGGCATGAAAACGATACTTTAGTTAATGCTTTAATTTATAACAAAATTGAACTTTCAACAGTTAATGGACTGCACCGAGTAGGTATAGTTCATCGAATTGATAAAGATACATCTGGCTTACTTTTAATTTGTAAAAACGATTATGTTCATAACGAAATTGCTAAGCAACTAAAAACCCACTCGATGCATCGAGAATATATTGCTTTAGTTGATGGAGTTATTTTAGAAGATAATGGAAAAATAATTGGTAAAATTGGTCGAGATAAAGATAATAGACTTAAAATGGCAATCGATCCTAAAAACGGAAAAGAAGCTATTACCCATTTTAAAGTATTAAAAAGATATCAAAAATACACTTTAATTGATTGTACTTTAGAAACAGGTAGAACTCATCAAATTAGAGTTCATATGTCTTATATTCATCATCCTATTGTTGGCGATACTTTATATAAAGGTAGTAACCAGCTTTATGATAATGGCCAACTTTTGCATGCTTATCGATTAACTTTCTTTCACCCAATATTAAAAAAAGAAATGAGCTTTACTTGCCCACTTCCTTCTTATTTTAATGAAGTATTAGATAAATTAAACTAAACTTGGATTTAACATATTTAAAACATCTTCATAGTTAGCAAAAGATTTTTTAGATATTTTATTAAATTCTTCAAGTCCAAACTTATGAATAAAAGCTTTGGAAAATAGATTAACTTTTTCACTAGCTCCTAAAGGAATATTGACGTTATATTTATGATTCATAACATCAATTTCTTTTAAGAATAAATATCTAGCAATGCAAGAAGCTAGGGCAACACTAGGGAAATAAGTTTCACCTTTTTCTCTAAAAACGATATTACGTTGAACTTTACTCATTCCTTCTAAATAAGAATAATATTTATCACTTGAACAAAATTGATCAACATAAACGTTATGAACATAAGGGAAACGAGCATGTAATCTTAGTAAACAGAAATTATGTAAAATTGCCTTAACTTTATTTAAATTAAAACCTTTAGAAGTAGCATTATTAAACTTTTCATTCGATAAAACTTTAGCTTCATAAAATACTTTCTTTAGGATTAATGGAACAAAAGTTAATATTTGTTTATCGCTTAATTTTTTAGAGTCAGAAATATGATATTCTTCGATTATTTTCATTGTTTCTTCATCGACATAGGCTGCACAAACTACAATTGGTCCTAAAAAATCACCTGTTCCAACTTCATCACTTCCAATTTGAAAATCAACATCGATATAAATTGGCGATTCTTTTGATATTTTCTTCTTTTTAGGGATAGTATTAACATCATCGCTATAAATAGAAGCAATCTTTAATGGATCAGGTCCTTGGAAAGTTACTTTATTATAATTTTTATTCTTATTATCATAAGCTGTAACCATATATCCATCTTTTTTAGCAACAAAAAGAATATAACCAACATTCTCTTCGATTATATAGTCTTTAAAATCTTCTTTTAATCTCAAAAGATTATCTTTACTCACTTTTACACTTAACACTCTTTTAGTATAACACATAAATTTATTTTTGTTTAAATTTTTCGATAGTTATCTTATTTTTTGTAATTTTGACACTTATAAATTAATTGCTAATTTAACTATTTTTTAAACCTCATCTATATTATAATTATTAAAGTTTTAGAAACTATAAACTAATAAATAAATTAAATTAATATGAAAAAAGTTAAAGATATATTAGAAATTAACAAGATATTAGATATGTTCTCTAAGTATATTAAGACCAACTTAGGTCTTAATATACTTTTAAATAAACAAATATCTAACGATAAAAAATATATTATAAAAGAATACTTAAAACTAGATGAAATATATAAAATAATTGAAAATTTTAATGAACTTCCTATTTATTCTAAGTTAGATATGTATAAAGAAATAGAATCTTTAAAAAAAGGTTCTTTAATGGATGGGAACAAACTTAATGAATTAAAAGATGAAATTACCTCTACTTTAGATTTGATTACCTATTTTTCTAAAAATGATATTTCAAGTTTAAACTTAAAAATAATACCTAATCTAATTTCATCTTTAAGAGCAAATACAAAGTTATATTCTAAGATAATTTCTTCTATTTCTAATGATGGGGAAATTCTTGATGGAGCTTCTAAGAATTTATATGAAATAAGAAAAGAATTAAGAAGTATTGATAAAGAAATACATACTAGATTAACTAAGATAATTAATTCTAATAAAGATAAGATTAATGGTGATAATTACGTAATTCGTAATGGGCATTACTCAATTCCTATTTCTTCAAGTTTAAAAAATACCATTTTAGGTGTAGTTCAAGATATTTCAGATAGTGGAGCAACAACATTTATTGAACCTTATGAAATTGCTGAACTTGAAAACAAAAGAAGTGTTTTAGAACTTAAAGAAAGAGATGAAATTTCAAAGATTTTAGATTCTTTTAGAAGCGAAATCCTGTTTGACGCCTCTAATTTAATTAATAATAATGAAGTAATATGTGAACTTGATTATATAAGTGCTAAATATAAATACATGAAGAATTTTAATGCCTCAATTCCTCATATTTCTTCTAAAAATATTGTTAGATTAATTAAAGCTAGACATCCTTTATTAGACCAAAACACTGTAATTCCTAATGATTTTATTTTTGGAGAAGATAAAACTTTTCTTTTAATTAGTGGTCCTAATGCCGGAGGTAAAACAATTGCTCTAAAAACTCTAGCTACTTTATCTTACTTAACTAAACTAGGTCTACCTTTAACATGTGAAGAAGGAAGTGAAATACCTTTATTTAATAACATTTATTTAGATATTGGTGATAATCAATCAATTGAATCTAATTTATCAACCTTCTCTTCTCAAATTAGTAACATTTCTTATATATTAAAAAATGTTACTAATAAAGATTTAGTAATTTTTGATGAACTTTGTAATGGAACAGACCCAAAAGAAGGAGAAGCTTTATCTATTGCTATATCAAAATATTTAATTGAAAAAGGAGTAATTTCTGGGGTTTCATCTCACTATCAATTACTTAAAAAATTTGGCTTAGAAAATGAACATGTATTAAGTGCAAGTTTTTTATTTGATGAAAAGAAAATACGTCCTACTTATAAAATGCTTTTAGGAGTTAGCGGTAAATCTTTTGGTTTTTTAATCGCTAATAAATATGGAATATCTTCTAATATTGTTGAAGATGCTAAAAAAATATATGAAAAGAATTATCTTTCAAAAGAAGATAGAAGAATAGAAGTAATTGAAGAAAAAGAAAGGCAACTTGAATTTAAAGAAGAAAAATTAAAAACTTTTGAAAAGAAACTTTCAAAAGAACAATCTAAAATTGATCAAGAAAAGAATAAACTCGCTATTCGAACTGAAAAACTAAATCAAAATAAAAGTGAAGAATTTGATCGTTATTTAGATGAAAAATATAAAGAAATTAACGATGTTTATAAAGAATTTTTAGCATCTAAAAATGCTAAAAAAGCGATGGAAAAACTCGCTAAAATTTCAATCGATGATGAAATTGATCCAACAATTTCAATCGGAGATTACGTATTAATAAAAGGTTTAGAAACAAAAGGTACAGTTTCAAAAGTTAAAGGTAATAAAATTTCCGTAATTAATGAAGATGGTTTTACTATTAACACTAATTTAGATACTTTGAAAAAACTTCCTAAACCTGCTAATAAAATTGAAAAGTCAACAAATGTTGATAACAAAATTTTAAAAAGTGTTGATGTTCCTTCTTCAATTAATTTAATTGGCTATCACACTTATGAAGGTGTCGAAATGCTGGAAAAATATATTTCTGATTGCTTAATGAATAATAAGACTAGTTGTAGAGTTATTCATGGTTTTGGAAGTGGAAGATTAAGAACTGCTTTATGGGAGGCTTTAAAGAAAAATCCTCATGTCGAATCTTTTTCTCTTTGTGATGAAAGTAATGGTGGCGGAGGAGCTACAAGTATAAAACTTAAATAAAATGAATGAAATAATTAAAAAACAAATCGAATTATTATCAACTTCTCCAGGTTGTTATCAAATGTTTGATAAAGATAACAACATAATTTATGTTGGAAAAGCAAAAAACCTAAAAAAGAGAGTTTCTCAATATTTTCTTCGCCCTCAAATTGGTAAAACTGCCGCTATGGTATCACATGTTGATCACTTTGAAACTATCTTAACTGATACCGAAAAAGAAGCCTTAATTTTAGAGATGAATCTTATTCAAAAAATTCATCCTAAATACAATATTTTATTAATGGATGATAAACATTATCCTTATATTGAACTTCATAAAGGCATAAAAGATCCTTATATTTCAATTGCTAGAAATATAAAAAATAAAAAATCTGATTTTTATGGCCCTTATCCTTCTTCAAGTAGTGCTTATCAAGTAATTAATATTATTAATTCAATTTATCCTTTAAGAAAATGTTCAAGTGTTAAAAAATCACCTTGTTTATACTATCATTTAGGTCAATGTATCGCCCCTTGTATAAATAAAATTTCTAAAGAAGAATATGATAAAATAATTAAATCAATTGAATCTTTTTTAAGAGGAAATAACGAAGAAGTAATCAAAGAATTAAAGAAAAAGATTGAAAAATGTTCAGAAGAACTTGATTATGAAAATGCTAAAGTTTATAAAGAACAACTTGATTCTATTTTATATATAAACGAAAAACAAAACGTTGAATTTATCGATAGAATTAATCGTGATTTTATAGGATTTTATACCTATGAAAATTATTTATCATTAATTATATTAATTTACCGTAATGGTTTATTAATTGCTAAAAAGAAGTTCTTTTATGAAATTGTTGGTGAAATTAACGATTTTATCGCTGATTTATTAATGCAATATTATGAGATTAATACACTTCCTAAAGAGATAGTTATCTCAAGTGAAGAGATTATCGATTTACTTAAAGATAACTTAAAAACTACTATTATATTACCAAAACAAGGAAAGAATATTGATATTATCTCAATCGCTATTTCTAACGCTCAAGAAAATTTTTCTTCTTACTTACAAGTAGAAAAAAATAAAGAATCTAACATAGATTTATGTAATAAATTAGCTAAACTTTTAAATATTCCTAAGGCTGATTATATTGAGCTTTTTGATAATTCTCACCTTCAAGGAAGTAATGCCGTAGGAGCAGTCGTTTCTTATATTAATGGTGAAGAAGTTAAATCGATGAACCGACAATTTAATATTGAATCATATAATAAAAAAGATGATATTTCATCAATGAAAGAAGTAATTTATCGAAGATATTCTAGGCTTAAAGAAGAAAACAAAAAACTTCCGGATTTAATTATTGTTGATGGCGGAAAAGAACAAATAATTGCTGCACTTGAATCTTTAAATAAATTAGATTTAGATATAAATCTGTGCGGCTTAGTTAAAAATGATAAGCATCAAACTAGAGCTTTAATGTCTTCAAACTTAAAAGAGATTCCTTTTGACGATAAAAAATTATTTTTATTCTTATCTAGAATGCAAGATTCTATTCATCGTTTTGCAATTACTAGTCACATTAAAAAAAGATCAAAATCAATGTTTAAATCAATTTTTGACGATATAAAAGGAATCGGAGATAAAAGGAAAGAAATGATTTTAAAAAGATTTCCTTCCTTATCTGACTTAAAAAAAGCTACAATTGAAGAGCTAAAACAAATTTTACCTTCAGATGCTGCAAGCGAATTATATGAAAAACTAAAAAGTTATTAAAAAGGATTAAAATTATGACAAAAATTGAAAAAGAAGTAATAGAAAAACTTTATTCCCAATTTAAATTTGAAGATATAATAAGAGATTTTAGTGCCTCTAATGATCCTGAAATTATATATTACGTTTTAACTTCCTATGTTTCATTAAATAAAATTGGTGAAGCTTATGAATATTATTTATCTAAAACTAAAATAATTGAAAAAGTAAATTTTGAAGTTGCTTCGAATTATTTATGCTTAATTCTTTCTTTATTAGATGATTCATATTTAGTTGAAAAAGAATTTAATAGAGTTGCATCTAACTATAAAGGAATTAAAGCTGATGAAGTATTAAAGAAGTTAGAACTAAAATTAAAACAATTTAAAGATATAAATACAAAATTAAAAAAGAGTGAATTAAAAGATAATGAAAAAAATAAATTAAAAATCGAATATCAATATCTTGAAATGCTCAATTCTAAAAATGTTGAAGAAGTACTTAATGCAATGAAATACATTAATTCAAACTTCAAAAATCAATATTCTCAACTTGGATTAATCTATTATCAAAGCTATGAAAAAAGAAAAGAATTTGATCCTATTAAAGCCTTATTTTTAGCTCAATTAATCGCTTTAGGCTATGATAAAAATTTATCTTTATATAAAAACTCAAAATTCTATTATTTTAATCCAAAAGATGTAAATAAAGATTATATTTTATATTCGCAAAAAATAAACCAAACAATCGATGTTTTTTCTAAAAATGAAAAGAATGTAAATATAATAAGTGATGTTATATTGCAGTTTATGTTAATGGTCTATTATCATCTTCCAAATATTTTAAAAGATGAAGAACTTTATTCTTTGCTTTACATAGCGTTAAAGCATAACTATGAACTTTTAGGCCAAAAAATTGAAGATGACGAATATGCTTCAAATTTACCACTTGATTTAATGTTTATTAGTCAAAATTACGATAATAAGTACTTTGTTGATAATTATATTAACCTTAAAGTTTAAAAATGAAACTACTAAAAATTTATTCTTTATCACTCACTTAAGAAAAGTGCTAAAATTTTAGTGTTTTTCATTTTACTATTTTAAGCATATAAGATATAATTTTATAGATTTTTAAGGAGAAAAGAAAAAAATGAAAACAGAATTAAAAAAATTAGAAAACTCACAAGTTGAAGTTTTAGCCGAAATTAAAGGAGATGACTATAAAAAAGCGGAAGAAAAAGCATTAAAGAAATTAGCATCTCGTTTAAATATTAAAGGTTTTAGAAAAGGCAAAGCTCCTTTAAATATTGCTAAAGATCACATTTCAAAAGGCGAATTAATTAACGAAACAATTAACGAATCATTAAATCCAGCTTATCAAGAAGCTATTAAAGAACATTCTCTTAGACCAATTGCTCAACCAGAAGTTAATGTTGTTGATTTTAAAGAAGGCGAATTAATCAAACTTTCTTTTAAAGTTAGTGTTGAACCTGAAGTTACTTTAGGTGAATATAAAGGAATCAATATTCCATTAAAAGTTGAAGAAGTAAATGAAAAAGAAGTTGATGAAGCAGTTCAAAACGTTTTAAACAACAATTCAGAATTAGTCTTAAAAGAAGGACCAGCTGAAAAAGGTGATACAGTTGTTTTAGATTTCAAAGGATATATTAATGGAAAAGAATTTGAAGGTGGAAGTGCTGAAAATTACACTTTAGTCTTAGGTTCAAATCAATTTGTTCCAGGATTTGAAGATCAATTAGTTGGTGTTACAAGCGAATCTAAAAAAGATGTAATCGTTACTTTCCCAGAACAATACATTAAAGATTTAGCTGGTAAAGAAGCTAAATTCGTTTGTATGATTCACGAAATCAAAACTAAAAAAGTTCCTGAATTAAATGATGAATTTGCAAAATCATTAAATCTCGAAGATGTTGCAACTGTTGAAGATTTAAGAAAATATGAACAAAAAGTTCTTGAAAATAGAAAATTAAATCAAGCAAAGAATGCTCAATTCCAAGAATTAATTAATAAAATTGTTGAAGATTCAAAACTTAATCTTCCAGAAGTCTTAGTTACTAACGAAGTCAATGCAATGAAGCAACAATTCCTTTCTCAACTCGAACAAAGTGGTTTAACTAAAGAACAATATAAAGAAATCACAGGAAATGATGAAAATTCATTCGAAGCAGAATATAGAAAAGATGCTGAAACTAGATTAAGACAAGAATTAGTTTTAAATGCAATTGCTAGAAAAGAGCATTTAACTATCACTAAAGGTGATTTAGATGATTATTATGCTAGCGTTGCTTCCCAATATAGTATGAAAGTTGAAGATGTTAAAAAAGTTTTCGCTAGAAACGAAGCTCAAATTGTCTCCAACTTATTCAATCAAAAAATTACAAGATTCCTCTCTGCTAATAACTTAGAGGAAGAAAAGAAAGAAGTTAAAGACGAATCTCCAAAAACTGAAGAAGCAAAAGAAGAAGGAGAATCTAAATAGTAGCTTCTAACTTAAGGAGGTCCTATTTATAGATGCCAAAAATTGAAAAAATAAAGTTACCAGTCCTTATAACTAGAGGAGCGGTATGCTTTCCAGGAAATGACCTTGTTGTTTATTGTGAAAGAAATTTCTCAGTAAATGCAGTTCTAAATTCAACAAAAGACTATAATTCACTTGTCTTTTTAACTGCTCAAAAAGACATAGATAAAAATGAAATAGAGTCAATGGATGACATTTATAGTGTCGGAACACTATGCAAAATATCTTTTAAGATAGAGCAAAAAAATGTCATCAAAACTTCTCTACATGCTTTAGAAAGATATAAATTTTCTAAGTTAACTCTTGAAAATGATTGTTACTTTGTAGAAGGCGATCTTTATGAAGATGAGGAAGTTAGCGAAGAAGAAGAACAAGCAGTAGTTACTTCTTTAATTCAAACATTCAATAACAAACCTATTGATCAATTTGTTAATCCAGCAAATAAAAACTTCTTTGAAAACGTTAAAAAAGGGCTTAGCGCAAAAGAACTTTCTTATCTTTTTTCAAATGAGCTTGATCTTGAACCAAAGAAAAAGCAAGAATTACTTGAATGTAAAAATGTCGTAGAAAGAATTAAAACTATTATCGAAGACATTTCTATTCTTGAAATTAGAAGACAAGCTGATATTAAAGTTCAGCAAAATTTAAAAGAAATTAATGAAAAAGCCCAAAAAGATTATTATCTCCGTTCTCAGATGATGGCCATCAAAAAAGAACTTGGAGATGATGGTCAAGATAGTGAATCTAAGTATAGAAAACTTTTAGATTCAGGAAAGTATCCTAAAGAAGTTGTCGATAAAGTAAACGATGAATTAAAAAGAATGAATACCTTACCTCAAGGTACACTTGAATATTCATTAGTCTTAGATTACCTTGATACTCTTTTTGCAATGCCATTTTATAATGAAACAAAAGATAATGATGATTTAGCTCGTGCAAGAAAAATCCTTGATGAAGATCATTATGGACTTGAAAAAGCTAAAGAAAGAATCATCGAATATCTTGCAATTAAAAAAGTTAATGGCAATTTAAAAGCACCAGTACTTTGCTTTTATGGCCCACCTGGAACCGGTAAAACTTCACTTTCAATCTCTATTGCTAAAGCTTTAGGAAGAAAGTTTGTTAAATGTTCATTAGGTGGAATTTCTGATGAATCTGAAATAAGAGGACATAGAAGAACTTATGTTGGTTCTAAACCAGGTAGAATCATGTCTTTCATGAAAAAAGCCGGAACTATTAATCCTCTCATCTGTTTAGATGAAATTGACAAATTATCTCACGATTCTTTTAAAGGCGATCCAAGTGCAGCTTTACTTGAAGTCTTAGACCCAGAACAAAATACTCATTTTAGAGATAATTATCTTGAAATTGATTATGATCTTTCAAATGTATTATTTGTTTGTACATGTAACTATCTTGAAAATGTTCCTGAACCTTTAAGAGATAGACTTGAACTTATTCCAATTGATTCATATACATTAATTGAAAAGGTTAAGATTGCAGAAGAACATCTTATTAAGAAAGAAGCTAGCCAAATTGGATTAGATTCTAAAAATATTAAATTCTCTAAAGAAGCAATTGAATATATTATAGAACACTACACTAGAGAGGCTGGCGTAAGAGAACTTTCTAGAAAAATCGGTTCAATTTTAAGAAAAGTTATTGTTGAACAATTAAATTCAAATACTTTAAACCAACCAATAAAAATTGGTGTTAAAGATGTTAAAAAGTTCTTAGGAATCGAAATTTTTGAATCCACAGATAAAGAAAAGAAGAGTCAAGTTGGTATTGTTACTGGCTTAGCTTATACTCAATTTGGTGGCGATATCCTACCAATTGAAGTTAATCATTTTGAAGGTACAGGAAAACTCATTATCACTGGTAATTTAGGTGATATTATGAAGGAATCTTGTTCAATTGCTTTAGATTATGTTAAGGCAAATGCTGAAAAATATGGTATTTCAAGTGATTTCTTCAATAAAAATGATATCCATATTCATGTTCCTGAAGGAGCAGTACCAAAAGATGGCCCAAGTGCAGGAATTGCTATTACAACCGCAATTATTTCGGCTTTAACACAAAAACCAGTAAGCAATGATGTTGCAATGACTGGAGAAGTTAATCTTAGAGGAAATGCTCTACCAATTGGTGGTTTAAGAGAAAAATCTCTTGCTGCTTTAAGAAGTGGCATTAAGACTATTATAGTTCCAAAAGGGAATAAGAAAAATATTAGTGAACTTCCAAAAGATATTACTAATAATCTCAATGTTATCTATATGGATAATGTTGATGATGCTTTAAAAGTTTGCTTAATGTAATTATTTATGGAGAATAACGATTTACACCATTATAAAAGTGCAAAATTTATAAAATCGATTACTTCAATCAAAGAAGCACCCGCTGAAAATCTCAGCGAGGTGCTTTTTGTCGGAAAATCTAATGTTGGAAAATCTTCTCTAATTAATGCATTAACAAATAATAAAAAATTAGCCTATACTTCATCTAATCCTGGACATACAAGATTACTTAATTATTTTTTAATAGATAATTCTTTTTATTTTGTTGATGCTCCAGGATATGGATTTAGTGCTCAAAAAGATAAAGATTATGCATTTTATGGAAACATGATTGAATCTTATTTTGAAAATAATCCTAATTTAAAATGTGTCATTTTCCTTTTAGATTCTCGAAGAATCCCAAATGAAGATGACATTTTATTCTATAATTTTATTAAATCAACTCAATATCCTTACTTAATTGTAATGACAAAATGCGATAAGCTTAATATGTCGATGAAATCAAAAATTAAAAATAATTTAAAAAATACATTAAACATTGACAATTTTAATGAGATAATTTTATGTTCGGTAAATGATAAAAAAAGTTTACTTGAACTTAAAAATAGAATTAACCAATACATCAACTAAAGGAGTTTCATATGCTTGATAAACGATATGATTTTAAGAAAATAGAAGAAGGAAAAGTAGCAACTTGGAGAGAAAAAGGCTATTTTTTAGCAGGTGATACATCTAAAAAACCATTTTCAATTATTATTCCACCACCAAATGTTACTGGTATTTTACATATTGGACATGCTACTGATAATACTTTCCAAGACATTATTTGCCGTTATAAAAAGGCAAAAGGCTTTGATGTTCTTTATCTTCCAGGCGTAGATCACGCAGGAATTGCTACTCAAGCAAAAGTTGATGCAAAATTAAAAGAAGAAGGAATTGATAGATTCCAAATTGGCAGAGAAAAATATTTAGAAGAAGCTTTTAAATGGAAAAACGAAAAAAGTGGGATCATTCACGCCCAATGGGAAAAATTAGGTTTAATGCTTGATTATACAAGGGAAAGATTTACCCTTGATGAAGGATTCCAAGATGCTGTTTTCACTGTTTTTAAACAATTATATGATGAAGGCTTAATTTATCGTGGAGAAAGAATTGTTAATTATGATCCTGAAATGAAAACAGCTTTAAGTAATATTGAAATCGTTTATAAAGAAGATAAAGGTCATTTCTATTATTTTAAATATCGTTTTGTAGATGATAAAAATAAATATCTTTCTATTGCAACAACTAGACCTGAAACTATGTTTGGTGATACTTGTATTGTTGTAAATCCAAATGATGAAAGATACAAAGATTTAATTGGTAAAAAGGTAATTAATCCAGCAAATAATGAAGAAATTCCTGTTATTGCCGATGATTATGTCGATATCAACTTTGGAACAGGTGCTATGAAATGTACTCCAGCTCACGATCCAAACGATTTTATTATCGGCAAAAAATATAATTTAGCACATCCCATCATTATGAACACTGATGGCACAATGACTAAAGAATGTGGAAAATATGCTGGTTTAGATAGATTTAAATGTAGAGAAGAACTTTTAAAAGATATCGAAAGTCATGACGATTTAATTAAAATCGAAGAAATAACTCACCAGGTAGGACACTCTGAAAGAAGTGATGCTGTTGTTGAACCAATTTTATCAAAACAATGGTTCGTTAAAATGAAACCACTTGCTGATAGAGTTTTAGAAAACCAAAAAACCGAAAACAAAGTTAAATTCTATCCTGAAAGATTTGAAAATGTTTTGACAAGATGGCTTTCTGACATTGACGATTGGTGCATTTCTAGACAACTTTGGTGGGGTCATAGAATACCTGTTTGGTATAAAAAAGGCACCGAGGAAGTTGTTGTCTCTAAAACTTGCCCTGGTAATCCTGATGAATGGAGCCAAGATGAAGATGTTTTAGACACTTGGTTTTCATCAGCTTTATGGCCTTTTGCTACATTAGGATGGCCAAAAGAAACGCCTGATTTTAAAAGATATTTCCCAACATCTTGCTTAGTAACAGGCTATGATATTATTTTCTTCTGGGTTTCAAGAATGATATTCCAATCACTCCACTTTACAAATCAAATTCCTTTTAAAGATGTTGTAATTCATGGCTTAGTTAGAGATCCTAAAGGTAAAAAGATGTCTAAATCTGCGGGAAATGGTGTTGACCCTATTGCAATTATTGATCAATATGGTTGCGATTCTTTAAGATATTATCTTGCTACCACAGCTGCTCCAGGATTAGATATTAAATATAATGAAGAAAAAATTGCTTCTGCTAATTCCTATCTAAATAAAATTTGGAATAGCGCTAGATACGTTTTAATGAATATTCCAAGTGATTTTGATGCAAATGTCACAATTGAATTTAGTAAATTAAATGAACTTGATAAGTTTATTTTTGTAAGATTAAACGAAACAATTGCAAAAGTCACAAGCGCTATGGACAAATATGAATTTGGTATTGCTTGTTCAAATCTTTATTCATTTGTTTATGATGATTTCTGCGATTTCTATCTTGAAATGTCTAAAGTAAGTTTGTCAAATGAAGCATATGATAAAAATTCAACTTATTACACTTTATTAACAATTTTAAAGAATATTTTATTGATGATTTATCCTTTTGCTCCATTTATTAGCGAAGAAATTTATCTTTCACTTCCAAGTCATAAAGATTCAATTATGTTAGAATCATACCCAGAAGTAGATCAAACAATTTCTTTTGATATTTCAAACATCTTATTTGTTAAAGAAACTATTGAAAAAATTAGAGCATATAAAGTCGATAATGATTTAAAACCAAATGAAAAAATTAAATTATTTATCAAAACTTCAAAAAATATTGAATCTTTAATTCCTTATATTCAAAGATTCACATTTGCTTCTAATGTAATTTTAACTAATGAAGAAGTTTCTGGTTCTTCAATTATTATTGATGGTGGAATCTTATATATTCAAGACGATATTTCTAAAGAAGAAAAATTAGCTACTTTAAATAAGCAACTTGAATTAGTATTAAAAGATATTGATAGAAGTGAACATTTATTAAATAACCCTAACTTCCTAAATAAAGCAAATCCTAACAAAGTAAAAGAAGAACAAGATAAATATAAAAAATATCTCGAACAAAGAAAGTTAATCGAAGAAAAAATTAAAAATATTTAATTTACTAGGGATAAAAATTATTCATCAAAACATTCTTGAATAAAAAGGAGGTTTTTATGAATAAAGTAATGCTTAGCAAAGAAGAATTAACTTCCATTAAGCCCGGTGAAGCTATAACCTTAGCAGCAGTAATCGCTATAATGGCAATTTCGATTTTAACAGTTGCTGTTTATAAACTCTTTACTTCAGATGAAGCTGTAATTAAGCTTCCGGGTGGTTATCAATTCACATGGGGTTAATTGCTTAAAAAATATCAAAACTTCGATAATTATCATTTGTTTTTTAACTTCGCTTATGATATTATACATGCGTTGTAACTTCATATTAGCTACAACCGCATTAAAAAGGTCGATAAAATTCAACAAAATTGAATACCTTCAGAGCGAGTATTATTTAATTAATGGAGGAAACAAAAGATGTACGCTATAATTTTAACTGGTGGAAAACAATTAAAAGTTGAAGTTGGCCAAAAAATCTATGTCGAAAAATTAGACGCTAAAGTTGGCGAAGAATTCACATTCGATAAGGTTTTATTAGTCGCTGACGGTTCAGTTAAAACAGGAAATCCTTATATTGATGGCGCTAAAGTCGTTGCTAAAGTTGAAAAACAAGGCTTAGGTAAAAAAATCGAAGTCTTCAAATTCAAACCTAAAGACAATTACAAGAGAAGCTACGGCCATAGACAACCATACACCTGTTTAACAGTCACAAGTATTAACGGATAATAAATGATACAAGTTGAGTATATAGGAAATAGTTCAAACATCGAATATATTAAAATATCAGGTCATGCAAATTACGATGACTATGGTAAAGATATAGTTTGTTCGGCAGTAAGCGCAATATCGATTGGAGCATTAAATGCTTTAAAAAATATTGAAAATTATGCTATTACTCAAAAAGAAGGCTTAATTATTATCGAAAATAAAAACAAAAGTTCTTATGACGATAATATAGTTCTTAATACAATGTTGATTCAATTAAAAACAATTGAACAAAGTTATCCAAAATTTATACAAATAGTAAGATTGATTAAAAGAAAGGAGTAAAACGATGGAATTAAGATTTAAACTTGATTTACAACTCTTCGCTTCCCACAAAGGTGTTGGTTCAACAAAAAACGGCAGAGATAGTGCTGGTCGTAGATTAGGCGCAAAGAGAAGCGACGGCCAATATTGTAAAGCAGGCGCAATTATTTATAGACAACGTGGAACAAAAATCTATCCTGGTGTCAATACTAAAAAGGGTGGAGACGATACAATTTTTGCTACTAAAGCTGGTATTGTAAAATACGAAAGAATGGGCAAAAATAAGAAAAGAGTATCTGTTTACGAACTCGCTGCTTAGTTAAATAATAGTTAACCACCTGCTTTGCGGGTGGTTTTATTTTTAAAAAAAATTATGTTTATAGATCGAGCAATTATAGAAGTAAGAAGTGGAAAAGGCGGTGATGGAGCCTTAACTTTTTTACACGAAAAATTTAGACCAAATGGTGGTCCTAGTGGTGGAAATGGTGGAAAAGGCGGCTCAATTTATCTAAGAGCTGCAAACTCTACTACAACACTCGTTAATTTTAGACATTCCAAAACTTTCATTGCTCAAGACGGTGAAAAAGGCGGAAATAAACTTCAATATGGTAAAAATGCACCAGATATCTATATAGATGTTCCTTTAGGTACCGTAGTTTATCTTGAAGAAGGTCATAAATTTATTATAGATATGATGGAAAATGGCGAAACCTATCTTATCGCTAAAGGCGGAAGAGGTGGAAGAGGTAATGCTTGCTTCAAATCAAGTAGAAATAAAGCTCCTAGAATTGCTGAAAATGGCTTACCAGGAGAAGCAAAACGAATTATTTTAGAATTAAAATTACTTGCTGATGTTGGTATTATCGGTTTTCCAAGTGTAGGTAAATCAACATTTATTTCATGTGTAAGTAATGTAAAACCTGAAATTGCAGATTATCCTTTTACAACGATAGTCCCTAATTTAGGAGTAACTTATTTAAAAGACGGAAGTTCATTTGTTTTAGCTGATATGCCCGGTTTAATTGAAGGCGCTTCTAAAGGCAAAGGCTTAGGCTTAACATTTTTAAGACATATTGAAAGAACAAAAGTACTAATTCATATTTTAGATATGACTAGAGAGGATCCATATAAAGATTATTTAGTAATACGTAAAGAACTTGAAGATTATGGAATGAATTTAGTCGATAGACCTGAAATTATTGTCGCTTCTAAAATGGATGAAGAAGGTGCTACTGAAAAATTAGAAGAAGTTAAAAAGAAACTAAATAAAGAAATTTATCCCATTTCTTGTTTAACAAACGAAGGTATAGATGCTGCTTTATATAAAGCAAAAGATTTATTAGCTACAGCAAAAACTTTCCCAATTTATAAAGAAGAAGAACTTGAAAAAGTTTATAACCTTGATGAAGAAAATAAAGATATATTTACTATTGAAAAAGTTAAAGAACATCTTTATATCGTTAAAGGTGAAAGAGTTGAAAGAACATACGATTTAATTAACATAAGTACCGATGAAGGTATGATGAGACTTATCACATATCTTACAAAAATTGGCGTCGATAACAAACTTAAAGAAATGGGCGCTCAAGACGGTGATATTGTTAAACTTAAGGACTTTGAATTTGAGTATTTTGAATAATCATTACTTTATAAAAGGTTAAATGATTTCATATATGAAAGGTAAAATAGTAGAGATAGGTGAAAATTCTATCTCACTATTTTTAAATAACATCGCTTTTAAAGTTTATGTTAAAGAAAATGAAAATTTTGTTTTAGAAGAAGAAGTAAAACTTTACGTTTTTGATTATCTTAAAGATGAATTATTTTCTTTATATGGCTTTAAAAATTTAGATGATTATTTAATGTTTAAAAAACTAATTAACGTTAATGGTATTGGACCAAAAACTGCTACAAGTATTTTATCAAACATTGATCCAAATACTTTAAGTTATTTAATAAAACAGAAAGATATAAAAACTTTAAAGAAATATCCTGGTATCGGTAATAAAGCAGAAGCGATAGTAATCTCTTTATATAGTAAAATCAAAGATTCATTTAAAGTCGACTTATTCCGCTATAAAAATGTCTTTGAAGCACTAAAAAGTTTAGGATATAAAGAGAAAAATGTCTCCGATATTATATATTCTTTAAAAGATGGTTTAAGCGATGAAGAAGCTTTAAAAGAAGCGATTAGGAGAATAAATGTTTTATGAGCAATAAAATAGATAATCTCCTTCGACCTTCAAGTTTTGAAAAATTTTTTGGACAAGAAGATATTACTAGTCAACTTAAAATTCATATTTTTAGTGCTAAAAATCGAAAAACAGTATTAAGTCATATTTTGTTTTATGGCCCTCCAGGATTAGGTAAAACTTCATTAGCAAACATCTTAGCTAACGAAATGGGAAGTAAAATCGTAACAGTTACGGCAATATCTTTAGAAAAAGTTCCTGATTTAGTATCAATTTTAGGTCAACTTGAAGCTGGAGATATTTTATTTATTGACGAAATACATAGATTAAAAATTGAACTTTGTGAATTACTTTATAGTGCAATGGAAGATTTTAAAATTTATGTAAGTTATAAAAATGATGAAAATACAAAACTTTTAACATTAAATCTTGCACCCTTTACCTTAATAGGAGCAACAACTAATATTGGTAGTATTTCTAAACCACTTTATGATAGGTTTGCTCTCATCTTTAAATTTAATTATTATGATGAACAAACTTTATGGAAAATCATTGATCAAAATTCAAAATTTTTTAATTTAAATATTGATAAAAAATTATATCCTTTAATCACTGAAAGAAGTAGATTTACTCCAAGATATTTAAATAATATTTTATTAAAAATAAGTGATTATTCTCTTTATTACAATGTTAAAAAATTTAATGAAAAAGAGCTTCTTCATGCTTTTGAAATTATGAAAATTAATGAAGGCGGTTTAACTTACGAAGATATTGAAATTATAAAAATTATTGGGGAAAATTTCTCTAATCGACCTGTTTCTTTAGAAGCTGTTGCATCTATGCTTAATGAAGATGCTAACAATATTAAAAATGTAAATGAGCCTTTTTTAGTTATGTCTAATATAATTCTAAGAACAAAAAGAGGAAGAATGCTAAGTCAAAAAGGACTTAAAATTCTAGAGAAATATAGTTAATTTTAATAAAAATTTAACAACAAATTTAAAAGATATTTTATTGTATTAAGAGGCTTTATTCGATATAATTTATTGCGAATGTTTTATAAATTATATTTATAAAAAGAGGATTAAGTATTTTATGAAAAGATTAATTGCATATATAAGTTTAGTCGCCACTATGCTCTTAGCGGCATTAGTTGGCTTAGTTCCTTCATTTTTAAATGTAAATTCAACAGGCGAATATGAGTCTCAACATACTTACGTCTATAAGATTTCAGAAAAATCTTATGATATTTCTAATGGCGGAACAACTGATGATGGTGATATTTCTGATCAAGATAAACAATCACGTTTGGATGAAACTGTTGAAGAGATTAAAACAAGATTATCTAACGCTGATGTTAGTGATTACACTATCGAAACATCTGGATTAGACACAATCAATGTTACATTTAAAGTTGATAGCGACCTTTATCAAGATGTTTCTTCTTACTTAAATTTCTCTTGGTCATTTAAAGCATCTACGTATGATGGTGACCCAGCTGTAGGTCAAGATGCAAATGAAATTGCAAATAATTCTGGAACAGATAATTTCTTTGAACCAGGTTCAGCAAGAATCGAGTATAGAGATAACTATCCTTACGTAGTTATTGATTTATCTTCTCCAGAAGATTTCAAAACCGTCTATGATGATGCAAAAAATGCTAAAGAAGAAACAGATGAAGAATCTTCAACAACTACAACCTCATCTAACTCTGGTATCTCAGTTTTAACTGATGGCGGAGTAACAAGTGGTGATGATTCAACAACAGGTGAAGATGGAGAAGAGGAAGAAGAAACTCCAAACATCAACAAAATTTATATTTTAAATGACTGGGTTGATGGATTAACAATTGATTCATTAATCAATGATACAAACTCTTACGTTAAACCAAGTCAAGTTAAAGATCATATTTTATTTGAATTTGATGCTACAAAACCAGAAACATTCTTCTGGGATTATGATTCTTCTTTAAGTAGTGAAGATCAAGAAAATCACGTTTATAACTCCATTTATTTTGGCGGTTATAACCTAACTGGAACAGATGAAAATGCTTATTATGGTTCAACCGAAACAGATAGAGTATTAGCTTACAAAAAAGCAAATATCTGGATGCATAAATTCAATTCCACTACATTTGATTGGAACGTAACTTTATTAAATGAAAATGGAAATAGCAATACATCTCACTTGGTACCACCAACAAACGATTACTTAGTATTTATGAATAGTATCGTTTGGACTAACACTTTATTTGTTGCATCTTTAATTGCAACAGTTATTGTTGCTTTATTCTTAATCCTAAATTATGGATTAAATGGCTTAACAAGTGTTGTTACTACAATTGCTCTTTTGATTTCTTCAATTGGATTATTTAATTTATTTGAAGCTGAATTTAACTTAGGTGCAATATTATGTTTACTCGTATTATTAGCAATTTCTGTTTTCACAGGATCCATATTCTATAAAAAGATTAAAGATGAGCTATATAGTGGTAAAAATATCAAAAAAGCTTATCAAGATGCTTCAAAAAAATCTTTAGGAATTCAAATTGATATTACAGTTATTTCTCTTATTCTTGGAATAATTGCATATTTAATTCCTTCCTCAATCTTTGCTTCGTTTGGTTCATTACTAGTTATTGGAACTATCATGAATATTATTTTGAATATTATTATTGTTAGACCATTAACTTGGTTGTTATGTAATTCAAGCTTAATCGCTAATAAACTTGGCTTAATTTGTGTCGAAAAGAAAAAAGTTCCAGTCTTATCTAAAGATGAAAAACCTATTTACTTCGATAAATTTAAATTTAAAGAATCAAAGAAAACCAAACTAGCTTATGGAATTGGTGGATCAATCTTGCTTGTCGCTTCAATAGTAGCAATGGTTACATTTAGTGCAACAAGAGGCAACATCTATAACTCTTCATCAACCGAAACTAATAGCCAAGTAGTTGTTAGAATTGATGAAAGAAACGTTGCAGATGATGATACAACAACAATCGAAGGAAATATCTCTTCTTTACAAGATATCTTCTACACTAATTTCTATAGCAATGAAGATACAAGAATGTTTGCATCTCCAGCTGACGTAGAAATTGAAGACTATAACTATTCTTATATCGTTAACGACGTTACAAATAAAGAATATTATTACATCATTAATTTAGATGGAATTTATAATAACGATTCTACAATATATGCTTTAGATGAGAGCGGAAACGTTAGTCAAATGACTATGGAAGAAGCTTTAAATATTCATTTAGCACAAAATGAATTCCAATCAAGTGATGTATCGCTAAACGAAGTTTATAACGTTAATACAGATTCAAATAACTTCTCCGTATTAATCTTTGTATTAATTGGAGTAGCAATTAATAGCGTATACTTACTCTTAAGATATAACATTTCTAAAACAATTGCTTCTATTCTTGGAACCGGAACGATTCTTACAATTACTGTTGGAATCTTCTCGTTAATTGGAGGAGCATATTCATCAGTAATTACTCTTGGATTATTATATTTATTACCAGTAGTTTATATGATTTTAATTTCATACTTCGATATTGAAAAAGAAACATATAAAGAGAGAAAGAAGGAGTTAAGTTTACTAGATTCTAGATACGAGGCATTTGAATATTCTACTAATAACGTATTTAGAAATGTAATGACTATGACTTTAATTTCTGCTTTTGGAGTAATATCAATGTTCTTTGCAACAGGTGTTAACCAAGACTTATTATTCCTTATTATTATCGGAATATTATTAACTGTTTTATTTACAAAAACATTGCTATTACCTCTTGAAAAAGTATTTGCAGTTTCATTTAATAAAATTAAAGTTAATATTCAAGAATCTAGAGCTAAAAAGGCCTCTACAAGTAAGAAAAAGAAAAATTCAAAAGATAACGACGATGGCCCTCAAGAAGCAATATTTGTCGGTATTAATGATTAACTAAAATAAGGTGGGCAAATAAATCCCACCTTTTTGTTCTTTTATGGATAAGATTATTAAAAAGGTATTAGATTATTATCAAATTGATAAAGAAGAATTCCTCGATATCGTTAAAGAACCTAGCGAGGAAATTTTTGATTTTGCTTATACTTGTCCGCTTTTTATTAAAGCAAAAGAAGTTATATCTAATTCGATATTAAACAAGGAAAAAATCATGATTTATGGTGATTATGATTGCGATGGAATAACTTCGACTTCAATAATTCTTAATACCTTATATCTTTTAAATAATGAAAGTCTTCAAAATATATCGTTTTTCATTCCTTCAAGAGTAGAAGATGGTTATGGCTTAAATCTAACGAATGCACAAAAAATAGTTGATAAGAAATTTGATTTAGTAATTTTAGTAGATAATGGAATTACCTTAAAAAATGAAATAGCTTACTTAAAAGAGCATAACATTAAAGTAGTGGTCATTGATCATCACGAAATAAATGAAGAAAAACTACCAAGCCCTGACGTTTTAATTCATTATAAATATATAAATGAATTAAAATATCAAAATATTTCGGCAGGTGGTTTATCTTTTTTAACATCGATTTGCCTATTAGGAAAGATGGACTATTATCTTTTCTCACTAGGTGCTTTAAGTATTATCTCTGATGTAATGCCAATGAAAGGCTTTAATCATAAATTTGTAAAACTAGCTCTAAAAACATTAAATATTTCTAAAAACTCACGTTTTCATCATCTAATAAAAGAAGTTTTTGATAAAAACGGTAAAATATATAACGTATCTAAAATAAGCGAAGATGAACTTTCATCATACATTATTCCTAAAATCAATTCTGCTGGGAGACTTCCAACAAAAGAAGTTTTAAAAGAAGCTGTTAATACATTCTTTATAGGAAATCTTGATTATTTAAAAAGTTTTGAAATAATTTTGAATGTCGACTCAGAAAGAAAAAATATTTTAAATACTTATTTAGAATCTCATCAAATAAAAGAGCTAAATAATAATTATCTTCTTATTGTTGAAAAAGAACTAGAAGAAGGACTTATTGGATTACTTGCTAATAAATATTTAGAACAATACCAAGTTCCAACTATTATTTTAACTTATAATAAAAACACGAATTTATATAAAGGCTCAATGAGAACCAAAAAAGGGATAAGTGTTATTGATTTTCTAAACTTCTCTTTCGAACTTTTACCTCATTATGGTGGACATGAAAATGCTGGAGGATTTGATATAAAGGAAGAAAATATCCCTTTACTCGAAAATAAACTAAAACTTTATTTAGAATCAAATAAAATCGCCAGAGTTAGTGATAAATATATGGAATTAGATAAAATCGATATTTCTAAACACACATATTTGATTCTTCAATCACTTAAACCATACGGAAATTTATTTGAAAAACCTAAATTAAAACTACTAAATGTTTCACCTAAAAACTTAAATAAATCAAAAGATGGTAAACATTTATTGGCTAAAATTAATGACGAAGGAACAATAGTTTACTTCGGCTTTCCACAAGAATTGTTAAGTTATGATGAAGTAAACCTAATTGGAACAATAAAGAAAAACGTATTTTATTCAAAAATAACTTATCAATTCATAGCTTCAGACTATGAAATAGTTAAGTAGAATTTACAAAAAATTATCATATTGTATTATAAATATAGGGTAAAGTTTATGGCAGAAAAAAAGGTAACACAAAAAAACGATGAATTACTAAAAGATGGTATAAAAGCATCTTATGACACCATACAAAAAGAGGATAAAGAAGGCCATTTATTACCAAATGGTGGTTATCCAATGCATACTTTTGATGATTTAAAGGCAGTTTATTCAGTTTATATTCATAACGAAGATGATCAAAAACTTATTGAAAATGCCTATCATTTTGTTGAGCAAAAACATGCTGGAATAGTAAGAAAATCAGGTGAACCATATATTCATCACCTCATTGAAGTTGCTTATATTGTTGCTGACCTTCAAGGCGGACCTGTTACAATTGCTAGTGCTTTATTACATGATGTTGTTGAAGATACTGATACAACTGTCGAAGATATCAAAAAACTTTTTGGAGATGAATGCGCTAGGATAGTAGATTCTTTAACCAAAATTCAACGTTTAAAATTATCAAAAAGAACTCAAGAAGATTTTGTAGCTGAAGACCATAGAAAAATCTTTTTGGGTATGGCAAAAGATGTTAGAGTTATTATCATTAAGTTAGCTGATAGATTACATAATTTAAGAACAATTGAAGCTTTAAAACCAGAAAGACAACACGCATTAGCAAAAGAAACATTAGAAGTTTTTGCTCCAATTGCCCACCGTTTAGGTATTTATAGAGTTGAAAGCGAACTTGAAGATTTATCTTTAAAAATAGAAAAGCCAGAAGAATATAATCAAATTAGCGAACTTTTAAATGAAAAGATCAAAAATAGAAAGAGCGCTCTTTTGCAATTAAAGAAAAAAATAGCTGATATTTTATATCAAAAAGGCTTTAAATTTAAAATTGAATCAAGAGTTAAATCTATTTATTCAATATATAAAAAAATGTATGTTAAGCATCATAAATTTGATGAAATTTACGATGTATTAGCAATTAGGGTAATTACGGAAACTGAGTTAAATTGTTACGAAATTTTAGGTATTATTCACCAAAATTTTTCACCAATTCCTGGAAGATTTAAAGATTATATTGCAATGCCAAAACCAAACATGTATCAATCTCTTCATACATCAGTTGTTGATGGAAATTCCAATATTTTCGAAGTCCAAATAAGAACTAAGGAAATGGATGAAGTTGCCGAAAGCGGTGTTGCTGCTCACTGGAGATATAAAGAAGGCTCTCATTATAGCGCAAAACAAGAACAGAAAGAGATTGAAGAAAAACTCCATTGGTTTAGAGATTTCGTTTCGATTTCTAAAGACAAAGAAATTGCACAAAGCAAAGATGCTAATGAATACCTTGATACTTTAAGTAAAGATATATTTGAGGCTAACGTATATGTTTTTACTCCAAAAGGAAAAGTTGTTGATCTTCCTGCAGGATCGACCCCATTAGATTTAGCTTTTAGAATTCATACAAAAGTAGGAGAGCAAACAGTTGGAGCTTTAGTTAATGGTGTATTAGTTCCTTTAAACACCGAACTAAAAACAGGTGATGTTTGCGAAATAAAAACATCTAACAATGCTCCAGGCCCTAATGAAGATTGGCTAAATTTAGTCAAAACATCTTCCGCAAAATCTAGAATTAAAAAATTCTTATTAAAGAAAAATAGCGAACTTGTTAGAGAAGATAAAATACAAAGAGGAAAAGTGATTCTTTTAGATTTCTTTAAAGATAGAGGATATAGTGAAAAAGAAATAATGCCTTTATTAAATAATCAAGACTTGCTTAAGAATTTTGAATGCGCAACACTTGATGATTTAATGATTGCTGTTTCAATGCATAATCCTAACCCTGGACAAATTGGAACTTTTCTAGGAATCAAAAAGAAGGCCGAATTGCTTTTATCGAAGAAGGAAAATTTTGATAATGATAATTGTCCAGTCACTATTGAAAATGGAAAAGGAATCAAAATTACCCTTGGAAATTGTTGTACACCAATTCCTGGTGATAAAATTGTTGGATATGTCACAAAAGGAAATGGCGTTACAGTTCATAGAATAGATTGTCCAAATATTGCTAATGATAAAGCAAGATTAATAGATGTTTCTTGGAAAGAAAATTTAAAAACTCAATCTTTCCCTGTTGATATACAAATTGAGTGCAATGATAGACCAAATTTAATCGCTGATATTTTATCAAATTTAGCTTCTTCGCAAGTAAAATGTACTGAGATTAATGCTAAATTACATCCTGAAAACTTTTCTTGCACTATATCTGCTCAAATTTATGTTAAAAATATCAACGAATTAAACAAAACTTTCCAACTTATTAAAAATGTAAAAGATGTTTTCGAGGTTAAACGTGTCATACATTAACTTTGATTATACATGCGTTTTTGATTATAATATTTAAGTTAAAAAGGAATTTTTTATATGTTCAATTTAGTAAAAGGCACACACGATATTATCCTTAATGAAGCTGATAAATATACCTATGTAGAACAAACTTTAGTTCAATTTGCTGAGTTTTATAATTTTAAAGAATTTAGAACTCCAATTATAGAATCAAGCGATTTATTTCAAAGATCTGTTGGAGATAGTAGTGATATCGTTAGAAAAGAAATGTATACCTTTTTAGATAAAGGTGATAGATCAATTACTTTAAGACCAGAAATTACTGCTGGTATTATAAGAAGTATTGTCAACAATAAACTACTTGCTCTTGGCGATTATCCTGTTAAAGCTTACTATGTAGGCCCTTGTTTTAGATACGAAAGACCTCAACAAGGAAGATATCGTCAATTTAATCAATTTGGTATTGAAATAGCTGGTGTAACTTCACCTTATAGAGATGTTGAAGCAATTTCTTTTGGATATTTTGCTTTAAAACTTTTAGGTTTTGAAAACTTAAAATTAAAAATTAATTCCTTGGGCGATGATGAATCAAGAAAAAATTATCGTGATGCATTAACAAAATACTTTGCATCTTATATAGATCAAATGTGTGATGACTGCAAGGACAGATATAAGTTGAATGTATTAAGAATTCTTGATTGTAAAGTACAAGAAGACCAAGAAATTATTAAAAATGCACCAAAAATTTCTGATTATTTAACTGATAAATCCAAAGACTATTTTAATAAAGTTCTTAAATCTTTAGATGAACTTGGAATTGAATACGAGATAGATGATGGCTTAGTTAGAGGACTTGATTATTATAGTGATGTTGTCTTTGAATTCCACTATACATCAAGTAAAGGCTTAAGCTATGGGGCTTTAGGAGCTGGCGGACACTACAATAAGCTAATAGGTGAAATTGGTGGTCCTAAAGATTGCGAAGGCTGTGGCCTAGCAATGGGAATTGAGCGTTTAGTTTCTGTTATGGAAGATGATCAATTATTTGATAATCTGGACGATAGTTTAGATTGTTACGTAATGCCACTTTCTATGGAATATCAATCTGATGCTTTGAATATTTCATCTTCATTAAGACTCAATGGGTTTAAAAGTGAAGTTAACTTGGAAGGAAAATCTTTAAAAGCAATGTTCAAGAAAGCTAATAAATTAAATGCTAAATTTGCTTTAATTATTGGCGAAGATGAAATTAAAACCAATTCAATTATTTGTAAAGATTTATCAAGTGAGCAACAAGAATCTGTTGGTATTCAAGACTTAATTGATTATCTTGATTCTCATATAGGTTCAGATGAAGAACATCATCACGAATGTGGATGTAGCTCTAATCATGAAGGACATGAAAATTGCTGTTGCCATAATCATGAAAATGATCATCATTGTTGTCATGAACACGGCCAAGAACACGAATGTTATAATGAAAGTAAAAAGGAAAACTAGGTATAGACATATATGATTTTAAATATTAAAAGAACTGATTATTGTGGTGAATTATCCACTAACGATATAGGAAGAGAAGTATCTGTAGTTGGATGGGTTTCAAAAAGAAGAAATCTAGGCAGTTTATTATTCGTAGATTTAAGAGATAGTAGTGGTATTATTCAAATTATTATTAAAACCGATGAAATAGAAGTACCTGATATTAGAAACGAATATATATTAAATGTTACCGGAAAAATTAATAAAAAAGACGTACCAAATCCAAATCTTAAGACAGGTGAAATTGAAATTGATGCAAATGAAGTTATTTTAGTAAATACTGCAAAACAACCACCTTTTATTATTGCAGATAAAACTGATGCTCTTGAAGATATCAGATTAAAATATCGTTATCTAGATTTAAGAAGACCTGCTTTACTTAATAATTTTAAAATGAGAGCTAAGATCGTTAAGATTTGTCATGAATATTTAGATGCTCATCGTTTTATTGAAGTAGAAACTCCTTATTTAGCTCCTTCTACACCAGAAGGTGCAAGAGATTATCTCGTTCCATCTAGATTACATAAAGGCTCTTTCTATGCATTACCTCAATCACCTCAACTTTATAAGCAAATGCTAATGGTTGCTGGATTTGAAAGATATTACCAAATAGCTAGATGTTTTAGAGATGAAGATCTTAGAGCAGATAGACAACCAGATTTTACTCAAGTTGATATTGAAACTTCTTTCTTAACTCAAGACCAATTTTTAACTTTAATGGAAGGTTTAATTCAAAAAATATTTAAAGAAACTATTAATTATGATGTTAAACTTCCTTTAAGAAGAATGAAATATGATGAAGCAGTTAATGTATATGGTTCAGATAAACCAGATACTAGATTTGATTTAAAATTAGTTGATATTAAGTCGATTTTTAGTAATTCTACATTTGAAACATTTGCATCTGCTAAGTACATTAAAGCCATTAAAGTCGAAAACTTTGCTAAAGATTGTTCAAGAAAAAAACAAGATTCTTACAATTTATTAGCTAAGAAATTTAAATTAAATAGTTACATGATCGTAAAATTTGAAGGTGGGGCTTTAACTGGTGGAATTATAAAACATTTCAGTGAAGAAGAACAAAAACAATTAATTTCTACAATGGATCTTCATGAAAATGATATAATCTTTATAGCCCATTCAAATATACTAAGAAATGTTAATTTTGGTTTAGGTGCTTTAAGAAGTGAAATAGCAGAAGAATTAAGCTTAATTAAACCACATACCTATGATTTATTATGGGTAGTTGACTTCCCACTATTCGAAAAAAGCGAAGAAACTGGTGAAATTACACCATGTCATCACCCATTTACTAGACCAGTAGATGAAGACTTAGATAAACTCGAATCCGAACCATATAACGTATATTCATACACCTATGACATTATTATGAATGGTTATGAAGCTGGTGGTGGCGGATTAAGAATTTATGATCAAGAAACCCAAGACAGAATATTCAAAATATTAGGTTTTAGTGAAGAAAATATTCAAAAGAAATTTGGATGGTTTGTTGAATCATTAAAATATGGA
Organism: uncultured Bacilli bacterium; assembly: GCA_944369075.1. GTDB lineage: Bacteria > Bacillota_I > Bacilli_A > RFN20 > CAG-826 > Onthovivens. Next base: position 61,890 of record CALVXK010000001.1, read on the forward strand.
ACACCTCCACATGGTGGAATGGCATTTGGACTTGAAAGATTAACTATGGTCTTATGCGAAACAAATAATATTCGTGATGTCATTGCTTTCCCTAAAAATTTAAGTGGTGTTTGTCCTGTAACTAATGCTCCGGTTGAAGTTGATGAAGAACAACTTAAAGAACTCGGCATAAAAATTGATAAGTAAAGGAGAATAATATGAAAAAAGCATTAAGCAAAAAAGAACGACAAGAATTATGTGTAGCCGCTCTAAGAGCAACATGTATTGATGGAATCAATAATGCTAACAGCGGACATCCAGGTGCATCTTTGTCTTTAGCACCAGTTATGTATATTTTGTATAGAGATTTCGTTGTCGCAAATCCATTTAAACCAAATTGGATAAATAGAGACAGGGTTGTTTTAAGTTGCGGACATGCTTCAATGCTTTTATACACAATTCTCCATCTTTGTGGATATAACATTTCTATAAACGATTTAAAGAAATTTAGAAAGTTAGGTTCTATTACACCTGGACATCCAGAATATGGCGTAACTGAAGGTATTGATGCATCAAGCGGACCTTTAGGACAAGGTATTGCTGAAGCAACAGGTTTAGCTTTAAGTGAAGTAATGTTAAGTGCTCAATATACTTCAAAATTATTCAATCACTATACTTATTGTATTTGTGGTGATGGATGCTTAGAAGAAGGTATTTCTCAAGAAGCAATAACTTTTGCTGGATTAAATAAACTAAACAAACTCATTCTTCTATATGATTCAAATGATGTAACACTTGATGGGCCACTTTCACAAAGTGATGATACCAATGTTATACAAAGATTTAAAGCTGCTAAATGGAATGTTATTTTAGTCAAAGATGGCAATAATTTAAAAGACATTCATTCAGCTATTGCAAAAGCAAAAAAATCTGAAGATAAACCTACATTAATTATTTTCAAAACTATTATTGGTTATGGTTCTAAAAATCAAGGAACTTGCAAAGTACATGGTGCTCCTTTAGGAGAAGAAGATGGAAATAATGCAAAATTATCTTACGGGTATAAAGAACCACCTTTCGTAATCCCTGAAGAAGTTTATGATGACTTTAAGGAAACATTCATTGCTAGAGCTAATGAAAAATACGAAAAATACAATAATTATTATCAATCATATTCTTCTATGAATCCTGATAAGATTAAAGTTTTAGAACAAGTTCAAACAAGAGACTTATCAGAATTAATTGATAATTTAAAATTCGATTATGAAAAAGTTGATTCTAAAGCTACAAGAGATATCTCTCAATTATTACTTAATTTCTATCATGAACATTTACCATTCTTAGTTGGCGGAAGTGCTGATGTTGCAAGTAGTGTTAAAACACATTTGACTAATGGAAAAGATTTTACTCCTAATTCAATTGATGGAACTAATATAAATTGGGGAATCAAAGAATTCTTTATGTGTGCAGCAAGTAATGGCTTACTACTAAGTGAATGTTTAAGAGCTTATGTTGGATCATTCCTTGTCTTCTCAGATTATGCAAAGAGTGCACTTAGAATGGCTGCTTTAATGAAACTTCCAATGATTTATCTTTTCTCACACGATTCAATTGCTGTTGGAGAAGATGGGCCTACACATCAACCAATAGATCAACTTCCAATGTTAAGATCTATACCTAATTTTAATGTAATAAGACCATGCGATGTAAAAGAAACATATGGGGCTTATAGAGTTGCTTTAAAGAGTAAAGAAACACCTACAGCTATTATATTATCAAGACAAAAACTTCCAAATATTGCAACTTCTTTATATGATGGCGATTTTGAAAAAGGTGGATATATTATTTCTAAATCCCAAGGTGATGTTCTTGATGGAACAATTATTGCTACAGGTAGTGAAGTAGGTTTAGCAATCGATGCTCAAAAAGAACTTTTAGTTAGTAATATTCACGTCGACGTAGTCTCTATGCCTTCTTTAAATACTTTTGATTCACAAGATGATGAATATAAGGCAAAAGTTTTAAGATCGCCAAGAGAAAAAACATTCTCCTTAGAAATGTCTTCTACATTTGGCTGGTATAAATATAGTGCACATCCTTATGGAATAAACACCTTTGGTGCTAGCGGAAAAGACGCCGACTTAATCAAGCACTTTAAATTTACAAAAGAAGACGTTGCTTCATTTATAATGGATAACCTAAAATAAGAGGTAATTTTATGAGAGGCTATATTTCGCTTAAGTCATATAACAAAGATGGTAATTTAGGAATAAACTTAAAAGTTTTTGAAACAATTGCATATCAAACTTTAAATGACATCAAAGGAATTAAAAAAAGAAGTGCGGCTGAAGAAAAAGCTAAGCCAAGTGTTCAAGCAAGTATAAGAAATAACAAAGTTTCTTTTAAATTTAATCTTTTGCTTGAAAAAGACGTATCTAAAGAGATTGTAAAAGATGAAGTAAGTAAGATTTTAAATTATAATCTTCTAAATTTTCTTGAAGCAGTCCCTTATGACATCACATTTACATTTTTAAAAGAAGAAAGCAAAAAATAACTATGCAGGTATTATCTAGAACAGAACAACAAGAAAAAATTATGCAAATTATGTCTTCCTTTTTAGTTTGTCAAAAAGAAGGACTAGTTTTAAATGTTGAAGAGACAATTAAAGATGTTATAGGAGTTGATTATTCTAATGTCCCAATTTATGTAAAAGAAGTTTTAATCAAGGCTCTAAAACATCAAAACGAAATTATTTTAGACATATCAAAATATCTTAAAAATTGGACTTTCTCACGTTTAAACACCTGCATTCAAGCAATTTTAATTATAGCTTATACAAATTATTACTATATTAAAGATGACAATATGAATAAAGCAATTATTATCAATATTGCCATTGAATTAGCAAAAAAATATGCCGAAAAAGATGAATATAAATTCGTTAATGGTATTTTAGAAAATTGTTTAAAGGAAGAGAATAAAAGTGAATGATGAATTAGTTAGTCAAATAAGAAATCATGTTTTTAATGTTTCTGAGATTAACCAATTAATAAAAGAAGTTTTCGAGTCATCGCCTTATTTTAAAAACATTTCTATTAAAGGAGAAATATCAAACCGGAAAGGAAGAAATATTTCTGGCCATATATATTTTTCGTTAAAAGATGATCAATCAACTATGAAGTGTGTCATGTTTAAATATGATGCACTTTATTTGAAAGAAGACATAAAAGACGGCGATAAAGTTACTCTTTATGGTTCAATCTCGGTTTATGTTCCAAGTGGAAGTTATCAATTCATAGTAAAAAGAATTGAAAAAGAAGGACTTGGTGATATTTTATTAAGGAAAAAATTATTGATTGAAAAACTAGATAAAGAAGGTTTATTTAGTTTGGATCACAAGAAACAATTACCTAAATTTCCTAACAAAATAGGTATTATTGTTGGCAAAAATAGTGCTGCCGCTAAAGATTTAGAGTTTAATATTTCAAGAAGATGGCCTTTAGCTAAAATTATTTTCTACTATAGCTTAGTGCAAGGTGAATTGGCTTCAAAGGATATTATTTCTAAATTAGAAATTGCCGATAATGATGGGAACGATGTCTTAATCTTAGCAAGAGGCGGTGGATCAATTGAAGATTTATCGGCATTTGATGATGAGTCTCTCGCTAGATTTGCATATAGTCTAAAAACACCTTTAATTAGCGCAGTAGGTCATGAAATTAATAAAAGTATAGTTGATTTGGTAAGTGATAAATATGCTTCCACCCCTACAGGTGCGGCAGAATTAGCTGTTCCTGATAAAGAGGACGTTTTAAACGACTTGAATCAGGTTCAAAATTATATTAATTCTATAGCTTTAAATTATTACAATAAATTACAATCTACTTTAAATATACTAATAAACAACAAAAATATTACTAGTATAAATGCAATTCAAGAAACACTGCTTTCAAAGCTAAATTTAATAGAACAAAAAGTTCAAACAAAAACCAACCTTTATTATGAAAAACTTTCTAGCAGTTTAACCTTAAAAGAAAAGATAATAAATACCTTAAATCCTTATAATATCTTAGATAAAGGCTATTCAATTATAAGAAATGAAAACGGTAAAGTTATATCAGAATCAATTCAATTAAAAGATAAAAATAATGCTACGATTATATTTAAAGATCAAAGCATCGATGTAGAAATTAATAAGAGGTAAACCAAAATGGATGAAAAGAAAACTTTTGAAGAAAAAAATAAAGAATTAGAAGAAATTGTTTCTAAAATGGATAGTGGAAACTTGCCACTTGAAGAAATGATTAAATGCTATGAAAGAGCACAAATATTGATCAAAAGCTTAAAAAGCGATTTAGATAATTTTAAAAATTTAATTGAAGAATATAATAATAAATAAGATGTCAAAAATAATTGCTCATATTGACTTAAATACTTTCTTTGTAAGAGTTGAAGAAATTAAAGACCCTTCTTTGATTGGAAAACCTATTGGAATAGGTAATGAAGGAAGAAGTGGAATTATTTCAACTTGTTCATATGAAGCAAGAAAATATGGAGTAAGTTCAGGTATGCCAACTTTTGAAGCAAAAAAGCTTTGCCCCCAACTTATTCTAAAACCCGCTGATTTTAAACTTATTAATCTCTTATCAAGAGAATTTATTAGTTATTTAAAACAATTTTCAAACAAACTGGAACAATTATCATGTGATGAATGCTACTTAGACTTAACAGATTCTTATTACAGATTTGGTCACAATAATATTTATAACTATTTAAAAAATATTCAAAACGGTCTTTATAAAAAGACTAAACTAAAATGCTCAATAGGCATTGGACCAACAAAATTTTTGGCAAAAATGGGTTCAGATTATAAAAAACCTATGGGCATTACAATAATACGTAAAAAAGATATAAAGAATATACTTTTTCCATTAGACGTTAAAAATTTCTATGGAATTGGTAAAAAAACTTATCCAAAGTTATATAAAATCGATATTCATACTATCGGTGATTTATATAACAAATTAATTCAAAACGATTATAAAACTCTATCTTTAATTAGCAACCAAAAAGATTATATTTTAGCTTGTTTAGAAGGAAGAACATCTGATATTGTAGAGACACAAAGAAGTGATCCTAAATCTATTGGAACTACAAGAACTCTACCTTTTGATATGTCGATAAAAGATGATATCACCCCTTATTTATTAGAAGAAATCAAAAGAATTACATTAGCTTTAAAAGAAGAAAGAAAACTTGCAAAAACAATAACTATAACTTATAAAGATGCCAAGTGTATTGATGATTTTAAAACGACAACAGTTTCAAAAACACTAGACGAATTTACAGATAACGAAGAAAAACTTACTAAAGAAGGTTTAAAACTTTTTGATTCTTCTTTTAAAGGTAACGAAATAAGATTAATCGGATTTACTGTCAAAAATTTAATTGACCGAAACGAAGCTGTTACACAAATGACTTTTGATAATTATATGATTCATGAAAAAGAAAATGAACTTTATTTATTAATTAATAAAATTAATAGAGATTTCAAAAAAGAAGTTTTAGTTCGAGCAAGTGATTTAAAAAAGAAAAATGGAAATAGGTGAAGCTTTTAAAAAATATTTAGATTTTTGTTTAATAGAAAAGAATTTACTTCCAAATACTTTAGCAGACTATAAGGAAGATTTTTCGTTTTTTCAAAAACAGTTTCCTTATATTAAAGACACTGAAGACATGAATAAAGAAGATATAAATGATTTTATTTACGAAATGTCTATTGCCGGTTTAAAACCTACAACAATTAAAAGAAGAGTTTCCTGTATTAAAAACTTTTATATTTTTATTCAAACTGAAGGAATTAAAAATAACATAGTTTCGAATATTTTAACCCCAAAATCTGAAAGATATCTACCTGAATACCTTTCAATAGAAGAGGTTGATAAATTGTTAAATTCTTTTAATCTAAACGATGATACTGAATTAAGAAATAAAGCTATTATTGATACGATGTATTCTTGTGGCTTAAGAGTAAGCGAAGTAATTAATTTAGAAATAAAAAACGTCAATGTTGATGAAAAAATAATTAAAGTCATTGGGAAAAACGCTAAAGAAAGAGAAATACCAATTAGGAAAGAAGCTCTTAATTCAATAACCAATTATTATAATTTCATAAGAAAAAATATAAAAAAAGATGATAAGAAAATTCTTTTTGTAAATGCTGATGGCAAAAAATTATCACGACAATATCTTTGGAAGGTAATAAAAGAAAAAGTAAAGGAATGTGGCATAAATAAAAACATCCATCCACATACTTTAAGACATTCTTTTGCTACTCATCTTTTATCTCGAGGTGCTGATCTAAATTCAGTTAAAAATATGCTTGGACATGAAAACATTGAAACAACACAAATCTATACTCATGTCGCAGAAGAAAGAATCTTAAAAGAATACGATAAATTCTGGAAAAAATAATTACTTTTTGCTATTTTTGAACCTATAATATTGAGTGTAAAATTTGAATTCTAGTACTATTTAAACTATAATTTTGTTTGAGGTTTTAAGATGAAAAAATATTCTAGAGTAATTACGATTGTCTGCGATAGTTTAGGCATTGGAAATGCTAAAGATGCAGATAAATTCTTTCAAAATAAAGAAATAAATGATGTTGGTTCAAACACATTCAAACACATTAGCGAATCTTTTGAAAACGGATTAAATATTCCTACATTAAATTCTTTAGGAATAGCTGACATTGATGATATAAACGGAACAACTAAGGTTAGTCATTTAAATTCTTATTCCATCGCTTTAAATGAAGCAAGCAATGGAAAAGATACAATGACAGGACATTGGGAAATGATGGGTGTTTTAACAACTAAACCATTCCAAACATTTACAGAAACAGGATTTCCAAAAGATTTAATTGATGAACTTGAAAAAGAAACAGGCTATAAATTTATAGGAAATTACGCTGCAAGTGGAACACAAATTTTACACGATTTAGGAGAACAATCAATCCGTGATGGTTCCTTAATTATTTACACTTCAAGCGATAGTGTTTTACAAATCTGCGCTTCAGAAGAAACAGTAGGTTTAAAAGAATTATATAGAGTTTGCGAAATCGCAAGAAAACTTTGTATGAAAGATGAATGGTTTGTTGGAAGAATTATTGCTAGACCATTTGTTGGTAAAACAAAAGATACATTCAAAAGAACATCCAATAGACACGATTATGCCATTTCTCCAACCTCAGTTACTGCTATGAATATTTTAAAAGATAATAATATAGAAGTTAATTGTGTTGGCAAAATTAATGATATTTTCAATGGTTCAGGAGTTACTTCAACCGTACATATTGATAGCAATATCGACGGAATGAATAAAACAATTGCCAAGATTAAAGACGACAACTTCAAAAAAGGCTTCCTTTTTGTTAATTTAGTCGAATTTGATAGTGAATATGGACATAGAAGGAACCCTATTGGCTATGGAAAAGCAATTGAACAATTTGATGTTCAATTAAAAGAATTGATTTCAAATTTAAAAGATGATGATTTGCTAATGATTACAGCAGATCACGGAAATGATCCTACTTGGAAAGGTACAGATCATACTAGAGAAAAAGTCCCATTACTTTGCTACTCTAAAGAAATATCTGATGGTAGAAAATTAGAAGATCGTAATACATTTGCTGATATTGGAGCTTCAATTTTATATAACTTTAGCTTAAATAAAGATAAAGTTATGATTGGTGAAAAAATAGACGAATTATTTAATTAGAAAGGAGTCAAAATGATTACAAAAAAACTTTTAATTTTAGGCGCAACAATTTTTGCCCTTTCTTCATGCGCATCAAGAGAAACCATACACAATCAAACTCTTGATTATACAATGCTCATGCCTTCAGGCGCTCCTACTCTTCCTCTTTACTATGAAATTTTAAAAGAAGAAGTAGAAATTACAACAACCCCAACCGATATTCCTGTTCAATTTAATACAGGTGAATACGATTATCTAGTTTTTGATTCAACTAAAGCAACAAATTTCATTAATAAAGATGATGCTAAATATAGCTTTAAGATGATGCTAACCGGTGGCAATTTCCATGTTTTAGGTTTTGATAAAGAAAAAGATTTAATTCCTCAAGAAGGCGAAAACATTCTTTCATTTCAAAAAGATTCAACATCCGATAAAGCATTTAAAAACGTTTTTGGTGACATTATACCTGCAACAAATTATTTTGATGCAATTAATGTATTACAAACTCATTTAACAACAATGGATGAAAATTTTGAAATTTCTGGTACTAAGATTGACTGGGCAGTTGTTAGCGAACCTCAAAGAACAAATTTAATGAATATTTGGGCAAAAAATGGCATAGATACTTCAAAAATCATCGATATAGATTTACAAAAAGCATTCAAGGAACATAATCCTACTTATGAATTTGATTACATCCCTCAAGCTGCTTTATATGTAAATAAAGAATATGAGACTGAACATCCAGAACAGGTTGAAAAACTAATTACACGTGTTCAAGAATCTGTAACAAATGTTATTGAAAACCCTAATGATGTTGCACAAGCTATTGAAGAAAGTGAAATTGGTACAGATACAACTGCACAAACCGCTCAATTCGGATTTACAACGGAAATTATGAAAGAAGTACAAAAAGACGGAAAAAATGGTTTTGGTATAGTACCAAGTAAAGATGATTTAGATTTAAAATTTGATGATGGTGCAGTTAAATTATTTAATACAATTACTACACCAATTACAAATTAGTATATTTTAAATGGCTATAACAAAAAAAGAACATAAAGATAGATACTTATTTTTATATCAATGGTTAGGAATAGGAATTATAATTTTAATTTGGTTCCTAACCTCTTTTTTTGTTAATAATCAATATATTTTACCTTCTATTCCAGATACATTTAATTCACTCATTGATTTATTGAAGACTTTTTCAACATATGAAGCTTTTTTTCTTACTTTTATAAGAACTTTAGCAGCAATTCTAATTTCAATAATTATAGGCCTTATTGTAGGAACAATTGCTGGATTATTTCATAAATTCGAACTATTTATGAAACCAATAGTAAATTTAATGCGTTTTATTCCAATACCATGCTTTATATTTATTTTAAAACCACAATTGTTTGAACAATTAGATTTCTTATCAATAATCATTTCATTTTTTGTAGTTTTTCCTTTAATTTATGAATCAATAGTCCATGGAATAAACAATATTAATGAAGATATTAAATTATCTTTAAGATTAGAAGGCTATTATAAGCCTAAATCAATATTTAAAGTATTAATTCCTTTATCATTCCCATATCTAAACGTTGCAATAATTGATTCAGTAGGCTTAGGAATAAAGATTTCTGTAATGAGTGAAATTATTATCGGATCTAGCAAAATTTGGGGTATTGGAAGATTAATATATGTAGCAAATCAAGATGCAAATTTTCCAATGATTTTTGCTATCACCATCCTCATTATAATATTATTCTTAATTATAGATTTAATTTTAAATTATCTTAAAAAGAAGCTTCAAATATCTAGATCGTAAAGAATTATTTATTCATTACTAATCATCATTTTAAAAAAATGATGATTTTTTTTAAAAAGGAGGGATAAATTTTCTTGATCAAAACATTCTTGTATAATGAAGGAGAAATTTTATATGAAACTTAACCCGATTTTAAATCAAGAAATAAGTCAAGAAAATTCATCTAATCAAGGAATGAAATTGTCAATCAAAGATATTAGTCCGTTAGTCAATCCATATTTTTATATTAAAAAAGGAAAACTTGTTGAATATATTAAAGCCTATAAAGGTGATGGACAATTAAGTATTGGATTAGCTTTAATTCTAGAAGAATCTACATCAAGAGATTATGAAGCATTTATTTGCCCATTAACTTTTGAAAAACCAAATTTTAAAAATGAAAGATATCGTTTAGCAATTGGTGAACTACCTACAATTAATAATGGAGAAATTGTTTATGCTAAATTAGATCAAATTAGATCTCTAGATAAAAAGAGAATTATTAAAGCGTCTCTAGAAGATAATAATTTAGGCATTGTTCCTTATGATGTAATTACCGAAATTGAATTAGTCTATTACAATCTTTTATTTAAAGGTAATGTTGTATCAAAATCTAAAGTTTCTAAACCAATAATATGTTAGTAGATATTTAGTAGTTTTTAGAAAAAATATTGTGGAAAACTATAACATTTTTATCAAAGCATAAATTTATAAATAAATTAATTTTAATCTCACCAAATCTAGAAAAATGCGATGATTATCGTGTTTTTCTTTTATTTTAGTTTACATAATAGATATTATACGAAGTTATTCTATAAATAAAAATTTAAAGGTAGAATTTATACAAGTTATCAGAAAGATAATTACCTTCATCACCTTTTTTGTCTAAAAAATCTTTTGCTTCTTTAACGACATATTTGAAATTTTTAATACAATCTTTCTTCATTAACTTGATTAATCTTTTTGAATCATAAGGTCTTAATGGTTCAATTTTATCTGCTGCAAATAAGACAATTCCTAATACACTTAAATTAGAATTTCCTGTCGTGTGATAAATAATTGCATCATTAATTTCTTTATCTTTAATGTTTAAATCAGTCGAAATCATATAACTTCCAACAAATGCATGATAAGCATATGTTGGTAAATCAAGATAATCTTTGAAGTATAATTTCATTAAATCAGTACTTCTCTTTTTATTTAGATATTTCCCAACATCATGCAAAAATCCTACGAAAAAGAATTTTGCAGGATTTTCTAAATTATTTAAAATAGCAATATCATACATCAAATTAGCTACACTTAAAGAATGCATAAAACGTTTGATAGTCAAATTATCATAAACATACTTAAAAATACGATCGTCAATTATAAATTGATTATCGTCTCTAATAGTTAATCTATATTTATAAAAATCATATACTTTATCCATATTTAAGAGTCTAATAAAAAGACGATTGATAATCGTCTTATTTTGGTAAAATAATCTTATTTTTAAGTTCAGGATTAGCTCGATATAAAATAATCGTGTTTCCTTTTTCTTCAACTAGATCACAACTAAGATTAGATAAAAGATCTAAAATAAATTGGTTTTTATTATCTGAAGAAGATTTTAAGAAAGAAACTTTTATTAACTCATGTGCTACTAAAGCTTTATCTAATGTATCTAAAACAGTATTTGTAATTGTATTTTTACCGATATTAAATTTTAAAATATCATTTTGATAAGATATTTTTCTTAAGTAGTTCTTCTGCTTATTATTTAACATTATTTAATTTAGCACGCGTTGTAAAAACGTATGTCCCCCTTGGTACGTAAACTCTAAAAGTTTGACTATTTCCTTTAAATTGCATCCAGCCTAAACCTAGTATTCCTAAATCTCTTTCACCCTTTTCTTCAACAAAAAAGTCATAAACATCAAAATTAGATAAATCTCTGAATTTAAATGATGTATTTTTTTGATCACCATTTTTTAATATGCTATTAAAGAATTTTAAGGCTTCACCTCTTTTAGTTTTAACATCAATTTTTGATGAAAAATAGCAATTTAAAACTGTTTTTTCGCCATCAGTTAACTCTACAAAGCAAATGCCACCAATAGCTAATGAAACTTTCTCGCTTATTGTAACCTTTCTATTTTCAACAGGTTTTTTAGGAATAATATATGTTGAAATTGGCTTATCTAAAATATTAATTAAAGAATTGTTAATTGGGAAACCTGGAACTTCATAAATATAATTCTTAGTTCCAGTTGGGATTCTAAAACCTCTTAAAGATGTTTCTGGGAAAGTATAGGTAACTATCATTCTTCCTGTAGTATTATTGAAATTCTTGATAATTTCACTAATTAAAGAAGATTTACCACTATTTTGAGATCCTAAGAAATAGACATCTCTGTGATTTCTTGTTTCTGCAATTAATTCTCTAAGCTTATCAATGTTATAGCCAGTATTTGATGAAGTCAAAATAACGTCTTTCACGTTAAGTTTTGCGACTCTTAAACGATGACTAACATATTCTTTAAGTTGTCTTTCATCGCTTTTTAGAGGCATTAAGTCAACTTTATTTGCGACAGCAATAACGTCTAAGTCTGAAAGTAATTCAGTGACTTCAGAGGAGAAACCTCCTTCGAATGAAAAAATATCTAGAACATAAATAATTAAAGAGTTTGTTTTTTTAATAGCTTCTAAAACTTTAATAAAATCTTTATTTAATATAACTTCACTCTTTTCTTGTTTTACTTCATTAAAACATGAATCGCACAAAAGTATGCCATCAGGGTATTTCTTTAAAATTAATGGTGAAATGTAGCCACTTTTAGTTGGGTCTTCAGCTTGCAAAATTGAACCGCAGTGTGAACATCTTTTAACTTTCTTTAAAATTGACATAAACATCCCTCCGATTTTGGCACATTTTACTGTTTTTCAGTGCTTTTTTATATTTTAATTCCCTTTTTTTATTTAATCTAGTGACAAAAGCGTTACTAGAGACAATTTCTTTACTATAAACAGATTTTATGTCCAAATAATTAGCGCATTTAATATCAGTAAGCAATTGATCTCCTATAAAAATAGTCTCATCTGGAGAAATATGATTTTTTTTCATATATTTTCTAATCTTAAAGGTAAAAGGCTTGAAAGCTCGAGATATATAACTTACTTTTAATATTTTAGCATATTTTGAAACTCTTTTTTCAGAATTATTGCTAACAATAACTAAAGAAATATTATTGGCTTTTAATTTTTTAACAAGCTCAATTGTTTTTGTAGATGGAACTTTTAAAAGATAGGAATCTAAAGTGTTGTCTAAATCTGCGAATATATACTTGATATTGAAATGCTTATAAAAAACAATTTCAATCTCATATATATTATCTGTCAAAAAATTTGGTTTAATGCTTTTCATTCTTAAAATTATAAAGCAAGAAAACTATAAAATAAAGCAAATTTAATATACTTAATTTAAACTAAATTTATACTAAAAATATACTTAACATATTGTATATAAGATAATTGTTTAAATTTCTTAAATTTAAGATATAATTCACTTATGAATACAAATCAAATCAATACTCTAACACGAGTACTTATCTTATTAAGTTTCCTTTTTATGATATTTTTCCCATTTTTATCATTCCCTTTTTCAATTGCTTCTTTAATCTTATCGATAAAAATAAAAGATAGAAACATGTTATACAATTTAATTGCTTCAATTGTTTCACTTGTATGCTCTATCTTATTAATAATAATTGCTTTAATTTAAATTAGTCGCCTAAATCATCAAATAAAGATATTTGTTCATAGTGAGGATCATCATTATTATCTTCACTATTTTTATTACTATCTTTTAAAATTATATCGTCATAAACTTTAAAATCTTTATTTACTACTTCTGCTTCAAAATTAAATACTGTTGTTATCGTTCTATCATCACTTATTGCATCAATATTCTTCTTACAGTATTTTTCAATTGGGGTTAGATGAAAATCATCAATTTCGATATTAAAAATCGATTTATCATCCAATAAGCCATAAAAAATAGCCTTTTCTTCTTTACTTCTAATTTCTTGATAAGATACTAAAGAATGTGGATCAGATTTAAATGATTTAAAGACAACTTGAGTTGCTCCAAGTCTTGCTGTTAACTTGAGATATGATGTATCAAAAACACGATACATATCATGATTTGTTAAGAATATAAGTTTCTTTTTTTCACCATCTGTTATAGGTATCAAATATTTTAAATTTGAACCTCTTAAAGTTGAAATTGCTTTGACGCCACCACTTTTAATACCAGTTCTAGAAATTTCTCTTTCGTTAAAATAAGTACCAACACCATTCTCAGTAATAACAAATAAATTTGAATTGTTATTTAAAACAGCAACATCAACAAGTTCATCATTACTCGAAAGTTTCATGCATGAAATAGGTTTAGAATATCTTTGAACTTCAAAATCTTTAAGCTTTGACTTTTTGATTTGTCCAAGTTTTGATATTAAGCCGATTGAAACATTTATATTAAAATCTTCAACAACAATCGATTTAACAATATATTCACTTAAAGATAAATTAATTAAGTAATTAATATGTTTTCCTTCATCTTTCCACCTATTTTCAATAATTTCATGAACCGGAATAAACATATAATTACCTAAATTTGTAAATGCAAGAAGATAATCAGTTGTATTAACTATTTGAGATAAAACTATTGAATCGCCTTCTTTTAAACCAGGAAGTTGCCCTTCACAAGCTTTATAAGACTTAATCGAACTTCTTTTAATATATCCATCACGAGTTAAGACAAGATAAACGCTTTCTTTCATGATTAAATCTCTTTTATTAATTGATACAGACTTTTGCTTAGTTGATATTTCAGTTCTTCTCTCTATATTAAAAGTATTAATAGCTTCTTGTTCGAAAGAAATTAAATAATCGTTAAATTTTTCTTTATTAGTTAATAAAACATTAATTTTCTTAATTTGCTTTTCTAACTCATTTTTCTCGTCGATATAAATTTGAACATCAGTATGAGAAAGTTTGTATAATCTAATGTTCAAAATAGCCTCAGCTTGTTCATATGAAAAAGAATAAGTCTTCATTAGCTTATTTCTAGCATCTTCTTTATTTTGGCTTTTACGAATCAACTCGACAATTTCATCAATAATTGAAATTGCTTTAATAAGCCCTTCAACAATATGCAGTCTTGCCTCAGCCTTTTGTAAATCAAAATTTAATGATTTTACGTTTATATCAGATAAAAACTTTATATAAATATCTAAATACTCAAGCAAACTTAAAGTTTTTGGATGATTATCACAAATTGCTACAATATTGGCATTATAATTTATTTTTAGTTGAGTTTTATTAAGCAAGTATTGAATTATTACATCCGGATTAGCTCCTTTTTTTAATTCAATTACTATTTCGATATTATCACCACTAGATAAGTCTTTTACATCATTAATCCCGTCGACTTCTCTATCTTTTCTAATTTTATCAATAGAATAAACAAGGACTTGTTTTTCTACTCCAAAAGGAATCTCACTAATAACTATCTCAGTAGAGTCGCTTTTTTCGTTAATTGTATATTTGCTTGCTAATTCAAATTTTCCTCTTCCAGTCTCATAAATTTGCTTAATACCATTATCATCGTAAATGATACCTCCAGTTGGAAAATCTGGCCCTTTAACATATTCTAAAATTTCATCTAATGAACAATTAGGATTTTTAATACGATGAATAACTGCATTACACATCTCTTTTAAATTATGAGGTGGAATTTTTGTCGCTAAACCAACAGCGATACCTTCGCTTCCGTTAATAAAAAGATTAGGAACATAGGCAGGTAAGACTAAAGGCTCATACTCTTCATCAGAAAAGTTAAGTGTAAAATCAATACACTTTTTATCGATGTTTTTAATAAGTAGTTCAGCATATTTTGAAAGTCTAGCTTCAGTATAACGATATGCTGCAGGTGAATCACCATCAATCGAACCGTTATTACCCTGGAAATCAATCATTGGGACTGACATTTTCCAACTTTGCGACATTCTTGCTAGAGCATCATAAATTGATGAATCACCATGAGGATGGAAACGGCCCATGACATCGCCAACAATTTTTGCACATTTTTTTGTTGGATATTCATAAAAATTTTTATTCGTATACATCGAATAAATAATTCTTCTTTGAACAGGTTTAAGGCCGTCTTTAGCATCTGGAATGGCTCTATCTTGAATAACATATTTAGCAAAGATAGAAAAACGATCACTCATTAAGTCATCTAATGACTGAGTGACAATATTCTCTGCTATTTCTTTAATCTCTTTTTTATTCGCCATATATTATTCTCTTTCTTTAATAAAGTCGTCTTTCTCATTAAAGTCGACATATTCTTCTAACCACATTCTTCTTTTTTCAGGATTATCTCCCATTAAAATATTGATTTTATTCGCACAAACTAAAGGATCATTGATGCAAACTTTCATTAAAACACGATGCTCTTTGTCCATTGTGGTGTATTTTAGTTGCTTATCGCTCATTTCGCCCAAACCTTTGTATCTATTTACAGAATATCCAGGCCCAATTTCTTTTTTTGCCTCTTCTAAATCATCATCATTAAAGCAATATTTTTCAATGTTTTTTCCATTACTTTTTTTATAAACACGATATAATGGTGGAACAGCAACAAAAACATGTCCTTCTTTGATTAATTCGTTCATATTATTATAAAAGAAAGTTAAAAGTAAGGTCTGAATATGTGCCCCATCAGTATCAGCATCGGTCATAATAATTATTTTATCATAATGAATATCATTAATATCAAAATCCGGTCCAATACCAGCACCAATCGTATAAACGATTGTAGCAAACTCTTGGTTTTGCATAATTTTTTGTATGGTTAACCCATCTGTATTTAAAGGCTTTCCTCTAAGAGGTAATATTGCTTGATATCTTGGATCACGACCTTTTTTAGCAGTACCACCAGCGGAATCTCCCTCAACAATAAAAAGTTCGTTTTTCTTGTAATCTTTGGACTGAGCTGGAGTTAATTTATCGGATAAAATTATTTGATTTTTACTTTTATTCCTTTTATTTCTTGCTTCTTCTTTAGCTTTTCTCGCTGCGATTCTAGCCTCATAAGAATCTTGACATTTTTTCACTAAAGCAACAGCAAAGTTTTTATTTTCGTTAAGATAATAAGTAAATTTTGAATAAATAAAATTATTAACCAATTGTTGAACAATGGCTGAGCCTAATTTAGCTTTAGTTTGTCCTTCAAATTCAAGAATATTTTCTGGAACTCTACAAGAAATAATTGCAATAATTCCCTCTCTAATATCAGGGCCTTCAAGTTTAATTTTGTTTTTTCCTAAATCGTTAGCATCAATATAATCATTAACCGCCCTTGTTAAGCCAAGTTTTAAACCTACCTCATGAGTTCCACCTTCAATGGTTCTAACGTTATTTACGTAACTTCTGATATTTTCAGAATAAGTGTCATAGAAATATTGGAAAGCAATCTCTATTTGAACCCCTTCAACTTCATCTTCAAAATAGATTTCATCACCCAATGGTTTTTTTCCTTCGCTTAATTCGCTAATAAACTCTTTAATACCATTTTCGTAATAAAAATGGTCTTTTTTATTATCTCTTTCATCGATTAAATAAAAATGAACTTTTTTTAACAAAAAAGCAGATTCTTGCAAATGATTTGAAATTCTTTCATATGAAAACTCGGTTGTCTTAAAGATTTTAGGATCAGGTTTAAAGGTTATAGTTGTACCATGTTTCGCTGTTTCACCTAAAACTTTTAAAGGTGATTTTAATTTTCCTCCATTTTCAAAAGATATGTTATATATTTTCCCATCTTTATAAGAAGTTGCCTCTAAATAAGAAGAAAGAGCATTAGTAACGCTACTTCCAACACCATGTAAGCCACCACTAGATTTATAAACGGTACTATTAAATTTGCCACCGCTATGCAATGTAGTTAAAAGTAATTGTATAGCTGGTAAACCGGTTTTTTTATGTATATCGCAAGGAATTCCTCTTCCTTCATCAGCAATAGTAATTGAGCCATCTTTATGTATAGTAACGGTAATTTTATTTCCATAGCCATTTAAAGCTTCGTCAATAGAATTGTCAACAATTTCCCAAACCAAATGATGAAGACCATATGTATCGGTAGAACCAATATACATTCCAGGTCTTTTTCTAACGGCTTCTAAGCCTTCTAAAACTTCAATATTCGAAGCGTTATATAAAGTATTTTTTTCACTCATAAATCTATAATATTGTATCAAATTTTGGCTTATTTTTTAAGTAGTAATTGTGCCGAAAATCTATTAGAATATTTAGCATGATTTACGTATATAGAATTTTGATTTTACTCGGATTATTCATTGTCGGCTATATATTTGGCTCTATTCCAAACGGCATAATAATCGGAAAAATTTTTTATAAAAAGGACCCAAGAAATTATGGTTCACATAACACTGGCGGTACAAACGTTGGTCGTTCATTTTCTAAAGTCGCCGGTGCAGCAACTATTGTTCTTGATGCCTTAAAACTGATGATTCCTTATCTTGGTGCTTATTATTTATTTAAATATTATACTCCTATATGTACTTTGATGGATTCAGTATATGATAGCAGTAATTTATTATATAATTGGTATGGTTTTGGTAATTCTTTAATTCAATTAGCTATCGCTTTAGTTCCATTTGGAGCCATGATTGGCCATAGTTCAAGCATATTTTTAAAGTTTAAAGGCGGCAAAATTGTAGCATGTTTTGTTGGATATATGTTGCTTTCAACTTATCTAGCAGTGCCTTTATTTATATTACTTTTCTTTATCGTACTATTTAAAACTAAATATGTTAGTTTATCTTCAATAATTATGTCAGCCTCATTTATGGTTTACTCTTGGATAGTTTATATTGTCTATGTTTCTACTGGTAGCCAACAAATTGCTTCATATCTAATGTGGTTTAATTTAACTCCTTCTATTTCTATTTTCTTCCCTATTTTATCAACTTTTGGAGCTGTGCTTTTAATTTTTAGACATAGAGAAAATATCAAAAGATTAAAAAATGGAACTGAATCAAAAGTAAAATGGGTAGATCAATTAATTCAAAAATAATTTATTAAAAAGCTAAATTTAAAAGGACGAAGTAAGTTATGCTTCGCCCTTTAATTTATCATTATTGATTGTTTTTCATGCTGTTCATCACAGCTTTAATTTGAGCTTCAGATGGTTTTCTGCCCATTTGCATGAACATTGCTCTGATCATTTTTTCATTTATTGGTGGATTTTTTTGCAATTGTTTTTTAATAAAGAATCTTGCAACAAAGAATCCTATTACAAAACCAACTATTAAAGCTAAAATTAAATACAATACAAACTGCCAGATTTGAATATCCATCATATTTTAAGCCTATGCTCTTCCGTCGTATTCACCAGTATCTGTACGAACGAGAACTTCTTCGTCTTGGCCTACGAATAATGGAACTTTAACAACTAAGCCAGTTTCAAGTTCAGCATCTTTCATAGCTTTATTGACTGAATCGCCTCTAACAGCTGGTTCAGTATGAACAATCTTTAAGGCAACTTTAGCTGGAAGATTGACACCTAAAATTTCGTCTTCATAAGTAACAATTTCAACTTCAGAATTTTCTTTTAAGAATTTCTTTTCCCATTCAAGTCTTGATTCTGGAATTTCAACTTGTTCATATGTGCTTTGATCCATAAATACTAAGAAATCACCGCTATCATATAAATAAGTCATTTTTTTCTTATCTAATCTAATAGGATCAACTTGATAACCACTATTTGCGCTCATTTCGGTAATTGCGCCTGTTCTTAAATTTTTAACTTTAACTTTAGCAACCATTTTTCTCATAGCTGTTTTGTTAAGTAAGATATCAAGAACAAGATAAATATTTCCTTGATCTTCAAAATAATTTCCAGGTCTTAATTCAGTAACGTTAATCATTTCCACTCTCCTTTAAATAATAATTATTCTTAAGTTCATTTTTTAAAGTTGTAAGCTCCCCATGTCCTGGGTAAACATTAAGATTTTCATCCAAAGTAGTCAATTTTTTTAAACTTTGAGAAATCAATTTAGATTTTCCTGTTGGAAGATCACTTCTACCGATGCTACATTTAAATAAAGTATCACCCGTAAAAAGAGCATTTTCACTTTTAATCAAAAAACAAACGCTTCCATCAGTATGAAATGGGGTTTCAATAACTTTTACGTAATATTTATTTATAAAGTTAATTTCATCTTCATCGCTTAGTAAATAAATATTATCTAAATCAATTGTAACATTTTCCCCGCACATCTTAGAACAATTTAATCTTGTATCAGAAAGCAATTTCAAATCGTTTTCATCAATAAAAACAGTTGCATTATATTGCTCTAAGAATTTTTTAAGACCTTTAAAATGATCAAAATGACCGTGAGTTAACAATACGCCTAAACAAGTTGTATGATTTTCTTTAATATAATCGATAATTCTTGAAGAATCTGAGCCAATATCTATTAGTAAAAATGGCCCACCTTTTTCCCCAACTACATAAGAGTTAGAGCAAAGTTCATCTGGTATGTTGTCAAAGCGAAAGGTCTTAACCATAAAAAACTATTTCTTTTCTTTGAAAACTTGAACTTTTTGACAATGTGGACAATATTTTTTCTTTTCTAATCTATCAGGATTGTTCTTTTTATTTTTACTTGCAATGTATTGTTCTTCGCCGCAAACTGTGCATTTTAAGATAACGCTGTTACGATTGTTTCCTTTCATTTTATTCACCTCGCTTTTCGAATCAATTGATTTTATCACAACAATGGATTATTTTCAAAAAAATCTCTATAATTATTGAAACTTTTTTAATAAAAAAACTTTAATATATGCAACTTTTTGAGGTAAATAAATGATTAGAAGACAAGACACTAAAAAAATAAGATTAGGCAGCATTGAAATTGGTGGTTCATCAAAGGTTTTAATCCAATCGATGTGTGATACCAAAACCTCAAATGTTAACGAAATAATAAAAGAAATTAATGATTGTGCAACTTTAGGTGCGGACTTAATGCGTGTATCAATTTTAGACAACGAAGATGCTGAAGCAATTAAAACAATTAAAGAAAATATTAATATTCCTCTTGTTGGAGACATACATTTTTCGACCGATTTAGCATTAAAAGCAATTGAAAATGGTATCGATAAAATAAGAATAAATCCTATAAATACTCCTAAAGAACAACTTATCAAAATCATAGATTCGGCAAAAAAACATAATGTTGTAATTCGCATTGGATTAAATGAAGGTTCAACTACAAAAGATGGACATAACATCCATAATATTGAAGACCTAATTAGTTTAACAAGAGAAACTATCGAATTCTTTGAAGCTCATAATTTTTATGATTTAGTTCTAAGTGTTAAATCTTCTTCTGCGTTAAAAACTATAGCTATTTATAAAGAATTGGCTAATAATTTTGCTTATCCTTTACATGTTGGAGTTACAGAGAGTGGTTTTGATGATATTGGAATTATTAGATCAACTATAGGTATTTCTAATATATTACTCGAAGGTATTGGAAATACTATAAGATTTTCCTTAACAAAAGATCCTAAACTCGAAATAATTACCGCAAAAAGAATGCTTCACGATTTAAACTTATATCCAAATTATCCAACTTTTATATCATGCCCAACTTGTGGAAGATGCAAAGTCAACAATATAAAAGAAATTGCACAAAAAGTTATGAATTATTTAGAAACTAATAACAAAAATATATCTTTTGCTGTAATGGGCTGCATTGTAAATGGAATTGGCGAAGGAAAAAACGCCGACATCGGTATTGCCGGCGCAGATCATAAATTTATTATTTTTAAGAAAGGGGAAATAATCAAAACTGTTGAAGAAAATAATCTATTTGACGAAGTAATTCAAATTATTAATAGTTTTTAAATAAATCTTTATTAAACTTCTTCTCTTTAATCATTTCAATTTCATCTTTATAAGGTGGCTTTTTGTTGAAATAAGGTGTTTCAAGAATTTTTGGAATACCTTTTAATCTTTCGTCATAAACATATTTAATTAAAGTATCGAAGCCTATAGTCCCAAAACCTATATTTTCGTGTCTATCTTTTCTTGCTCCGCGTAAATTCTTAGAATCATTTAAATGAATTGCTTTTAAACGATTTAAACCTATAATTGAATCAAATTTAGAGATAACTTCATCAATATTTGAAACATCATAGCCAGCATCATTAATATGGCAAGTATCTAAACAAACGCCAAGTTTTTCAGAATTATTACATCCTTCAATAATTTGATTTACTTGTTCAAAACTTATTCCAAGTTCGCTCCCTTTTCCTGCCATAGTTTCAATACAAATAATAACATCTTCGTCTTTAGTTGCATCTAAAACAACTTTAAGACCATTAATAATATTTGTTAATCCAGCTTCTTCGCCAATACCAACGTGTAATCCTGGATGCAAAACTAAATATTTAATTTTAAACCCAGCAGTTCTTTTAACCTCATTAATTAAAATATCTTGAGAAAACTTCTGCTTTTCTGAATCTGGATTAGCAAGATTAATAATATAAGGGGCATGACAAATAAATTTATCAATAACCATATTATTTTCTCTAGCAAGTAATATTCCTTCATCGATTTTGCATTTTTCTAATGGAGTTCTTGTTGAATTTTGTGGAGCACCTGTATATATCATCAAAACATTTGCTCCATAACTTAAAGCCTCTTGAATACTTCCTAAATAATATTTAGGTCCTGACATTGAAACATGTGAACCAACTAAAATATCTTTTTCCATAAAATTTCCTATCTGTAAAATCTTTTCTTTTTACTAAATTTTTTCTTAGTTTTTTCTACTTCTATTTTTACTTTCTTCTTGTAGTTTGGTTTAATCTTTTTTGAAGATTTATTTTTTATTTTTTTAATTTCATTACTCAAAGCATCGTTTCTAATTTTTCTTTTCTTTTCTTCGACTAAAGGCTTTTCATCAACAACAATATCCCCGTTGGCAATTTTCATAAACGTTGGTTTTATGCCAAGATTAATAAGTTCCTTAACCTTATTAATAGATTCGTTGTTATAAAATAAATATGAATTACCTTCTTTACCGATTCGTGCAGTTCTTCCAGCACGATGGAAGAAATATTCGATATTATTAGGACATTCTAAACTGATTACATCACTAACATTTTCGACATCGATACCTCTAGAAGCGATATCAGTACAAACTACATATCTAAATTCATTGTTTTGAATTCTTTTTAAAGTAGATTTTCTTTCTCTAAGAGATAAATCTCCAGAAAGAAGGACGCAGTTTTGTTTTAAAGATTTTAAATATAAATAAATTTGTTTTGCTTTTTCTCTTGTATTTGCAAAAATAAAACCCAAATATGGATTATATTTGTTAAGAAAAAGGCTCAAAGACTCTTCATCACTGAAATGCTTTGTATTAATAAAATAATAATTAATTCTAGAATTAACTGATGAACAATCGACATATTTTAATTCACGGTTAGGGAAACTCTTCTTCAAAAAATCATAAATATATTGAGGGATAGTTGCACTAAAAACAGCAACTTGAACATCGTTTTTTACATTGATTATTTTATTAATGTCTTCTAAAAATTCATTTCCAGATAGCATGTCAACTTCATCTAAAATTATTGTTTTTAAATTTGAAAGATCACAGGTTGCATCTTCCAAAATAGAAGCTAATCTTCCAGGTGTTGCAATAATAATTTGAGATTTTGTTTGAATATCATTTATATTTTTTTCAAAATCAATTCCTGAAAGAAGAATTTTTATATGTAAATCACTGTAAAATTCTTTAAATTCTTTTAAAAAATTATACGTTTGAATTGCTAAATCTTTGGTAGGTAAAACAATTAATGCCTGAATAGATTTACTAAAATCTAAGTCATTAATAATAGGTACTAAAAAAGAATGAGTTTTTCCACTTCCTGTTTCGCTTCTAACAATCAAATTGTTTCCTTTAAGCATCTTAGGAATTACTAATTCTTGTACTTTTGTTGTTTCTTTATATCCAAGTTTATCTAAAACTTCTATTAAATCTTTTTTTAAATCAAAACCGCTAAATTTCATAAACTTTATTTTATATTATTTTTTTTCTTAATTCATTAAAAATGCTAGAATAAATACATGAAAATATTGCTATCAAAAAACTTAGGCTTTTGCTATGGTGTAAAAGAAGCTATCAAGAAGACAATTGAATTTTCCAAAAAACATGATTTCACCTATATTTTAGGCGAACTAATACATAACGATCATATAATGGAAGAATTAAAAAAATACAATATTTTCACTTTAGAAAATCCATATGATCAATTAAAAGAAGAAATTAGTAAACTTTTAATTTCTAAGATTGATTTTGGCTTAGTCTTTTCAGCCCATGGTCATGAAACAAAACTTGAAGAGTTCGTTAAAAGTAAAAAAATAGATTATATAGATGCAACTTGTCCTTTAATAACTCAAATTCATAGTAAATTTTTAAAGTATAATTTAAAACCAACAGATGTCTTTTATATTGGTAACAAAAATCACATTGAATCAATAATTAACTTAAAACTTTTAAAATATAAAAATCTATCGACTTCAAAAAATTATACGGAATCAAGTTTTAATACAGATAAAAAAATTACTTTTATCAATCAATCAACTTACAAAATTGATGGCTTAAAGGAATACGTATTAAAAAATTATCCTCAGTTAGATTTTGATGTAATGGATAATTTTTGTCCTTCTGTTAGAAATAAATATAAAGAAGTAAAATTAATATCAATTAGCAGAAAATGCGACTACATTTTAGTAATTACTGATATAAAAAGTTCTAACGGTGTTCAACTTTATAATTATTCAGTTTTTTGTTTTGGGAAAGATAATGTTTTCAAAATTAGTGATAAAAAAGAGCTTCCAACTTTCCTTTCAAAAATAGGTAAAGACAAAACAATATTTATTACAAGCGCGACATCAATGGACGATAAAACAATAAACGATATATTAGAATTACTTAGAAATTACTAAGATATTTCTATCGATTTCATTTTGAATCTCTTTATACCTTTTAGAATTCTTATCAAGTTTGGAGAGTAATTCCACAAGTTTTTGGTTTGCTTCTTTGTACTTATTTATAAAAACTTCATCTCTCTTTTTTAGCAATTTTGGACCATAAACTATTTCTTCTTCGCTATAGTTTTCATTTCCTTTAATAAAAGAAATCAACTCATAATAGATATTATTCTCTTTTAATATAAGTTCTTCTTCTATTTCAAAACCATGGTTAATAAAATATTTTCTAGATTCCGGAATGAAATTATGAGCATCGATAACTATTTGATCGATGTAGCTTAATTTTTCTTTATGATTATCAATTATTTTAGCAATATTACTAAAACCCATACCAGCTAAAACTAAACAGGAATAATCGTTAGTTAAATCATCAATTCCATCACTTAGTGAAACTTTAATAGGCGAATTTAAAGTGTTTTTGCTTAAATTTGAAAAAGGACCGATTTTATTTTCAACCCCTTTTAAATTTCCCTTAAATCCTTTATGGTAAAGTTCTAAAAGCAAATAACCGTGATCACTTCCAACATCAAAAACGCCTTTATTGGCGTCTTTGATTAAACTTGTTAATAACAAAAGTCTTTTTGATATAGGCATGATTAATTATTAGAATATTCGTCTAATTTACTGCTCTTATTACGGTGTTTAAGTTTTTTAATAGCTTTTGCTTCAATTTGTCTAATACGTTCTCTTGTAACACCAAATTCCTTGCCTACTTCTTCAAGAGTTCTTGGTTTGTTATCATTTAAACCGTATCTTAAAATTAAAACTCTTTCTTCTCTAGGAGTTAATGTTGACATTACATCATATAAAGCTTCACGAATCATAGCTTTAGAAGTATATTCTGTTGGGGTTAATGATTCTTTATCTTCTACGAAATCGCCTAAATGAGAGTCATCTTCTTCTCCGATAGGTGATTCAAGAGAAACTGGTTCAAGTGCAATTCTTTGAATTTCTCTAATTCTATCAGGAGACATTGCACCATCCATTTTCTTAGAAATCTCTTCTGGAGTTGGTTCGCGTCCTAATTCTTGAGTTAATTGTCTTTGAACTCTAGTAATTTTATTTATAGTTTCAACCATATGAACTGGGATACGAATAGTTCTTGCTTGATCAGCAATTGCTCTAGTAATAGCTTGTCTAATCCACCAAGTAGCATAGGTTGAAAATTTAAATCCTTTTTTATAATCAAATTTTTCAACCGCCTTCATCAAGCCCATGTTTCCTTCTTCGATTAAATCAAGAAGTGGCATTCCACGTCCTAAATAATGCTTTGCAATAGAAACAACGAGTCTTAAGTTTGCAATAATTAAATGATCTTTTGCTTTTTGATCGCCTTGTAAGATTCTGACAGCTAAGTCTTTTTCTTCTTCAGCAGTAAGTAAAGGTACGCCACCAATAGATTTTAAATAAAGTTTTACACTATCATTGATTTTAACATCGCCTAAAGCAAAACTTTCAAAACTATTGCTATTCATTGCGGCATCAATTGCGGCTGTTTCAGTGTGATATGAGTCATCACCATCGGCATAATCATCATCACTTAAAACATCATCTTCACTTAATTCAGCTAAGCTTTCCTCACTGAAATCAATATCCTCATCGTCAACATCACTAACTAGGTTATATCCTTTATCGGTAAAGTATTTAAAGATGTAGTCGTAATCTTCGTCAGTTAAATCAAATCTTCTTGTAGAATCCAAAAATTCATCTTGATAAATTGTCTTCGAATCTTTATTTTCTTCAATATATTTATCAAGAATTGCTTTTAGCTCATTCTTGGAAGAAGTTTCGTCCTCGGTTTCAACTTCACCTTTTTTGTTTACGATTTTTTCAACTTCTTTGCTGACATCTTCTTTAGTCAACTTTTTTCTTTGTTTGGTTGTTGCCATTTGATTTCCTCCTTGATTCGACCAATTGCGCTTTTTTATGTATCTTAGAAGATAATAATTCTAATATTTCAGCATTAGAATCCGGATTATCTGCTAATTTACTAATAAGTTCATCATTAGACTGATTAATTGTTAATAAAGCTAACTCTTTTTTTATACTCGTGATTAACTCATCAATAGTCTCTCTTGAATAAGGATCTCTAACTTTTAATTTGTCAATCCTATTTAATATATCTAACAACTTATTTTTGTCTTTATTTTCGGTTTTTTCTATATATTTTATTAATTCTCCAATCTCAATAGATTCGCTTTCATCAACATCTTGTAAATAAGACAATATTAAATTATACAAATCTTCAAAATTTTTTGAATAAAAACAATTCATTTTGCTTATAAATTCAATTCTTGCATCTTTTTCTTTCAATAAGTAATAAAGAACTTGAGATTCTAAATTTAATAAACGTCTTTCTTTTAAATTTATTTTAGTTAAATTTGAAACTATTTGCTTATTTGAAACAGGTTCAATTTTTTCATAACTCTTTTCTACTGGCTCAATAGTTTTATCTTTCAATTCATTAACTGTATTAATGATTGAATTTTCACTTAATCCTGTAGCATCAGCAACTAAATGCAAGTAATATTCAGCTAATACATCACCTCTTGAAATATATTTTGCAAAATATTCTACCATCTTTTGCTTATTAATGATATTGCTTAAATCAGTTGTCTTTTTAAAATAATTAATCATCCATCTAGGAAGATCTATCAAAGTGTTAAGATATTTTTTAAGCCTTTCAGCACCTAAATTAGTAATAATTTCGTCACAATCTTTATACTTAAAATCTACATCATTATCTACTAATAAATAACTAATATGCTCTTTTTCGAGCATATCGACGATTCGCTTATCTCCAATTTGACCAGGATTATCTAAGTCTAAGCAAATCCTAATCTCAACTCCTAAAGATTTTAAAAACTCGAGGTGTTCTTTTGTAAAGGCCGTTCCCATTAAGGCAACACACGACGTTTCTCCGGCTCTATAGCAAGCAATTACATCCATAAACCCTTCAAGGACATAAATGTAATTAACTTTTCTTGCATTATATTGAGCCTCGGAAAAATTGTATAAAATAGAAGATTTATTGAAAGCAATAGTTGATGGAGTGTTAACATATTTTGACTCAGATTTCATTTCTCCAAAGATTCTACAAGAAAAACCTACAACTTTCCCTTCTTCATTTTTAATCGAAAAAGCAATTCTTCCATGATTCTTATCACTTAATGAATTATTCTTTAAGTCAATGATTCCGGTTAAATCAATGTCTTGAAGAGAATACTTCTTTTCTTTTGTCAAAAAATCAATAATTTTTGTTCCATCATTTAATGAATATCCAATAGAAAACTTACGAATTATTTCATCGCTTAAACCCCTTTTATGCAAATATTCAAGGGCTTTTTCTCCTTCTTTGCTTTGAAAAAGACTTAAACTATAAAAATTTGAAATATCACTTAAAATTTCATAAGCTTTTTCTAATTTTGGATCAATCTTTTTATAAGAAATATTATCTAGTTCAGGTATAGTTATCCCTTCAATTTCACATATCTTTTTTGCTGCATCTAAATAAGAAATGTTTTCTATTTTTTTAACAAAAGTAAGAGCATCTCCTTTTGTGTTACATGCAAAACAATTAAAAATTTGTTTTTCAGGAGAAACCGAAAAATTACCTAGATTTTTATCATCATGAAAAGGACAAAGGCCAACATAATTTCGACCTTTTTGTGTAAGCTTAACGTAGTGACTAACAACATCAACTATATTACACTTAGAGCGAACTAAATCGAAAATGTTATTTTCTTTACTAATTGTGGAGTTTTTCAATAAAATAATTCCTTAAATCATCAATTTTAACTAAATCTTGTTTCATTGTATCACGGTCTCTTACTGTTACAGTATGGTTTTCTAAAGAATCAAAATCAAAAGTCACACAATAAGGAGTTCCGATTTCATCGTTTCTTCTATATCTTTTGCCAATACTTCCAGATGTATCAAAAGATGCAGGGAAATATTTAGAAATTTCGTTAAATACTTTTTTAGCTTCATCAGCTAATTTATTAGATAAAGGTAAAACTGATATCTTAACTGGAGCAATTTTAGGATTAATATGCATAACAACACGGGTTTCGCCATTTTCTAATGTTTCTTCATCGTAGGCATCGCAGACGACAGCTAAAAATAATCTGTCTAAACCTACGGAAGGTTCAATGCAATATGGAACGTATTTTGTATTTGTATCTGGGTCAAAATATTCTAAACTTTCTTTAGAATATTCCATATGTCTTTTTAAATCGTAGTCGGTTCTATCAGCAATACCCCAAACTTCACCCCAACCGAACGGAAATAAATATTCAATATCAGTTGTTGCTTTTGAATAGAAAGCTAATTCTTGAGGTTCGTGATCTCTATAATGTAAATTTTCTTTTTTTACACCTAAATCCTCTACGAAATTAATGCAAAAATCTTTCCAATATTTGAACCAATCAAGATCAGTTCCTGGTTTACAGAAAAATTCTAACTCCATTTGTTCAAATTCTCTTGTTCTAAAAGTAAAATTACCAGGAGTAATTTCGTTTCTAAAAGACTTACCGACATTAGCTATACCAAAAGGTAATTTTTTTCTAGTAGTTCTTTGAACATTTTTAAAATTTACGAAAACACCTTGAGCTGTTTCTGGTCTAAGATAAACTTCGCTTGAAGAATCTTCTGTTACGCCCATATGTGTTTTAAACATTAAGTTGAATTTTTTAATATCTGTAAAATTACTTTTCCCACAGTTTGGACATTTAATTTCGTGTTCTTTGGCAAAATTGTTTAAGTCATCAAAAGTCATTCCATCAACATCAACATCAGGATATTGTTCTTTAACTAAATCGTCGGCTCTATATCTACAATGACATTCTTTACATTCGATTTGAGGATCGTTAAAAGTTTGAACATGTCCAGTAGCAACCCAAACTCTTGGATTCATTAAAATTGCTGAATCAATTCCTACATTATATTCAGAAGTTTCAACAAACTTATTCCACCATAAATCTTTAATATTTTTCTTTAATTGACTTCCTAAAGGTCCATAATCCCAAGTATTTGCTAATCCACCATAAATTTGGCTTCCTTGGAATACATATCCAGTTGTTTGTAAATGTGTTACTATCTTGTCAAATTTAATCTCCATAACGTCCCCTATTAAGTAATTTTATATCAATATTAGCCAAGAAAAGGCCTCTAATTAGTCTACTCTAATTTATGAAATTTTCAATAGATTTAAGGCTAATTTCACACGTTTCAAACAGAACTCTATTAAAAATTTCAAGCAAATAAATAAATGACTCTTTTGAAATTGGAGTAAGTAGAAAAGATTTATCAATTTTATAATCTGCGTCGATGAACTTTTCATCATTTTCAATATTGGCTCCAATAATTTTAAGCATGTTATATACAAAATATAAAATAAGATTTTTGTAATCGACTTCTTTTAAATTATCAATCGCAAAAGAAAGTAAGTTATAAATCTTTTTGGTTGAGTTTTCATATTGAATAACTTTCAAAGTTAACTCACTAATGAGATCCAAAGTTAGAAGTTTATTAATATCAAGATCTTCATAATTAAGAGGTAAAATAATCTTATCTTCTTTTAACTTGTAATATTTGGTAGGTCCTTTATAAAGCAAAAAAGAACCATAACTAAAAAGTCTATTTCTAAACTCTTGAATCTTAGTTTTTCCTTTTACTTCAAAAGAAACTAAAACTTCTTCAGTTAATAAATTAACCATTAAAGAAGAATCTTTATATGCATTAATTGAGATAATATAACCTCTAAATTGATCCATTACTTATATCCTATTTTAGATAAAAATTTATTTGAATTTTTCCAATCTTTCTCCACTTGAACAACAAGTTCAAGATTGATGTTATATCCTAAATATTCCTCAATTTGTTTTCTAGCTCTTATTCCAATCTTTTTTATCATTTGACCTCTTTTGCCAATAATAATGCCCTTTTGAGAATCTTTTTCTACAATAATTTTGGCAAAAATATTTTTCCCTTCAAAATGTTCATCGCATATAACAGCTATTGAATGAGGAACTTCTTCTTTTAAAAGTTTTAAAGCAACTTCTCTTATAGTCTCCTCGACATAGAATTTGAAATCTTTATTAGTTATTGTCTTAACATCATAATATTGTGGTCCTTCAACTAAATAAGTCTTAATTAGTTTAATTAACTCATCTATATTAAAACCTTCAAGGGCTGACATTTCAACAATTGGAGAATCAGGAAGTAATTCTTTGTATTTTTCTTTTAATTCATTAATTAGAAGAACATTACTTTCATCGATTTTATTAAAAGCAATAATCAACGGGACTTCTTTATTTAAAGATCTAAGGATATAGTTATCCCCATCGCTAAATTTTCTAGAAGCATCAATCATTAAAACAGTCAAATCATTAGTTCTAGCATTATAAAAAGCAATTTTATCCATCTCTTTATCAAGAACTGTTTTTGGTTTATGTATACCAGGAGTATCTACAAAAACAATTTGTGAATCATCATCATTATAAACACCTTGAATCGCATCTCTTGTTGTTTGACTTTTTGGTGAAATGATCGAAATTTTCTTTCCAACAATCGCATTAATTAATGTCGATTTTCCAACATTAGGTCTTCCAATTAAGCTAACAAATCCACTCTTCATAACTATTCCATGTCGCTACTTTCAAAACTATAAGGAAGTAAATCGTCAATAGTCACTTCTTTCACATCTCTATTTAAATTTGTAAGAATAATTTTAGTATTTTTATTACATAGTTCAGAAATAACTTGTCTACAAGCTCCACAAGGAGAAACAGGTCTTTTACAATCAGCAACAATGCAAAGAGCAATAATATCATCTTTTTTTACGCCGTTAGAATAAGCATTAAAAATTGCATTTCTTTCAGCGCACATTGCTAAAGGGTAAGATGAATTTTCAATATTTGCACCATAATAAAGTTTATTATCATTAGTTAAAACAACAGCTCCAACTTTAAACTTAGAATAAGGTGAATATGAATTTTCTCTAGCTTTAATAGCCTCATCGATTAACTTTTCTTTATCCATTAAAATTTCTCCTTTAAAAATCTCATCTTGTAACGAAAACATTTCTTTTTCGTCTTCTTCGTTCATATGATCATAACCAAGAAGATGAAGCAAACCATGAACAAAAAGAAAACATATTTCTCTTTCGATAGAATTGTTATAACTTTTTCTATTTTCATCAGCTACATCATAGCAAATATATAATTCGCCTAAATCAGTCGGAATATCACCGATTATCTTTTCATTTTTATCATCTAAAAATGCAAATGAAATAACGTCAGTTGGTCGATCAATCCCACGATATTCTTTATTTATTTTATGGATTGTTTCTTTATCAACAAAAGTAACAGAAATAATAAAATTATCACTTAATTTAAGTATTTTGAATGTTTTATTTGCTAGGTTAGTAAAAAGTTTTTCGTATTTATCTAAATTTATTTCTAAAGTATTATTGACTTCTAAAAACATGTAAATATTATATCAAAAATTGTTAGCTTTTTGAATAATAATAGTAATAAGATTTTAAGTAATTTTGTTCATCTATTTGAGACTTATAAAGCATTATTTTTTCTAAATTTTCACTTATTAAAATAAAAATAAAGAAATGAAATAAAATGAAATTTAATGAAATATTTCCAGTAAAACTAGAAAGAAAAAAGCATAAAACTATAATAAGTAAATAAATGACACACTTTTTTAAATTAGTTATATTTAAGTATTTATAAGTGGCATCATTTATCCTCTCATAGATTTTATAAGAATCTTCTTTATTTTTAGACATAAAGAAATTATTTTCAAGATTACTTATTTTATTTACATTTGTATTAAAAAATTTATTTTGTATAAGCAATAAGCAGACTTGTACTAGTAAAACTATCCCTATTGCAAATAAGTTTAAATAAGAATTTAACCCCAAAATAATACCTGCAATTAAAACAATTAATATTGAAGCAACAAGCTGGCTTGGATCAACAAATAAAGACTTTTTTAATTTGGTTATATTTAGATATTTTTCTTTTATTTTATCTTTACTTTGGTTAAATATCTCATCATAAAGTGTTTTATCTATCTTTTTCATAGTGAATACTAAAAACTGCTGTTGCATAACAAAAAGTAGAGTAAACGCAAATACAAAAATCAAAGGAGCGATAAAACTAAACTCCTCATTTACAAAGAAAAAAGTAACAGCTAAAAGTAAAAAAGATAAAATTTGTAATCCCAAAATAATTAAGCGGTATTTTTTTGGCATTAAATCTTTTTCTTTATGTTTATAGTTAGATCCTTTTATAGAAACTACCTCTAAAAATTCTCCAGTAAAAAGCTTAAAGAATTCTTCATGTTTATATTTAATAAAACCTATAGAAGAATCATAAACTTTTATGTATTTCTTCCTTATTTTATCAACATTTACAATATGGCTAACTCCATTTTGAATCAAAATTACTAAAATTTTTTTATCTTTTAATAGCTTTATTTCCTCTTTATTCTTAATGCGATAGCCTTTTAGTTCAACTCCTTCGTTTTTGGCAATAGTTATAAGTTGATCTAGCGACAAAGATTCATTTATATTTGCCTCAGGATAAAATAAAAAATCTTTTCTTTTATAAATATTAGCTAATAGTATTTTTAAAGATGTAATACCACAATCTTTATGACCTAGTTGTTGAATATAATATCTCATAAACACTCCAAAATTTGTATATATTATTCAAGAATGTTTTGATAAAGAAAATTTATCCCTCTAAAAATAAAAATCCCTGCTTTTTTGCAGGGATTATGATTTTATCTATATTTTTTTCTTGCGTTTTCGCTTTTTAATTTTCTCTTAAGAGATTTTTTTAAGAAGCATTCTCTTCTACGGCATTCTTGGATAGTTCCAGCTTTATTAACTTGTCTTTTAAATCTTCTTAAAGCTTCATCTAATGTTTCGCCTTCTCTAATAACTACTTTTGACATATCTTGCTTTCACCTCCTTTTCCGTAAGCGCTTGAAATATAATATTAAAAATTAAGTCAAATTACAAGAATTATTTCATAAGTTTGACACCACTTGATGTTCCAATTCTTGTGGCACCAACTTTTACCATTTCAAGTAATTCTTCGTGACTTCTAACTCCACCAGCTGCTTTAACGCCCATTTCTGGTCCAACTGTTTTTCTCATTAATTCAACATCATGAACAGTTGCTCCATGAATTGAGAATCCGGTAGATGTTTTTACAAAATCGGCTTTGGCTTCTTTTGCAAGTAAACATGCTTGAACTTTTTCTTCATCAGTTAATAAGCAACACTCTAAGATTACTTTTAAAACATGATCACCGCATGCCTTTTTAATTTCAGCAATTTCGTTTTTTACATAATCATATTTTTTATCTTTTAATGCAGCAACATTGATGACCATATCAATTTCATCTGCGCCTTTTTCTAGAGCATCTTTTGTTTCAAAAACTTTAGCCTTGGTTGTCATTTGTCCTAAAGGGAAACCAATAACTGTGCAAACTTTTACATCACTTCCTTCAAGTTCTTTCTTGCAGAAAGGAATGTAATAAGGATTAACGCAAACAGACATAAAATTCCATTCTTTAGATTCTTTGCATAAATTTTTAATTTGTTCTTCTGTTGCATCAGCCTTTAACAATGTATTATCAATTAATTTATTATATTCCATAAAAACCCTCTTAATAAAAAAGGCTCTATAAAAGAGTCTTATTTAGATGTTTTAACATTTAAAACTTGTTTTCCATCATAATATCCACATTTTTTGCAGACTGTATGAGGTTTTACAATAGCGCCACAGTGTTCACAAACACAAACACCATCGATATGTAATTTATAATGTGTTCTTCTTAATCTTTTTGATGTTTTACTAGTTCTTCTAAAAGGTACTGCCATTTCTACTTTCCTCCAAAAACATTGATATTATACATGAAAAAATAACTTTTTCAATCTCGTTTTCTTTACAGTGTAAAGATATGAAATTTATTTTCATAAAAAAGTAATTTTACTTATAGATAACTTTTTTTATTTTTCCTCTTAAATCTTCATCAGAAGCGATTTTAACTTCTAAAAAGTTAGATGAATGACCAACATAATAACCATTTTCCTCTGTTTCAAAAAGAAAATCATACTCTTTTCCCTTGAATTGATTGTCGTATTCTTCCCCAAGTTCATTTGATAATTCAATAAGTTTATTAACTCTTTCTTTTTTTATATTTGAAGGTATTTGTCCACTCATTTTAGCAGCTAAAGTACCTTCTCTTGGTGAATAAGGAAAAACATGGATTTTAGAAAACTTTATTTTTTTAGCAAAATTATAAGTATCTAAGAAATCATATTCATCTTCTTGAGGAAAACCGACAATAACATCGGTAGAAAGAGCAATATCGGGCCTAACTTCTCTAATTTTTTTAATTTTTGAAATAAAAGATTCAGGGTTATATTTACGACGCATTAACTCTTCAATTTTTTTCGATCCACTTTGAAGCGGTATATGAAGATGGTTAGCAATTACATCATACTTTTTAAGTAATTCAATAAATTTTTCATCGATTCTACTCTCTTCAATAGAAGAAATTCTCAAACGATATAAATCTTTGCAATTTAAACAAATATCTTCAATTAAATCAGAAAAAGTATAATTTTGGTAATTATCTAGTCCATAACTAGACATATCAATTCCGGTTAAAACTACCTCATTATATCCATTTTTTACTAAATTATTTATCTCTTCTATAATCTTTTCCTTAGCTCTACTTCTTGATCTACCTCTAACAAACGGAATTAAACAATAAGAGCAAAAATTGTTACAACCATCCTGGATTTTAACATAAGCTCTTGTATGTTCATGAAAATATTGAAGTGATAGATTTTCATATTTTCTTTCTTTTTCTACATCTTTTAATACTATTTTCTTATGTTTTGATAAGTATTCTTCAATCAAATCAACGAGTTTATCTCTATGTTGCGTCCCTATAACAATATCAGCACCAAGCTTAGAAGAAATTTCATCATAACCAAAATTAGCATAGCATCCCATGACAGCGATAATAGCATTAGGATATTTTCTTCTAGCACTTGAAATATATTTACGGTCTTTAGAAACGCTTGTTTTAGTGACAGCACAGGTGTTAATTATAATAACATCTGGACTTAAATCAAAATTTTTATCAATAAACTTAAAACCTTTGCCTTCTAATAAGTTGGCAATTGATTCGCCTTCGTAATAATTTACTTTACAACCGAGCGATTCTATTAAAAAAGTTAAATGTTTTTCCATTTTGAAATCCTTTTGTATACGTTATAACTGATCAATTTATTTTCATAAAGACTGAAAATAAAATCTATAAAGTTGTTATCGTAGTAATTTTTTACGACATTTTTTACTCTTTGAATAATTTTTTCACGATTTATTGTTTTCATGTGTTTATCAAAAAGTGTTATAAAATTATCTAGATATCCCTGCTTAGATATAATAAAAATTATACATAAATCGTAATGATAAAAAGCACATGATGTCTCATCTTCATCAACCTTAATTAATTGAGTAAATATCGAATCAAATATTGAAATTTTATACGTTTCGATAGGATTAACCAAAAATGGTTCAAATTTCTTTTTTAAATCCTCATATGGTGGCTTATTAATCTCTTGAAATTTTTCAGAATAAATAAGATTAGTAGATTTATTAAAGAATGGAATAAATATTTTCTGATTTTCGTTAGTCAATAAATAAGGTAAATCACGACTTCTATTCAAAATATTTTGTCTAATTTGCTCATTAGTATTGAAATTTTTATTTAGTAGTTCTTCTTCGATTATTAAATCTAAGTTAATTTTATTTATGATACCTTTAATTAAAATATTAGCTTTTATGATATCAAAAATATCGTCAACTTCATCGAAATTAATTGACGTCGTATTTTCTTCTAATAAATACCTATAATCTTTGAAAAATTGATATTCTTTTGAAGAAAATATTCTTTTTTTGTTTCTTTCTTCGTATAAATATTTATAAATATGGTGATTCATAATTAATTAAGATAAAAATTAAATAAAGATAATAATGCTATTGCAGCTGTTTCACTACGTAAGATTCTTTTTCCTAAAGATATATTTTTAAAATTAAATGAATTTGCTATTTCGACCTCTTTTTCGCTAAAACCACCTTCAGGACCAACTAAAACATTTACTTCCTTGCCATTTAGTTTATCTAAATCATCAAGTAATACATTTGTTTTAGAAGAAAATTCTTTTTCATAAGCTATATAATTGAACTCATTATCTTTATAAATAGATAAATCATCAATATCATTAAGAACTAGTTCAATTTTTGGAACAATAAGTCGATGCGATTGTTCTGCTGCATTTTTAGCAATTTCACGTAATCTTTTGATCTTTTTTTCTTTTTTCTCTTTAGTTATTTTAGCGATACATCTTTCGGAATTTAATAAAACTATTTCACCTACACCAAGTTCAGTTGCTTTTTGAACTACTAAGTCTAATTTGTCTCCTTTAGGAATAGAATAAATTAGTCTTACAAAAGCATTTAATTCAGGATCAAAATCAATCTTTTCTATTGCTCTAGCTTTTAGAATTGGAGATATACTTATAATTTCAGCTAAATATAATTCTTTATTTATTACAACTTCAACTTTTTCTCCAATTTGATAATTTAAAACTTTTAACAGATGTTTTTCATCAGGCTCACTAAAAATAATCTCGTTATTTTCATCTAAAAAAGCAAAAAGTCGATGATAACTCACTTTAAAGTTACTCCCTTTTTATCAAATGGGCTTTTCCTCATAGCTAACTTGATAATTCCAAAAATAAGGTAAACTAAATATAAAATTCCAAAAGGTAGTAAAAGGGACAAAACTAAAAGTGCATTGTCTGAAAAATAAATTGTTAAAAATAAAACAAGATAGAAAGCAATATTGATTCCAAGTCTAATTAAACCTGACTTAATTTTTCCAATATAAAATAAATCAACTGAAAAAATTGATAAAAACATAGATAAAACATAGTAAATATTTAAACTATGTTGTTTAAAATTTTTGTCTTCAACATAAACTTGATCAATAGTTTGAGTAACGCACGAATCTTCTTCGTAATGTTCAATAGGGTTTTTGCATCCGCAATAAGGACATATTTCTTTGTTAAATTTTGTCAATCTTGCACCACAATTCTTGCATTTTAACATAGCAAAATCCTTCCTTTTGTTAAACTATATGATAACACAGAACTAATATATTTTTAACAAGAAAAGCCTAGACTTTTAATCTAGGCCCAAACTTATTTTTTAAATCCTTTAGAGAATCTAGTAAAGAATGAATCATCACTACTTGTTGCTTCTTTATATGCTTCAAGAGCTTGCTTTTGATTTTTATTAAGTTTTGTAGGAATCTTTAGATCAATATGAACATATTCATCGCCATAATCATTCCCTCTAAGGTTTTTTACACCTTTATCTTTTAACCTAAAGATTTGATTTGGTTGAGTTCCAGCTGGAATCTTCAAATTGACGTCTCCATAAACTGTAGGAACGCTAATAGTATTTCCTAAGACTGCATCAATAAAATCTAATGGGATAGTAATATGAATATCATTTCCTTCTCTTTTAAAGAGATTATGTTCTGCAACAATAACTTCAATATATAAATCGCCATTTGGCCCACCATTTGAGCCTCTTTCACCCATTCCTTGAATTCTAATTTGTTGACCAGATTGAATGCCTGCAGGAATGTTGATTTCTTTTTCTTTTTTAACTCTCTTATAACCTTTACCACCACAATCTGGACATTTTGTATTAATAATTTTTCCAGTTCCACCGCAATAAGGACAGGTGGTTTCAGTTTGCATTGTGCCAAAGAATGTTTGAGTTTGTTTGACTACTCTACCTCTACCATTACAATGAGGACATGTTTGATAATCGGTACCATTTTTAGCACCAGTGCCTTTACAAGAAGCACATTGCTCATCATAGTTAATTGTAATAGGAACGGTTTTACCATTAATAGCGTCCATGAAATTAATCTTTATACGCATCAATGTATCGTCACCTCTTCTAGGTCCAGCGGTTCTAGACGAACTTCTTGTTCCTCCAAAAGCACCACCAAACATTCTAGAAAGAATATCGTTTATATCGCCAAAATCATCAGATCCAAAGTTAAATCCTTCAAAGCCAGAACCAGAGAATGGATTTTGCCCACCACTTGCTTGGTCGAAAGCACTAAATCCAAATTGATCGTAGGTTTTTCTTTTGTTCTCATCACTTAAAACAGAGTAAGCTTCAGTTGCTTCTTTAAATTTCTCAGCATCACCTGTTTCTTTATTATCAGGATGGTATTTTTTTGCAAGTTTTCTATAAGCACTCTTAATTTGGTCTTGCGTAGCAGTTTTATCAACACCTAAAACCTCATAATAATCACGTTTATTCGATTGTGCCATAAAATTACCTCCTCAAAGACACATAAATAGAGGGAAGCCACTTCATTCTTCCCTCTATCACTAATTAATAATTACTTTTTATCGGTGAAATCAGCATCGATAACATCGTCATTATTATGTTCGCTTGATCCTTCGTTTGATGAAGAACTTTCACTACTTGTAGTTGTTGATTCTTGAGGATTTGTGTTAGTTGCACCACTTGAAGTAGCTTGAGCTTGTTGCATATAAGCAGCAGCTTTTTCAAGTTCGCCAATTTTATTTCTTAAAGTATTGATATCGTTATTATCAAGAGCAGTCTTTAATTCATCTCTTAATTTAACGGTTTCTTCTTTTTGCTTTGGATCGATTGAATCACCTTTTTCTCTTAAAGCGTTATCAATTTCGCTAATGAAAGATTCAGCCTTATTCTTAAGTTCGATTTCTTCTTTTCTTCTTTGATCAGCTTCTTTATTAGCTTCGGCTTCTCTAACCATTCTATCGATTTCTTCTTTAGATAAACCATTAGATCCAGAAATAGTAATTTCTTGTTCTTTTTGAGTATCTAAATCTTTAGCAGAAACTTTAACAATACCATTAACATCAATATTGAATGTAACTTCAATTCTTGGAGTTCCTCTTGGTGCTGGTTTAATACCACTTAATTGGAAGTGACCTAATAATTTATTGTCTCTAGCAATTTGTCTTTCGCCTTGGTAAACCATAATATCAACAGCTGGTTGGTTATCTGCAGCAGTTGAGAAGATTTGTGATTTTGTTGTAGGAATTGTAGTATTTCTTGCGATTAATGGAGTCATAACGCCACCCATTGTTTCAATACCTAAAGTTAAAGGAGTAACATCAAGCAAAATAACATCTTTAACTTCACCGCTTAAAATACCACCTTGATAAGCTGCACCAATTGATACTGCTTCATCTGGGTTAACAGAGAGATTGATCTTCTTACCAGTTGTTTTTGTAACTAATTCTTGGACAGCTGGCATTCTGATAGAACCACCAATCATTAAGATTTCATCAATATCATTCCATGTTAATTTTGCATCTTTAATTGCATCTTCGAGTGGTTTTAAACATCTATCAAGTAAATGTCTTGTTAATTCTTGGAATTTTGCTCTTGTGATCTTTGTTTCAAATGAAATAGGACCATTGTTACCCATACCAATGAATGGTAATGAGATTGTTGTTTCTAAGTTAGATGAAAGTTCAATCTTAGCTTTTTCAGCAGCATCTTTATATCTTTGTAATGCCATCTTATCGGAAATATCGACATTATATTCAATCTTAATTTGTGCTCTAATCCAATCAGCCAAAACATTATCCCAGTCATCACCACCAAGTTTGTTATCACCTGCAGTTGCAACAACTTCGAATGTGCCATCACCAATATCAAGAATAGAAACATCGAGTGTACCACCGCCTAAGTCGAAGACAGCGATTTTTTCACTCTTATCTTTGCCTAAACCATAAGCTAAAGCAGCAGCTGTTGGTTCGTTAATAATTCTTACGACATCAAGGCCAGCAATTGTACCAGCATCTTTAGTTGCTTGTCTTTGTGCATCATTAAAGTATGCAGGACATGTAATAACTGCCTTTTTGACTTCGTGTCCAATATTAGCTTCAGCATAAGATTTCATATAACCAAGAACTTTTGCAGAAATTTCTTGTGGAGTGAAATCTTTGTTAATGCAGTTAATATGAACTTTTTCGTCAGAACCCATTTTTCTTTTAATGGATGAAACTGTATCTGGATTAGTAATTGCTTGTCTTTTTGCAGCGTTACCAACAATAACTTCACCATCAGCTTTAAAGCCAACAACTGATGGAGTTGTCATTGTTCCTTCTGGGTTTGGAATAACTTTAACTGTTCCATCAGCTTGTAAATATGAAACAACTGAGTTAGTTGTACCTAAGTCAATACCTAAAATAATTTCTTTTGCCATATAAATGTAACCTCCCTGAAATTTTATTTAGATTCTTCTTGAGAATTTTCCTCTTTTTCTTCTACTTCTTTTTCAGTTTTATGACAGCTTACTTTAACCATTGCTGGTCTAATTAAGTGATCATAGAGCTTGTATCCTTTTAAAACTTGCTCTTTGACTAGATTTTCCTCATCATCTGATTCAATCTTGTCAATTGCTTGCATAGTTTTTGGATCAAATTTTTCATTTAATGCAGGGTCAATTGCTTTGACACCTTCATTATTTAATATGCCTAACAAAGTAGAATAGACATATTGGAAACCTTTTAAATAGTTTTTTGTTTCTTCGTTTTGTGGCTCGCTTTTTAGTGCTAATTCGAATGAATCAAGAACCATCAATAAGTCATGAACGAAACCTTCAATACGATATTTGACAGCTTCAGAATGATCTTTTTGAATATCTTTTCTTAAGTTTGCCATATCAGCGTAAGCACGATAATAATCGTTCTTCCACTTCTCGACTTCCTGTTTTAACTTTTCGATTTCTTCATCTTTTTTTGCTAATTTCTTTTTATAAGATGCTTTCATTGAAATGTTTTCTTCAGGAACTTCTTCGCTTTGATTTGTATTTAAATCAGAAGTTTTTTCTTCATTTGTTGAAGTTTCTTCAGCTTCTAGTTGCTCTTTGTTTTCTTCATTAAGCATTATTCTTTACCTCCTTTGTTTTTATCCACTATTAAATGTTTTGTTAATTCATTAATAGTGTATTCAAGCATGGATAAGACAACATTATAATCCATTCGCTTTGGACCAATAATTGCAATCTTACCTAGAGAATCACCTTCAATATCTATATCTTTTGTAATGATAGTTAAGTTATCTAAATCATCACTGATTTCAGAAGCATTAATTATCATTTTACCTTCATTTTTAGAAATTAAGTCACTTAAACGATCTGGGTTTGAAAATAAATCAAATATCTTTTTAAGTTCATCAACATCATCTTTGAATTCAGGTTGAGTTAACATATTCTCTTTTCCATAGAATGTTGATCTTTCTTTAGCAATATCGTAGAAAGTCTTAATCAATGTTGAGAATAAATAATCATAGTTAACAATATAATCTTTAAATATAGGTTTTAAATGTTCGAGTTTTTCAACTAAATCGCAAACCTTAGTTCCAACGAGACGTTTATTTAACATTTCCATACAA
The DNA here is from genome assembly GCA_944369075.1 of uncultured Bacilli bacterium. Lineage (GTDB taxonomy): Bacteria > Bacillota_I > Bacilli_A > RFN20 > CAG-826 > Onthovivens. The sequence continues at coordinate 104,160 of CALVXK010000001.1, forward strand.
TTTTTTACGTCTTTCATTGAAACGTTATCGTTTAAGATAAAAGTTTTGTTTTCAACATAACCCTTATCAGTAACAAATATTGCTGAACAACTTTTTTCTGTAAGAGGAACGATTTGAATATTAGCAAGTGCTTCAGCATCGCTATTAGGTCCAATTACAACACTGGTTAAATTAGTGATTGAAGATAAAATATTACATGTTTCAGAGATAACTTCCTCCAAAGATTTAGATGAAGAGAATATTGATTGAATTTCATTTTTATATTTTTCATCAATTTTCTCATTTCTTAAATTTTCAACATAATATTTATATCCTGCAGTTGTTGGAACCCTACCTCCAGAAGTATGTGGTTTCTCGAGTAAACCATCTTTTTCAAGTTCAGCCATTTCGTTACGGACTGTAGCACTAGCATAAGGAAGTTTATAAGTGTCAACTAAATAGCTAGATCCAACTGGTTTAGCATTTTTAACAAAATCTTCGATAATTAATTTGAGAATTTTTTCTTTTCTATTTAGCTCCATAACTACCTTATAGCACTCCTTTTATCTAAGCGCTAGAAATATCATAAATGCTTAATTTAGCACTGTCAAGTGAAAGGTGCTAAAAATTAAAAATTTTTATCAATATAAAATCTAAGATAATCAAACCATCGTCAGTAAAATAAAACTTTTTCTTAGTTATTTTGGCTAAATTATCTTTTACAAGTTCATCTATTAAAGTTTTATAATCGTCAATAAAATCACTCTTAAAAGTCTTTTTATAATCTTTTAGCTTAAATCCATCCTTTAAACGAAGATTAGTTAAAAAGAAATATTCTTTCATTGTTTTTGAATTTACTTCTTCTTTTTCAATTAAATTAGTTTTGTTTAAATAATTCGAAAGTGATTTCGTAAAATTATAACGATAAGGGCCAATATAGCCGTGACTTGCTAGACCAATTCCAACATACTCCTTATTTTTCCAATAATTTAAATTATGTTTAGATTGATATTTCTTCTTTCTAGCAAAGTTAGAAATTTCATAACGCTCGTATCCATTTTTTCTAAGTTTATCTAATATAAAATCATAAAATTTACGAGAAGAGTCTTCATCTTGTTCTGAATATTTTTTTACATAAAAAATAGATCCTTCATCAACTATCAAAGAATAAATCGAAATATGATTTACATTTAATTTAATAAAACAGTCTAGATCTTTATTTAAATCTTCTAAGGTTTGACCTTTAAAACCATAAATTAAATCGATATTAATATTTTTGATGTATTTTTTAACTTTATTTATTAATTCGAAGTAATCGATGGAGTAATCTCTTTTTATCTCTTTTAAAATGTTTTTATTAAAACTTTGGATTCCAATTGAGATACGATTAACTTTATATTTTTTTAGTATTCTTAAAAACTCATCGTTAATATCTTCAGGATTTGCTTCAATAGTAAACTCGCATTTTTTTCTTCTTAAATCTTTAAGATTATCAAGTAAGTTTATTAAATTTTCTCTACTTAAAATAGAGGGCGTTCCACCCCCTATATAAATTGTCTTGAATTTCTTAAACTTCTTTTTCACTTCATCTAAATCTTCGATTAATCTATTTATATATTGATTTTCCCAAGATTTATTTGAATAAAATTTAACAAAATCACAATATGGACAAATATTTTTACAAAAAGGAATATGTATATAAAGGCTATTTATTTTCTTTTTGTTTGTCTTTATCATCGTGTTCTTTTTGATATTTATCAAATTCAGCTTTTTGTTTTTCGTCATCAACATCAACTAAGAATCTATCCATTGTTTCTTTAGCGATTTCTTCATCACTTGGCTTTTCTTCTTTTTTATTTTTGTTGATAAAACGATGTATTAAATAGGCAATAGCGCCAATACAAACAGCAATAACAATAATAATTAAAAGTATTGCCCAGTTATTTTCATTTAACCAATCAAACATCTTTGTCTAATCTCCGAAACTATCTCTTTTTAACAGGTATGTAGATATACTTATTTTTAAAGAGTTCTTTTCTATAATATCCTAAATAAACTAAATTATCCATACTTGTTCTTGCAGTTTCATATGCGCATCCAATTTCTTTTTTATACATTGCAATAGTATATTTACTTCCAAGTGTACAATGCCTTGCATAAAAAGCAGCTTGACCATAACTTAAATTTGGGTTCATTTCGATTAATTTTTCTTCAAGTTTTTTAGCTTCTTGCTCGCTTAAACCGGTTGGAATGGTATCTAAAGCAATTTGTTTATCATAGTTAATTTTGCTTTCCTCGTTATTAACTTTAGAAGAAACAGATTTAACTTCGACTTGTTCTTCAAGTTCAGAAAGATTTGGCATTGCATTAACATCTTTCTTTTCTTCTTGGAACATTTCTTTAGCAACATCACTTGCTTTAGCAAGACCAATAAGTTTCATTGTACTATCAATAATAGTTTCACTATTTTTTAATACATAATGTAGGAAATAAGTTAAATCTAAAGATTTTTGAGATTCTAATAATTCTTTTTCAAAAGTATCCTTATCGCTTAATAATGTTTCAAAATTAAGTAAAGTTCCAACTTCATCAAGTCCTGAAGAAGCAAGACAATATTTAAAAGTTAAAATTGCTAAATCTTCACTATAAGTTTCAGTAGGTTTAACGTAATAAACATAATATAAAGAACATGCAGCTTTAACAAACATTGAAATAGAAGGATCATTTATAAATGAAACTAAATCTTGCACGGCTTTTGGAATACCATTAGTAGGAATTCCTAAATATAATTTATTAATTAAAGATCTAGAAAGAGAATTATTTATCTCGCTAGTTCTAAATGATGTTTCTTCATTTCCTTGAATAATTGAGACATAATCTTTTAAAGTATTTTGATTAAAATCAACTAAGTAATTATCAGCGATATTTTCTAAATCTAAATAATAATGATATAAAACCATTAATTCAGGGGAAATTGCACTTACATTTTTATTCAAAATACGATTTAAAGAAATCTCATCAACTTGTAAATTATAATTTTTTGCAACAGTTTCTAAAATTGACTTATAGCAAAGTCTTTTAAAATTGGAATCAGATTTTGTATTAATTAATCTTAAATATTGAGAATAAACTCTCATTAATTTTCTTTCGACGTTATTTACTCTTTCTAAAACTCCTGGAGTTAAACATACACTATATTGTGTACCAGTGATATGTCTTAATTTGGTAAGTTTCATGAAATTGCCACGATATTCCAAAACTCCATTCCAAATTGAATCAATCATTGGAGTTTTCATATATTCAGCAACATCTTTTTTATTAGCATAAACATCATTACTAAATTTAATAGCTAAGTCATTATTGGCCATAAAAAATCCCCTTAACAATATATTAATTATAAAATAGTAATTAAAATAATGAAAGAATAAATTACTAAATATTAACTAATAAGATACTTTAAGAGTCCTAAAAGATTAATAAAATCAAAAATTAATCTTTATCTTCGCCAATATCAAGAATTGATGTGAATGCTTCTTGCGGAAGTTCAACACTTCCGACCATTTTCATTCTTTTCTTGCCTTCTTTTTGCTTTTCTAATAACTTTCTTTTTCTTGAAATATCTCCACCATAGCATTTTGCTAAAACATCTTTTCTAACTGCTTTAACATCAGCTCTTGCAATAACTTTTCCATTTATTGCAGCCTGAATTGGAACTTCAAATTGTTGACGAGGAATAACTTCTTTTAATCTAGAAACAAGTTTTAAACCTTTTTTATAGGCATCTTTTTTATAAACTATTGAAGAAAGAGCATCGATTACATCTCCGTTTAATAAAATATCCATTTTAGCTAAATCAGAAACTCGATAATCACTAATTTCATAATCTAAAGAAGCATATCCTTTAGTATATGATTTTAATTTATCAAAAAAGTTATAAATAATTTCACTTAATGGTATCTTATAAACTAAAACTCTACGTGTTGCATCAAAATATTGTTGATCAACATAAATACCTCTTCTATCTTGGCAAAGTTGCATAATTGGACCAATATATTCTTCCGGAGTCATAATTTGAGCTTTAACATAAGGCTCTTCAATTTGTTTAACTAATGTTAAATCAGGCATTTTAGAAGGGTTATCTAAATTTATAACGCTACCATCAGTTAAATAAACTCTATAAATAACGCTTGGAGAAGTAAGAATTAAATCTAAACCATACTCTCTTTCAAGTCTTTCTTGTACTACATCCATATGAAGAAGACCTAAAAAACCACATCTAAAACCAAAGCCTAGGGCTTGTGAAGTTTCAGGCTCATATCTTAAAGAAGAATCACTTAAACACAATTTTTCTAAGGCATCCTTTAAATCGCCATATTTTCTAGAATCAGTTGGATAAATTCCACTATAAACCATTGGTTTAATTTTTCTATAACCTGGTAAAGGTTCTTTTGCTGGATTATCAAAAATTGTAATTGTATCACCAACATCTACATCCTTAATATCTCTAATTTGGGCACAAAGATAACCAACTTCGCCGCAATTTAACTCTCTTGTTGGAATTTCTTTTGGAGTTCTAATGCCAAGTTCAGTTACTGTAAAGCTCGCACCACTTCTCATTAATAAAATTTTGTCCCCGACTTTTACTTTTCCGTCTTTTACTCGAATTAAAATAACAACTCCTCGATAAGAATCATAATAGGAATCAAAAATTAAAGCTTTTAATGGATTAGAATTATCTCCAGAAGGAGCAGGAATATCGCTAACTATTCTTTCTAATATTTCTTTAATGTTTTGCCCTGTTTTAGCACTAACAGGTATTGCGCTATCTCCATCAATTCCTATTCTTTCACTTAATTCCTCACGACAAAAATCAATTCTTGCACTTGGAAGATCAATTTTATTTATAACTGGGATTACAGTTAAATCATTATCAACTGCAAGATATAAATTTGCTAAAGTTTGAGCTTCTATTCCTTGAGTAGCATCAATTACAAGCAAAGCTCCTTCACATGCAGCTAAGGAACGAGATACTTCATAAGTAAAATCGACATGCCCAGGAGTATCTATAAGGTTAAAAATATAGGTTTTACCATCATCAGCATTATATTTTATTGTTACAGCGTTTAATTTAATTGTAATACCTCTTTCTCTTTCTAAATCCATAGAATCAAGAATTTGGTCTTTCATCTCTCTTTTTTCAATAGTTTCAGTAAGCTCTAAAATACGATCACAGATAGTTGATTTTCCATGGTCAATATGAGCAATAACTGAGAAATTTCTTATAAGTGACTTATCGTAATTCATAATTTATTAATATACCATAAATGATTTTACTTTTTATAAAAATTTAAAACTTCTTCTTCGATTTCTTGTTTATTTTTAATAAACCTATAGTTTTTAAAAGCAGTATGAAATAGGAATGAATATGAAACATAATGATATCTATCATCGATTAATAAAGCCATACCTCTATCATTTTCACTTCTAATTATTCTTCCAATTGCTTGCCTAATTTTACTAATTCCTGGATAAATAAAGGCGTAATCGTATCCTTTTTTATATTTATTAAAATAAATTTGTAATTGGCGATTTTCTAAATTAAATGTTGGAAGCCCAACTCCTATAATTACAGTTCCAATTAACCTATCATTTTCTAATGAAATCGCCTCTGAAAAACTTCCTCCAAGAACACAAATTCCAATATTTGTAACTGTTGTATTTTCGACAAAATTTTCTAAGAAAATATCTCTATCTTCTTTTTTCATAGTTTTATTTTGAATAAAGAAGTTACAATCTTTAAACCTATAATCATGTAATATTTTTGTTGAAAGATTCAACAAATACTCAAATGAAGGGCAAAATATCATATAATTTCCTATTTTTGGTTTAACAAAACTTTCAATCTTAGATATTACATCTTCAATAGTATTTTCTCGATCTTTATATCGGATAGAGATATTATTATCAACTAAAATACGTAAATTTTCGCTACTATATGGAGATTCAAAATAAGTACTTTTATAATCAGAGTTCCCTAAAATTACATCAGCATAATAATAAAAAGGCGTTAAAGTTCCACTAAATATTAAGCTACCATAAAGCATTTTCAATTTAGGATAAATAAAGGTTGCAGCATCAATGCAATTTAATTTTAAAGTTAAATCATTTTTATCTCTAATTAAATTAATGCAATAATTTTGTTCCGAATAAAATTCATATATTTTCAAAAATCTAAATACATCTATACTCAAATTTTTATATTTTGTTGCAACTTGAATCTTATCTTTCTTTTTGTAGCTAAGATATAGATCCTCAAAATCTCTTAATACATTAATTAAATCAAAACCAATACTTTGAATTTGCTTTTCTTTTTCATAATGCTCAAAAAAATTATAATATTCTTTAAAAGTTCGACATAATTTTTCAATATTTCTTTTTAAAGGTTTGTAGTTTAACTTACTTATTTCTTTTAAAGCTTCGAGAATAGTTGAAAGAGATAATTCGGCTGAATACATATCCCTAGTTCGATCAACTAAATTATGTCCTTCATCAACTAAAATAGACTTTTTATATTTTTTTATATTTTCATCTGCAAAAAATCTTTGTAGATAAGATATTGGATGAAAAACATAGTTATAATCACAAATAATAAAATCACAATATGTGGAAATATCTAAAGATAATTCAAATGGGCAAATATTAAATTTATCAACCAATTCATCAAAAACTTCTTTTGTAAATATATCGTAATTTTCTAAAGAATATATTAAAACCTCATAAAGTTTGGTGTAATAGCCTTTAGCAAAAGGACAAATCTCTGGATTACAAACCTTGTTTTCATTTTGACAAACACAGGATTTTTCTCTTGAGTAAATATTAACGGCTTTGATTCTTAATCCATCTTTAAAAAGAATATTTAATGCGATATTTGCAGCATTAAATCCTTCATTTTTAGCACTTAGATAAAACACTTTTTCGGTTATTTTATCTCTCATGGCTTCTAAAGAGCCATAAATAACTGAAATTGACTTTCCAATTCCAGTGCTTGCTTCTACAAAACTAATATCTTTATTACTAATAGTATTATATGTATAATCGATTAATTCTTTTTGACCTTTTCGATAAAAATTAAAAGGAAAACACATTTTTTGTAATGATTCATCCTTTTTATTTTCGAAATTTTTGCGGACATTTAAAAATGCAATATATTTATCAAAAAAGCTATTAACAATATTAACTAAAGTTTCTGTAGTAAATTTATAGTTTTTTATTAGTCGTTTTTTAGATACTTGAGACAAGTAAACTAGTCTTAAGTTAATAGCTTCTAAATTATTATCGAGACAATAAATAAGCCCATAGACTTGTGCTTGTCCCAAATGCCATATTTCATTTTCTTTATGAAAGATTTCCAAATCTTTATTTGTAGTTTTTAGTTCTTCTATTATAGGGGTAGAATTATCATCTTTAACAATCAAGCCATCACATCTACCATGAATATCAAAATTATAATTATCGTAAATAAACTCGTGAGATAAATATACTTCGCTAGTATAAGAAGATCCTTGTTCTGATTGATATTTTTTATGAAGTCTAGTGCCTTCTTGCATTGTTTCTTCATTAAAATAACGGCTATCTATATCGCCCGTTCTTAAAACGAAATCAACCAAATCATGTACACTTAAACTTATATAATTCATTAAATAGCCTTATTTACTTCAAAATCCTTAGAATTTCCGTTATAAAAATCGCTAATTCCCATAACTTTTTTGCCTTGTTTTTGAATTAGTAAAACTTTGATAGCTCCATCTTTAGTTTTAATTAATAATTCTTTTTTATTAAAAGCAAGAATAGTTCCACTAGTTAAAGATGAACTATCATCAATTTTCTCTGCTTTTAATATTTTATACTTAATGTTATTAAAAACAAAATATGCTCCTGGATGTGTTGAAAGAGCTCTAACTTTATTGACTATCTCATCGCTAGTTTTATCAAATGTTATGATTTCATCTTCAGGTAAAATTTTCTTTGTAAAAGTAACAAGTTCTTCGTTTTGTTCTTCTCCTTTTAGCTCATTATTAAGATATTTATCGAGATTTTCTTCAACAATTTCAAAACAAACTTGTTCCATTTTAGCAATGGTCGAGTCATAATTATCATCTAAAGTTAAAGGAAATTTCTTAATGGCATACATTTTTCCTGCATCCATTTTATCAACCATTTCCATTAGAGTTACACCTGTTTCTTTATCACCGTTTAATAAAGCATATTGAATTGGGGCAGCACCTCTATATTTTGGCAAAATAGATCCGTGTAAATTCAAACAACCATACTTTGGAATGGTAAGAATATCATGAGAGATAATTTGACCATAAGAAAGGGTCAAAATTAAATCAGGGCTTAATTCTTTTAATTCTTGATAATGCTCTCTTACTTTTTTAAATTGATAAGTAGGAATATTGTTTTTATTTGCTACAACTTTTGTAGGTACTGGCTCAATGATATTTTTTCTGCCTACAGGCTTATCTTCTTGAGCAACAACACCTATGACGTTATAATTATTTTCTAACATTTTTTCTAAAACATATGCACTAATTTCTGGAGTGCCGAAAAATAATATTTTGATATCTTTTCTTGAAATCGACATTAAAGTTCCCTCCATTCATATTATCTTGATTTTATCAAGATTTTCTTTAAAATTATACTCGAAACAACGCTTAAAAAATACAGAATTTTACATTGATTTTAATAAGTTGTTTTGGTAGAATACTATCCGTATCGATTGAGGTAAGTAACAATGGCAAACATTAAATCACAAATCAAAAGAAATAAAACAAACGAAAAGGCTAGATTAAGAAATATTTCTTATAAATCAAAATTAAGAACTGCTGCTAAGAAAGTTAGAGTTGCTTGCGAAGCTAAGGATTTAGAAAAAGCACAATCAGAATTAAAAGTTGCAGTTTCAATTATCGATAGAGCTGTTGTTAAAGGTATCGTCCACAAGAAAACAGCTGCAAGAGAAAAATCAACACTTCAACATCTAGTTAATTCTTTAAAGTAATTTCTGTAATTAATCGCTCTAATATGAGCGATTTTTTATTTACTTACAAATCTAATAGAAACATTTCAAAAGCAAAAAAGCGGTCTACTTCACTTGTCTTAATAGATTTATCCAAATAATAAAGTTTATCTAAAATAGATTGAATTGTTTTATTGTTAAAACCTTTTAAATTTCGCAAAGAAATAGAAACTCTAAAAGGGTTAACGTTTAATGTTTTAGCAATTTCATCATCACTTTTTTTTAGTCCATTCAAGAATAATATTTGATCATAAAAAATAAAATTTGTAGTTAAGGCATTAATTAGTCTTACTGGTTCAACATTTTTAGTTTTTAAATTATTATATGCATCAAAAATTAGTTTTTTATTATTTTTTAAAATCGCATCAGATAATTCGAAAAAATTATCATCAATAGTTTTAGCTGAAATTTTCTTAATATCTTCTACGTTAATTTCATGATCTTCTAGTTTATAAAGCATTAACTTATTTGCTTCATTTTCAAATATAAATAAGTCATTATTTACATATTCATAAAGTAAATTAATCGCTTCTTGAGAAATTGTATATTTTTTTGCATTAAAAAACTTGGCAATATAATCAATAAAAGTTGTTTTACTAGTTTGTTTAAAAGAGTAAATTTTTTCGTTATCTTCGAAGTATTTTACAATCTTCGATTTAGTTAAAAGACGGTCATTTTTAGTAATTAAAATAACCATTACGTCTTCTATCTTATATTTTAAGAAAGAAAGGAATTCGTTAACCTCTTTTTCATCTAACTTTTTGTTTTCTTTATCAACAGATAAAAAATCGGAATTATTCAAAATTACTATCTTTTTTGATAAAAATGCTAATCCAGTTTGAGCTATTTCGTCCAAAAATGGACTAAATCCACTTTCTAAATAATCAAATTTGATTACATTTTTTTCCTCATCTTTAAAAAAGTTAGAAATAAGTTTATTTACTTGCTTATTGATTAAGAATTCTTCTTTGCCATATAAAATAAAATTCATGTAATAATTTTACACTAAACGAAAATATTTTTGTATGTAATACTTCCTTCAATATCAGTTCTTCTTATTTTAGCATTTACTTTCTTTAAATTTTCCAAAGTTTCTTCATTAGGATGATGGTAAATATTATTTTTACCACAAGAAATAATAGCTTCTTTTGGTGTAACAACTTTTAAAAACTCTAATGATGATGAAGTTTTAGAACCGTGATGTCCGACTTTTAAAATATCTATATCTAAAGTAGGATTATCTTTAATTATTTGCTCTTCTATTTTACTAGGAGCATCTCCCATAATAAGAAAAGATGTATCTCCAAGTTCAAATTTTAAAACTAATGATTTATCATTTTCATCTTCCCGCAAGTCTTTATAAATATTTAGATTGCCAACTTTAAATATTGTTGAGTCAAACTCATTAAAATTTGAATAATCATAAACATTTTTAACATCAAAATGATCTGCTAAAGATTCAAATCCTCCACTATGATCGAAATCATTATGTGTTAGAAATACTGCGTCTAGAGAATAAATCCTATTTTTCTTTAAAAAAGGAATTAAAGAGTTCGTCGCAATATCGTTATAAGTTAATCCACCAGTATCAATTAAATACGAATGATTTTTTATTCTTACTAAAGTTGAATCTCCTTGCCCAACATTAATAAATGTTACTTGATAAGTAAAACTATTTTCTATAGGAATAACATATAAGACTAATAAACTAACTTCAAAAAGCGCAATTGGTATTAGTTTTCGTTTATGTTTAATCTCAAAATAATAGAAAAATAATATTACTAAAGCATAATAAACTAAATACATTAATGAATTAAACTCCGGAACATGAATATTTAAATTTAATTTATCAAAAAGCATTATAAATTCAGTTAAATATTTTAAGATAAAATCAACGACATTATATGGTAAAAAGAAAAAAGATAAGACACCAATAATAAAGATTACTTTATTAAGAGGAGAAATAATAAATATGATTATTATCGATAAAATATTAAAAGAATAATTGCTTGAAATAGTAAAAGGAAGAACGATTATAGATATAACGATTTGCATTAAAAACTTTTTTTCAATGTTTTTATAATTATTAAAATTATTGCCAATAAGCATCAAGAAAAAGTAAATAGTAAAAGATATATAAAAGGATGATTGGAATATAATCCTAGGAAAAAGAAAAATAAAAGCTAATCCCATTAAAGAAATTACTTCTATTCGTTCAAACCTTCTATTTAAGTAAAACTTATTAAAGAAATTGAATAAATAAAATACTATTACTCTAATAACAACAAATTTATTCAAGTTAATCAATAAGAAAGGTAGAAATGTTAAAAAGGCTAAAATAGTACTTTCTTTTTCTTCAAATTTTAGAAAATATAACTTTTTTAAAGAATATAAAGCAAAATTTAAATATGTACCGGTTAAAGAAATTATTGCAACTACTTGTATTTCTCTTAATTTGTTTATATTTTCATTATCATAAACTGAATAAGAAAATAACATCGAACCAAGATAATCTTTAACAAGTTCATTTTTAAATTGGTTTAAAAAGGTCTTTTTTAAAAAATAATTTCCTAATGGAAAATTAAAAATATAGCTAATCTCATTACTATTAATTTGATAATCTACATTCTTAGAAAACAAATAATAATTAAAATCAAATTGTGATTCTAATGTAGTAAAATCAATTTTACTTTTAGTTCCAATAACTTTAATAATATCTAAAAAATCATAACTTGATTCCTTATCAACTTTTAAATAAAAAGTTTCTAATCCATTAAAAACTAAACAATATCCTTCTTTTCTTTCGATTACTAAGTAATATGAAGTATCAAGATGAATAAATTTAGTTAATAAACATATAGTTAAAGTAAGTAAACTAGCTAAAACTACATAATAAATTAGCTTTTTGTTTTTTATTTTAAATATCAAAAAGTATAAAAGTAAAATCAAGAAGAAAATACCAAGAACATAATTTCCATAAAAAAGTAACGGAACGATTAAAGCACTTAAAAATAGAGCGAAAATACTCATTTTCTATGCATTTTTAAGCATTATCTCATTTTTCATCTTTGAAAAAGTGGCATTTCCAATTCCATCAACATTTTTTAAATCTTCTAAAGTATAAAATTGACCATTTTCTTCTCGATATTGATAAATTTTATTCGCAATTGTTTCCCCTACCCCAGAAATTGAATCAAGTTCATCAACACTAGCTTCATTGATATTAACTTTTTCAATAACATTATTGCCACAAACATCATCTAATTCAAATTTAGATGGAATAAAGTAAGATTCATTATCTTTTAAGGGTGCTTCAAAAAAATAACATCTATCATCAGCAGTATCAGTTACTCCACCAGCGAGTTCGATTAAATCAGCCATTGTCGCACCTTCATCTAAAGTATAATTGTTCGGTGAAACTACATCTCCAGTAATTCCAACAGTTATTGTTCCACTATCTGTTAATGAACCACCATTAGATATCCCTCCACCATCTCCACTACTTTCTAAATTTGGATCAATTGCTTTCATAACAACTAAACCAACAATAGTTAAAAGAACACCAATTATAACGACTTTGCCTAACATAAAAAACCTCCATCTATATACAAGAATGTTTTGATGGAGGTTTTTTATCCCTATTAAATTAATTTTTTAAATAATTTCTAGAATTTCAATATCGTAAGGATGAGTTGCATTTACAGTTACAACATCTCCAACCCTGCTTCCAATTAATGCTTGTCCTAAAGCACATTCATTAGAAATTCTCATGTTATTTGGATCAGTTAATGGATCAGCTTCAATTGATGAAACAATTTTAACTGTAAATTCTTTATTTAAAGTAACGTCTTTAAATTTTACTGTTGAAGAAATTCTAACTTCATTTTTCTTTTTGCTTTCATTAACAACTTTAGCATTAGCTAAAATAGCTTCAATCTCTTTAATTCTAGCTTCAACTTCAGCTTGTTTAGTTCTTGCAGCATCATAATCAGCGTTTTCAGAAAGGTCGCCCATTGCTCTAGCATTTTGTAAAGCTTCAATAACTTGAGGTCTTTCTTCATCAATTAATCTTCTATATTCTTTTTGTAAATCTTCTAAACCTTCTTGGGTTAAAATAAATTCTTTTGTAGTTGCAGCCATATATTCCTCCCGCGTTTCGTTATTGTATCACAATTTCCTTATTTAATCTCTTGAATTTTAGGATCACTTTGATAAGCGTTTAATACTTCTTCAGCTTCTTCAAGTTCTTCATCATCAGTAACTTCAAAAAGTTCACCATCATCTGTATAACGCATAACTATTATATCATCTGGAGAAGAAGGTTCATAAATAAAAGCGTATTCAGCACCTCTTTCCTTATTTTCGTAAGTAAAAAGTATCTTGAATAAATATTCTTTACCATCTTCATCATAGATTTTAATATCATCATCGCCTAATCTTTCCATATTACTTTTTACTCCTTAAATAATCTTCTAAAATGACAAATGCTGAAACCATATCGATATATTTCTTTAAATCACTAGGTTTTACTCCGCCTTCTAAAAGTCTTTCTTTAGCCTCATAAGTCGAATAAGACTCATCATGAAGGATGATATTTAAATTAGGATCTAATTTTAATAAATCATCTTTAAACCTTTGAGTTGATTTACATCTATCACCTTCTTGGCGATCAATTTGTAGAGGATATCCCATTACAATATTTGTAATTTCTAGCTCTTTACAAACTTCAATAACATGTTCTCTAGCTTTTTTATAGTTTCCTCTTTCAAAGGAAAAATTCTCGTAGTTATGAATAATTCCTAAACTATCTGAATAAGCTATTCCAATTGTTGTTGTTCCTAGATCTAATCCTAAATATTTTTCTTCCATCTTTTTATTTTACAAAACTTTCGATAGGAAATTCATCAATTTTAGATACATCAACGATATTTCCTTGGGCTCTATCAGGTTTTCCACCGCCATTTCCACCACAAAGTTTACTTAATTCTTTCATTATATTTCCAGAGGAAACTCCTTTTTCAACTTGTGATTTACTTGTAGCAATAATAACTGGATGTTTACCATCTTCATTGCAAACTAAGACTACTAAATAATCACTATTTTTTGACTTAATTACATCTAAAACATGCATAATTCCACCTCTATTGAGGTCTTCGAAATATCTGCATAAAACTGTAACTCCGTTAATTGTCTTGACACTCTTAATAATATCATTGAGTTTAGATTTAAGTACTTTTTCTTCGATTTTAGCAAGTTTATCTTTTTCAGTTTTAAGTTCGTCATTTAAAGAAGAGATTCTACTTAAAATTTCTCCGTTAGATTTAGCGCTTAATGAAACTTTTACTTCACCTAAAAGTTCGTCTTTTTGTTTTAAGTATTTATAAGCTTCTAATGATGTAACGGCTTCAATTCTTCTTACACCTGCAGAAATACTTTCTTCAGACTTAATAATGAATAACCCAATATCTGATGTATTCTTAACATGAGTTCCACCACAGAATTCTTTAGAATCTTCTCCAAAGCAAACTACTCTAACAATATCGCCGTATTTTTCGTCAAATTCACTAAGAGCACCTATTTTTTTAGCTTCATCAATAGGAAGTTCAAGTACTTTTCCTTCAATTGCTTGAGCAATATATTCATTGACTTGTCTTTCAATTCTATTTAATGTTGCTTGATCAATTTTTTCAAAGTGAGAAAAATCGAATCTAAGATAATTTTCATTAACAAAACTACCTTTTTGATGAACATCATTTCCAACAAATTTTATTAAAGCTGCTTGTAAGAGGTGGGTAGCACTATGATTTCTCATAATTGCAAATCTTCTTTGCTTATCAAGCTTTAATTTTAATGAATCACCAACTTTTAATGTTCCATAACTTACTTTTATATGATGTAAATGTTGTTTATTAGGAGCTTTAATAACGTTAGTTACATTTGCTGAGAAGTTTTCATTAGAAACAACGCCAGTATCTGCAACTTGTCCGCCCATTTCAGCATAAAAATTAGTTTTATCAAATATTACATCGCCTTCATCATCAATTGAATCAACTTTAACTCCATCTTTAAATAAGCCAATAACTTTTGATTCTAAATCATCAAAATCATATGTAAATTCACTTGGAAGATTAAAATCTAATAAATCTTTTGATTGTTTATTAAATGATTCAATATTTTTTCTTGAAGCTCTTGCAATTTCTTTTTGTTTATTTAAACATTGATTAAAAACGTCAACATCTACACTGACATTATTATCTTTACAAATTTCAAGAGTTAATTCGATAGGGAAACCATAAGTATCATATAATTTGAAAGCATCTTCACCAGAAAGAGAAGTTTTGCCCTCAATCATAGTATTAAGCATATTTTCGCCTGAAGTAAGAGTTTTAAGGAACTTCTCTTCTTCTGACTTAATAATCTTCATTAAATAATCTTTTTTATCAACTAAATAAGGATAGAATCCTTTCATTACATTGATAACTGTTGGAACTAACTTATATAAGAATGGTTCTTTAAATCCAAGTTTTTGACCATATCGCATTGCTCTTCTTAAAAGTCTTCTTAATACATAGCCTCTTCCTTCATTAGAGAAAAGTTCTCCATCTGCTAAAGCAAATGTACAAGCTCTAATATGATCAGCAATAACTCTATAAGGCATTAAATATTCGCCTTCATATGGTTTTTGACATAATTTTTGAGTTTCTTCAATTATTGGATAAAATAAATCAGTTTCAAAGTTTGTGTCAGTTCCTTGTAAAACACAAGCAATTCTTTCTAATCCTGCACCAGTATCAATATTTTTATGAGGTAATTCTTTATAATCTTCTCTTTTAACACCATTCACAGCATTAAATTGTGAAAAAACAATTCCCCAAATTTCAATATATCTATCGTTTTCGATATCATCTTCTAATAATTTAACACCTAAATGGTTCTCATCCCATTTTTCGCCTCTATCATAGAAGACTTCGGTATTTGGTCCACAAGGCCCTTCGCCAATTTGCCAGAAATTACCTTCAAGTGGAATTAAATGATCTTTGGCCATTCCTTGTTTAATCCAAAGGTCTCTAGTTTCTAAATCACTTGGGTGATAAGTTACATATAATTTATCTTTATCTAAACCAAAATATTTTTCATTAGTTAAGATATCAAAAGCCCATTCAATAATTTCTTTTCTAAAATAATCACCAATCGAGAAATTGCCAAGCATTTCAAAAAATGTATGGTGTCTAGCAGTTCTACCAACATTATCAATATCGTTAGTTCTAATACATTTTTGAACGTTAGTTATTCTTTTTGATTCAGGTATTTCGCTACCATCAAAATACTTTTTTAAAGCAGCAACGCCAGCATTAATCCAAAGTAATGATGGATCATTATGAGGGATTAAACTAGCTCCTGGTTCAATCATATGACCTCTTTCTTTAAAGAAATTTAACCAAGTTTCTCTAATTTGTTGTGAAGATAATTTTCTCATTTTTCTTCTCCTTTAATAAATAAAAAATTCCTAAAAAACATATTTTAGGAACGAAGTTTTTAATCGCGGTACCATCCTAATTCAAAAATAAATTTTGCTCTTAATTAGAATGCTATTTAACGCATAACTGCGAGGCTTTTAACCTTTATTTTGGAAGTGGCTGATTAATCTTTTCTATAAGGCATTTCACCAATAAGCCCCTCTCTAAGATAGAAAAATTATTAATCTCTTTTCCTAGCCAAAATTATAATGAAACAAATATCAATAATCAAATAAAAATTAGTAAATAACGATAGGTTTATGTCTAAATAAAGTGCTTACTCGATAAAAATATAAAATATCGTTAACTAACATGATTGAACTAAAACAAATGGCTCCAATACCAACTAAAGTTGTTCCATTTGAAGGAAAAAAGTTATCTATAATAATTTTATTTCCCCAGTTAACTGCTAAAAAATATAATGGTTGGAAAAATAAAGAAATCGCTAAAAGAGTATTAACTAAAGTAAAAATTAACAATAGTGTTTTTCTTGAGGCAAAAATAAACATAAATACTAAACTTATGATAAAAGCAGTTAATAAAATAAATGTAATATAATCAAAAGAAAGCGTAACAGGAACGAATAAAGAAGAATTCATATGTAAAACTCCATCCACATAAGTCCCATTTAATACAGCACTACTTTCGCCTAAAATAGCGTGTCCTGAAAGAATAAAACTAATCTCAGATCCATTTATTTCGTCGTTAAACTTAATGCCTTCAATATCAAGAGAAAAAAGGCATACTAAGGCAATAGTTAATAAAATAATAGAAAATATTAATAAAATGATACGAGAATAACGCCTCATTAAAAAATTTCTTCTCCTTTATAATAAACGTGATCTATAAAACCACCACCAACACACTCTTCGTTTTCTCTATAAAAAACACAAGCTTGGCCAGGTGTAACTGCTTTATAAGGTTCATCAAAAACAAGTTTAACATCTCCGTTTTCTAAATTATAGCAAGTTACTCCTTTATCATCTTGACGATATCTAAATTTAACAAAAAGATGTTCGCCATCTTTTACTTTTTCATTAAAGACATTCATAGAAGTAATAATTGCCGAATCACTTAATAAATGTTCATCATTATCGCCACTTGCAACATATAAAATATTGTTTTTAACATCTTTTTTACAAACATAGTAAGGATTTGCTTTTAAGCCATGAATTCCACCTATTCCTAAGCCTTTTCTTTGACCTAAAGTGTAATACATAACTCCTTCATGCTCTCCTAAAACAATATTTTTATTAATCTCTACAATTTTACCTTTTTGGGCAGGAATATAGTTTTTTAAAAACTCTTTAAAATTTCTTTCCCCAATAAAACAAATACCTGTACTATCTTTTTTATGTTCAACGGATACTAAATTTAGTTTTTCAGCTATTTCTCTTACTTCTTTTTTTGTTATATCGCCTAAAGGAAATAAGCATGATTTTAATTGATAAGAAGAAATTTGGCTCAAAAAATATGATTGATCTTTTGTTTTATCAAAAGCTTTATATAAATAAGTTTTGTTATCTTTATCCACTCTTTTTGCATAATGTCCCATTGCAATCATGTCACAGCCATTTTGTTTTGCAAAGTCTAAAAAAGGACCAAATTTAATATATTTATTGCATAAAATGTCAGGATTTGGTGTTCTTCCTTTTTTATATTCATTAAGAAAATAAGAAAAAACGTTATCCCAATATTCTTTAATATAATCTATTCTTAAAAGTGGAAGATTCAATCTTTCAGCAACATCTTTTGCATCAAGGTAATCTTGTTCTTGTGGACAAATATTATTATCAACTGTAGGATTTCCTAGATAATCATTGTTCATCATTGAATCCCAGTTTCTCATAAAACCACAAACAACATCATAGCCTTGTTCTTTTAATAAATAGGCAGCAACCGCACTATCAACTCCGCCACTTAAACCAATCATTACTTTCATAACTAAAATATTTCCTTTGAATCAAGAATTATAGTAAAAGGCCCATCATTTGTTAAATTAATTTTCATATCAGCACCAAATACACCTGTTTTTGGTGGTAAATTAAGCTCTTCTAAACATTTATTAAAATAAATATATAATTTATCAGCCTCGTCTGGTTTTAAAGCATCGATAAATGAAGGTCTATTACCCTTTCTTAAATTTGCATATAAAGTAAATTGAGATACTGATAAAATTTCACCTTTAACATCGAAAATTGATAAATTTGTCTTTCCATTTTCATCTTCAAATATTCTTAATTTTGAAATTTTTTCTGCCATTTTATTAGCTATTTCTTCATTATCTCCATTCGTAAAAGAGACTAATAAAAGGTAACCTTTACTAATGGAAGAATAAACTTTTTGATCTATACTTAAACTTGCGTCTAATACTCTTTGAATTACAACTTTCATGTTATAAATTCTACCTCATTTATTTATTAAATTTAATACTAATAATCTACTAATTTATTCTTTAAAACTATTAATCCATATCATTTAATTTTTTAGTAATTTGTTTTTAGATTATTACAATTTTTTAGTTTATAATCTAGAGCATGAACAAACCTTTAGCATTCAGAATAAGACCAAAAACATTAAAAGATATAATAGGACAAGAAGATTTAGTTGGGGAAAATGGCTTTTTAACAAATAGCGTTAAAGCTGAAACTCCCATCTCTTTTATTTTATATGGGCCACCTGGAACTGGAAAGACTACTATTGCTGAAGCTTATGCCAATTCTTTAAAAGCTCACACGATTAAACTAAATGCAGTAACTTCTAATAAAAAAGATATTGAACAGGCTATTTTAGAAGCTAAACTTTATCCAACAACTATAGTAATAATTGATGAAATTCATCGTATAAACAAAGATAAACAAGATATATTATTACCTTATGTTGAAAATGGCACAATATTTTTAATTGGAGCCACCACTGCTAACCCTTATATTTCAATTAACCGTGCAATTAGGAGTAGAGTCCATCTTTTAGAAGTTAAAACATTAACAACTTCTGATATTGTAACAGGCTTAAAAAGAGCTATTGAAAATAAGGATGGCTATGATAATAAACTTAAAATCGATGATGCTTCTTTAGAATATATTGCTAAATCTAGTGGTGGTGATTTTCGTTTTGCCTTAAATTACCTAGAAATTTTATCAATATCTTTTAAAAATCAAGAAATAACAATTGATAAAACTAAAACAGTACTTAAAGTTTCAAATTTAATCACCGATAAAGATGAAGATGGACATTATGATAGTGTTTCAGCTCTACAAAAATCAATTAGAGGCCAAGACGTTAACGCTGCTTTATATTATGCAGCTAGGCTTTTGATTTCAGGCGATTTAGAAAGTTTGACTCGAAGACTCCTTGTAACTGCCTATGAAGATATTGGAATTGCCAATCCTCAAGCTTGTATGAGAACAAAAATTGCAATAGATAGTGCATTAACTGTTGGCTTACCAGAAGCCGTTATACCTATTTCTGTTGCAATCGTTGATTTATGTTTATCTCCTCATTCTAAAACAGCCTGTTTATCAATGTATAAAGCAATGGATGCAGCAAAAGATATGCCTCTACCGGTTTTAGATTATTTAAAATACACTCCTGTTAACGTTGCGGAAGAAGATAAATATCCTTATGATTTACCATCAGTTTGGCCTTATTTACAATATCTCCCAGAGGCTTTAAAAGATGCTAAATTCTATTTATTAAACAAAAATGCCTCTTCATCTTATGAAAAGGCACTTAATGATAATTATTTAAAAATTTCTAATATAATTCGAAGTTCCAATATTAGGGAAGTTAAGAAAAAACATTCAAATTGATCTATTCAATAAATATTTTCTTGGATAGATCAATTTTAACTTCTTCTTTTTGAATATTGAAAGCGTTTTTGACATCCCCTTTAATTTCTTCGATATCTTTTTTGTTTGTATATAAGGTTGCTAATAATTCGCCGTTTTTTACAAAATCTCCAATTTTTTTATTTAAAATTATACCTGCACTCATATCAATGATATCGTCTAAAGTTTCTCTTCCGCCGCCAAGTTTCATCGAAGATTTTCCAATTTCTAGTGCATCAATTCTATGAACATATCCTTCTTTAGTTGAATAAATAGGAATAATTTCACTAGCCATTTCAAATTTTTCAGAATGTTCAATATAAGAAACATCACCCTTTTGATATTTGACCATCTCTTTTAATTTATTTAAAGCTGCACCAGTTTTAATTGAGTTAATTAAAGCAGTTTTTGCTTCTTCATCATTATCATAAATTTTTGCTTGTTTTAACAAAATTACGCCAGAAGATATACAAAGTTCGGTTAAATCTTTAGGGCCATCTCCTTTTAAAGTTGCAATTGCTTCTTTAACTTCGAGATTATTACCAACAGCCATTCCTAAAGGTTGATCCATATCAGTTATTTCAGCTTTAACATCTTTATGCAATTCTTTTCCAATGTCTACCATAGTTTGAGCAAGTACTTTAGCATCATCAATATTTTTCATGAATGCACCACTTCCATATTTGACATCAAGAAGAATACAGTCTGCTCCACTAGCTAATTTTTTAGACATAATTGAGCTAGCGATTAAAGGAATGGAACCTACTGTTCCGGTTACGTCTCTTAAAGCATATAGTTTTTTATCAGCTGGATCGATATTTTCATCTTGGCCAATAATTGCTAGACCGATTTCTTTAACTTGTTTTTTAAAATCATCATATGTTTTATGAATATCAAAACCAGGAATAGATTCTAATTTGTCTAAGGTTCCTCCAGTATGTCCTAAACCTCTACCACTCATCTTAGCTAATTTTGCTCCGCAAGCAGCAACCATAGGACCTAAAACTAAAGAAACTTTATCTCCTACTCCGCCTGTTGAATGTTTATCAACTTTCAAACCAGGAATATCGGATAAATCCCAGATTTGTCCTGAAATTCTCATTTCATCAGTCAAAATTCCAATTTCTTTTTTATTCATACCATTTAAGTAAATTGCCATTAGTAATGAACTTACTTGGTAATCAGGAATTTCACCTTTAACATAATTACTAATCCAATAATGGATTTCATCTCTTGTTAATTCTTTTTTATCTCTTTTTTTCTCAATAATGTCTTCGAATCTCATAAATTTTTCCTTTGAATTATTATACATTTTTGATAAGTGATTTTATATAATAATTAAATGGACTTCAAAGAACATTTAAAAAAATATCTAAGTGAAAAAGAAATTGATCAATTAATCAACTCTTTAACTCTTGAAAGAACACATTCTTTAATAATAAATCCAAATAAAATAAATGAAGAAACTTTTCAAAAGAAATTTCCAAAAGTTATTAAGCATCCTTTCTTAAAAAATGTTTTTTATTACGAACATAAAGACTATGATTTTGGAAAATCATATTTATTTGATAATGGCTTATTCTATATAGTTGATGCTTCAAGTCTACTTGTATCATATTTTTTAGAGCCAAAAGAAAATTCTTTAATTCTTGATATGTGTGCGGCACCTGGTGGAAAAACTATTTCTACTTCTTTAAATTATAAAAATGTTGAATTCATTTCAAATGATATTTCTTACCAACGAGCTTTAACTTTATCGAGTAATATCGAGAAATTAGGACTTTCAAATATCAGTGTTACCTGTGGTGATTTTTTACAAATCAATAATCAAATTAATAATTCTTTTGACTATATAATTCTAGATGCTCCTTGTTCTGGCAGTGCAATGTTTAGAAAAATGGAGGAAATGGAAAAAGATTGGTCAATTGAAAAAGTATTGAAACAGCAAAAAATTCAAATAAATTTACTGAATAAAGCTATAGATTTACTTAAGCCAGAGGGATTTATCATTTACTCAACTTGTTCTTTTTCTTTTGAAGAAGATGAAGAAGTAATATTAAATGTTTTGGCTAACCGAGATGATGCCGAAATAGTTTCTCTACCTCATATAGATGGGGAATATAGATCTAGTGAATTAAACGAAGCCATTCATATCTTTCCTCATTTATATAAAGGTGAGGGCCAATTTATTGCAAAACTTCAAAAGAAGAAAAATGATTCGTTAGTCAAAAGTATAGTTGATAAAAAAACTATAAATTATAAATCAAGCGAATTAAATAAATTATTAACAAATTATGACTTACACTTTAACTGTATTTCTAATATGAATAACCAAATATATGGTCATAATTTTAACTTTTCTCTACCAAAAAATATAAAATTTATTAGAAAAGGTATAAATATTTGTGAAATTAAAAATAAAGATATATTAATTCCTTCTTTTAATCTCGCACATTATTTAAATACTGAAAAATCTATAATATTAGATGAAAAAGAAGTAAAATCGTACCTCCATGGAGATACGATTGAAAGAAATAATTTAAATAATGGTTATAATGTTGTTAGTTTTAATGATATTAATTTAGGTTTTGTTAAGTGCGTAAACGGAACTTTAAAAAATTTGTACCCTAAGGGTCTACGTCATTAATAATACTTTTTTAAATTTTCTTCTGTTAACTTTTGTGCTTCAGATGCAATCTCATTTGTCGTTAAATTTAAATAATCTTCTTCTTTAAAAGTTTTTAACAAAGTTATATTTACATCAAATTTTTTAATATTATTTTTATAAGTTAAAACCTTGTCATCACCACTAATCATAAAAACATCAATAGGACATTTTGCTTTAAAGGCAGATCTAAAACTTCCATGATGATAAGGAAGTGTTTTACTTAAATCCCCGTTTTTATTTCTTGTTCCTTCAGGAAAAATAACAACATCCATAGTTTCGTGATTTATAAGCATGTCTTGAACTTTTAACATGACTTTTAAAGATTGTTTTAAATCACCTCTATCCATAAATTTACCATCAATAACTTTAATAACTCTTCCTACTAATGGATATTTTTCACTCTCAATTTTAGCAACAAAAGTTAATGGTCTTTTTGCGGCAGCAATAAAAATTAATGGATCTAAGTCGGAAATATGATTGCAAACAAAAAGATGGTTTTTAGATTTATCCATATTTTCATAGAATTTATCTATATCTTCTTGATTGATTTTAACATTAAAAGCTTTTATTACTTTTCTTACGATCTTTTGAACTTTATCCCATCTTTTTTCAAAAGGATATTTTTCTGGATGATTTGAATATCTTATCATCCAACTTAAATAAGCCCAAATAATCGGAAAAATTACTTTGATAATAACTTTAAAATATTTCCACATATTAACTCACTTTCTTTGAAACAACAGTAACTGTGTGAGCTGTCGAGGTTAAAGTTTTAATATATAATTGACTATTTCTAAGATATCCTGCTTCGGCACACTCAACTAAGACATAATCATTAAATGTATGACGAATATTATTATCTGTTGGATTAATTAAAATATAGAAATCACCAGTTGATAGTTTAACCTCAATTCCAAGTAATCCGCCTTCAAGATTATTAAACTTAGTGCTTTCTCCTATTGCTTTAGGATCTAAAATATTAGCTAGATATCTTGTTTTTCTAAAATCAACAATTGATTTAAAATATTTAGCCATATCTATACGTTGATCTAAAACATCCCAAGAGAATTTATTATATTCATCACCTTTATTATAGGTATTATCTTCATACTTTTTACTCAAACCAATTTCTTGTCCGGCGTGGAAAAATGGAATTCCATGAGAAAGTAGAATTGTTGCATTAATCTCGTTTATTACTTCTAATACCTTTTCGACATTATCTTTTCCATATACACTTGAAACCTTATCAAATAAGGTGTAATTATCATGGCATTCAACATAATTTATTGATTGATCTGGCGATTTAAATCTAGCAGGATAAACAAAATTTACACTTGAAGAAAGGAAACAGAATTTAAATCCATCAACATATGATAAATTTCCTGTTAAATATCCACCATTTCTAAGATTATCAGCCCCATTAGGACCTTTTAAAATATCTCTATAAGTATCGTTAAAGAATGCAACATCATCCATTTTATATGAATTTAAAATTGAAGCTTTCTTGTCGCTTGAAAGCTCTGTGTTCATATCCCAACCTTCACCATAAATCATAAAGTCAGGTTTAAGAGCTCTACATACTTTCTTAATTCTTAAAATAGTAGTTATATCGAGTAAACCCATCAAATCGAAACGTAAACCATCGATACCATATTCTTTAACCCAGAACTTAACACAATCTAAAATGAGTTTACGAGCCATTGGTCTTTCGCTATTAAAATCATTACCACATCCACTGCCATTAGATAAGATTCCATTTTTTCTAGTTCTAGCAAAGTATCCAGGAACTACACGCGATAAACAATTCATTAAAGTATCATAATAATGGTTATAAACAACATCCATATTAACTTTAATACCTTTTTTATGTAATGCAGCTATCATTTCTTTTAATTCTATGATTCTAGAATATGGATCATTAGGATCAGTTGAATAGCTTCCTTCTGGGCAGAAATATTGCCATGGATCATATCCCCAGTTATATGAATTTTCGGTATGTAATTCATCGATTGTTTTAAAATCATACATTGGTAAAATTTGAACGTGAGTTACACCTAATGATTCAAGATAATCTAAACCAGCAGGATTTTTCCCATCAGTTTTACGTCCTTTCTCGGTTAAACCTAGATATTTACCTTTATTAACAATATTTGTGTGTTCATCAATAGTAAAATCTCTAATATCAAGTTCATAAATAATAGTATCTAAATAAGAATTGTAGGTTGGTAAATCATCTTCATATAAATCAATTTTTGTTTTATTAAAATCAACAACAACATTATCAACACTATTAGCACTACATGCTTTTCCATAAGGGTCTAATGAACGATATGTAACTTCATTTGTTTTTAGCAAAAATAAATAATGATAGCCTTCGTAATCGCCTTTTAAAGTTAAAGAAAAAACTCCTCTAGGCTGTCTTTTCATATAATGGATAACATAATCTTCATTTTCACTAGTTTTTAATAAAACACCAACATTTGAAGATAAAGGAGCCCAAATTTTAAAAGTAGTCTCTTTTTTAGTATATGTAACGCCTAAATCGTCGTCACCATAATAATATTCATCATCAAAATCTGGAAAATTAATAGCTTCGTTAACATTTAAACCTGCTATACCAAAATTTTCAATTGATACCAAGTAGGAATTCCCTAATTTAAATCCTTGAGAATATCTACATGTATAAAGGCTAACACCATTTAAAAATACTTGTTTTGTTATTTCAAGAGGTACAACTTTATTATCATTTATAATTAAATTAATTGGGGTATGATCATTTTTTTGTATAGGTGAAAATAAGAAAACAGATATTGTATTTTTATCAACTAAATTAGCTCCAAAATAAGTATTATTCATCGACAACAACTCCTAAGCAATATTCATTTTCATGAGAAAGTGAGCAAGAAAAAACTTTATTTTGATATTCAATATAAACTGCTCCGCTTTCTTTCTTTTTAACGATAATTTCATTTAAATTAACACTTAAAATCGAAAGTTCTAGGCATTTTATTAAAGCCTCTTTTAAAGCAAATCTTGAAGCTAAGTACTCCTCTTTATTAAAAGAATTTTCATATTCTTTTAATTCAAGTGGGGAAAGTATTTTTCTTGCAAGTGCGACTTTATCCTTAAAACGAGGAATGAAAGTCAAATCAACTCCGACTTTCATACTCTAGAACTTTTTAAATGTAGTTTGCTCAATGGTTCCTTGGCGTTCACTTGGATCGCTATCAACGTAGTTATGAATTAAAACTTTACTTCCTTTAGAGGAATTTGTGGCTTTATCATCACTTACTACTCCTTCTTGTTGTAAACGTTTAAATATACGTGAAGCTCTATTAAAGCCCATTGAGAATGTTGTTTGAATTCTAGACATTGAGATATATTCTTCACTCATTGTCCAATTTTTAACTTCTTGATATAAATCTTCGTCGCTACCAAATCTTGATTCCTTACTTGCTTGAACTAATTGAGGGTCTTCAGCAACAGGTTTATTTACAATATCCATGATTTTTTCATCATATTGTGGTCCATAGTTTATTCTAAGGAAATCGCAAACTGCTTTTATTTCTTGATTAGAAACAAAAGAACCTTGGCAACGGATAAGTTGTGTATTGCTTAAAGATGCCGATTTAATTAACATATCGCCATTACCGATTAATTTTTCAGCACCACCTTGATCAATAATAGTCATTGAATCTGTTGGAGATGAGGTTAAAAGTGCAACTCTTGAAGGAATGTTTGCCTTAATAACACCATTAATAACATTAACGGAAGGTCTTTGAGTAGCAATAATCATATGAATTCCAGCAGCTCTAGCTTTTTGACCGATTCTAACAACAGGTTCTGAAATACGTTTATTAACATCAACAAGGTCAGCATATTCATCAATAATTACGACAATAATTGGTAAAGTTGGTTGACCTTTAGCAACACAAATTTCATTATATTCTTTTAATTTAGATACATCATTTTCAGCAAAAAGAGAATATCTTTCTTCCATTATGTCACAGATTTTATTTAAAACATCAAAAGGTTTTTGTGGGTCTTGAATATCAACTGGCGGACATAAAAGATGAGGAATCTC
Source organism: uncultured Bacilli bacterium (assembly GCA_944369075.1). Lineage (GTDB taxonomy): Bacteria > Bacillota_I > Bacilli_A > RFN20 > CAG-826 > Onthovivens. The sequence continues at coordinate 131,314 of CALVXK010000001.1, forward strand.
TCTATATTTAATAAACTCGACAGTTTTTGGGTCAATTAATAAGAGTTTTAAATTTTCAGGAGAATTTCTCATGATTAAAGACATAATCAAAGAATGCATGAAAACAGATTTACCTGAACCAGTTGATCCACAAACTAAGAGGTGAGGAGTTTCTTGCAAATCGATAGTGATTAATTCATTATTAATATCTCTACCAAAAGGAACATTTGTTGGTTTTGCTTTTGGAAGTCTATTTAAAGCTTGCAAACAATCTTTAAAATTAACAATTGAACATACTTGGTTTGCAATTTCAAGTCCTGATGTTGTTTTTCCTAAAACAATAGGCGAGAAACGTACACTAATTCCACCAAGTCTAATTGAAATATCGTTTAAATAAGTATCAAAACCTTTAATTGATACGTTCTTTTCAGTTTGAATATCATATCTTGTAACAGATGGACCAATCTTATAAGAAACAACACGCGCTTTAACACCTAAATCGCTTAAAACTTGGTTAATAGCATCACTTCTTTCCTCAGCAACTTCTTTATTTTTTTGATCAGATTCATGACTTTGTCTATTTTCAAGCAAAGATAAAGAAGGTGGAACATATTTAATTCTCTTCTTTGGCTTCTTATTAGTGACTGGTGTATCTTTAATATCGTCTAAATAATCAAATGTCGGCTTAACATTAACATCGTTTTTAACTTCGCCATAATTATTAATAGTTACACCAGAAGTTTGTTCTTCTTGTTCTTTTGAAGTATTTTTTAAAGACACGCTATCGCTAGAAACTTTATTTGTATAAAGACTATTTGCTGTAACGTTATTATTACGATAAATATTGGTATAAACACTATCATCCTCATTTGGATCATAATGTGCTTTTGAAACTGGTCGATCCTCAAAATTTAAAGATTCTAAAGTTGGGTCTTGATTAATAGGTTTTTCATAAACATATTTCTTTTGAGACTCATCTTGAAGTCTTGATAAAAAATCTTTATCTTCTTCTTGTTTTATTTCATCTAAGCTAGGCTTAGCTTCTTTGGCATTAGAAACTTTTGTAGTTTCAATGTCGATATTATCCGAATCTTCTAAAGAAGGTAGTGTTGTAGTCGTAATTGTAATATCTTTTGCCTTAGTGAAATTTTCTTTTGCACTATATTGGTAGTTAAAATTACGATATTCATTAAACTTTTTAACTAAATAAATTGTAGGTCTAATTAAAAGTAAAACGATACCGGCAACAAAAATAATTGAGCCTAAAGCGTAAGAACCAATGTAAGTCATTAAAGAATTTATTGAAGCAGTCAAAGTCATTCCGATTAAGCCGCTATTTTTAGTTACATCAATCATTAAAAAATCAGGTGCTAATATATCTAAGCTTCTAGGATTAACGACATTATCAAATAAATTTTGTCCAAAATCGGTAAAAGTTAAATAATGACTACTATCTACTAAATATACTGAATTAGTTAGAAGAATCATTCCACCAATACAAAAAAGAATTACTCCAATAATAAGAAGCTTCCATTTAAAATTAAATTTTTTCTTATAAAAAATAATCGTTATTCCATAAATAAATAGGATTAAATAGATGATATAAGAAAAAATTCCGCCGACAAAAAATGATATCAACCAATTTATTGCTCTAGCAGGAACTATTAAAAAATCATAAGGAAAAACAGTCACTAAATTTAGTGATAAATATATAGATAATAGGCATAAAAACGTACCTATAGCAGCTTTTTTTAACTCATTACTAATTTTAAATTTACTCTCTTTATTAGGCATAAATAAATTATAATTTTATACTCCAATTTTTAAAAGATTTAACTTAATTAAATGATAATAATATTAGGTTTGATAACTGGATTACGATTATTTTTAAGCATCATTTTTCTTAAAGTAAATTCAATCTTTCCTTCTAAATCTTCTAAAGAGAAAGTTGATGTATCTTTTGCCCATGCATTTACTAAATCAGTAAATGTTGAGGTAATATCTTTAAGCATAATTTCGGCATCTTTATCTTTTAAGAATAAAAATCCTCTCATTTGAATATCAGGTCCAGCAATAATCTCTCTTTTTTCTTTAGAAATAGCACAACCTAAAACCACTACTCCATCTTCTCCGAGTCTATTTCTATCAGAAATAATCTCATTTACGACATCACCAACACCAATTCCATCGATCATAACATCACCGACTTTTACTTCATCGTTTAAGTTAAAATCGATAGCAACATTTCCCTTTTCATCAAAATTTGCATTTTGACCATTATCAAGAAGGAAAATCGAAGAATGTGATAAACCAATATTCATATCGAATGCGATTTTAGCATTATCTAAAAGATTTACATAATATCCTTCAATAGGGAAATAATATTTTGGCTTAAGTAAAGATAAAAGCATCTTTAAATCTTCTTCATAAGCATGCATTTTAGCTAAGCTAGATCTAGTCTCATATCTTACAAAACAACCTGTTTTATATAATTCATCAATTGTTTCTGTAGCAATAATTTCACTATTATCAGAAGGTGTTGCTGCAAGATAGAAAGTGTCACTTGGTTCAATTTTAATTAATTTTTCATCTGCCTCATAATTTGCTAGCATTGAAACTTTTTCATATATTCTTTCTTTCTCATCGCTCATGATAACAACTATTTCATCAGATTTAATTCTTAAAATATCATCTTTTGAAATAATGTTTTTTGCTGGAAAATGAGAAATACCTAATTTTTCAATCAAATTATAGATAGTTCTTGTAGTATCATCATAAAAATAAACTTTTTTATTTAATTCTTTGCAGGCTCTAAAAACTTCATCAATATGATATAAATTATCATTATTTAAAGCGATTAAGAATCTTCCTGGAGCATTATGCATATATTGAATTAAACGAGGATAAAGACGATGATTTGGTGAGCAATAACCAGGTTTAGAGGCATTAACAGATTCAGACATCAATACAAGAGTTGGATGTTCAGCAATCTTACCTAAAGTATTTAAATCTAGTCTAAAATGTTGTTCTGAGGCATATTCAACGATAAAATCAGATGAATAAACGATGTTACCTTTATCGGTTCTTATTGCAAAACCGAAAGTTGATGGCATTGAGGCACAAGTTCCAAAAAATTGAAATTTAACACCAGCTACTGTTAAAGTATCAGGTAATCCGATAATTTTAAATTTATAACTACATTCTTGTTGATATTCTTTAGTAAATTCCTCTAAGAATACTTTTGTCATTTCAGTACAAATAATAGGAGCTTGTACTTCTTTATAAATATAAGGAATTGCTCCAAATGAATTCTTTTTACATTTAGGCAAAATAAAGGCTCTAACTTTATCCTTATTTGCAACTAAATATGAAAAATCTGCAATAATAAAATCAATACCTGGAGTAGTTTTAGAAGGATATTTAAAACCTCCTCCAATAACAAAAATATTGTCGTTTATTTCTACGACATAAAGGTCTTTACCATCTTCATCAAGACCGCCTAATGCTAAAATCTTTATTTTATCCATCAAAAATCCTCTATCAAATTATTATTAATTAACGGAGATCGTTTGAATTAACTCGTCTTCTATATTATATAAAGAAAAAATTCCTTTTTCATCATCAAAAATTACATAAGTTCTAGGGTTATTATTTTTAGGTAATGAAATAGAACCTGGATTAATTACTAAAGAACCATTATCTAAACGTTTTAAAACATAAATATGGGTATGTCCATATAAGAAAACAGTGTTTTTCTTAATTTTTATATTAGATTCATTAAATAAATCACCATGGGTTAATATAAATTTTAACCCATGGATTTTAATTTTTTTCAAATCGTAGAACTCTTTCTCTAAAACAAAAGCATCTACCCTAGAATCACAATTTCCTCTAATAAATAAGGCTTTATTAGCTATTGTTTTTAAAAGTTTCGTAACTTCAATTGGCGAATAATCACTTGGTGGAACATTTCTTGCACCATTATAGTTAACATCACCAAGTACTAAAATGCTACTAAAATTATACTTATTATCTAATGAAACTATCTTTTCAGCGCTCGAAGTCGCTCCATGAATGTCAGAAACTATTAAATATTTCATTTTTATCTACCAAAGAATGTTTTTCTTTTCTTTTCAGGTTTTGGTGAATTATCAGCACCTTTATTTTCCTCAAATTCTTTATGAGAAACACTAATTTTACCTTTTTCATCAACACCGATAACTTTTACTTTTAACTTTTGTCCGACTCTAACAACGTCATGAGCAGATTTTACATAACCATTAGAAAGTCTAGAAACATGGCATAAACCTTCTTTATCACCAAAAAGTGAAACGAAAGCACCAAAATCTTCTACTCTTGTTACATCGCCTTCAAATACTTCGCCAATTTCAACGACTCTAGCAATATCTAAAATCATGTTTTTAGCCTTAAGTAAAGTATCTTTATCCATATGATAAATACTTACTCTGCCATCGTCTTCAATATCAATCTTGACTTGATCACATTTTTCAATGATATCGTTAATGACTTTTCCGCCAGTACCGATAACATCTTTGATTTTAGTTTTATCAATATAGAAAGTAACAAATTTAGGAGCGTATTTAGAAAGTTCTTTTCTTGGTTCACTAATACAAGCAGACATAACTTCTCTAATTTGTGCTCTTGCTTTATGAGCTTGCATTAAAGCATCATGTAAAATTTCTCTAGTAACGCCTTTGATTTTAATATCCATTTGTAAAGCAGTAATTCCAAGTTCAGTTCCAGCAACCTTGAAATCCATATCACCAAAGTGATCTTCTAAACCTTGGATATCAGTTAAAATTGTATAAGGATGATTTCCATCAAGTGGCCCAGAAGTAATTAAACCCATTGCGATACCACTAACCATTCTTTTAATAGGAACGCCAGCTGCCATTAAAGCTAAACATGATGCGCAAATTGAAGCTTGAGATGAAGAACCATTTGATTCGCAAACTTCGGCAACACATCTAATTGTATATGGGAATTCTTCTTCACTTGGTAAAACATAAGATAAAGCTCTTTCGCCTAAGGCACCATGTCCAATTTCTCTTCTTCCTGGGGTACCAGTTCTTCCAATTTCTCCAACAGAGAATGGTGGGAAATTATAGTGGTGCATCCATCTTTTTGTATCTTCAGGAGCTAAACCTTCTAAAACTTGTTCATCTTCTTTAATTCCTAAAGTACAAGTAGAAATAACTTGAGTTTGTCCTCTTGTAAACATAGCTGAGCCATGGACTCTAGGTAAAAGATCAATTTGAGCATTTAATGGTCTAATTTCATCAATTTTTCTACCATCTGGTCTAATCTTTTCTTCAGTAATAAGTCTTCTAACTTCGTTAGCGACCATTCCTTCTAAAATATCATTGACCATTAACATAGTCATCTTATGATCTTTTTCGTTTTTATATTCTCTATTATCGTAATCGTCTGTAATTTCTTTCTTTAAAGAATCGATAGCATTTTGTCTTTCTAATTTATCAAAAATAGAAATGGCTTTAATCATTCTATCGTAAATTCTTCCATAAATATCATTTTTAATATTTTCATCTGGTGTATATAAAGAAACTTCTCTTTTTGGTTTTCCAATTTCTTTAATTACTTCTTCTTCGAATTCACAAAGTTCTTTAATTGCTTTATGTCCAAACATGATAGCATCTAACATTTCATCTTCACTTAATTCGTTAGCACCAGCTTCAACCATGTTTATAGCTTCTTTAGTACCTGCGACAGCTAAGTTTAAGTCAGAAGCTTTTCTTTCTTCAACAGTTGGGTTAATAATTAGTTGACCATTAACTCTACCTACATAAACCCCAGCAATAGGTCCATCAAAAGGAATATCAGAAATACCAAGTGCTAAAGAAGATCCAAGCATTGCAGTCATTTCTGGAGTTGAATCTAAATCAACGCTCATAACTGTATTAATGATTTGGACTTCATTTCTAAAGCCATCACTAAACATAGGTCTAATTGGTCTGTCAATTAATCTAGCTGTTAAAGTAGCATGTTCTCCAGGTCTACCTTCTCTTCTTAAAAAACCACCAGGAATTCTTCCAATAGCATATTGTTTTTCTTCATAAGTTACTGTTAAAGGGAAGAAATCTCCTTCTTTAGGTTCATCACTACAACAAGCTGTAGATAAAACTACAGTATCATTAAATCTTACAAAAACAGCTCCATCAGCTTGTTTTGCAATTTCTCCGGTCTCTACGACTATTTTCTTACCGTAAAATTCTTTTTCAAAAACACGTTTCATTTTTCTTTTTCTTTTCCTTAAATAATTAACTTTTAAATTATACAAATAAGTAAAGTCAATATCTAGTTTTTTAAAAGAAAATTTTGTAGAAACTATTTAATGCCAACTTCTTCAAATTGCGCATTATAAAGATTAAAGTAAAAGCCTTTTTTAGCCATTAATTCTTTATGATTTCCTGACTCAATTATTTTTCCATTATTTATAACAACAATATAGTCAGAATTAACAATTGTAGATAGTCTATGAGCTACCATAATTGAAGTTTTATCTTCAGTCAAACGATTAATTGCTTCAACAATCTTAAGTTCAGTACGAGTATCAATATTTGAAGTTGCTTCATCTAAAAGTAAAATTTCAGGCTTCATAAGCATTACTCTAGCAATAGAAATAAGTTGTTTTTCACCTACACTTAATCCACTATTATCCGAAATTATAGTATCAAAACCTTGAGGTAATCTTTCAATAAAATCTAAACAATTAGCGTTTTTTGCTGCTTCTTTGATTTCTTCAAAAGTTGCATCTTCTTTTGAATAAGCAATATTTTCTAAAACACTTCCTTTAAAAATCCATGTATCTTGAAGAACCATACCAAACTTAGCTCTAATGTTTTGCTTTTTAATATCTACACTATGTTCGTTGTTAAAATCAATCGTTCCTTTATTTGGATCATAGAATCTTAAAAGAAGGTTAATTATTGTTGTTTTACCACATCCTGTAGGACCTACTAAAGCAATTTTATGCCCTTCTTTAATAAGTAAAGAAAAATCATCGATGATTTTTCTTTTATTGTCATATGAAAAATCAACATGATTAAATACAATTTCTCCTTTTTTAAGGCTAACTTCTTTTCCATTATCAACATCATTTTTAGCATCCATGACATATAAAATTCTATTTAATGATGAATAAGCATTTTGAGCTTCACTTACACAAGAAGAAATAGCATCAAATGGTTTAGAATATTGTATTGAATATTGAATAAATGTTGAAATCATTCCAGTAGTTAAAACTGAACCTAAAAAAGTTCCACCATTAGAAAAAGCAAGAACATAAATGAAAGCTCCAAGAATTACAACAACTGCCGTAATAGAATTATTAATAACTCTAGAAGCAGGGTTAATTAAAGATGAAATTAATTGAGCTTTTTGACCAACTTTATATAAATCTTGGTTAATTTTATTAAATTTTTCAAAAGAATATTCTTCATAATTATATGATTCAACAACATCAATATTATTTATATATTCTAAGAAATTAGATGAAACTTCACCCATAAAACGGTTATTTTCCTTATAATATTTAGATGATTTTTTAGCAATAATATAAGAAAGTAAAAAACCAAATGGAGTTAAAATAATAACGACTATTGCAAGTAAATAATTTACATAAAACATCATGATAATCATGATAATTACTTGGAAAATTCCAATAATAAGTTGTCTAAAAAATGATGTTAAACCAGTATTAACATTATCAACATCATTAACAATTCTTGAAATTAAATCACCTTTTAAATGATTATCAATAAATGAAATAGGTACTTCATTAAACTTTAAAAATAGATCATCTCTAAGTTCTTTAGAAACTCTTTCAACTACTCTCCCTAACAAAAAATCAAATGTAAATTGAAAAATAACTGATAAGGCTATAAAAAGTGATATTAAAATAATATCAAAAGTAAAATCATCAAAATTTAATATTTTTCCCGAATTAAATAAATCAATTTGATCAATAGATAAACCTATAAAATAAGGAATTAAAGTTAAAGAAATTACTAAGATAATTGAAAAACAAACACATAAAATTAGTGTTAATAAATCTCTTTTTAAATATTTAAACAAAAATTTAATACTAGCCATGAGTGTTCACCTGACTTTCGTAAATTTCTTTATAAATTGGAGAATTTTTAAGTAATTCTTCGTGAGTACCAATATTTACAATATGACCTTTATCCATAACTAAAATCTTATTACATTCTTTTAATGATGTGGCTCTTTGAGAAATAATAATAGTTGTTAAATCTTTTTTAGAAGCGATTGTTTCTCTAATTTTTTTATCGGTTAAAAAGTCTAAAGCCGATGTTGAATCATCTAAGATAAGTAAATCAGATTTTTTAATTAAGGCTCTAGCAATTGTAATTCTTTGCTTTTGTCCGCCACTTAAATTTTTACCACTTTCGACAATTTCGTGATTTATATTATCTTCATATTTAAACACGAAAGAATAAGCATCAGCTTCTTTTAAAGCTTCAACTACTTCTTCATCGCTAATATCATCTTTACCCATTAAAACATTTTCTTTAATTGTTCCATTAAATATTGATGTTTTTTGTGAAACTAAAGAAATTTGTTCTCTTAATGTTTTAATATTAAAATCTTTTATATCATGACCTTTAAAAAGAATTTTCCCACTTGTTACATCAAAAAATCTTTCAAGTAATTTAATAATTGTTGTTTTTCCAGCACCTGTTCCACCAATAATTCCGATTTTTTCACCTTTTTTAATCGAAAAATCTAAATTATTAACGACATTTTTTTCAGAATCACTATATTTAAATGAAACATTTTCGAATTTAACAAGTTCATTTTCATCGTATTCAATATCTTTATTAGTAATACTTCCATCTTGAATTGAAGGAACGATTTTAAAGAAATCATTTACTCTTTCTCTAGAAGATTGAGCTTTAGTTAAAACAATAACAACATTAAAAGTAACTATTAAAGCGGTAGTAATTTGATTTAAATATTGAATTAATGCAGTTAAAGAACCAGCTGAAAGAGGAACATTAGCAAAAATATTATCTCGACCTAAATAAACAACAAAAATAGCTGCAGTATTTAAAACTAAATAAGTAATTGGATTAACTAAAGCATTTAATGTTTGGTTAACTTTAGCATCTTTATAATATTGATTAGATAATTTTTTAAATTTATTAATTTCATATTCTTCTTTATTAAAAGCTCTAATAACTCTAGCTCCAGCAAGATCATCATTAGACAAAGAAGAAACTTTATCAATTGATTCTTGAACTTTTAAAATTTGTCTAGATGAAAAATAAAATATTAAGATAATAGGAATAGCAATAATAATAACTGCAATAAAAAGGATTAAAAAAGCTTCAATAGAGATAAAAATAGACATAATTAAAGAACCAACAACAAGTAAAGGAGCTCTTATTGCTAAACGAATTAAATTAGCAATTCCAAGTTGAAGCCTATTTGTATCATTGCTAATTAAAGTAAGTAAATTACCTTTTCCAATCTTTTCTAGATCTAAAGAAGATAAGGTAGCTATTTTTTTATATATTCTATTTCTTAAATCTGTACCAAATCCTTGTGAACAAACGGAAGATAAATATTGACAAACAAAAGTAAAACCAAAAGAAAGCAAGCACATTAAAACTAGAATAATTCCAGGTACTATAATTCTTAAATAATTATTCTCTAAACCAGCACTAATTCCTTCATCAATAATATAACGAATAACAAATGGAGTAAAAAGTTCAAAAATGACCTCAATCGATTTAAAAATTGGGCCAAATATAACATATAACTTATACTTTCTTAAAGAATATTTAATAGTATTTGTATCCATTTTTTAACTAAATTTAACGCTAGTAATTATATCAAAGATAAACCTCAAAATGTATTAAAATTTTAGAAATTTTATTAAAGAAAAAGAGCGAAGTTTTTTTAATTTCTTCGCTCTTAATTAAGGCTAATTTTATTAAATTATTTACGTAATCCAAGTTCTGCAATTAATTTAATGTAAGCATCTCTATCAGTTCTTTCTAAGTAAGAAAGTAATGATTTTCTTTTACCAACTAAAACAAGTAAACTTCTTCTTGCAACGTGATCTTTGTCGTTACTTTTTAAGTGTTCTGTTAAATGTTTAATTGATGAAGTTAAGATTGCAACTTGAACTTCGATACTACCAGTATCTTTTTCGTTTTTACCAAACTTTTTAATGAGTTCAGCTTTTGTTTCTTTTGAAATTGCCATTTTTTTATTCTCCTTAAATATAATTCTCTAATATCAATACAAAAGGTCGGAGAGTCCTTAAATAAAGATAAAAGACTTAAAAAGTATAAAGATTTATACGATGATTGTCAATAAAAACTACTGTATACTTTTAACATAATTAAAGTAATAAGTAGCATCATCCATATCTTTTTCGAGTTGTTCAATTAATTTATCTTCACTATCAAATTTATTTTCATCTCTTAAACGTGAGAAGAAAGAAATTTCAAGATCTTGACCATAAAGTTCATCTTTAAAGTCGATTATATATGTTTCAATAGTTTGCTTATTGTTACTACTTATTGTCGGATTAGTTCCAATATTAGTAAGAGCTTTATGTTTAGTTTTACCTAAAGTAACTGAAGTAATATAAACTCCTTCTTTTGGAATAACATAATTTACATCTGTTTCTAAATTAGCTGTAGGGAAACCAAATGATCTTCCTATTCCTTTTCCAGAAACTACTTTACCTCTAATTTTATAAACTCTTCCTAACCATCTATTAGCATCATAAATATGACCTTCTTCGATTAGTTTTTTAATAGAGGAAGAAGAAATTTTATTCCCATTATGATCTTTTACGTAATTTAAAACATAAACTTCTTTAATTCTTTCTTTTAAATAATTAACATCCCCTTGAGCTTTATAACCATATCTAAAATCAGGTCCACAAAATATTTTAACAGGATTAATTTTCTTTAAAATAAGTTCAACAAAATCTTGATATAAAATTTTTGAAAAATTTTCATCAACATGAACAACATAAGTAACATCAACATTTAAAGAAGCAAATATAGCTAATTTATCTTCTAAAGAAGTTAATACTTTTCCTCCTTTATTAATTGCTTTATCAAAAGTTAATACACCAAGTTTATTTGGTGAACTTGCTCTAGCAAAATTAATAAGTTGAACATGTCCAATATGGACTCCATCAAAAAATCCTAAAACTAAAGATAATTTCTCATTTTCTTTTAAATCTTCAAATTTGTTTAAACGAATAATTTCCATGTCCATTATATTAGCACAAAACTAAGTTAGAATTAATATTCAAAATTTGTATTTTTTATCAAAAACTCAAATTCATCTTACCTCTATGTTTATTAAGTATTAATTAATAAGAAAAAAATAATCTTAACAAAATTGACAATTATTTTTTTCTTATTTTAAAATACACTAGTTATTTTAGGAGAATTAGATGAGAGCCTTAAGAATTATTTTAGCAGCGATAAAAAAAGCAGATATTAATTTTAATTTAATTAAAGAAAATTCAAGAATTTGTATTGGAATTAGCGGCGGAAAAGACTCTATGGCTCTATTTTATGCCTTAAATATTTATAAACAATTTTCTAAGACTAATTTTGAAATCATTCCAATGATGATTGACCTAGGTTTTCCTAATACTAAAATAGATGAAATAAAAAACTATTTTAAGGAACTAGGAACTACTTTATATGTTGAAGATGCTAAAAGTGTTTATCAAATATTAAGCATTCAAAAAGAAAGACAACATTTAGATAAACTACCTTGTTCAATATGTTCTAAAATGAAAAAAGCCATCATTAATAAAGTTGCGATTAAATTAAATTGTGACTATGTTTCTTTTGCTCATCATAAAAATGATGCTATAGAAACTCTATTTTTAAATGAAATATATGGTGGAAGAATATCTACTTTTTCACCTAAAATGTTTTTAACAAGAGATAAAATTACATTTATTCGACCATTTATTTATGTTGATGAAAGTTTAATTACTAGGTTAATCAAAGAAGAAAACATTAAAGTATTTAAATCAACTTGTCCTAATGATAAACATACCGAAAGAGAAAATATTAAAACATTAATTAAAGATATTAATAAAGTTTATCCTTCATCAAAAGATAATTTTCTTACAATGTTAAATAATAAAGAAAAATTAGATGTATTCTTTAATCATTTTGAACATAAAATAGAAAAAAATGATCGATATTACTATAAGATAATCGAAGACTTATCTTCGATTATCGATGAATATAAGTTTTTAAATAAAAAGTTATATTTAGATAAAAACTTAACCCACATTCATTTATATAAAGATAATAAGTTTTTTGGAGTAATCTTATATTTAAGAAAAGAAAAAGAATTTAATGTTAAACTAATTAAACTTAAAGATTATAAAGATTTAGATTATATTCTTTATGATTTATATAATGAATTATATAAAAGATTTAACCCTTTAACTTTTAAGGTTAAATTAACTAAAGTAATGATTAATAACTTAAAAGTATTTTCTTTAGATAAAAAAGAAAAACTAGGTAATTCTTACCTAGTTTTAATAGATGAAAATCCATCTAAAATCTCTAAAAGATTTAAAAGTATATATTCTAAATAATTACTAGATATATACTATTATTTTAATAAATCATCGATATTTGTAATATTTTCTTCATCTTTCTTGAAAGAGGAAATCTCTTCCTCTTCTTTTTTTAAAGCATCATCAACTTTTTTAAAATTTAAGAAAGATTTATCAACTACAAACTCGATTTCTGGTACTCTACGAGTCTTAATTCTTTTAGCTAAAGCACTTCTAACAAAACCTTTTTTACGATTAAGTTTTTCTAAGTTCTTTTCTGGGTTATTAAAGAATGAAACAAATATTTTACAATAAGAATGATCGCTGCTTACAACAACATCCGTAATTGTTAAAAATCCAATAGTTTCATCTTTAATTCCAAATTGAACTATTTCTCTAACATCTTTAGCAATTTCAGCTTGTAATCTTTCTAAGTTATTACTCATCTTTTTCAACTACCTCAAAGCATTCAATAATATCGCCTTCACTAATATCATTAAACCCTTTAATTTTAATGCCACATTCAAAGCCTTCTTTTACTTCTTTAGCATCATCTTTAAAACGTTTAAGTGATTCCATATCACCATCATAAATAACAACACCATTACGTAAAACATGGACTTTTGCTTGATTTTTAATTATTCCATCAATAACCATACATCCAGCAATTGTACCAACCTTAGAAACTTTAAATGTATTTCTAACTTCGGCTTGACCAAGAGATTTTTCAACCATCTCTTTCTTCATCTTACCTTTAATTGCACTTTCAACTTCTTCAATTAAAGCATAGATAATTCTATGAAGTCTAATTTCTACACCTTCTTCTTCAGCTTTTTTTCTTACTAGTGCGCTAGGTCTAACATTAAAGCCATAAATAATCGCTTTTGATGCGCTTCCAAGAAGAATATCACTTTCAGTAATTGCACCTGGAGCACTTCTAATAACATTAATTTTAACTTGATCGTTATTTAATTTTTCTAAGCTTGCTTTAACAGCTTCAGCACTACCTGTAGAATCAGCTTTAATAATAATGTTAATTGTAGTCATTTGTCCTTCAGAAATCTTATCATATAAGTTTTCTAAAGAAGTTATACCACTATTTGCTGCTCTTTCTTCGTTAATCTTTTTAATTCTACGTTTTTCAGCAATATCACGAGCTTGTTTTTCACTTGGGAAAGCCATAAAGTGGTCCCCAGCTAAAGGAACTTCGCTTAAACCTATAACACTTACTGGAGTTGATGGACCAGCTTCTTTTAAAACTAATTTATATTCATTAGTCATTCTTCTAACTTTACCATAAGCTGAACCAACAACAATATAATCAGAAGAATATAAAGTACCATTTTGAACTAAAAGTGTAGCTTTTGGACCTTCACCTTTATCAAGTTCGGCCTCTAAAACTGTACCAATAGCATATCTATTTGGATTAGCTTTAAGTTCAAGCATTTCAGCTTCGGTTAAAATAGTTTCAAGTAAGTTATCGATTCCAATTTTCTTTTTTGCTGATATTTCGCAGGTCATAACATCGCCACCATATTTTTCAGCGATAACATTATGTTCCATAAGCTCATTAATAACTTTATCAGGATTTGCCCCTGGAACATCAATTTTGTTAATAGCAACAATAATTGGAACATTTGCTGCTTTTGCGTGATCAATTGCTTCAATTGTTTGAGGCATAACACCATCATCAGCTGCAACAACTAAAACAACAATATCAGTAACACTAGCTCCTCTACTTCTCATTGCCGAAAAAGCTTCGTGTCCTGGAGTATCGATAAATGTAATCTTTTTACCATTAATTGATTTTTGATAAGCACCAATTTCTTGAGAAATTCCACCAAATTCATTTGCGGCAACATTTGAATTTCTAATGGCATCAATTAAAGTGGTTTTACCATGGTCAACGTGTCCCATAATAGTAACTACTGGTGGTCTTTCTTTTAAATTTTCAGGTTTTTCATCAATTTTTAATTTTTCAAAATCTTCTTCATCGATGATTTCTTCTTTCTTAAAATCAAAACCAAATTCAAGACAGATTTCGCCAATAGTTTCATCATCAAGATAATTATTAATTGTAACTAATTTCTTTTGTAAGAAAAGTTTCTTAATAATATCGGAAGGATTGACGTTAAGTTCTTTTGCAAGTTCGCCAACAGTTAAAGACTTTGTAAAAACAAAAACTTGATTAGTTACCTTATTTAAATTTTTATTCCTTGTTTGTGAATTTTGAGGAATATTAGTTTCACGATTCTTTTTCTTAAAATTCTTATCCATTCAAACCCTCCTTATTTCATCTTTAGATAATTAATCATTCTATCATAGACCTCATCTGGAACCTTAATTCCTAAAGATCTATCTAAAACTTTCTTCTTTTTAGCAAGAAGTATAGTTTCTTCGCTTTTTTTAATGTAAGCCCCTCGACCATTCATCTTATAAGTAGAATCTAAAACGACTTCATTTGAAGGCGTTTTAACCACTCTAAAAAGTTCTTCTTTTGGAAGAGATTCTCCACTAATAAGACATTTTCTCAAAGGTACTTTTTTCATTATTTATCCTCGTAATAATCGTCGTTATCGTATTCTGACCAATCTTCTTCATCATCGTAATAATCATCATCTTCGTCTTGGTCATCGAGTTCTTTAAGTTCTTCTTCAGTGTAAATATCCATTTTCTTAATTGGTTTTTTCTCACTAAGATCTTCTTCTTCGACTTTATTTTCTTTCTTTTTGTTATTCTTTTTAGCTTTAGAAGCTTCTTCTTTTTGTTTCTTCTCTTCTTCTAAAGATTGTTCAAGCATCTCTAAAGTTGTAGTTGTTTTAACTTCTCTAAGTTCAACTGGTTCAACAACTTTCTTTTTAACTTCAGGAACGACTTCTTCTTTTTCTTCCTTAGTTTCTTTAACTTCTTCAACACTTGGTTCTTCTAAAGAAAATTCTTTAACGTTTTCTTCAAGATTAGCACTTGGAGTTTCATTAACTTCATTAATAGGTTCTTCTTCAATAACATTATCATTTTGTAAACGTTTTGCTTCACTTTGACGAATGTTATTTTCTCTAAATCTTTTTCTTTCTTCTTCTCTTCTTTCAGCTTCATCTTCAGCCAAATATTCTTCGATTGGTTTATAAGAAGAAATACCTTCTTTTTCCATTTCGGATTCATCTAAAACTTTAATGAAGTTTAAACCGGTTAATCTTCTTGCTAAAGAAAGATTTTGGCCATGAGTTCCAACTGCAAGTTTCATTGTTCCATTTCTTGTAATTACAGTAGCTTGATTATTTTCTTCATCAATATTTACTCCAATTACTTCAGCTGGTTTTAAAATTTCATATAAATATGCACCTAAATTATGGTGATATAAAATAACATCGACTTTTTCTTTAGAATCTTTAGTATTTCCAAGTTGAGAAACAATTCTTTGAATTCTTTCACCGTTTTTACCAATACAAGCACCACTTGGATCAACGTTTGGATCATGAGAAAGAACTACAACTTTACTTCTTTTACCAGAAATTCTAGCAATAGCTTTAATTTCAACAATACCATCTTGAATTTCGATTACTTCGTTTTCAAATAACTTACCTAAAAATTCAGGACAAGATCTAGAAACATCAATTAAAGAAGTTTTCTTAGTTTCATCTTTCTTTAATCCTCTAACATAAACTTTAATCGTATCCCCTGTTTGGAACTTTTCATCACCAATTAAATCGTTTCTAAACATTGTAACGGTAGTTTTACCTAAATTAACGATTACGCTATGAGAATCAGCTTTTTCAACAATACCAGTAACAATTTGACCGATCTTATCGGCAAATTGTTCAAGTAATATCTCTTTTTCAAAAGATGATATCTTTTGTTTAAAGTTAGTAACGAATCTGTCAACATCTTTTTTAGTTAAAGATTCAAAAGGAATTTCCTCGTCTAAATATTCTCCAGCCTTGATAGTTTTCTTATATTCTCTAGCTTTATCGATACTCATTTCGATGTAATCATCGGTAATATCTTCATCGTTTAAAACTTTATATTGTCTATAAAGTTTTATGCTAGCTTTATCTAAATCGACATCAACTTTAATTAAAGCTTCTGGAAGTTTAGTATCTTCTTTATCTTTTAAAATAAGTCGATCAAGTTTTTTAACTCTAGCACTTTTTTGTTCGACTTTATATTCACCTTCAATTTTCTTATTTAAAGCAAGAACAAAAGAATCAACAATTGCTTCTTTAATTTGTTCTTTAGTTAATCCTTTAACTGAACCAAGTTCACTAACAGCTAAAACGAATGCTTTTTTGCTCATACTACTTTCTCCTAAAATTTAATTGCAAGTCTTGCTCTATCTATATCACTAATCTTTATAGTAGCATTAACTACTCTAGTTTTTATTTTATAAGTAAGAGTGATGGTATTACTTTCTTTATCATAAGAAGATATAGTACCTTCTAAGATATTTTCACCCTTATAAGGATGAGATAAATGTAAGTTAACATATTTTCCTACATATTTATCAAGTCTAGATATTTCAATAGGTTTTTCAGCTCCTAATGATGAAACATCTAATGTATATGGTGTTTCATCATTATCATCTATTTCATCTAATAGAGTTGATAAATTATCACTAACACTTACAATATCATCTAAATTTATATTTTCATCTCTATCGACTATTATTTCTAAGGTATTACCTTTTTTATCTCTAAGATATTTTAAAGAATATAGCCTATAACCAAGTGAATTTAATCTTTCTTCAATCTTTCTTTTAATACCATCAACATCCATATTAATTCTTAAATGTCCTCCCTTTTAAAAAAATAAATGCCCAAACTTCAAGTAGGGGCATCATTCTTTTAAAAATGATACTTAAGTTTAGAATATCTAAAACCTAAAATCAAGATAATTATCACTATTTTAACTAATATAGTAATTAAAATAACTTCTATATTTTAATATTCTTATTTACCTTTAATAACTTAATAAATAAACTAACATTTTTGATATACCATTAGTTTTTGGTAAACTAAATAAGTTAATAGAAACTAATTTAATAAAGGTAAAGAAGAATGTATGAAAGAAACTAATAAACCAATAAAAGAAAAATCATGTGGGGCAGTAATCTATAAAGTTAATAAGAACGATAAATCGTTATCGTTCTTAGTTCTTCATATGAATTTAGGCCACTACTCTTTATGTAAAGGACATGTAGAAAAGAAAGATAAAAATGAAGAAGATACTGCTCGAAGAGAAATAAAAGAAGAAACATCTTTAGATGTAAATATAGATACTAACTTTAGAGAAGTAATAACATATTCTCCTAAAGAAGGAACAATAAAAGATGTAATCTTTTTTGTAGCCGAAGATATATCTAACATTGATCCTAAAGATAAACATGATGATGAAGTAAATAAAATATATTATTTGCCATTTAATGAAGCCTATAATCTTTTAACTTACCATTCTGATAAAGAAGTATTAAAGAACGCATATGAGTATATTATTTCTAAGTTAAAGCAAGATAATAAATAATGTTAGATATAATTAATTATCGATTTGTTATTATAAATTCAGAGCTTCTATAGTTTGTTGTAGTTGCTATAACGTTAAAACTCTCAGATAAATAAGTTCTAACTATACCAACTAAAAGGTATTTATTCCAATGAATAGAAAGACTTGGAAAAATTCCATATCCAACAAAACTTTCAGTATTAATATTTTTATATCTATTAATACATAAATTTAATGATTCTTTAATTTTAGATAAGTCTTCTTCACTTATATTAAACTTTTCTTTCTTTACCATTACATCTCTATCTACTTGTACAAAATTATCACTCATATCTTCAATAAAAAATAAATAACTATAAAGGCCAGCAATATTCATCTTTTTTACATAATCATTAATAATTTTAATATTAAAATAATCTAAAGATGATGCATAATTAAAAATCAAACTATACTTTGTAATATTTTTAAGGCTTTCTTTAGAAAATAATGGTCTACGAAAGTTATAAGAGTTATGGAATAAAAACTTAACTAATGAAAACAAAGAAAAACTATTATTTATACTAGGTAATTTTTCTAATAAATTAGATTTATTTAAAGCTAAAAAGTTATAAAGTGCTCTTGCACTTATTATTTTTATATTTGTAGAAAATAGTTCTTCTATTGCATCCTTCAACTCTAAAACAGTTTCGTTAGAAATATTTAATTTATCAAAATAAACAAAACTATTTCCTAAAAATAAAAGGCCATCTTTTTCTTGCTTATAAAGTCTATCAAAAATCGTATAGCTTTTTACACCTTTAAAATGATTGCTTATATCATCAAAAGAAAAAACCCCATCAAAATCTTTTATGTAGTCAATCATAATTTGTGTTCCACTTTGATAATTTTCAGTCAAAGTTAAAAATTACGTTTAGTAATAAAATCTTTTGGTAAAAATGGATCAATCAAACCTTTTAAATAAAAATAATTGTTAATACCTAAATTTAAAAATTCATCTTTAAATTCTTCAAAAATACTAATATAAAAAACAGTCGGACCATTTGATAAAATATAAGAAATAATTTTATCTATCAAATCATTAGGTAAAGTAACACAAGAATTTCTATTCTTATAAGTTCCTTTATCGATTTGACAATAATTAAATCTATCGATTAAACCTGCTAAAGCTCTTTGAGAAGGAAAATCTTCTAGATATCCAAATTTATCGAAATATATTTGTTTAAGTTTATTGTAATCATTATCGCTTCCTATCTTATAACCATTAGGAAAATTTTCATCGATAACGAAACAAATAACATTATTAAAAGAAAGACCTTTTCTAATATAAATTTGATCTTTTACCAAACGATAATATTTATTAACAAAATTTTTCTCATATTCTTTTAAAGAATTAAAAGTATCAAGAGAAATTGTATTTTCATAATTATTCAAAAAATTATTTTCAATTTCTTCTAAAGAGATTACATTTGAATCGTAAACTATCTTTATATCTACATCATATTTAATAAACAAAGGAAGTAAATATACTAGAAAACAATACTTGTTAGCCATTTCTCTTGATTTAAAAAAGTCTAAAAAGTCTTCATATTCTACAAACGATTTTTCTTTATCTAAAAGATGATAAAAAACAGCATATAAATCGGTAGAAATTAAATTAGAATTATCAATCAATGTTTTTTCATTTACAATTTCTATTTGTCTTACTCTTTCTCTTGTTAAAGAACATTCTTTACCAATTTCTTCTAGAGTTTTTGCATCACAATCAATTCCATTTCTTTTAAATAAAATAAACTTTGCTTTATCATTTAATAGATCAAAAAAGGAATCAATTTTTGTATTTATACTTTCTAAATTTGAATCACTTAAACTTTTTAAAATTTCATAAGAATATTCAAAATCAATAAAGAATATTGAAAATAAAAAATCAAGGCTAGCTTTTTTTAAATCATTAAGATTGTTTATATTATTTAAATATAAAAATTTAAGAATTAATTCATTTTTAAAAATTGTATTGATAGGTAAATTCAAATAGTGAGAGGAAATAGATTCAATTTCTTCTTCTAATTTACGCATATAACTATCCATATTTAAAACATAATAATAAAAATTACTATCTTGGATATCGCGTTCAATATTATTGTCTTTTAGTATTATGATGGAAATATATCCAAGAGCTTTTATTACATCAAAATGATAATTACAAAAATAATTAGTATTTAATAAATTTATTAATTCATCTTTTGTATATAAATTATTAAAATAATCAAATTTCTGATTTAAATATGTGCATTTAGAAAAAACTGCTTCAGAATCTTTTGATAGTCTAAATAAATAACGACCACATTCAACAAAATTACTATCCAAAAACATTTTTAATTTAGTAATCTTTATTGCATCTCCATAAATGGGTACTAAATACTTATAAATTTCACTAGAATATTTAGGACCTTCGTTATAAATTAATTTCGAAATTAAGAAAAGAACAAATGAATCAGTACATTTCTGTTCATTTAATTCTAAGTCTAAATATTTACGGAAAAAAATATCTGATACCATATGTCAATAAATATTATCAAAAAAACTTATCGCTATAAATTCTTTTATATTAATAATGAAATAAAGTTAAAATGTTAATCTTCTTCGGTTACTTCAGCAATTTCATCATCTTGATCATTAGTATTATTTGTGTCAGCTACAAGTTCATCTGTGGTGATTACATCTTTTTTAACGGCTATAGTAATTACCTTTTTAGTCTTATCGCTTAATTCATGTACTTTATTATGAAATGCATCTTTCCTTTTTATTAAAGTATTTAGAGTTTTTTCAAAATCATCCCAACTTTTAACTAACTTTTCAGAAGATTGACTTACTTTATTAATTTCAGCAATTACTTCTTTTATATTTCTACTAAGTTGATTATTAATTCTTAAAACATTAACGTTAGCTAAAATTGGTTGAAGAGTTGAAGGTGAAGCGACAATAACTTTTAGTCTTAAAGCATATTCAATTATATTTTCATATAGATAATCGTTTAATTGAATAAAAGTATAAATTGAATCACTTGGAATAAACATAATAGCGTAAATATAAGTTTTATTTGTAACTATATAATCTTTTGCTATTTTTCTTATTTGTTGTTGTAAAGCAGACTTAAGTTGACTTAATTTAGAAGAATCGATATTTCTATGATCTTCTTCAAATACTTTTTCATATTCTACGAATGAAAATTTAGAATCAATACATAAAAAGGTGTTATCTTCATCCCCAAAAAAGACTACTGCATCAGGTCTAACTGGTTCACTATTTTTACTAGGTTTAAATTCATATTGAAATGAATAAACATCTCTAGTTTCACCAAAGATAATATCTAAAATCTTCTCGAGTTGAATTTCGCCAAATCTACCTCTAAGTTGGCTATTTGAAAATACTGTATTTAGCTTAGTTACTTGAGAATTTAAACTATCTAGATTTTCTTGGGATTTAGTTATTTTTCCTAAAGCTTCATTAACCTTAGTTAAATGTTCAACATTTGTTTTAAAACCATCTTTTAAGTTATTTTGAAGTTTTGTATCGGTTCCTTCCATTTTATCTTCTAACTTTTTAGTTAAGTTTTCGAATTTATTTCCGATATTTTCATTTGTATTAGTAAATTTAGTTTCAAAAGTATCAATTAATGCTTGTTTGTTATCACTATTAGTTTGAATTACATCTTTCTTAAACTCAGAAATCTCTTTATTTTGGTTCTTAATTTGATCTGATAAAAGATTTTGAGTAGAAATAAATTCATCTTTAATAGCATTCTTTGTTTCTCCGGTAGATTTAATAATGCTATCTCTAATATCATTAATTTCTTTTGAATAATCCTTAACTTGATTATTTTTTAATTTTAAAAAAAAATGATACCTCCTATTATTAAACAAATAAGTGAAACTATAACCACAATCATAATAATTAATAAAATATTATCATTCATAACTTCATCGCTGCCTCCTCATCTAGAATTTTATAATTTAATAGCTTATCTTCTATCTATTTAATTGAGTTAGATTTATAATAGCTTCTTGAAGATAACTAACATCTAAATCAAAATCTTCATAACCTTTAAGACAAATATTGAAATAATCAAATGAAGGAAAAATAGGTAAAGCATTATGTTTATTTTTAATATAAACCAATGCATTAATAATTTTCCCATTATAATCAATATCTAAATATTGCTTACTATAGTAATTAGGATATCCTTCATAAACATCTAAAGATTTAACATCATCTAAAGATAATTCCCATATTCCTACAGGTACCTTTTTTCCTGGCTCTTTTTCAATCGTTAAATACTCATCAAAGACAAGTTTATAACCTTCTAAAAATGCTGATCCTATTTTTACTGCATCTTTACATCTATTTTTCATTTGTTCAATATTTAGGTTAGAACCATATGCAATATAATAAAACTTTTCCATTAATTACTCCTTATTTTGCTACATTGAAATACACTCTTTTTTAAAATCTTATATTAGTTTAATTTCTTATAAACTCTTTGAGGTTTGTTAAATTGTTCAACAATGTCAGCAAATTCCTCAAGACTGCATCCATAAAAAGGAGCTAACTTTCTAGCAATCAAAATAGATGGAATACCACAACCTTTTTCTAAATTAATGACTGATTGTCTTGTTATATTACAATGATATGCAACGCATTCTTGACTATATTTTAAATTTTCTCTTCTTTCTTTTAAACTAAGCATAACTTATATTACTCCTAAAATTAAATTAAAAATCTTAACGTTAAGTAATATTTATTTTTTTCTAACTAGTTATGTTTAAATTATACTTTAGTGGATTATATTATTCTAGTATTAAGGAAACACACATTTTTCGCAAAAGATTAAAATTTAAGTTCATTCATTTTAAAAATTTCTATTTTCTAAAAACTGAAAATCTTAGATATTTTTTCATTCAACTTTTCTATACTTAATGCTGAAGTTAAATTTAAATAAGCATGAACTAAAGATTTTAAATCTACTAAAATTATGGGTATAAAATCCTTTGTATCTCTGCTTTTTAAAGTATTTTGATGAGCATATCCAACATATTTTAATAATTCAAATTCTTTATCATTTTTACCATTAAATGGGAGCAGAAAAAGTGATCGAACTTTCCGTAAGTCACCGTTATCACATAAAATATTTTTTCGTAGATATTCGTTATAGCTAATTTGTTTAGCTATTGAAGAAGATGCTGGTAAATCTTCTATCCTTTTACTATAACCATATTGATAATATTTAGAATCAATTATGTAATAGACTTTCTTTACCTGATCTTTATAAATAATATCAGGTCTTAATGTAGAAGAAAGATAATCATTTCCGTTAATATTATAAGAATATTTATTATAATAATCACTTACATTTTCATTTCCAAAAACTTTTAAATTCATTTTTTCAAAAATATATTCAAATTCTCTTTCATTTATCAGCAAAGAAAAAGAATTAGAATTATCTTCATTTTTAAGAATTGTCAATAAATGATTAAACAATGTTTTCTTTTTATCGTTAAATGTTTGAAGCAATTTGTTACTTAAGAAGTGAACAAAAAATTTTCTTCTCGAATCATTTAATTCAACAGTTTTTACATCAATATCTATATTAAAAAGAAAACCAATTGTATGAATTGATAAATCTAAGCAGTGTTTATAAATAGCGCTGATTAGATTTTTATCATTATAGTTATGAGTCTTAATTACAAAATCTCTATATAATAAATTCTTATATGTAGCATCAAACAATATAGATGAATTATTTAAAGTCTTCTTCCAATCAATCTTCCCTTTTTTGTTATATGAATAAGTTATTTCTTCGTCATTATATATTCCATTTCGCAAATAATCTTTTATTAAGAAGACCATAGAAAAGAAAGCATCATATTTATTAAATTCGCTTTTTGTACCAGTTTCGATTTTTATTTTTCCTAGCAAATTTAACAATACTAAAGCTTCGGCTTTTTTCTCTTTAATGGAAACTCCTTCATTCAAATACTCTCTTGGGAAAACAAAAGATGCTTGATCACTGTTAACTAATAAGCCAATAGAATTAAAAACATTATTTTTAGGTATAATAAAATCAATCTTCATTTATATTTTCTCTATAAACACGTTCAAAGAGTTTTTTTAAATTCTCACAATACTCAGAAAATAAAGTTAATTCTTCATTATTCTTAAATAAGTCAATAGCCTCATCAAGCGTTCTTACTTTTTCTACATTAAAAAATTTCGAACGATTTATCTTTGCAACATCATTCCATAAATAAGAAATTAATTTTTCTGAAAAAAAGTCGATATTATTTAAATCTTTCTCTTTAAAGAAATAATTACCTAGTAGTTTATCCTCAGCTAAATCATCATCTTTAAAAACTTCTAAAATATCAACATTTAGGGCTTTAAGGAATTCTCCTAATAAATAAGATTTACGATTTATGTGGCTTTGTAAAATCAGATCACTTCCGTTATTTTTAATTCTTATTGTTTGAAATCTCCTTTTGAATGCTGTGTCTAAAGCAAAAACGTTTTGATCACTTGTATTCATAGAAGCGAAAATAGTCAAATTTGATGGAATGTATAAAGCACCTAAATTTAATTTTTTATAACCCTGTGAATTTAAAATTTCCAAATTTGTAATAGAATACTCACTCCTATTATTTTTATCCCTATCTAATAGTTGGAAAAAATCGCCGAAAATTGCCGGAGCATTTCCTCTATTAAGTTCTTCGATAATCATAAAATATTCATTTTGTGAATCCTTTAATGCTTTGAGTAAAATTTGAGTAAAAGCGCCTAGTTTAAATTCATATGTGATTCTTTGTCCGCTAACTATAGGCATAATTTGGCCTATAAAATCACTATAAGTATATTCGGGATGAAATAAAACTCTACTATAATAATTATTATTTAATTCAACGCCATCATAAGTAAGTAATTCTTTAATATAATGACTTTTCCCACAGCCAGGTATGCCGTAAAATATAAAATTATCCCCTAAAAAGTTTTTAGATAGCAGATGTTCTTTAATTTTTTGATTTAATGGGTCGACTTCATTATATGTTTCTTCTAATTCTTCGGGTTCTTCTTCAGTTGTACTTGAAAAGGAGGAATTATTTATAGAATTATCAACAAAACTAGAATTTTCACCTTGCTCATGGCTATGTAAACTTAACGGCTCAGATTGTTCGCTTCTATTCAAATAATAGGAAAATTGGTCTGAATTTGTTTTATAGTAATAAGTAAAATCTAAAGAGTTATGGACTGCAAGGTTCGATTCAAATTCAATTATTTTATTTACGTTATCTGTATCAGTTAAGTCAACAAGTTTATCAAATATATTTTTTTCGATACTTAAATTAATTGTTCTTTGAGGACCTAATTTATTTGATAATCTTGAAGCTTCATCAAGAGAGATTTTTTTCTTAAAATCTATAATCTTTTTAATTATTAAAAACCCTTTTTCTAAATTTGGTATTTTGCCTTTAGCAACATAAATTCCAACCCCAACGTATTGAAGTTGATTTGTAGTATCAAATTTGTTTGAACCATCATAAAGAAGAACTGCATCTCCTACATTAACATTATAGTAATTTGGTATATCACGATTTTTTACTGAAGAAAAAGCTATTGTATCCCCAACTTTCATTTTATAAAACATAATACCATCGACTAAATCGGTATTTGTAAATGTTGCTCTATAATAATTCATAATTTCCTCCAATACATTGACTTTTCTCCCTATTTTTAAAAACATCAAATTTCACTCTAATAATTGGCAAAATTAAATCTAAGTTTTTAAAGTTTTATTTTAAAATTTAACTGCATTAAAATGTAAAATACAATCTATATTTATTAAAAAGAGTCTATATCTCTGAAATTTCGTAAAATTCATAATTAGTAGAACGTAGTTTAATTTCAGCCTGATGTTTAGCAAAACATGAATCTCCTTCTACTACTTCCTCATATGATACAATTCCTAAATTATAAGCTTCTTTATTTAAATAATATTTAATTTCAAATTTCAATTTATGTTACCTCTAAATAACAAATTAACAGCCTTTATTATTTTATCATTAAATCATATATGAATCATTTAATAATTTTTAATTTTCTAGAATTACTTTTATTCGCCAACTCATGAATTTTTTATAAAGTAAAATAAAAACAACAATTTATAAAATTTAAATTTACACTCTCGTTTTTTACGTTTATATTATTATAGTTTTAAAAAAAGTTTTGCATTTATAACTAACGTTCTTAAAATCATTTTAAAGTTCATCACAAATATAAAGTTTGTTTTTTGATCTAGTAAATGAAATATATTTATCAATATTATCCATTCCTTTAGTTAATACAACAACATCACTATATTCTTGTCCTTTAGCTTCTATTGGAGTTAAAAAATAATTATTTTTAATTTTTCGACTATTAAAAAATACGTTAAGTTCTTCTATTTTTGCCTTATCCTTTAAATCTAGATATTCCTTTATGTAATTAATTAAAGGATTAAAATCTTTAGCAATAAAAGTCGCATTACCATCAATGATTAAAGATAATACATCGTCTTTTGAAATTCTATTTATTTCACCTTTAATAAATAAGGCACAAGGAATATCGTTAAGTCCTAACTCCTTATCAATAAATTTAACGATATTTCCTGGGTTACGATAGTTTTCTTTAATATAAGAAATATTTGTTTCTTTTATTCCATCAATATTTGTCCAAGATTTAATCCCTTTTTGAGAACTTCTTTGATTTAAATCACCATAAATATTTAAAGTTACATTAGCATTAATCTCTTTAATTAAATTAAATTCTTCTGGTGAATATTCTTGTGCTTCATCAATCGCTAGTAAATGATCATCAGACAATTTTGTATCAAGAATTCTATGAAGTAATATTAAATAAATATATTGACTAAATTGATAATTCTTTTTTGATAGTGCTAACTCTTCATAATTATCTTCTCCAAAAATCTTTTTTAAGAATTTTGTGTATATATTATTAATGATGTAATCAATTTTAAGTTTTTCACTAATACTTAAAATTGCTTTTTTAACATTAGTTTTTGCTTCATTAATGCTATTTTCATTAAAATTAAGTTCATCTAAATCAATTTCTTTAAGATAATCGATAAAATCCATATCAAAAACTTCTGCTAAAACTAGATTTTCAAAAAGATTAAATGGATCTTTCAAAGAATCTAATTCTTTTTTAATTGACTCTAAACGATTTCTTTGAACAAAAGTTAAATTACTAGTATTAAACTGATTAATAACTGATTTTATTCTTTCAATACTTTCTAACTTAATGTCTTCGTAAGATTTATAGTCATACCAGTTAGTTTTAGTATCGCCTGGTTTATAAAATAAGTTTTTAATATTATTTGAAATATCAAATATCTTAGATTTAATAGAATAAAGTTCGTTTTTGTAATATTCAATATCTCTATTTTTAAAATATTCATCAAGAGAAAAATATTTGATATAAATCGAATTTAATATATCGTATAGTTTATTGAAAAATGCTTCAAAATTATTATAAATAAATCTCAAATCGTTATTTAATTTTTCAAATTTATTTTTAATATCTAAAAGTTTTACATTAGTTAAAGGACTTAAATATTTCCTAAAAATACTTAAATGAATTTGATTCTCAAGCCTAAATAATGCAGACTTATAATAATAATCAACCCAATTATTCAAAAAATTTTTAGACTCTTTGGAGTAAATCTTTATTAAAAATTTTGAATCGATCTTATCTTCTCTTTGTATCGTTTTAAAATCAAAATTATACTTTTTTAGTATCTTATTATAATATTCGCTTAAAGTAAGAATACCGATTTCTCCTAATTCTAAAGACTTAACAAAATAATCAACATACTTAGTGAATCCTTCATTTGGAGATATAACAAAAGTTTTTGATAGATTCAATTTTCCACGATATTTTAAAAATTGTAGACGTTCAAACATGATAGCAGTTTTACCACTACCTGCACATCCTTGAATAACAAAAGTTTCGTTAGCATCTTTTGTAACAATATTTAATTGATTTTCTTGAATGGAAGAAAAGATTGAAAATAATTCTTTGCTTTGATTATGAATTTCTAATAAATTCATTAAATATGGATCATACAATACATTATTAGAATCTTCGATGCTATTGTTATTATTTTCGTTATTTTCTTTTATATCCGAAATTAAAAGATAATCTAAACTATTGTAATCACTTCTAATAAAGTTATCATAAGCTTTTAATAACTTAGACTTAGAAATTACGAAACCTCTTCTTAAACAAGCTTTTACAAATTCTGAAGCTATTTGAGGATTAGGATCAGAAGAATAAGCGTAAGCTATACCTAAAGGAGAGTGTTTTGAATAAACAACTTGTTTGTTATTCAAAACTAAATCTTTATCACCTATATAACAACTTTCTACTTTTCCATTAGATGAGAAATCGAATCTTCCAATATATGGTTCGTCAAGATAGCTTTTATATTCGTTAATTTTCTCATCTAAATTTCTTTTCTCATACTTTAAATGTTGTATTTCTTCAATAGAATCGTAATCTACACCCACTGAATAAGGATTAACATCGATAGCATTTCTTTTCTCGTCTAACTCTCTAATAGTTATATTTAAACTATTAGTTAAATTGTCTAAATGATTACTTTCAACTTGAAATTCTTTGCCATTAACTGTTTTTGTCTTATCCATATTAGTAATTATCATGCTTTTTAAAAATAAAGTCACTCAAAAGTTTAAAAAGTAAGCTGCTTATATATTTTTTTAAAATAAACCAATAGAAAATCGTCTAATAACCAACAGAAAATTTTTACAAAATTTTATTAAATAATATTTTTGCGAATACAAAAAACTTTAGAATCTTAATGTAAATCTAAAAACAAGGTTTTACTTTTTAATAGATGACTACAAAGCTTAATCAACAAATCAAATAATGTGACCTCTTTTTTAAAGTTGTTTTTTATTTATAAAATTAAAACAATGTTTTCCAAAAAAGCATAAAAAGGAGTAAAAATGAATAAACTTTTAAATGAATCAATTTTAAATTACATAAAAATAAGAGAATCAACATTAAAGCCTTCAACAATTGCTAGATATAGAAACTTATATTTAAATCATATTGAAAATAAATTTAGTAATGTGTTAATCGGTGATGTTAAAAATTCTATCCTCCAAAATTATATCGACTCATCATTAAGGCAAGGATTAAAAGCTAATATTATTAAAGAAGTAATTCTATTAATAAAACTTTCTTTAAAAAGAGAAGCAAAATTTGACAATTTTAATATGCCATTTATTGATTTAGAAATTCCTTCACATTCTAAGATTAAAGAAGTCGAAACTCTATCTAGGCAAGAAGAAAAAGAACTTATAAAATACATTATTGAAAATAATAAAATCAAATATTCTGGAATTATACTTGCTCTTTTAACAGGGATGAGAATTGGAGAAATATGTGCTCTTAAATGGTCTGATATTGATCTTAAAAAAAGGAAAATAACAGTTGATAAAACTCTTCAAAGAATTTGTATAAAAAATGAAAGATCATCAATTAATATAGGGAAAGTAAAAACTTCATCTTCGGCTAGAACAATCCCTATTAGTAATTTTCTTTATAGTTTTTTAATTTCAATAAAACCAGCCAATAGAGAATATTATTTTTTATCTAATAATTCTAAACCAAAGGAACCTAGAAACTATAGAAGAATCTATAAGACATTACTTAAAAAACTTAAAATTAAATCAATAACATTTCACGCATTAAGGCATACATTTGCAACGAGACTAGTTGAAAATAAAGTTGATATTAAAACAATATCAGAATTATTAGGCCACGCATCAACAAATACTACAATCTCTATCTATATTCATAGTGAATATAGGACAAAAAGAAAAGCAATAAAATCTCTCGATAAGTTAATCCTTAAATAAAGACTTTA
>CALVXK010000002.1 GCA_944369075.1 uncultured Bacilli bacterium
AAACTAAGTTTCTAAGAGATTAACTATAATTTTTTCGGATACTTTAAAAAGAGAAAAAAGTCGAATTTCCTAGTTAATTTAAAAAGGCTTCCTTTAGAAGCCTTTTGAATTTTAATTTTCTTTACTTTCTTCACTGGTTGGAATTGAAGATATGGTTGATTCAACTACAACTTGCTCCTCTTTGTTTAAAGATTCAAGTCTCATTTTTCTTCTAGCCTCTTTATCTTTAATTCTATCTTCACCTTTACTTGCTAAAGAAAGAGAAAAAGCTAAGATAATTACACCTAAAGCAACAACCATTAATCCAAACCAAGTAAAACCAATGCCACCCATCATTGTCTTCATAGATGTATTTGGAGTTTCCAAAACACTTCCATATATATTAGTATAATCATCGATTAAGCCTAATACTAAAAGCGTTAATCCAAAAGCAATAAATGCTAAGGCAATGATAAAGGCAACAAATTCTTTTATAGTAAAAGAAGCAAAAAATTTATTTTTAGTTTTTAATTCCTTACTCATTTTAAAAACTATTTATTTTCTCCATTATTTTCACTAGCTTTATTTGCTTCAGCTTGTGCTCTAGCAGCTTGATTATCTTTAATCATTTCATTAACTGCTGGTTGGTAAGTTTGTTTCCATTGATCTTCAGAAATTAAGAGTAAAGCATTACATTTTGCATTAACTTCAACAAAAACATCTCTGAAATTCTTTCCTTTTGGAAGTTCTCTTCTACCATTCATCATTTCAATCATGTGTTCAGTTGCATCTAAAGCTTCAGTATAATTAGTATCTTTACATGTAGCATTAGCTTTAGAAACAAAGAACATTCTTGTTAAAATTTGAAGTTCTTGTTCAACGAAAGAAGCTGCAGGTGTTTTTTCACCATGACCTTCTCTCATATTTTTATTAAATTCATCAAATTTTCTGAAAATTTCACTAGAAAGTGTGAAAAGTAAGACGCCACGATAGAATTCCTCATCAGCATCAAGTAATTTTGTGATTGATTCTTCAACTTGGTTGTGTTCTTTTCTATATCTATCATGTAAACGAATTACAGCAGTGATTTGTTCATGTAATGGAACTACTTTTTCAAAAATAGTGACATCTTGGTTGTGATCAACGTGAACGTTATCATTTTCTGGTCTAAGAATTGTAGATTTTTCTGAATAAAGTGTTTCGCCAAACTCGTTGATTAATTTTCTTAATTCTTCACCTTTTTCGCCATTGTTATCTAAGAATTGTTTTAATGGTGTGTTTAAAAGTGGTTCATTAATAATTCCGTTTTTCTTATAGTTATAGAAATTTACATCGAATTTATCACGATTAATTGTGTATTCAAGTGTATCTCTAATAAGAGAATTATAATAAACGAGAGAAACAATAACTCTACTAATAGGTAACATATTTTTAAAATCTCCTTTTTGCTTTATATATTTTACTATTTTTCTTAAATTAATCTACTTAAATTTATATTAAAACAACAACGATTTTATTTATTTTTGTAAATATAACGAGATAAGTCAGCAATAGTTTCGACAGTATATTTAGCATACTTTTTGACACTCTCTTGAGAATGAGCCATACAAAAAGAATTTTCTGAGAAAGCTTTAAACATCGAAATATCATTTCCACTATCCCCGATTACAAAAACATCTTCTTTAGGAACGTTATTAATTTGGCAATATTTCATAATTGCTTCACCTTTATTAACGTTTTTAGCCGTTATTTCTAAAGATCCGTTTGACCAAGAGCATTCTATATCTTCATAAGCATTTCTGATAATTTTATTCGCTTCTTTTGCTCGATTAATGTTTCTTGAACCAAAGCCAAATATACATAAAACTTTATAAATAGGTTTACTTTTTAAAGTTTCTTCAAATAATTTAGGCGAATATATCATTTTTTCGGCTAATTCTTTTTGAAGGAAGGAATAGACTTTCAAAACAAATTTCGTCATTCCTTTTCCAAAAACACTTTTTATATAAATGCCATCATCTGAAAATAAAGCTAAAGCTATAATCTTAAAATTTTTAAATAGATCTTCGCTCATATCTATAATTTCTTTATTTGGAATAGCTTCACTATAAATAATTTTATTATCTTGATAAAGTGCTCCTCCGTTAAAAGATATTATTGATATATTTCGATTTATTTTTTCTTTAACTCGAAGTCCATAAGCTAAAGATCTTCCAGAAACTATAATAACTTTTCCGCCTTTATCAATAAAAGATTGTAGAAAATATAAATTTGGCTTACATACAATATTCTTCTTATCTTTAGGATAAAGAAGAGTTCCATCTAAATCGGTTGCAATTACTTTGTTCATAAAAAGGTCTACGCACTTTGCGTAAACCTATTATATTTAGAAAATCAAGTTTTTACTAGTTATTTTAAATCAACTTTGTTCGTTGCTTGAATCAAGCCATAGCCACCTTCTTTTCTTCTATATACAACAGAGATTTGTTCATCATCTGTATCTAAATACATATAGAAATCGTGGTTAATTGCCTCCATTTCTAAGATAGCTTCATCTAAAGTGATTGGTTTTAAGGTAATAGATTTAGTTCTTACAACTTCATCTTCTTCACCATCACCCTCTTCAGAAACAATTTCTTCTAAAGCAATTGATTTACCTAAGCCAGTTCTTTCAACTCTTCTTGAAAGTTTTGTCTTAAGTTTTCTCATTTGACCAGCAAGTTTTTCAACTGCTTCATCTATAGCATTATATAAATCTTGATCTTTGACTTCAGCTCTAAATGTTGTATCTGGTGTAAAAATTGTAACTTCGACCTTTGCACCGTTTTTATAGCTTCTTACTACACAACGGCAGTTGGTATTATCGTCATTTTTGAAATATTTTTCTAAATGCGAAAGTTTTTTGAAAATAGCATCATTTATAGCGTCAGTAACTACAATATTTTTACCTACAACTTGATACTTCATATCAATTATCCTCCTATGTTTTTTGTTGTCTTAATTATAACATAAATTAAAAATATAATATATAAATATTAATATTTCATTAAGACTTTCCACGTGGAACAATAATTAATCGAGTATTATCGGAAAAAATATACTTAAAAATTTATTTTGTAATATTAGCTATTTTTCTTTAAAAATTCTTTAATTTCTTCTACTTTATCTAATTTTTCCCAAGGTAAATCTAAATCTGGTCTTCCAAAATGGCCATAAGAAGCTAAATCTTTATATCTAAATGTTGGTTTAGTTAAAGAAAAATTCTTAATAATCATTCCTGGTCTAGCATCAAATAATTCATTTACTAAACGTAAGATTAAATCATCTGAATAATGAGCTGTTTTAAAAGTAGAGATTGAAACAGAGATAGGTTTAGGTTCGCCAATAGCATAAGAAAGTTGAACTTCTAATCTATCCGCAACTCCTGCAGCGACTAAATTTTTTGCAATATATCTAGCATAATAAGCAGCACTTCTATCAACTTTTGAAGGGTCTTTCCCAGAGAAACATCCCCCACCATGTCTAGCGCTTCCGCCATATGTATCAACGATAATTTTTCTTCCAGTTAAACCACTATCACCTGCAGGACCACCAATAACAAATCTTCCAGTAGGATTAATTAAATAATTAAAATCATCATTTAGTCCAAACGATTTAGCGACTGGCTTCATAATATTATTTAAAATATATTCTTTAAATTCTTTTTCGTTAAAGTCTGGGTCATGTTGAATCGACATTAAAATTGTATCGATACGAGGAGTTTTTTCTGTGTAATCGATAGTAACTTGAGACTTCATGTCAGGTCTAGCATATTTAAAACTTCCATTTTTTCTTTGTTTTGTTGCTTCTCTAACAAGTTTATGAGCAATTACAATTGGAAGAGGCATATAGCCTTCGTTTTCATTTGTTGCATAGCCAAACATAATGCCTTGATCACCTGCACCTTGCTCTTCTATTGCACCTCTTTCAACACCTCTATTAATATCAGGAGACTGAGATTGAACTTTATTTTCAATTGTTACAGTTTTATAGTTAAATCCTAATTCATCTCTATCATAACCGATTTCTTTAATAACATTTCTAGCAATATCTTCGTAATTAACGCTATTTTCAGTAATTTCTCCACCTATTAATAAGAAATCCTTACAGGTATAGCATTCGCAAGCAACATGGGCTTTTGGATTTTCTTTAAGAACAGCATCTAAAATTGCATCACTTATTTGGTCACAAACTTTGTCAGGATGACCTTCACTTACTGATTCTGATGTGAATAATATTTTTTGTTTTGTCATTTTTGCTCCTTTTGGGCTATAAAAAAGCCCTCCACTTTTGATGGAAGGCTTAATAATTTACTTTCCGCTCATCGTTCAGAGTGTGGATCAACTCTGCTTTTAGGAAGCACTTACTATTTCTAGAGTTGCTGCCATACTTTTACACCTAAAATTTATATGGCTCTTGATAAGTTTTAGTATTTTATCGTAAATAGAATTAGATTTCAAATTATAAAATAGTTTCAATTGCTTGAGCAATTTGGTCTGGGCATGAAGTTGGCTTCATTCCACAAGTAATGCCTTTAAGTAAATCATGAACTTCTGTTAAATCTCTTCCAATAATAAGAGCCTTAATGCCCTTTAAATTGCCATTACAACCACCAACAATTGTAAAATCAACTATTTTATTGGTTTGATCATCATAACTTAGTTCAAGAGATCTTGAGCATGTACCCTTGCAAGTATAAGAAATGGTTTTAATCATAAATTATTTAATTAATTCTCCATAGCATTCGCCAAAGCAATTTCCAGCATTTGATTCATCTGTATCAATATGCATAGCGAGTTTGAATTTTGGAGAAACTCTAATGACTACATCATCAAAAATAATTTTTCTACCCTCGCCACCAGTTTTAATTTTGACAATATCGCCATTTTGAACACCGAAGAAAGCAGCATCTTCTGGAGTCATATGAACATGTCTTTTTGCAATAATTAAACCTTCAGATAATTCTAATTCCTTACCATTTTCTGGGTTAACGATTTTAATAGGAGCACTTCCTTTAACATCACCTGATTCTCTAATAGGAGCTTTTACACCTAAAGTTCTAGCATCAGTTGCACTAACTTCAACTTGGTTAAAGTTTCTACATGGTCCTAAAATAGAAACACCTTTGATTGTATTTTTAGGTCCAACGATATCAAGCTTTGTTGTTGAAGCGTATTGACCTGGTTGTGATAATTCTTTTTTAACTGTAAGTTCGAAGCCTTCACCACATAAAAATTCTAAAGCTTCTTTTGTAACGTGAATGTGTCTTGCACTAGTTTCAACTAAGATTTTATTTTCCATTCTTAATTTTCCTCCAGAGATATTCTATACCTTATTCAAGCAATTTTATAATTTATATTTTAAAAAGTTTTAAATATAATTAAAACATGAAAGAAATTAAAAATATTTTAAACGATTTCAAGGTTATTGTTTTCTTTGATTTTGAAGGAAGCCAATTCTCACAAGAAATTATTGCAATAGGTGCAATTAAAGCATATTTAGATAACAAAAATTTTATAAAAAAGACGTCAAATCCTTTTAAAATTTATATAAAAATTAATACTTGTGTCGGTCCTTTTATTGAAAAACTTACTGGAATTAGTGATGATTTTTTAAATGAAAACGGCGAAAGTTTCAATCAAGCTATGGCAAAATTTAAGCGATTCATTGGAAAAGATGAAGCTAAATTTTTTCATTATGGTAATTTTGATCTCCATTTACTTCATAATTCTGCCCAAGAAAATCTAGACTCTGATATTGAATTTATTAGGCAAATAGAAAAGAATAGCTATGATTTTTCTAAACTTTTTTCTCGTTATGTGAAATCAAATAAAAATACGAATCTATCATTAGTCGATGCATTAAAAGTGTTCCACACAAATATTGAAGATAATTTACACGATCCTCAAACTGATGCTATAAATTTGATGCATTTATATGAGGCTTTCTTAACAAAAAAGGGAATTTTAAGAGATGAATATATTAAAACATTAAAAAAATCACCTGCTATTCCTAATGCATACCGTAAAGTAATTAAAAAATTAGAATCAAACGAAAAAGTAACTTATAAAGATTTCTTAACTTATATCGATGAGGACTTAAGATGATACATTATCCTTTTGGAATTCAAATTGATAAAACAAAAAAAGAAGAAACTAATAAAAATTCTTTTAAAAATCGCGGATTATCATTAGAAAGTTTGCTAAATGAGGCTAATTCTTACTATGTTAATTCAAATAAAGCTCTAATTTATAAAAAACCTACTCCAATCCAAGTTGTAAGAATAAATAAAGAAAATATTATTACAGAAGCTTATTTTAAGTCACCTTCAACTACTGACTATAATGGAATTTATAAAGGAAAATATATTGATTATGAAGCCAAAGAAACAAAATCTAAAACTTCTTTTAGTCTAAATAATATCAAAAATCATCAAATAAACCATCTTTTTAATGTTACAAAACATGGCGGAATTTCTTTTATAATTGTTTATTTTACATCTTTAGATGAAATATATATTTATCCTTCTTCCAGTTTAACCAAAATTATTGAAGCTAATAAAAAGTCGATAAGTATAGATGAATTTAAAGCAAACGGATATAAGGTAGAATTAACTTTAACTCCAAAACTAGATTATTTAAAAATTATTGATCAAATCTATTTTTAATATTATCAACACAAATTTCTTTTAATTTACAACTTTTACAAGAAGGATTAATCGCTTTACAAAAATACCTACCAAAATGAATAAATTGATGGTGAAGTTTTTTATAATATTTCTTATCAAATGTTTTTCTTAATTTTTCTTCAACTTTATTAATAGAATCATTTTTTGAAGCTAAACCAAGTCTTTTAGCACACCTAAAAACATGCGTATCAACTGGAAATTCTTCTTGATCAAAAAGTTCAATTAAAACAACATTAGCTACCTTATTGCCAACGCCTTTCATTGTTAAAAGGTCTTCTTTATTACACGGAACCTTATAATTAAAATTATACTTAAGTTTATGGGCAATATCTTTTAATGCAACAGCTTTGTTTTTATATAATCCAATGCATTTAATATCATTTTCTATATCTATTAAACTAGCATTATCATAATCATCAATAGTTGGATATTTTTTAAATAATTTAGTAGTTAATTCATTTACTTTTTTATCTGTTGTTTGTGCACTTAAAACTACGGCTATTAAAAGCTCAAAATCTTTAGAATAATTTAATTCGCAGGTCGCATTAGGAAGAATCTCATCAAAATAAGATTTTATGAGTTCAACTTTTTCTTTTTTATTCACTTTCTTCTTCCTTTAATTTTTTAGCAATAATTGAGTCAATATTTTTTAAAGATAATTGATTTAAGTTATAGCTATCTTTCAAAGCATCTAAAATCATCTCTTGTTTTATTCCATTTTCAAGCCACTTATAAACATAATCAATCTCACTAGAAGTTAATTCTCTTTCAAAATAATGTTCAAAAGAAGAAATTAATTCTTTTCTCACATCGTTCTTTTCGTTTTTATTACCAAAACTATCAATATTTAATATATCTTTCTTATATAAATCAAAAAGTAAATTTTTGATATTTTTTAAAGAAGCACAAAATTCATCATTTATCGTTTCAAAAGTAATATATTTTTTCGTTAACAATGAATTAAAAGCATTATCTATATCAGCAAAAGACATATTTAATTTAATTTCGAAAAGTTCGTTTGTTAAAGTAATTTCACCTTCTTCAATTAAATGATTTGCCATAAGTAAAACTAATAATTCATCGTTATTTATATTTAATTCTTTATAATACTCAAGAAGTAAGGCATTAAAATCTAAAAATCTAAAATTATTTTTCATATAGATATTTTAAGAGAAATTCCAATTTAAATAAATAAGGAGCTTAACTAAGCTCCTTATTTATAAACTAATCAATATTATTTAACAATATCTTTTAAACCTTTTGATGGTTTAAAACCAATTGTCTTTGTTGCAGGAATTTTAATTTTTTCACCTGTAACTGGGGAAGTTCCAATTCTTTCTTTTCTAGATTTAACTTGGAATGCACCAAATCCAGAAATTTTAACTACTTCTCCTTTTTCTAAAGCATGTGCAACTTCTTCAAAGAAGGAATCTAAAACTTTTTCGGTATCTTTCTTAGATAATTTTGTTGCTTCGCTAATTGCAACAACTAATTCTGCTTTATTCATAATTAGCTCCTTTTATCTTATCCTCAATAACTGGCTTAAAAGCATGCGTTTATTAAATCACAAAAACATTTTTATGTAAAGAAAAAAGCGATAAAATCCCGAATTATTTCCTTTTCCTTAAAATTAAATTAATAGGGGAACCCTTTAATTCGAAAGAATCTCTAATCTTATTTTCAATATATCTAAGATAGGAAAAATGCATCCAAGAAGGTTCATTTACAAATAAAGCAATACTTAAAGGTTTACTTGCTACTTGTTGGGCATAATAAATACGAACTCTTCCTCCATTAAAATTAGGAGTTTCATTCATCATTTGGGCTTCTTGAATAATATCATTTAAAACTGAAGTCTTAATTTGGAAAATATAAGATTCATAGACTTCTTCAATTGTTTTAAATATCTCTTTTTTATTTTTAAAATTAACTGTCGAAGTAAAAATAATCGGAACATAATCTAAAAACTTAAATTCTGTTTTAAATTTCTCCAAAAATTCTTTCTTATAATCATTTAAATTTTCAATTAAATCACATTTATTTACGATAACTATAATGGCTTTTTTAGCTTCTATAGCATAACCAACAACATGCTTATCTTGTTCTCTTATACCATCTTTTGCATCAATTAAAAGAAGAGCTATATCGCATTTATCGATACTTCTAAGAGCTCTTAAAGCCGCATATTTATCAACAGCTTCGTATATTTTTCCTCTTTTTTTAAGCCCAGCAGTATCAATTAAAGTATATTCTTTATCATCATAAGTAAAAGAGGTATCAATAGAGTCTCTAGTTGTTCCTTCAATATTTGAAACAATGACTCTATTTTGATCCACCATTTTATTAAATAAAGAAGATTTTCCAACATTTGGTCTTCCAATTAAAGCAAGTTTAATAGAATTATCAATATAGTCATCTAAAACATGAGGTAGTTCTTTAACGACTCTATCAAGTAAATCCCCAATTCCTATTCCATGTTCTCCGCTTACAGCAATAGGATCTCCTAAAGATAAAGCATAAAATTCATAGATATTATTTATTTCATTGATATTATCAACTTTATTTACAGCTAAAATTACATGTTTTTTGGCTTTTCTTAACATTTTAGCAACCATTTTATCATCTTCGTTAAGTCCAATTTTTCCATCAACAACAAAAATAACAACATCAGCTTCATCAATTGCAAGTTCTGCCTGCATTCTAATTTGTTCTTGAAATGGTCTATTTTCAACTTCGATTCCACCAGTATCAACAACATTAAAATTAACCGTGAGCCAACTAGCTTTTGCATAAATTCTATCTCTAGTTATTCCACGAGTTTCTTCAACGATTGATTTTCTTTCTCCAACTATTCTATTAAAGATAGTAGATTTTCCAACACTTGGTGAGCCAACAATAGCAACTAATGGTAAATTCATATTTAAAAACCTTTCTCTTTAATAATTTCTTTAATTTTATCCGTTACTTCCTTAATTGAAAGTTTAGTTGAATCAAGTAAAATCGAATCAGCAGCAGGTTTAAGCGGGCAAAAAGAACGATGAGAATCAATATAATCTCTTTTTTTAATGTTTTCTAGACAATCTTCAAAAGATGTTTCTATACCTTTTTCTTTATTTTCAATAAATCTACGTCTTGCTCTTTCTTCTTCGTTTGCTACTAAAAATATCTTAATTTGAGCATCTTCTAAAACATATGTTCCTATGTCTCTTCCATCCATTACGATATTTTTACCTTTAGCAATTTTTCTTTGTAAATCTACTAAAAATAGTCTTATATTCTTATAAGAAGCAATATAGGAAACGTTATTTGCAACTTCGTTTCCTCTAATTTCACTTTCCACATCTTTTCCATCAAGTAATATATGATTAGTAATGTGATCAAAAGAAATATCAATTTTATTTATTAATCTATCAGATTCTTCTTCATTTTTAGGATCTAAGGAGGCTTTTAAAACTGCTAAAGTATAAGCTCTATACATTGCCCCACTATCAACATAAACAAAATTTAAGTCTTTAGCTAAAATTTTTGCAACTGTTGATTTTCCTGAGGCACTAGGACCATCGATTGCAATTGATATATATTTATTTTCCATTATTATCCCTCCTTTTAATTCAAACTATTAACTATTAAAACTATCGAAACAATAATTATCGCAGCTATAATAAGACCTAAGATAACAATACCAAAAATCTTTAGGTTTCTTTTCTTTAAATATCTATCATAAATAGTCTTATTGTCTTTTTTAAATTTAGATAAAAAATTAACTTTAGAAATTAATTTTTTATTCTCTTTTTCTTCATCTTCTCTTTTTTTAAGCATAATGCTTCTAAGGCCATTTATATTAGTAGAAGAATAAATTTCATTACGATAATCAAAGTACTTCTCTTTTCTTGTTTCCATGCTTAAATATTTTATCATAAAACACCCTTACTTGACCTTAAAAAATTAAGGAAATTTATAATATATTGTTAGGATTAGTTAACTAAAAACTTCTTTTATTAAAAAATATTTTTGTTATACTATAAGCGTAATAAATGGAGGAGACAAAAATGGCAGTTAAATTAAAAGTTAATTCTGAAGCTTGTGTCGGATGTGGTTTATGCGTTGGTACTTTCCCTGAAGCATTCGCATTTGATGCTGAAAATAAAGCTGAAGTCATCGGTGAATTAGATGATGCTCAAGCTCAAGAAGCTATTGCTTCATGCCCAGCTGGAGCTATCTCAGAATAATTAACTTTATTATATAAAGTAAATCTCTCACAAACATTTGTGAGAGATTTTTTTATTCTTTATTAGCTTTGTGAATTAACATTGATATTGGTTTATAAATAAGAATAGTTGCTCCAACAATAATAAGATTCTTAATTAAGTTAAAAGGTAAT
Source organism: uncultured Bacilli bacterium (assembly GCA_944369075.1). Classification (GTDB taxonomy): domain Bacteria; phylum Bacillota_I; class Bacilli_A; order RFN20; family CAG-826; genus Onthovivens. Next base: position 11,088 of record CALVXK010000002.1, read on the forward strand.
AAGAATTGATATTGAATTTTAAAGTCATACCAATATTTAATTGAAGAATCAACCGGTGAGAACATATGATCAGTAATATATTGTAAAGCTTCAACATATCCTCCAGCTTCAGGATAAAAATAATAACCATATAAAGGATAAATGATGTAATACCCTAAGAAACTAGAAAATAATAAGTTAACAAAAAATCCAACACTTAAACCAATAGCAGCACCTTTAAAATTATGGAATTTTTTATAAATGAAAGATGCTGGTAAAATTAGAGCTAAACCATAAATCAAATCAGCCAAAACACCTATTCCTCCGGTTTCTCCAACATCTTGAATAAGTTTAAATAACCCTTTAATTACAACTAAAAGCGTTCCGGTTAAAGGACCATAGGCTAATGAAGCAATTAAACAGGGAATTTCATCGAAATGTACTTTCAAAAAAGATAAACCTGGAATGATAGGAAATTGAAGACCTGGCACCATATATAAAATAATGGCTAGACCTCCAAAGATAGCAACTCTGGCTATCAAATGTAAAACTTTTTTTGTTGCCATAAATAAAAAACCTCGAAGATTGCTTCAAGGTAAAATATTAAAAAATTTATAACTTCTTTCATCCAGACTTTACTGTTGCCACCAGAATTTCACTAGTTCGTATCTATTAAATAGATTCGCGGGGTATACCGCCAGTTATGATTTTAACATCACCCTGAAGTTTCTAAACTTTATTTTAGCACAAATTTCTTTCTTTTGATTAATTTATTTATTCTTTTTAAACCTTCTTTTGTTGAGGCATCATCTTTAAAAACTAAAGTAACAACATTTCCTTTAACTTCAAAAGAAGATTGGGGTTCCATTACCTCGTTTTCTTTATTACTTTCATTAGATACTTCGTTTACTTCTAAAGAAGTATTTGTAATATTATTTCCAGATTTAATTTTACGTACAAGTTCTTCGGTTTCTCTAACTGAAAGATGTTTCTCATAAATTTCATTAACTACTTTTCTAACTTCATCTTCACTTAATCTTGAAATTGCTTTTGCATGTCCATAAGTTAAGCGATCTTGACTAATATCTTTTAAAATATCACTAGGCATATTTAATATTTGTAGTAAATTAGAAATTTGAGAAGAAGACCAATCTAGAAAATCAGCTAATTCTTTATTCTTATATAAAAAGTCATTTTTTAAATATGAACAAAGTAATGCAAGTTCATAAATATTCATTGTCTTACGATCACTAATTTCTTTTAACATGAAAAGTAAAGATTCTTCTTCACCTAAAGTTAGAATAATTACCGGCAAAGTCTCAAGTTTTAAACTTTTTGCTGCAATATATCTAATTCTTCCGACGACAACTTCATATTTATCACGGTATTTTCTAACAATAATAGGGTCAATTGTATGATTTTCTTTAAGAGTTTTCTTTTCGCTTTCAATTTTATAATCAACGATTTTAGCATTTCTTAAATAGTGATTATCACTAATCATTGATAAAGGTAGGTTTGAAAGTTCATCTTTTGGTGGGTTTTGAAGAATTGCAGAGACAAAGTCTTCTCTACCAAAACGATTAACAAGTTGTTTTAAACTATTCTTAAGAATCTTTTTATCTCTTCTCATGAGCAATAACCTCCTTTGCTAATTCAGAATAAGCAATAGATCCTGCACTTGTTGGCTTATATAAGCAAGCTGGAACGCCTCTTGCACTACATTCACTTAAACTATAATTTCTAGGAATAATTGTTAAAAAAGTCGTTTCTTTGAACAATCCTCTAACTTCTTCAACTACTTCTTTAGCAAGTTGAGATTCGTTATCAAGCATAGTTAAAAGGAAACCTTCAATATTTAAAGAAGGATTGTATTTTTCTTTTACTTGTTTAATTGTTCCTAAAATTTGAGCTAGTCCTTCCATAGCGAAATATTCGCATTGAACTGGAACCAAAACAGAAGTAGCTGCAGTTAAGGCATTTATGCATAAAATTCCCAAGGAAGGAGGACAATCTATTAATATGAAATCATATACTTTATTAAGTTTATTGAGTGTTTCTTTAAGAATAAATGCACTTTTATTAAAATCTTGTCTTTGAATAAGTTCACTTTCTAAATTTGAAAGTTTCAAATTCGAAGGAACAACATCAAAGTTTTTCATCATAGTTTTCTTAATAATTTTATTAATATTTGTATCCAAAATTAGTGCATTAAAAATAGTTTTTGAAATAATAGTTATATCAATTCCTAGTCCTCTAGAAGAATTTCCTTGAGGATCAAGGTCAACTAAAAGAACGCTCTTTCCAAGTTGTACTAAAGATGCAGCAAGGTTAATTGAAGTGGTTGTTTTTCCTACACCACCTTTTTGATTAGCAATAGCTATAATACGTGTCATATATAAAATAATTTTAAAAAATATGAAAAAATAATGCAATATTAAATTCCACGTGGAAATATAAAATATTAAAGAGGCTTTTTCTTAATTTGTGAATAGTTTCTTGGGTATCTTATATCTGTTTCTTTGTCTTTTTTTATAAATAAGTTATATCTAATAATATTTTCGACTTCTTTATCGATTTGTTCATCTTCCACGTGACAAGAAAGTTGTTTAAAGGCACCGCTTGCTTCCTTAATTTCTTCTTGTGCCTTTTTGCCCTTATAAGCAATTAACATTCCACCAACTTTTAAATATGGAATAGAAAGTTCTAATAAAATATTTAAACTAGAAACAGCTCTTGTTACAACAATATCAAATTTATTCTCTTTACTTAAATCTTCAACTCGTTTATTAACAATTTCCACATTATTAAGTTCGAGTTCAACTTTAACTCTTTCTAAAAACTCACAACGCTTTGTTATAGGTTCTACTAAAACAAACTTTGAAGATGGAAAATAAATTGCAAGAGGAATACCAGGAAAGCCTGCACCACTGCCTAAATCCATAATATATTTATTTTCAAAATCAAAAACTTTACTTGGAAAAAGAGAATCAACTATATGTCTATTTTTAAACTCTTCTTTATTAGTTACGGCAGTTAAATTAAACTTTTCGTTTTCCTCAAGAACTAAATCAATAAATTTATTTATTTTTTCTTCCTTATTTATCATTAGATTAACCTATTTTTTCTTAAATACATTATTAAAACATTTATATCAGAAGGATTTACTCCACTAATTCTAGATGCTTGCCCAATTGTTTTTGGCCTAATCGCATCAAATTTTTGTCTAGCCTCTAAAGCTAATCCATCCAAATGTAAATAATCAATATCAGATTTAATCTCAATATTGTCTAATTTATGCAATTTTTCTGCCTCTTTTCTTTGATTTAAAATATAGCCTTCGTATTTTACATAAATTTCAACTTGTTCTTCTCCAATATGATCTAATTTTATATCGTCAGGAATATCAAGATATTTTTTTAATTCCTTGAAAGTCACACCATTTCTTTTTAATACTTCTTTTGCACTTACACCATAAGTCAATTTCTCATATCCAAGAGATGATAAATATTCATTAATAGGTGACTTTTCCCCAAAATAAGTTGTTTCTAGAATCTTAAAAATAATAGACATTGCATTTTTCTTTTCTAGAAACTTATTGTATCTTTCATCGCTTACTAAACCTAACTCATGAGCTTTAGGAAGAAGCCTAAAATCAGCATTATCATGTCTAAGCAAAAGTCTATATTCAGCTCTAGAAGAAAGAAGTCTATAAGGTTCATTTGTTCCTTTTGTGATTAAGTCATCGATCATAACACCGATATAAGCTTCATCTCTTTGTAAAACGAAAGGAGGTTTATTATCGATATATAAAGATGCATTTACCCCAGCCATTAAGCCTAAACCTGCAGCTTCTTCATATCCGCTAGTTCCACAAATTTGTCCAGAAATAAATAGACCTTTATATTTTTTTGTCATTAAAGAATTGTCAAATTCTAATGGATCTAACGCATCATACTCAATTGCATATGCATATTTTAAGATTTTTGCATTTTCTAAGCCTGGTAAAGAATGAACCATTTCGATTTGAACGTCTTCAGGCATTGATGTAGAAAATCCTTGCAAATAGATGGAGTTATTATCATAACTTTCAGGCTCTAAAAATAATTGATGTCTTGGTTTATCTGCAAAACGAACGATTTTATCTTCGATTGATGGGCAATATCTTGGTCCAACCCCTTCTACTAAACCACCATACATTGCACTATCTTTTAAATGTGCTCTAATTATTTCGTGAGTTTTTGGTGTTGTATAAATAAGATAGCAAGGTTTTTGCTTTTCTAAAGGAATGAAATCAGTAGATTCGTATGAAAATCCTTGATCATCGACATTTCCATATTGAATTTCGGTCTTTGAAAAATCTATAGATTCCTTTGCAATTCTTTGAGGAGTACCTGTTTTTAATCTTTGCAAACGTAATCCCATTTTTCTTAAATTATCTGATAATCCAATGGAAGGTTTTTCACCATCTGGACCACCCATTTCCTTATGATGACCTCTTAAAATATCAGAGTTCATATAAGTTCCGGTTGCTAAAATTACAGCTTTGGAATAAATTTTTCTTCCATCTTTTAATAAAACGCCTTGAACTTCAGTTTCATTATGAATTAAATCTAAAACTTCGCCTTCTAAAATATCTAGATTTGGGGTATTAAGAAGATGCTCTTGCATATTGTGTGGATATCTTTTTTTATCAGCTTGAGCCCTTAAACATTGAACACCAGCGCCTTTTTTAGTGTTAAGCATTTTCATTTGAAGATATTCTTGGTCAGCACATTTACCCATATATCCACCAAGAGCATCTATTTCACGAACAACAATTCCTTTAGCACTACCACCAATAGATGGATTGCAAGGCATATTTGAAGCCATCTTAAAATTTAATGTAATAAGAAGTGTTTTCTTATTCATCCTTGCTGTAGCTAAACATGCTTCATTACCAGCATGTCCACCACCAACAACTATTACATCGTATTCGTTTTTTATATTTTCGTTTAGCATTTTAACCTATACTATCATCCATATCTAATTTAATTAATTGATTTAACTCAACAGCATATTCCATAGGAAGTTCTTTTGAAAAAGGTTCAATAAAACCTAGGACAATCATTTGTGTAGCATCTTTTTTCGAAATACCCCTACTCATAAGATAGAATAATTGATCCTCATCGATTTTAGAAACAGTAGCTTCATGTTCTAAGTAAGAAGAATTATTATGAACTTCGTTTTTAGGAATAGTGTCTGATTTAGAATAATCATCAAGAATTAAAGTATCACATTCAATATGTGTTTTTGAATTTGTAGCTTCTTTTTTAATTCTTGCAGTTCCTCTATAATTCGAAGTTCCTCCACCTTTTACAATAGACTTAGAAATAATTGATGAGGAAGTATTTATTGCCTCATGAATCATTCTAGCTCCGGCATCTTGATATTGACCTTCACCAGCAACTGCAATAGAAATGCAAAGTCCTTTGGCACCTTCACCTTTTAAGATACAAGCAGGATATTTCATATTGATTTGTGAACCAATATTTCCATCTATCCATTCCATTGTAGCATTTTCGTAGACATTTGCTCTTTTTGTTACTAAATTTACTATATTATTTGACCAGTTTTGAACAGTGGAATATCTACATTTACCATTTTTATGAACAATAATTTCAACAACCGCGGCATGAAGCGATTCTTTGGAATAAATTGGGGCGGTACAGCCTTCAACATAATGTACGTCTGCACCTTCATCAACAATAATTAAAGTCCTTTCGAATTGCCCTGTTTTTTCATTATTTATTCTAAAATATGATTGAAGAGGTTTTTCTAACTTTACTCCTTTTGGAACATAAATAAACGAACCACCACTCCAAACTGCACCATTTAATGCGCTATATTTATTATCAGCAACATTTATAACAGTTCCAAAATATTTTTTTACTAAATCAGGATAAAGCTTTAAAGCCATATCTGTTGAAAGAAAAATAACACCCTTTTCTTCAACTTCTTTAAGCATATTATGGTATACCATTTCACTTTCATATTGAGTCGATGCACCAGCTAAATATTTTTGTTCGGCTTCTGGAATACCTAACTTATTAAATGTATTTTTAATTTCATCTGGAACTTCTTCCCAAGAAGATCCTTCTTTTTTAGAATAACGAGTAAAGTAAGTATATGAGTCAAAATCAAGAAAAGATAAATCTGGCCCAAAAGAAGGTTGTGGCATTTTTATAAATTTACGATAAGCATCAAGTCTATAATTTAGCATCCATTCAGGTTCATCTTTTGCTTTAGAAATAGCTCTAACTACTTCTTCAGATAAGCCTTTCCCGGTTGTAAAAATAGATTTAGCATCATCCTTAAAATCATATTTCTCTCTATTTAAGTCAATATCTTTTATATTACTCATCTTCTTCACCATTAATTATTTTTGATATACCTTGTGCACCTAAAGAAGCACATTTAATTCTTGCAGCTTGTTTATAAGTTTCGCTAAAAGCATTAAGTTCTTCTAGCACTTCTTCATCATAAGGTTTTTCGTGTAACATATTTTCATATTGTTCGATAATATACAAGGCTTCTTTTTCGCTTTTACCCTTAACCATCTCACATAAAATATCTGTTGAGGAAGTAGAAATTGCACAAGCAACGCCATCAAAAACAGCATCTTTTATAATTCCGTTTTCAATATCTAAATAAATAATAATATCATCGATACATGAATCACTATCCATTCTAATGGCTTTATATTTAGTTTTATCATCAGGAGTTTTTTTATTATCTGGAGTAGAGTAATGCTCCAAAATAATTTCTCTTTTCATATCATTAGTTAAAGTAGGCATCTAAGAAATTTCCTCCTTCTTTCAAAGCGTTCACTAAAATATCTATATCATTTTTATCGTTATAGAAATAAGTAGAGACACGAATGGTTCCAAAAACCTTTAATCTTTCTTTTAAAAGTTTTGCACAATGTTCGCCGCTTCTTACACAAATTCCTTTGGAATTTAAATAAGAAGCTTCATCTTGAGCAAAAACTCCTTTAACATTAAGAGTAATTATACCAGAATCAGCGTGTTCGTTATAAATTATAACGTTTTCTAAATCTTTTAATTTAGAAATTGCATAATCATGAAGTTCTATATCATGTTTTTCAATTTCATCCATTCCAATAGATTCTAAATAAGTTAATGCAGCGTCTAAGCCATAAATTCCGGCTAAATTTTGTGTACCTGCTTCAAATTTTGCAGGTGGCTCTAAATAAGCAACATTTCCACACATATCAAAACGAGCATTATCTCCTCCACCAGTCATAAATGGATCCATTTTTTTAAGTAAATCAAATTTACCATATAAGACTCCTATACCAGTAGGTCCACATAATTTATGGCCTGAAAAAGATAAAAAATCACAGTCTAAGTCTTTAACATCTATTTTAATATGTGGTGCGCTTTGCGCAGCATCGCATACTACAATTGCACCATATTTATGGGCAATTTTTGACATTGCTTTTATATCAATTTTATATCCTAAAACATTAGTTATTTGAGCAATCGAAACTACTTTTGTATTGTTAGTAATAACTTTTTCTAAATTTTCAGGTGTACATCTTCCTTCTCCATCTAAAGGAATATATTTTATTGTTGCTCCAGTCATTTCGCTAACTTTAAACCAAGGTAAGACGTTAGAAGCATGCTCGGCTTCTGTTAATAAAATTTCGTCCCCTTTTTTTAAATATTTAATACCATAGCCAAAAGCAACAAGATTTAAAGACATAGAAGTCCCACTAGTGAAAACTATTTCATGAGTTTCAGCATTTATAAATTTTGCAACATGGGCTCTTGAATGTTCTACTTTTTGATCAACATGGTAAGCAATATCATAATCTCCACGATGGGCATTAGCTCCATCTTCTAAATAATAAGAAGAACACGCATCAATAACACATTTAGGCTTAAAAGCAGTCGCTGCATTATCTAAATAAACAAATGGTTTACCATCATTTTTATGATTTTCGAAAATAGGAAAATCCTTTCTAATTTTAGCTACATCTAACATTATTAAAATTCTCCTTCAATTAAACCGATAATTTTTTCTTCATCCTCTTTTGAAAAATGTTTTGAAATAGGAAGAAGATATCCTAAAGTTATTAAATTTCTTGCTTCTTTTAAAGAAATTCCTCTAGATAAAAGATAGTAAACATACTCGTCTTTTAAAGAGCCGATAGCACAAGCATGTTTAGCAATAACATCATTACAATCAATCTTTAAAATTGGATTGGCAATAGCTTTAGCCTCATCATCAAAAACAATAACTTTAGCTTTTTGGTTAGCGTTTGCTTTAACACTATTTTTAAAGATGTGAGATGTACCATTTATCTTTATCATTGACAAATCTTTACTAACCCCATAAGCATCTAGTTCTGAAAAAGTTCTTCCAACCTTATGGTTAAAAGAAATATCATAATTTTTCTTTTCGTCGTTTTTAGATAAAACACCTAAATGAAATGAAGAAGAAGCATTTTCCTGATCTAAGTCAACGATACTTTTAAAAGTAATTGAATTATTGAATAAATCAACAACATAGATATTAAAATTAGTTCCACGTGAAACATTTGCATGTAACTCTACGTTCTCAATTTCATGTTTTACTATAATTCTAAGGTTTAAATTCGAATCCTTTCCTAAATTGAAATAAATCTTATTTTCTTTTGAAGAAAGCTCTAAATCTAAGGTTACGTTTGAATTATCTTGAAGCAAAAAAGATGAAGGATTTTCATCCTTTAAATTGACATTATAATTACTTTCTCCTTCAAGAAAATACGAGGTCACTTTATTTAACATCTTTAATAACTTCCTTTGTTGCACAAACGCCGATTGAAACCTTATTCATTGGTTTATTAGTTTCTTCTTTTTTAATAAGAATACCTAACTCTTTTTCAATCCATTCATAACCTTCATTATCTATTTTTGAAATTAATGAAGCATCGCCTTCTTCTACGATTCTTCCATTAATCATAACCGCTGCTCTATCTGGTTTAACAAGTTCAAATAAACGAGCATAGTGAGAAATAATTAAAAAACCTGTATTTTTAGATTCTTTTTGAGCATTAATGCATTTTGAAACAATATTAATAGCATCAACATCTAATCCTGAATCTATTTCATCAAGCATAGCAATATCAGGATTTAAAAGTAAAAGTTGTAATATTTCGTTTCTTTTCTTTTCTCCACCTGAAAAGCCATCATTTAAATTTCTATTTACCATATCAAAAGGGAGATTAACCTCTTTACATGTATCTTCTAATTTTTTATAGAATTCAAATAATTTAATCTTATTATCACGATGAGCATTAATTGCTCCTTTGAAAAAATCAGCGCTAACTACACCTGGAATTTCGGCTGGATTTTGGAAAGCCAAAAATAAGCCAGCTTTACTTCTTTCATCCACCTTTAAAGATAATAAATCTTTTCCATCGTATTCAATGCTTCCTGAAGTAACTTTATATCTAGGATTGCCCATTAATACAGCTAAAAGTGTTGATTTACCATGACCATTAGGACCAAGTAAGGCGAGGGTTTCACCTTTATTAATCGTTAGATTTACACCTTTTAAGATTTGATTTCCTTCTACTTCTGCACAAAGATCTTTTATTACTAACTTTTCCATAAATAATTTCCTTATTAAATCCAAAAAATTATATAAAAATAGCATTATTTTATCAAACGATATCACTTGTAAATCTTAGATTTTAACTCGAATATTCTTTATTGAAACTTTTATACTTATAGTATAAAATTATACCGCTATTGCAAAATAGACTTTTTTGACTATACGGAAGGACGAAATATGAAGAAAACGACTAAATCAATGATATTAGCATTAACTGCCCTTTCATCCATAGCATTAAGCGCTTGCGGAATCTCCCCTAAAGAAGACTTCGTAATCGATTATACCTATGATTCACCTAATGGCGAATCTACTACAAGTGAAATCACAGCCCAAGACGTTCTTGATAGATATTTAAATCAAGAAGGAACAACGGCTGCACAAGCTTATTATAACGCTATGTATGAAGTTGCTTTAAGAAAAGTCTTTGAAGATGAAAATGGTAAATTCCATGAATATTTAAGCGAAGTTCAAGCTGACGCTAATCAAGACGTTGCTGAAGCAAAAGATAGTGCTAATGAAGCAGATACATCTTGGGAAGATTACTTAATCAACACTCTTAACATTAAGGGTGATAATTTAAGTGTCGAAGAAAGAGAGCATCAATACTATTTACAATGTGAAACCACTGCTATGAAAGAAAAAGTTTCTGATGAATTCTATGAAACATTCAAACAATGGGATCCAAGCAAAGATACAGCTTCACAAGAAGATATCGATGAATTCAATATGGTTTATGGTGAAAACGGATATATTAATAAAAAAGTCCCATACCATGTTAGAGATATTTTAATCAAAGTCGATGCTGATGCTAGCGATTATACTAGAGGTGAAATCTCTTCAACTAACGCTCAAGATATTTACGATTTACTTAATGAACTTGTTAGATCAAATACAACAACAAATACTTATGGTGATATCGCAAGAAGAATGAGTGATGATACAGCTAGTGCTGCAACACTTGGTGAACACTTAATGGATCTTGATACTTCTTTTATCAATGAATTTAAATTAGGTGTATATACTTACGATGCTTTAATTAACGAGACAGTTATCGATAACGAAACAAATAGAGCTCGTATTGAACAATTTACAATGCCACAAAACGTTGAACAAGAATTAAGTCACGTTGGTGTTACTTATATTCCATATGAAGCTGCTTTTTTATTAAATCAATATAAAAACACCGAAAGTGTCATTGATCCTACAACAGGTCAAGAATTAAGTGTCAACGAAGGTAACGCAGATTATTACCCAAGAAATATTATTTTCAATAAGTATTTCAACTCTCATAACGTTTCATTTATTACTAATATGAAAGTTGATTCTAGCGATCCAACTAATGATTACACTTATACCGACACTGGAGCTACCGTTAAAACTGATATTGATGCTGATGGTAACTATAAACTAAATACCGAACCTTATTTTGCAGAAGGAACAAGTGAAGCAAATCACTTCAGAGAAATTCCTGGCTTAGAATACCCTGTTCTTTGCGATGAAAAAGGAAACCCAATTTTAGTTTCTAGATCCGAAACAAGTAATGCAGGTATTCACTTTGTTGTCATTGAAAAATCAGCTCTTGAAACAACAACAGATGATACTCCACTTAATGCTTACTACGCACCATTAACTCCAATTACTCAAAACGGTGTTGATCCTTCTACTGGTGATAAATATTACAACCCAGACTTCCCAACTGATGAAAACGGAAATCAAATTACAACATATGTTAATAACTCATTAACATTATCTGTTGAAGGCTATAACGAAAGAGTTTCAACATTAAAAGATAAATATGAATCTTATACTTCAACTCAAAAAGATTTCCAATTATTCCAATGGGTTACAGAAGGAAACTTCAAAGCTGCAAACCAAGCTATTCAAGATAAAATTGATCAATATATCGAATATTCAATGTTAAATGTTGATGCAACTAACGAACAAAAATTAATCGATTCTTGGAACGATTATAACAACACAATCATTGAACAAGAAAACGCAAGACAAATGGGATTAATTCCAGAAACTTGTGCAATTCACTTCGGTGATCCTGAATATTATAGTGAAGGAAGACTTTGTTACTATACAACAAGTGCTAATCCTTCAACAGGAACTAATGAATAATGGAGGTAGATTAAGATTATGAAAAGAAAAGCAAAAATTGGTTTAGTAGTCTTGTCTGCTACATTACTTGTTACATCATGTTCAAAAGTTAGTGCTAATTTATTAAATCCTGACGATCCAATCGTCGTTGATCAAAGTGGCGCAACTATTGAAGTTGAAAATAACACTATTAACACTATCTTCAACACTATTAAAAACGGTGATTCATATGCTTCAAGTGTAAGCGATATGCTTAGCGAAGCTATTGCAAACGCTTATATTGGAACTTATAAAGTAAATAGGGATGGAAATGTCTATATTGAAGAATTAGGTGAAAACCCAAGCGATTCTCAAATCCTTGAATTTGTTCAAAATCACAAATTCTATTGGAACTGGGAATCAACTTCAAATTCTGTTCAATATGAAGAAGAACCATCAAGTGCAAATATTAATGATTATAAAAATAGAATTAATGATTATATTGAACTTGTTCAAAAAGAAATCGTTAAAACTATCTATGATGAAGCTGTTGTAGCTACTTATCAAAAAAATAATCGTTTCTATGAATCTTTATACGCTAAATCAATTTATGAAAAAATGTATAAAATTTATGATGCTAATGGTCAAACCATTGATCCTTCCTTATTATATAGCACACCAGATTATAAAAACGGTGAAAACAGATCTGAATTTGAAAGTGCAGGATTTACATTTGGTAAATTAGTCACAAGAGACTATAACCCAGATGAAGATTATAGAGCAATTATTGAAGGTGATACTCAATTACTACACCTCTACCACTATGTAGATTATATTAATAATTCAATTATTCCAGACATTATGTCTAAATTATTAACTCAATCTTACATTTTCGAAAGACAATACCAATCAATTGGTAGAACTCAAGCTAGACACTTAAATTTCATTAAGTTAACAAACAATTCTTCCAATAAAGCCGAACAAATGATGACAGAGTTTGTCGATAGATTCTTATCTAAAGAAACAGAATCAAACGTTGACTTTACTCCATTAATTGAAGCTTGGATTGGTGATCACAATCAATTAAATTCTGATGAATCAACTTTAGATCCAGAAACAAAAGCTCAAGCTAAAGAACTTGCTGATGCAGTATTTGGAGAAGAACAAACAACTTTAGATAGTGAATATCAAACATATATTGATGGAAAAACTGGTGCCGATTATCCACACTATCAAGGTTCACTTTATGGTGATATCATCGATGATTACTCATATTTAACAAATAACCCATATACAAATGATACAAGTTTATATGATGGATTTGTTGAAATTGATGGCATTCCATATACTCCAGAAGAAGGCTTAAATTCAAAAATTGAGAATTTATCAACTACTTCATACATTACAAATGCTTGGGGTGATTCTGGATCATTCGATGTTGGAAGTACCGATATTGTTAATAACCTCTTCTCTTATGGTTTATCAAGTGAATTCACCACTGCAAAAAATGCTAATACAAACTTTGCAATGGATGGTTACTTCTTAAAACAATTCACTGTTGGAGGTCCAACATTCTTAAAGAAAATTCCTTATTCTAACCCAATTGATTCAGTTATTTGGAACAATGAAAGTGATTATTATATCATTGAAGTTGTAGATCAAGTTTCTCTTTCCTCTCTTGCTATTGGTCCTGAAACTACTAGCGAAGAAAAAGCACAAATCGAAGATTATGCTAGAGAAATTGGCTATATTGTTGCAAGTGATACAACTTACACCAATAATGCATTAGTCTATTACCTTGAACAATCTAATATTAATTACTACGATCAAGATGTATATGACTACTTCGAAACAACATATCCTGAATTATTTGAAGAAGATTAATAAGTAATTTAAAACGCTATCACTTAAAATTGATAGCGTTTTTTCTTAACTTAATTAATTAGTTAGACTAAAATTAAATATATAGAAAAGAGGATAAATATATGAAAAATTTTGATCCAAATTGTGTATTTTGTAAAATTGTCGATAAAGTCATTCCTTCATCTATTATTTATGAAGACGACGATGTCGTTGCATTCCTTGATAATGCACCTGTAACTTATGGCCATGCTTTAGTTGTTACCAAAAAACATTATGAAACTATGCTTTCAACACCTAAAGATTTATTAGCTCATGTCATGAATGTTGCTCAAAGAATTGGTCAAATTGATATTAAGATTTTAGGTGCAAAAGGGGTAAATATTATCACTAATTGCTATCCTGCAGCTGGGCAAGCAATTCCACATTTCCATGTCCATGTTATTCCACGTTATGACGCAACAGATGGATTTAAAATTGAAAATAACCCTAAACACGACATTAACTTACCATCAGTCGTTGAAAAATTTAAAGGTAATTTATAAAAACAAAATCGCTAAGACTTCATTGCCTTAGCGATTTTATTATTCTTTATAATAAGATTTAGAATCAAGAGCAAATATTTTATCACTAAATTCACCACTTTTTGTTTGATCAAATGCCTTATCTAATACTTTCATCTTTGCATCCATATCGTCAATCATCGAAAGTAACAAAGCTTCTCTAGTTGCAGGAGTAACTGGAGAACCAAACTCAAGTTTTCCATGATGCGATAAAATTAAATGTTCTAATAATGTTACATCTTTCCCTTTTATACCTAGTTTTTCAGCAGTTAACGAAACTAAATTTGCACCAATATAAAGATGGCCTAAAAGATTACCATCAAAAGTATATTGAGTAGCAACAGGCCCGCTTAATTCAACAATTTTTCCAATATCATGTAATAAACATCCAGAAATTAATAAATCATAGTTAACGCCTTCATAATGTTTTGAAACAAATTCAGCAACTTCACACATTGAAACAGTATGTTCGATTAATCCTCTTGCATAATCGTGGTGATTTCTTACAGCAGCAGGATAAACTAAATAAGCATCTTTGTGCTCTTTAATAATGGTTTTAACAATCGCACTTAAATTAGTATTTTTAATAGTTGAAATAAAATAATTTACTTTATCTTTAAGTTCATTTTCGCTAAATTTTGATGAAGGAATAACTTTTGTCATATCAAAATTTTTATCTTCGATTAAATTAGCATCGGTGATTCTAACTTGTAACTTATCTTTAAATTCGGTAACTTCACCATAAATATAAACAATTTTGCCAGCTTCAAATATTTCATTATCAACTTCATTCACATTCCACTTTTTTGCATCAATGCTACCGCTTGAATCTTGTAAAGTAATATTAAAATAAGTTGATCCACCAGCAGTTGTTGCTTTGGAGCATACTTTTACTAAATAGTAACCATCAGCTGAATCACCAACTTTAAAATCTTTAATCATTTTTACTTTCCTCCTCTTTTTCTTTATTTAAGTAAGATGAAACATCATCGTAAGAAAATCCTCTATTGACCATATAGGATATTATTCTATTTTCTTTTTCCTTATCATTCTTAAATTTTTCTTTTGCTTTAGTTAATTCTTTTTCGAAATTCTCTTTTTCTATTGTTGGATCAAGCTTTAAAGAGGACAAAACCTCATTTATCACCTCAATATCAAAACCACGAACAAGCATTGTTTCACTTAATTTTTTCTTTTGTTTTACATAATTGCTTGAAACGTACTTATTTTTAATGAGTTCGAAATATTTTTTTGCTTTCTCACATTCGGTTTTATCAAGAAATTTAATTTGATTAATATATTCTTCGTCAATTCCTTTATTTTTAAAATAATTAATAATGTAATACTTTCCATAAAGATTAGAATTAAAATACTCTAAAAAAGTTTGAACATATTCTTTATCATCGATAATACGTTTTTTCTCTAAATCGTCACAAACTTCATATATTAAATCAATATTGTTTGGAAACTTCTCGTTGCATTTATAAATTATCTCGTTTTTAGAATATGGCTTTTTAATCATCAAATTAGTTACATAAGCTTTAATTTGATACTTTGCATTATCAATAATTAATTTTTTAAAGGTTTCTTCAGGAATAACTCCTTCATAAAAGTAATTATCTTCATATGCCTGATATAAAACTTTTAATTTTGCAGTTCTTTTTTCATCAACAAAATATTCAATGATTACATAATCGTCTTTAACTTTAATTTTGCTTATTTTAACAGTTTTACCAGTTTCTACGGATTGCACGGTTATAAACCCCCATAATATTTTTATAGAAAGCCTCTTCACTAAAAGGCTCGATTGATTTTAAAGCATTGTCTTTAATTATTTCTAAATCTTCTTTCTTCATATTTAAAATTTCATTTAGTTTATCTGGAAAATCATCAGTGTCTTGGAAAAAGAAACCTGTTTCCTTATCTGCCAAAACATTTATTAAGTTATTATCAAATCTAGCTAAAATAGGAACTCTAGCAGCCATTGCTTCCATAAAAGTAAGTCCTTGTGTTTCACTTATTGAAGCATTCAAAAAATAATCAGCTAAATGATAATATAAAGGAACATAATCAAGTTTTACCTTGCCAACAAATATAACTCGATCTTTTATATTTAATTCTTCTACAAGTTTCTTAAGATTTTCTTCATCTGGACCAGCACCCACGAAAACTAAGACGGTCTTATCATCTTTATATTTATCTAAATAGTTTTTATAGCCTTTTATAATAACATCAAAACTTTTTTCTTGAGCAATTCTTCCTAAACATAAAAGAACTTTTTTATCACTTAATCCAAGTTTTTCTTTAATTTTTAACGATTCTTCTTTTTCTTCATCATTTAATTTAAATCGAGAAAAATCAAATCCCGTAGGAACAATATTGATAGTTTTTTCAATGCCTATTGACCTAAAATAAATCTCTGTTTTTTGACTTGGAACTATAATTTCAGTAGCATTTGCAATATTAGATCTAGAAATTTCCCTTATTGCCCACTTAGAAAATCTATCAAAGTAGCCCTTAGTAGCATAATAAGTATAATCTTCATACATTGTATGATAAGTATAGACTACTGGAATATCTAACTTTGAAGCAACGGTTGAACCGAAGATACCTATTCCAAATTCGGTATTAACATGAATTACATCTAAATTTAAAGATTTTAACAATTTAAATGCTTTTTCATTAAAAATAAAGGCGGCACGATATCCATAAAGTTGTTTTAAAGTTAAGCCCGGAATTCCAATAACCTTATCTTTAAATGTTGTAAATTTCGAATTAGTAGTCGTTACAACATAACAATTATGACCCATTTTATTTAAGAGTAAAAAAAGGGAATGTACCGAGGTTGCAACCCCATTTATTTCTGGATAATATGTGTCTGAAAACAAAGCAATATTCATCTCATTCCTCTTTATCTACGTTATTAATATTTTTTTCATCTTTCTTTTTCTCTTTTAAATCTTTCTTTTCTTGTTTTTGTTTAATTTGCTCTTCAAGCGATAGCTTTCTTTCATCAATAGTTTCAAAACTAATAGTCATTGTATTGGTTTTATTTAAAATAGGTACGAGTCTATCCGATTGCCTAATTCCTCTTGATTTATATGTTGCTGAAACTATTCCGCATACTAAGAATGGTAAATAGAAAGTAACTAATCTCCAGAAAACAACTAATAAGTTAGCACCACCAATCGAATAGAATGTTTCAGAAAAATAATGTCCTGATGGACCAAAAAGTCTATCAAATACATATTCTGAAATACCTGCTGTACCTGGAATAGGTACTAGACCTGTAACCATTTGATGGAAATTAGAAAAGAATATACAATCGAAGAATTTCGCAACATAATCAACATTGTCCATTCCAACAAAGCCATTTAATGTAAGTCCAGCAAAAAATGGATAAGTTGCTCCAACAACGGAAGAAATAAAAGTAATAACAAACAATACCACTGCAAAAGGTAGATTTGATCTTAATCTTTTTAATTCTATTCGATAATTTTCAACTTGTTTTGTAAGTTGTTCCTTTTTTTGCTCAGGATGTTTTACTAATTTAATCTTTCCTAAAAAATTTATAAGATGATTAATAACAAAGTTGTGAAGTCTTCTTGATGAAGACATTAAAAACAATAGTAAAATAGTAAGAACATTCAAAATAAACCCCAAGATAATAAAAATATAGAAAGGAATATCAGGAAGTGGCTTACCATCAATGACAATTTCAATTGGGAAAGCTGGAATTGACATAACTACATCAAATCTAAAGATAAGTGAAATCAAACCGATTGTAATTAATGATGTTTGATAAATAATAAAATTCATTACCATCATTGAAGCAGCATTAGAAATCTCAATTCCTTGTTGTTTAAATACAAATACTTTTGCAATTTCTCCGCCGTAAGCTCCAGGAGTGATTGACGAATAAAAATAATCATTAGCTTGAATTGCTAAAGCTTGGTGAAATTTATAATGCTTTGCATACATTTTTGCGTACAAAAACATGATAAAAGCATTAATTAAAAATCCTAAAAATACCATTCCTACAAACAAGGCCAAATAGCTATAATTCATGTTTTGAATGAAGTAAGGTATTTTTTCATAAACTTTGGTCGAATCATCGGCAGAAATTGGCTGCGTTAAAGATATCCAAAGAACAACACCAGTAATAACTAAAACAATAAGAGAATAAATAATATATTTAACAACAGATTTTTTCTTATCTTTTTTTGTATTTTCTTGGTTATTTTCTGAGGATTCTTTATCTTTATCAGCATCTACTTCTTTCTTTTCGGATTCGATATTTAAGTCTTCTTTTTTCTTGTCCATGGTTAATAGTATAACATAGATAAATTTAAATTGACTTATTAAAATTATGTATTAAACTTTTTAATTATGAGCAAGATATCGAAAGCCAAAAATATTATGATGAAAGGAGTAAAATTTAGATATTATTTTTACTTCTTTTTACTTTTTATAGCCTTATTTTTCTATGTCCTTGGGACATACACAACTAAAGCGTTAATTGACGCTATTAATCTTGAACCATATGAAAACATGGACATTTTAGAAAAACTATTTTTTGATGCTTTCGGCGGTTATGAACTTTTAACCTCTAACACATGGATTTTCTCAATTATTATTTTAGTCTTTGCTGTTTTAAGCGAAGGATTGAACGCTTATAGATTTATTTATAGAGCGTATACATCAACTATGATGGGTCAAAACCTACAAAATGCATTATTCTATAAAGTTGAAAGGCTTTCATATTCTACAATAAAGAGTATGAAAAACGGCGATATCTTACAAACATGTACAAGAGATGAAGATGTTTTTAGAAGATTCCTAACAGATCACATGTATTCAATTTTCTATAGTATTTTCATTGTTTTACTATCATTAATTATATTATTTATCTCCTCTTGGCAAATTGCTCTAGTTACAATGGCTCTTATGCCTATCATGTTCGTCTACTCTTTCTTCTTAATTAAAGAAGTTAGAAGAAGATATAGAAAAACAGACGATAGTGAAGGTGAGATGACTTCAAAAGTTGAAGAAAACCTTGCTGCTGTAAGAATTGTTAAAGCTTTTAATAATGAAGCATATGAAATCAAAGACTTTGATAGATATATTGCTGATTATAAGAAAAAATTCTTACATTGGAGAAAAATGAGTGCATTCTTCTTTGCATCGAGTGATATTTTTATCTTTGGCCAAATTCTTTTAACAACAGTCGTTGGTTTCTATTTTGCATATCAACACGCTATCGACCCAACTATAGGCATCACAGTTGGTACAATGGTTATTGCTTTTAACTTTGCCGACTTAATTGTTTGGCCAATTAGAGATTTAGCTACAATTTTATCAAACGTTGCTAGAGCTTATGCTGCTGTTGAAAGAATTAATCTTATTTTAGATGAACCAATGGAAGACATTTATTCTGGAGAAAAACCTGAGATTAAAGGTGCTATTGAATTTAATAATGTATCTTTCTCTTTCCCAGATGATCCAGTTAAACATGCTTTAGATAATATTTCTCTTAAAATTGAGCCTGGTCAAACTGTTGCTATTATGGGTAAAACGGGTTCTGGTAAATCCACTTTAGCATATTTATTAAATAGATTATACGATTACACATCAGGAGAAATTAAAATTGATGGCCATGACATTCGAACAATTCAAAAAGCATGGCTTAGAAAAAATATTGCTTTAATTCTTCAAGAACCTTTTTTATTTTCAAAAACTGTAAGAGAAAATTTAATTATTGGTAAAAAAGACGCTACTGAAGAAGATATTAGAAGAGCAACAAAAATTTCTCAAATTCATAGTTCTATTAAGAAATTCGAAAAAGGATATGATACACCTGTTGGAGAAAGAGGCACTACTCTCTCTGGAGGACAAAAGCAAAGAGTTGCAATAGCAAGAAGCTTAATTCTAAATTCACCAGTTTTAATTTTTGACGATTCCTTAAGTGCTGTTGACACCGAAACAGATTATAACATTCGTCAAGAACTTAAAAATAGAGATACAAAGTCAACAACTTTGATTATCACTCATAGAATTGCTACAGCAAAAGATGCTGATTTAATTATTGTTTTAAATAACGGTAGAATCGAAGCTATTGGCAAACACGAAGATTTAGTAAATAAAGAAGGTATGTATCAAAGAATTTATAAGATACAAACCAAAATGGAGTAATTTATGGCAAGCGCATACGTAGAAGAAGGCAATATTACTAGTAAATTAGACTTTTCTGTTTGGGTTAAAGCCTTTAAATACATCAAGAAACTTTGGCCAATCGTCATAGTTTTACTTGTATGTATGCTTTATCAAGCCTTCTATGATTCTTCTTATACTCCATCTTCTAGTGCAGCCTTAATTTCTGCTTTTAATGAAAATGGCGGAACACTTGTTGGAGGCAACGTTCCTATTTGGGAAGTTATATTAAAACCAAAAATTCTTGGTATTGAATTTGCTTTAACATTTAGAGATTATTTAATTCTTTCTTTTTCATTAATGATCATTAGAAGTTTTGCTATGTTCGGCTTATTCTTCTCTATGAACTACATTGAGATGAAAATTATGACCGAACTTAGAAAAGACGCTTTTAAAAGAATTCAAGAATTATCATTCTCTTATTTCGATAAAACTCCTTCAGGATGGTTGATTGCTCGTTTAAATAACGATGCAGCATCTATCTCTGAAGTTTTATCTAACTCGGTATTAAGAGTATTCCAAATTGCTATGTCATTAGTTTTTACTCTTATTACAATGTTCACTCAATCTTGGTTACTTTCACTTATTGTCTTAGCAACAACTCCATTAATATTTGTTGTTGTTATGATATTTGAAAAACTTATTCTTAAATATTCTAGAATTGCCCGTAATGCTTATTCTTATTTTGTTGGCTGGCTTGCTGAATCGATTAATGGTAATAAAACCATTAAAACTATGGCAATAGAAGAAACAGTTAAAGAAGAATGCGGCGAAATTACTAATGATATTCGTAAAAAAAGACTAAAGACTCAAAGAATATCTGGTATGTTCTGGCCTGCAGTCGACTTTTTAGCTAACTTAACTACAGCATTAATTATCTTAGTTTTTCCATTCTTAGGAATTAAAAGCGATACATTAACAAGTGCTGCGCTTCTTGTCTTATTTATTCAATTCGTTTCTCATATTTATAACCCAATTAGACAATTTGCCGAGATTTTCTCCGATTTAATGGCAACTCAAGCAAGTGTTGAAAAATTATTTATGTTAATCAACACTGTTCCAACTCTCGTTGATAAGCCTGAAGTTATTGCAAAGTATGGCGATTTATTCCATAACAAAACCGAAAACTTTGAACCATTAAATGGCGATATTAAATTTGACCACGTTTCATTCTCATATAACGAAGGTATTGAGGTTATTCATGATTTAAATATTCATATTGATCAGGGCACGTCATTAGCTATTGTTGGTGAAACTGGATCGGGTAAATCTACTACAGTAAACCTATTATGTAGATTTTATGAGCCAAGTAAAGGAAAAATCTTAATTGACAATGTAGATTATAGAGATAGAAGCGTTGGCTGGTTAAGATCAAATATTGGTTATGTACAACAAGCACCATTTATCTTTAAAGGAACAATTAAAGATAATATTAGATATGGTAGATTAAATGCTACTGATGAAGAGATTGTCGATGTATGTAAAAAACTTGATATCCATAACTTCATCCTTACATTAAAAAATGGTTATGATACATATTTAAGAGATGGTGGTAACGAACTATCTCAAGGTCAAAAACAACTAATATCATTCGCTAGAGCAATTATTAGAAATCCAAAAATCTTGATTTTAGATGAAGCAACTTCTTCCATTGATACAGAGACTGAACATGATATTCAAGGCGCAATCAATAAGATGCTTGTTGGAAGAACATCATTAATTATTGCACATAGATTATCTACAATTGTTGATGCTGATAGAATCCTTGTAATGAAAGACGGTGTAGTTGTTGAAGATGGCAATCATAAAACATTAATGGAGAAAAAAGGATACTATCATAAACTATATACAAACCAATTCAAAGAATTAAATATTGGTGAACAATTAAGTCAATACAAAGAACAAATCGAAGATAAAAATATCAAGATTTAATTAATAATTATTATTTACAAAGGTAATCTTATCAATATAGTAATATTGTATGATTACCTTTTTATTTTTAAGCGGCAAAGTTGCTTCTTCTCTTCTGCCGCTCTTTTTCAGACCACACTTTATCATAACTTGTTCGCTTGCAAAATTACCAATTTGAAAGCATGATTCGACTTTTAAACCTTTTAATTCGTTGAAGAAAAATTCGATAACAGTTTTATAAGCTTCAGTCATTATGCCTTTATTCCAAAACTCTTTAGAAACACAATATCCAAACTCAGCAACACCATTTTCTACATCTAGTTTTACCATGTCTATGGAGCCTATTACGCCTTTATCGGGATTATCTAATAAAGTAATTGCCCATCTATATGTCGTATCGTTATATTTCGTAAAAACGTCTGTTAAAAGTTCCTTTGTTTCATCAATATCTTTATGAGGATTCCAAGTTAAATATTTACAAATATCTTCGTCATGACAGTAGTTTTCAAACATACTTTGTGCATCGTTAAGAGTAAATCTACGTAACAATAATCTTTGAGTATATAAATTTTTTGTACCAATTAAATTCATATCAATAATTATAGACCCTTATATAAAAAAGAAAAAGCGGCTCCAAATTTGAAAACCGCTTAATTATTTAATAAAAGTTTTCTATGCCTTACTAGTTTTTCTTCTTATCCGCATGAAGAACACGCTAATCTCATGAATAATCAATGGAACTATAGCTAAGCAAACAGTAATAATCCATTCAAATCCATCAAAATTATGTGTTGAGAAGAAATCATTAAAGATTGGTACTTCGACAACTAAAAGTTGTAATGCAAGACCAACGACGAATGCTAAAAGCATCATCCAGTTCTTATTTGTAAAGACATGTACAAATGATCTTCTAATATTGGACATACCTAACATATGGAAGAGTTGTGATACAGCTAATACTGTAAAGGCAACAGTTTGACAGTGATGTAATGTATTTCCATATAATGGGTCACTTAAATTTTTAAGTGCTTCATAGGTAAGTTCCCAACCATTTTGATCAAAAATGTGTACAGCAGTTAGTAAGAAGCCAGCAATTGTAATTCCAGCAATTACTAAGCCATAGCCAAACATGACACCATATCCGCCATGAGCGAATATTGATTCATTTGGATCTCTTGGTTTATCTTTCATGTTTAGAGGGTCTTTTGGATCCATACCTAATGAAATAGCAGGTAATGAGTCAGTAATTAAGTTAACCCAAAGTAAGTGAATTGCAATAAGTGGTGCAGGGAAGCCAACGCAAATCATAAAGAACATTGCAAAAACTTCACCCATATTACAAGAAAGTAAGAATAAAACAGTCTTTTTAATGTTAGCATAAATTCCTCTTCCTTCTTCAACAGCTTTTTCAATTGAAGCAAAGTTGTCATCAGTAAGAACCATATCAGCTGCACCTTTAGCAACGTCTGTTCCTGTAATACCCATTGCAATACCAATATCAGCTGCTTTTAAAGAAGGGGCATCATTAACACCATCCCCAGTCATAGCACAAATATTTCCGTTAGCTTTAAATGCTTTAACAATACTTGTTTTATTTTCTGGTGAAACACGAGCGAATACTCTAACGTGTTTAACTACTTCTTTTAATTCTTCTTCAGATAAAGCATCGATTTCTTTACCTGTCATACATTCTTTAATATCATCAACAATTCCTAAGTCTTTAGCAATTGCATAAGCAGTATCTTTATGGTCACCAGTAATCATAACAGTTGTAATACCAGCTCCTTTAAAGTTTTTAACTGCTCCTTTAGCTTCAGGACGAGGAGGATCGATCATAGCGACAAGACCAACAAAGATTAAACTGTCTTCTTCAATCTTATCACCTTTTTTATATGCAAGAGCAAGAGATCTAAGAGCTTTTGATGAGAAATAGCTATTAGCTTTCTCGATTTCATCTAAATCCTCTTTTTTGATTTCTCTAACACTATCTCCATCTTGGATAAACTTTGTATGTGCAAGAATTGAATCAAGTGCGCCCTTTGTAAATTGAATTGAAGTTCCATCTTTTTCTTTATGAAGTGTAGACATCATTTTTCTAACACTATCAAATGGAAGTTCATCATATCTTGGTTCAGCTGTTTCAAGGTCTTTCTTATGCCAATTGAAAACGTTAGCAAAAGCAACTAAGGCAATTTCAGTAGGATCACCATAAAGGCCTTCATCAACAGTTGCGTTTGAACATAAAGACATTCCTCTAGCAAGTAAATTTAAGCTATTAGCATTATCTTTATTAAAATCTTCAATTTTGAAGTATTTGCCAGGTAAATATGCTTCAACAACAGTCATCTTATTTTGAGTTAAAGTACCTGTTTTATCACTACAAACGACTTTGACAGCACCTAAAGTCTCAACTGAAGGAAGCTTTCTAACGATTGTATTTGCTTTAACCATTCTTCTAACACCAATAGCTAGAACAATAGTTACAACTGCAGGTAAGCCTTCAGGAATTGCAGCAACTGCTAAAGCAATTGAAGAAAGGATTGATTCCATCCATCCATCAACACTTGTAATTTTTCCATCAACAGCTAGCCAGATAATATCAGCTATAAGAACCACAACAATAATAATTAAGGTTAAAATACCTAAAATTTTTGAAAGTTGAGCTAATTTCTTTTGTAAAGGAGTTTGTTCTTCTTCTTGGTTATCTAAAGCACCAGCAATTCTTCCGATTTGTGTTTTCATACCGGTATTAACAACAATACCTTTACCTCTACCATAAGTAACTGGGGTAGACATAAATGCCATGTTAACTTGGTCGCCAATTGCTACACTTTGAGAAAATACCATGTCCGATTTTTTATCAACCGGAACAGATTCACCAGTTAAAGAAGATTCGTTAGCTTTTAAGTTTATAGCTTCAATTAAACGAATATCAGCACCTATAGTATCGCCTTCTTCAAGAACGACAATATCTCCAGGAACTAAATTTTCACTCTTGACTTTAAATCTTTTGCCATCTCTTATAACTGTAGACTCTGGTGAAGACATCTTCTTAAGCGCTTCAAGCGAAGTCTCAGCTTTCTTTTCTTGGACTGTACCAATAATTGCGTTAAGTAAAACGACAATTAAAATAATGATAATATCAGCCCAGTCACCCTCTTGACCTTGCATAACATCGATGATTGAAATAATTAAAGTAACAAGAACTGCAGCAAAAAGAACATAAATCATAGGGTCAGCAAGTTGAGATAAGAAAATTAAGAAAATGTTCTTCTTTTTCTTTTCTTGTAACTTATTTGGACCATACTTTTCGAGTCTTTTTTTAGCTTCTTCGCTACTTAAACCTTTCTCAGCATCGCTTGATAAGTATTTAACTGTATCATTTGCAGACAATGTTTCGAAGGCTACAACACGATTTTCACTATTCTCCATATAGTCTCCTAATATTAATAATATTTAGTCTTGCTAAGAATATTCTTCTGGCTAATTCCGGATTTATAACTAAACCGTGCTTGTCGAAAATAACCTAAAAGCTACTCCCTAAATAACCTCTATATTCTACCAAGAATTATGCTTTAAAGAAACAAATTATTTTAATAAATTATCAACCTCTTTATTAGCTGAAATTAATGTTTCTTCGTCAATTTTCAAAACCTTTCTATCAAAGGTGAAAAGCCCATTTAATTCATCTTCTACATCACTTAACTGAGTATAAATAAAACCAACTCCATCTTTTTTTAAGAAGTTTTTAGTCACCTTTTTAAGTAATTTCTTATAAGCCTTTGATAAAGATTTAGATGAATTATAATAACGATAACCAAATTTGTCTTTTCCATAAAAATGATCTTTTAAAAACAATGAATATCCGCCAAACTCACTAAGAATTGATGCTCTTTTGTTTTCTTTATCTTTAAAGTTATAAATAGGTAAAAAATAATTATGTTTTGAATAAAAGTCAGAATGAGAATTATCATACCAACCACTATTTGTATCATAAAGATGATTGTCATCTTTATCTTTAAAATAATTATAGATTGTAGTTGAGTCAAATTGTCCCCAACCTTCATTAAATAAAGTGTAAATAATTACTGATGGAGATGAAGCAAGTGAAGAAATAATAAAGGATGAGGTTTTTAAGTATTCTTCTCTACCTTTTTCATTCATCCTAGCAAACATAGCATAATTTTTATCAATATTATTATCAGTCTTTGATAAAAAGGCTTTAGGTGAAGCTACTACTTTATTATCATATTTGTCGCCACCATTAATCATATCTTGAATAACAAGCATGCCTTCTTTATCACAGTAATAATAAAACATTGGGATTTCATATTTAATATGTTTCCTAATCGTATTAAATCCAAGTTTCTTTAAATTTTGGATATCTTTTAAGTAATCATCATAACTTGCTGGAGTTAAATTGCCTCCATAATAATACCCTTGATCAAGTACTCCTTTTAATAAAATCTCTTTGTTATTCAAATAAAGTCCAATTTTATTATTAACCTTTTTGATTTCTATTTTTCTAAAACCAATAGAAGAATGTACTACATCTCCTTTAAATTCTAGATCTAAATCATATAAATTAGGTTCTTCAACCGACCAAAGTTTAACTTCATCAACTTTTATTATGAAATCTACGTTACCTTTTACATAATAATCTTTGTTGTTAAATCTAATTTTTACATCTCCCTCGCTAGATGTTTCTATTTTTCCTTTAAGTGAGAAAGTAGATGGGTCACCTTCGATTCTTGAAGAAATAATATAATCCTTTTTAGTAAACTCTAAATAAATTGGTTTATAAATCCCACTAGTTGAAGTGTACCAAATTCCACCTCTAAGAAGAGATTGTTTTCCACGTGAAAAAGAACAATTATCAGTTTTATCGTTAACTTTCAAAATTAACTCAAAACTATTATCATCAGGAATATATTCTTTAATATTAACTTTGAATGAGGTGTATCCTGAACAATTAGTAGCAACTAATTTTTTATTAATATAGACTTCTACCTCTTGATCGACCCCCAAAAAGTTCAATATAACTGATTCATCCATTATTGATGGATCAATTTTAATCTCTTTATGATAATAAATAATATCATCTGGAGTTACGAGTTTATTTAATCCACCTAAAGGAGATTCAATGGAGTAAGGAACCAATATTTTATCATGATAAGTTTCAGGAAATTCTTCGCTTTTACTTATTTCAATATCATAAATACCATTAAGTGATAAATATTGATCTCTTCTAAAATATGGGTTAGGATGTTCTTTTAAAGGCAAATTAATTTCATCAAATTTATACATTGAAACATCTTGATTAGATGTTAAACCATTATTTTTTGTATTATTTAATCTCTTATTATTTCTATCTTTTTTATCGTAAATTAAATAAATAACGATAGGAATAATAGCAATTAAAGCAATAATTCCGCCTACAAGCCATATAATTGCTGGAGGAAGTTTTAATACTTCGTTGGTCGAAGCATCAACATAGGTCTCTGTATAAAAATTATCGATTAAATAATTAGAAATTAAAGAACCAATAACCATAGGGAGAGTTATAGCAAAAAGCATTCTCACTCCCATAAAAACACCTTCTTTTGATTTAGGTACTTTATCTCTTACAATAGCATTTAAAACAGTCCCACCAAAAATATAGCCAAAAATCATGATAATTCCAGCAACTAATATTAAATATATGCTTGAATTCTTGTTTAAAAAGTAAATAAGTAAACAACCAATAAACAAGATAACCATCGTTGGAATAAGCATTACATTTTTTCCAACTTTATCCATTAAAAATCCTGCTAAAACAGTTAAAGCTGATCCAATAATTAATACTAATCCCATTATGATAGTAAATGTATTTCCAGTTAACTCAAGTGACTCTTGAAAATAAACTATCATATATGAGAAAAATACTTGTGTTGCAATACCAAAAACTAAATAAGATATTAAATTTAAGTAGAGCAATTTATTTTGTTTTATTGTAGAAATCTTAAAACCGCTAATTAAAGTTTTAAAATAACCATCTTTCTTATTATTTTTATAGTCTTCTTTTTTATTTGTTTCTTTTGGAATTAAGAATAAAGATAATGTTCCAACAACTAAAGCAATTCCACCAATAATAAAGAAAAATTCTAACCATTTTCCTTGTTGAGCTAAAGGTGCATCAAGGACACCGAAAATTAAAAGCATTGCAATAAGAGGTAATATTGATAAAACTCCTTCAACTTTACCTCTATTTTGATCACTTACTTCTCTTGTTACATAGGAGTTAAAAGAAGCATCATTTGCAGTTGAACCAATAAAAGTCATTACTGCATCAATAATAATTACAAATATTGAAGCAACAAGGCCAGCATTAGCTAAAGGGAACAAAACATGGATGTTATTTACATCAATTAAACCAAAAGTAGCTGTAGAAATACCCCACAAAATATATCCAACTGAAATAAATATTTTTCTTTTATTTAATTTATCAGTTAATGCCCCCATTATAAATGTTGCTAAAAAGGCTATAATAGCACTTACAATAACAGTTATTGTTGTCATTAAATGGTAATTTGAATAACCTAGATAAAATAAAAACTTACTTAAATACATGTTTTCAACATTCCAGGCCATTTGTCCAGCAAAACCAACTAGAATGAAAACAAGCCATTTTCTCCATCCGATTTTATCTTTTTTAACACTAACATTTTTATTAGAGCTATTATTCTCTAAATTTTCATAATCTATGTTATTTGGATTAATACTTTTTTTCATAAATTATCCTCGAATTTAATTTATTATTTCATTTATTGCATCATTTAAATATTTGACTATATCGCTTCCTAATAAGGAATATTCGTTATAATTCCCTTTAGCAAGTGCAATTTCATCCGCTCTACCTAATAAATAAGATCCAAGTGCTACTTTTTTAACTAATTTTTCATTACTTTCTAAAGCAGCACATCCTGATATTATTCCTGAAAGAAGATCTCCACTTCCTCCTTTAGCTAAAGAAGAATTTCCATTAATATTTAAATATTTTTCTTTTGTTGGCGAAGTAATTAGTGTAACGTTATCTTTTAAAACTAAAATTACATTATATTTCGAAGCAAACTCTTCGCTAAATTTAACTCTATTTAACTTTATTTCGTTTACTTTATAGCCACTTAATCTTTCAAATTCTTTCACGTGAGGAGTTAAAATAACCGAACATTCTCGCTTTTCTTTTAAAATATCGATTCCATATTTAGCTAAAGAATTTAGTCCATCGGCATCAATAATTAAAGTATTTTTATAGCTAAGCAAGAAATATTTAATAATCTTATAAACATCTTTGCTAACTCCAATTCCCATCCCTATTGTTACTACTTTAGATTTAAGTAATTTACTTAAATCTTTTTTGTTATATCTAATAGAACCATTGATTTTAGATTTTAATTTATGATAAATAATTTCAGGAGTTTCTAAATCATAAAAATTTTTTAATGACGATGGAAAACAAATTTCGCTATAACCCACTCCTAGTCTTAAAGATGAATAAGCTAATAAAGAAAGTTTTAAAGCTCCAGGAGTTAATTTGCTTCCTCCTATTAAACTAACCTTTCCATAACTACCTTTATTCGAATTTTCTTTTCTTTTAACAAATAGATCTTTGTAGTCTTCTTTATCAAGTATTTTTATATAGGTATCTAATTTATCTTTAATTAAAGATATACCAATATCAAGTCTAACAACATTTTTATTGTAATCTTTCCCATCATTAATAAATAAACCAAGTTTAGTCTCTCCTAAAGTCAAAGTAACATCACTTACTAAAGCTTCATTCATCTTTAATCCTGTAGTAGAGTTAATTCCACTAGCTATATCAACAGCGATTACAAGTTTCTTCACCATTAAATTAATTTTATTTAATAAAGAACTACAATATTCATCTAAATTTTTATTTAAACCATAACCAAAAATAGCATCAATAATAATTGTATTTTCATCAATTAATGTATCTAAAAGATTAGCATCGCTTATTGTTTCTTTTTTAAATAACTTTTTATTATATAAACAATCATTACTTTTAGCCTTATATACCTCAAAAACATTTACATTATAGTTATCTTCTAAAAGTTTTCTCGCAACAACAAAACCATCTCCTCCATTATTACCGCTTCCAGTTAAAATAAGATAACTATATTTTTTTGAATCAAATATACTGTTTTCAATATAAGAAAATATTGCTTCTCCTGCATTTTCCATTAACTTTAAAGAAGGAATATTCAAAGTTAAAATAGTGTATTGATCAGCTTCTTTCATTGTCGAAGCATCTAAAACGTATTTCATAACTACATTAATTTTAACACCTATTAAAACATTTTAAATAAAATTATCAAAAAATTATTCTTGGTTTATAATATCACCATGATTAAAAATTTACCTTACTTACTTGAAAATAAATATGAGCCAATATTAGACTCAATCGAAACCGAAAAAGCAATTAAGCTTATTAAAGATAACTTTGAAAATGAACTTGGAAAAAAGTTAGATTTAATAAGGCTAAGTGCTCCTATTTTCACTCTTTCAAATACCGGAATCAACGATGATTTAAATGGCGTGGAAGAATCAGTTAAGTTTAAAATTTCATATTTGAATGAAAACGTTGAAATTGTTCAATCTCTTGCAAAACGGAAAAGATTAGCCTTAGCAAGATATAATTTTCCACTTCATAAAGGAATTTATACTGATATGAACGCTATTAGAAAAGATGAAAGTCTTTTAGATAATATCCATTCAGTTTATGTTGATCAATGGGACTGGGAAAAAGTAATTTCTAAAGAAGATAGAACCTTAACTTACTTAAAAAGAACAGTTAAACAAATTTATTCAGTAATAAAAAAGATTAATAACCAGGTAATTAAAAAATATCCTAGTTTAACTAACTATTTCCCTGAAAATATCCATTTTATTACTTCTAAAAAATTGCTTGAATTATATCCAACACTCAATCCAAGAGAAAGAGAAAAAGAATTTGCAAAAACTCATGGTGCCATCTTTGTAATTGGGGTTGGTTCTAAACTTAGAGATGGTAAACCACACGATTTAAGAGCACCAGATTATGATGATTGGTCTCTTAATGGAGATATTTTGTTATATTATCCACCTTTAAATGACGTAGTTGAGCTTTCATCAATGGGAATTAGAGTTGATAAGAAAGCATTAATTAATCAACTAAAACTAACTAATACATACGAAGAAAGAAAAGATTTATTTTTCCATAAATCTTTACTTGAAGACAAATTACCTTTAAGTATTGGAGGAGGAATTGGTCAATCTAGAATGTGCTTAGTTATGTTAAATAAGTTCCATATTGGCGAAGTACAAGCCTCTATTTGGGGTAAAGAAGATTCTAAAGTACTATTAGAACATAAAGTTAAGTTGCTATAATCTCTCTTTAAAAAAATCGATACCGCTTATTAAGTTCGGTATCGATTTTTATTTTAATTATTTTATTTAAATTTATTATTTATTACCCATGAGTTCTTCATCAATAGCTTTAGCAGCATGTTTACCAGCACCCATAGCTAAAATAACAGTTGCAGCACCAGTAACAGCATCACCACCTGCATAAACATGTGGACGTGATGTTAAACCTGATTCGCCTTTAGTAATAATACAACCATGTGGGTTTGTTTCAAGACCTTCAGTTGTATGTTTAATTAATGGGTTTGGAGAAGTACCAATTGAAATAATTACGCAGTCAACATCAAGTTCTTCATATTTACCTGTACCGACTGGTCTTCTTCTGCCACTAGCATCTGGTTCACCAAGTTCCATAACTTCGATTTTCATCTTGTTAACTAAACCCGTTTCATCACCAGAAATTTCTACTGGATTTCTTAAAAGTGTTGAGAAGTCAATTCCTTCTTCCATTGCGTGGTGAACTTCTTCTTTTCTTGCAGGAAGTTCAGCTAAACTTCTTCTATAAACAACATAGACATGTTCTGCACCAAGTCTAAGAGCACATCTAGCAGCATCCATTGCAACGTTACCGCCACCGACAACTGCTACTCTTTTTGGGTGTTCAATTGGGGTATTAGAATCTGGTCTATAAGCTTTCATTAAGTTTGTTCTGGTTAAGAATTCGTTAGCACTATAAACACCATTTAAGTTTTCACCTGGAATACCTAAGAAGTTTGGTAAACCAGCACCGCTTCCGATGAAAATAGCTTCAAAGCCATATTCTTTTTGCAATTCATCGATAGTAATAACTCTGCCGATAACCATATTGGTTTCAACTTTAACACCGAGTTTCTTTAAGCCATCAACTTCTTTTTGAACAATAGCTTTTGGTAATCTGAATTCAGGAATACCATAAACAAGAACGCCACCTGCTAGGTGTAAAGCTTCAAATACTGTTACATCATAGCCTTTTTTAGCTAAGTCACCAGCACATGTTAATCCGGAAGGACCTGAGCCAATAACAGCGACTTTATGGCCGTTTTTCTTAATTTCAACAGGTTTATCTTCAGCGTGAGCGTTATGATAGTCAGCAACGAATCTTTCAAGTCTACCAATAGCGACTGGTTCGCTTCCTGGAGCAACACCTCTTGTACATTTCATTTCACATTGAGTTTCTTGTGGGCAAACTCTACCACAAACTGCAGGAAGTGAAGAAGATTCAGAAATAATTTCGTAAGCTTTTTCAAAGTTTCCTAAAGCAACTTCGTGAATAAAACTTGGAATATCAATATTAACAGGACAATGAGCTACACATGGTTTATTTGGGCAGCCAATACATCTTTTTGCTTCATCAATTGCCATTTCAGCTGTATAACCTTGAGCAACTTCTTCAAAGTTATGAGCTCTTACTTTTGGATCTTGAGAAGGCATTGGATTTTTATCTTTTCTTGGATTCATTTTGTATTCTTTATACATAATTATTTACCTTCCTTTTTAAGTAAGTTACATTTTGCTTCTTCATAAGCTTTCTTTTCGAAGGCTTTATACATTTTGCCTCTCTTCATTGCTTCATCAAAATCGACTTCATAAGCATCAAAATCAGGACCATCGACACAAGCAAATTTAACTTTACCGCCAACAGTTAAACGGCAGCATCCACACATACCAGTTCCATCGATCATGATAGGGTTCATTGAACAAACACATTCTGGTACATTGTATTTTCTACAAACTTCTGTTACGAATTTCATCATAATAACAGGTCCAATAGAAATAACTTTATCAAATTTTACTCCACTCTTTAAAAGTTCTTCTAATGGTCCAGTGACAACACCTTTTGTACCATAAGTTCCATCATCAGAACATGGAATAAATTTAGTAGAATTAGCTTCAAATTCATCAGCAAGAATAACTAAATCTTTTGTTCTAAAACCAGCGATTGTAGTAACATCTTTTCCAGCGTCATGGAAAGCTTTAGCAATAGGATAAGCAATAGCACAACCTAAGCCACCACCAATAACACAAACTTTTTCGCCAGTAATTTCTGTAGGTCTTCCAAGAGGGCCAACAAAATCATGTAATGAATCGCCTTCATTAAGTTGATTAAGTTTAAAAGTTGATGCACCAACAATTTGGAAAATAACAGAAACTGTGCCTTTTTCTCTATCAAATCCTCCAACAGTTAAAGGAATTCTCTCAGCATTTTCATCACCTCTTAAGATGACAAATTGACCTGGTTGAGCTTTTTTTGCAATCTCAGGTGCTTCGATTTCTAATAATGTTTCTGTTGGATTAAATACATGCTTTCTTACAATTTTATACATATAATTTCTCCTAATATCTGCCTAAAATTATAGAAGAATAAATGCCAAAAGTTAAGTAGATCTGAAATATATTTTATGTATTTTTAACACTTTTAAAAATCAAGCTAATTAAAGATTTATAAAACGTATAAATAAATGGATGTAAATTGGAGTATTATCCCAAATAAAACAAAGAAATGGAAAACTGTATGGAACCACACGCTATGTTTCTTTCCTAAACCATAAAGAATGGCTCCTAAAGTAAAAGATATTCCACCAAAAAGTAAAAGCATTAAGCCTTTAAATGATAAAAGAGTAAAAAGCTCATTAACATTTAAAAGAATGGCCCATCCAGCAACTATATACATAATCATTGAAAATACTGCATATTTTTTAATGTTAATTGAATTAAAAACTATACCTAGAATAATTAATGCATATACTAAAGCTAAAATTATATAGCCTGAAAAATTTGTATTCTCAATTCCCCATAAAGGAGCATCTCTTAAAGTTAATAAGCAATAAGGTGTATAAGTTCCTGCAACTAAAAAATAAACCATATCGTGATCTAAAACTCTTAAAACTTTTTTACCTTTATTTCGTTTTAAACCATGATAAATACAAGAAATAGACATACAAACTATGATAGAAAAAGCATAAATTATTACGCTTATATTGCCTAAAACTAAATCAAGAAAATCATTACCATGTACTTCGTTAGGCGAATACACACTATTAACTTTAAGTAACATCAAAATTAAGGCTACTATACCAAAAAGTGCCCCTAACCCATGACTTATTGAATTAAATAACTCATGTATTAATTTATAATTTGGAAGTTCAATCTCATTTACACTCATCTTTAAAAACTACATTATCTAGTAATGAAAACTATTATACGTAGTTTTTAAATAGATGTAAACTATTTAATCACACTAAATTTATGTTCTATTTCCCTTACATCGTTAAAATCTTCGACGTATCCAAAAGAAACAACGCTTCTTAAAATATATCCACCTTCTAATTCGTTATATTTCTTTAAAGCTTCATTACTTCTAGTTAATCTACAAATTGAATAAATAAATACTGAACCTAGTCCTAGTTCTCTAGCTTCTAGAAGCATATTTTCAATTATTGCACCAGCATCAAGATTAGCAAGTTCAACATTTTCTCCTTTATGATATACGCCAATTACTAAAGGAGCCTTATAAGTATTATCATTTCCAGTTTCTTTAACTAAAGTTTCTTGTAAAGTTTTTAATTCTTCGCCTCTAAAAACTTTTAAGACAACGTTGAAATATTTACCACTTGCAATTGGAGCAAGCATCCCAGCTTGTAAGATATCATTTAATTTATCTTCCTCTACTTCTTTAGGTAAATATTTACGATAAGATCTTCTTTTAATAAATAATTCATCAACCATGATAGATAAACCTCCGATTATATATTTAATTATAACTCAAAAATAGATAAGTAAAAGCGAAGGGCTTCCCCTTCGCTTTTGAATTTAAATTATGTTTAATCGATTAAAGACCGAACTTTTTAATTCTTTCCCATCTATCTCTGGAGCATTGTTCGTTTTTAGCGAATAATTCTTCATAGTGTTCTGGGTTTACATGAGGTAATTGATTGTATCTTGTTTCCTTCATGATAAATTCTCTAATCTTACTGAAGTCTGGTTCTTTACAATCGAGTTGTAAGCAAGGTTTTCCTTCCTTAGCAAGTCTTGGATCGTATCTGAATGTTGTGAAGTAACCACATTCAACAGCAGCTCTTTCAGTTTCAATAGAGTTAACTAAGCCACCTTTAATACCTTGGTTAATACATGGAGCATAACAAATAATTAAGGATGGTCCGTTATAACTTTCAGCTTCTTTAAATGCTTTAATAGCAGCTACTGGGTTTGCACCTAAAGCAACTTGTGCTACGTAAACATTACCATAAGCCATAGCCATAAGAGCTAAGTTCTTCTTAGATTGTCTCTTACCACTTGCAGTGAATTGAGCGATAGAACCTGTTTGTGATGATTTAGAAGATTGACCACCAGTATTGGAGTAAACTTCAGTATCAAGAACCATAACATTGATATCATCTTCACTAGCTAAGACATGATCAAGTCCGCCGTAACCAATATCGTAAGCCCAACCATCGCCACCGATAACCCAGACGGATTTATCGAGTAAGTCATTCTTCATTTCAAGAACAGCTTTAACTTCTTCATCTTTAGAGGCTTCGATAGCTTTAACTAATTCAGGAACAATCTTTCTTGCTTCGTCTTTATTTTTAATATTAGCAAGATATTTATCAATTAATTCTTTTAATTCTGGTTCGACAGTATCTCTTTCTTTAGCTGCAGTTAAGAGATTAGAAATTAATGCTAACTTATAGTCTGTAGCAAGTCTCATACCATAACCGAATTCAGCATTATCTTCGAATAATGAGTTAGACCAAGCAACACCATTCTTATCTTTATCATTAACAAATGGAGTTAATGGTGTTGAACCAGAGTAAATTGATGAACAACCAGTTGCGTTAGCAATCATTAAATCTTTACCAAATAATCTTGATAATAATTCATAGTAAGGTGTTTCACCACAACCAGCACAAGCACCGCTTACTTCCATATATGGCATTAAGAAAGCAGCACCTTTAACGGTTGTAAGTGGGAATTTATCTGCTTTATATTCAACGTGTTTGAATAAATATTGAGCATATTTTTCTTGATCAAATTGAGATTTAGCTTCAACCATCTTGAGAGCGAATTTATCTGTTCCCATTCTGATTGCATTTTTGTTAGCAAGACATTCTTTAGCACAAAGACCACATCCGACACAGTTTTTTGGAGAAACTTGAATAATATATTTGAATCCTTTAACTGTTGGTCCAATAGCATCTTTTGTTTTTTCTGCTAAACCTTCTGGTCCATTCTTAACTTCTTCTTCAGTTAATAAGAATGGTCTAATTGTTGCGTGAGGACAGACAAATGCACAAGTATTACATTGAATACATGCATCTTTATTCCAAACTGGTACTCTATCAGCAATACTTCTTTCTTCTTTGAAAGTAACATCTTCTCTCATTGTGCCATCGAGTAATTCATATTCTGTAAATTTAGAAACTGGAATATCGTAACCATCAAGAGTTCCGACGTAATCAACATATGAATCGAAGTATTCATCACCGATTGTATTTCTAACACGGTTGAATGATAAGTTCTTCCAAGCTGGATCAACTTTAACTTCTCTTAAGCCTTCTGTACCTTTATCGATAGCTTTATAGTTAAGTTCGACAACTTCTTGACCTTTCTTACCATATGTTTTTTCAGCTAATTTCTTCATCCATTTATTAGCTTCTTCATAAGGCATAATTTGTGGATTTAAGTAGAAGAATGCTGATTGAAGAATTGTATTTGTATGTCTTCCCATTCCGATTTCAAGAGCAATCTTATTAGCATCAATAACATAGAATTTTGCTTCTTTTGTTGCTAATTGATATTTAACTCTATCTGGTAAAGCCTTAACTAAGGTTTCATCATCCATATCAGTATTGAGTAAGAATGTGCCACCTTTCTTTAAGTTCTTTAACATATCAAACTTAAGAACATATGTATCAATTGAACAAGAAATAAAGTCAGCGTGTTCAATATAATAAGTTGAATGAATTGGGTTTTTACCAAATCTTAAGTGAGATCTTGTAACACCGCCAGATTTTCTTGAGTCATATGCGAAATAAGCTTGAGCATATTGGTGAGTTGCATCACCGATAATCTTAACGGATGATTTATTAGCACCAACTGTACCATCTGAACCTAAACCATAGAATAAGCAAGCTGTACAAGTTTGTGGAATTTCATAGGAATCATCTACTGGAATTGAAAGATGTGCAACATCATCGTTGATACCGACTGTGAAGTTATGATGTTCTTTACCACTTAACATAAAGTCAAAGACAGCTTTGACATGTTTTGGTTGAGTATCTTTTGAAGAAAGACCATATCTTCCGCCGATAACTTTAATATCGTTTCTACCTTGTAAAGTTAATGCAGAGCAAACATCTTCATATAAGCCTTCACCAACGCTACCTAACTCTTTTGTTCTATCTAAGACAGCAATTTCTTTAACTGTTGATGGAATAACAGAAACGAAATCTTCTGCTGAGAATGGTCTATAAAGATGGACTCTAACTAAACCAACTTTTTCACCCTTTGAAACTAAATCTTCAACGACTTCGTGAGCTGTTTCATTAACAGAACCCATTGCGATAATAACTTTAGTTGCATCGCTAGCACCTTCATAAACGAAAGGAGCATAGTTTCTTCCTGTTAATTCGCTAACTTTAGCTAAATATTTTTTGGCAATTGGTAAAACGTTAGCAAAATGAGCATTTTGAGCTTCTCTACCTTGGAAGTAAATATCGTCGTTTTCAGCACCGCCTCTTGTGACTGCGTGTCCGTGTGGGTTTAAAGCTCTTTCTTTGAATTTTTTAACTTTATCCCATGGAACTAATTTCTTCCATTCTTCGTCAGCTAAGAATTCAACGTTTTGAATTTCGTGTGATGTTCTAAATCCATCAAAGAAGTGACAAACTGGATATTCAGCATCAATTGCGATTAAGTGAGCAACACTAGCTAAATCAGCAACTTCTTGGACTGAATCAGAACAAAGTAAAGCGATACCACTTTGTCTAATAGAATAAACGTCTTGGTGATCACCAAAAATTGAAAGTGATCTTGTTGCTAAGCTTCTTGCGGAAACGTGCATAACAGCTGGTAAAAGTTCACCACACCATTTGTAAACGTTTGGAATCATTAATAATAAACCTTGGGAAGCGGTATATGTTGTTGCAAAGGCACCACCTTGTAAAGCACCATGGATTGCACCTGATGCACCACCTTCTGATTGCATTTCGCAAACTTTAACTGTGCTTCCAAAGAAATTTTTCTTGCCTTGTGAAGCATAGATATCGACATAATTTGCCATTGGTGAAGATGGAGTAATAGGGAAAATTGCAGCTACTTCAGTAAAATTATAACTCATTAAGGCTGCAGCAGTATTACCATCGACACTAAGCATAGTCTTTTTAATTTCTGCCATGATTTCTCTCCTTCATATAAACAAAAATATTATATATTTTTATCGCGACTTATTCTATAACTTTTCAAAGAAAATTCACACAAAATTTTATGTTAGAAGTTAGATAAAGTTAACTTAACTTATTTAGTATTTCAAGATATTCACTTTCAAGTTCGTCCTTTTTATCTTGTAGTTCTTCTATTTTCTTATAATCAACAAAATCTTCTTCTAGCATTGAATCTAATGTAGCAATATCTTCTTCGATTTCACTTAATCTTTTCTTATATTCATTAATCTTATTTTTACTTAGAACTTCTTTTTTCTCAATCTTATCATAGACTAATGGTTCTTCTTTTTTATTTTGTTCTAGATTTGCTTGATCAAGATTTAATTTAGAATCATTTTCAAGCTTAAATTCATCATAATTCCCTTCAAAATAAATAACATTTTCTTTTGATAAATAAAGAATATAATCAGCTACTTCGTTAATAAAATATCTATCGTGAGATATAAAAAGAATTGCTCCATTATAATTTTTTAAACCTTCGATAAGGCACTCTTTTGTAACCATATCTAGATGGTTAGTAGGCTCATCTAGAACTAAAATATCGTAACTCGAAAGCATTAAAGCACATAAATTAACTCTCATTTTTTCTCCGTTTGATAAAACAGAAGTTGATTTATATACTTCTTCTTTTTTAAACAAGAAACGACCTAAAGCTCCTCTAAGTTCATTCTCGCTTTTTGCAGAATAAATTCTTTTTAAGTGAGTTAAAATATCATCACTTGGATTAAATTTATAATCATTTTGTTTAATATAACCGATTTTTAACTCTCTTTTATAATTAATTTCCCCTTTTAATGGATTAATTTCTTTAAGTAAAGTTTTAACTAAGGTAGTTTTTCCAATGCCGTTATCACCAATAATAGCAATTTTGTCTTTTCCATAGATAGAGAAGTTAATAGGTTTAGAAATAAGTTCTTTATCATAACCTATTGATAAATCTTTAATTTCCATCAAGCATTTTGAAGATAAATTACCACCTGAAAGATTAATTTTAATATTATGATTTTCTTTTTTAGGAGCAACTACGTGATTAGCTTCAAGTTTTTCGAGTTTATGAACTCTATCTTTTGCTCTACCAACAAAACGAGGTTTAGGCATGTAAAATTCAATAAATTTCTTTAATTTTACCATCTCCTCTTCTTCTTTCTTTTGCTGTTTTAAAAGATTATTATAATTAATCTCTTTTTGCTTAAGATAATCATCATAATTTGTATTGTATGTAGTAACTTTTTGGTTTTCTAATTCTAAAATTTTTGTTGCTAAAGTTTCTAAAAAATATCTATCGTGAGAAATAAAAACAATTGTACCTTCATATGATTTTAAATAATTTTCAAGCCATTCAATTGTTGAAATATCAAGATGGTTAGTAGGCTCATCTAATAACAAAACATCATATTTAAATAAAAGTAACTTTATAAAAGCAATTTTCATTCTTTCCCCACCAGAAAATTCTTTTATCTTTTTTGGTAATATATCTAATGGAAAAGAAAATTTAGAAATCATTGTTTCTATTTCGTTTTTATAGTTATAAGCATTATATTTTTCGAGTTTTTCTAAATAATAATTATATTTTTCAAGTAATTTAGTATCATTTGGATTATTTGAAAGTTCTTTTGTTACTTCATTAAATTCACCATTCATTTTTTTAACGTAAGTAAATGCTTCTTCTAACTCCTCTTCAACACTATGATTAACATCTTTGATTGCGTCTTGAGAAAGATAACCGATTCTAAGTCCTTTTAAAATATCAATTTCACCAACTTTATCCTCTTTTGGCATTAAAGTTGGACTAATTTCTTTTAAAATAAGCTTAAAAATAGTTGTTTTACCAGTTCCATTATCACCAATTAAAGCGACTTTTTCATTTTTATTTATTTGAAAAGATATATGATCTAAGACCAAGTCGTTATTAAATACTTTTGAAACGTTTGAAACACTAATAATCGCCATAACTTTTATATTCTATCAAAAAAATTTAATTTGGGTATTAACTTTAGTTAATAAAATATTTTAAAATATTGTGTAAGGGAGATTAAAGTAGAATGAAAATTAAAGTATATCCAATTACTTCCGTCTTAAGTTCTGGTACTGCAAAAGCAGTTGTTCAAACTAGAGACGAACTTTTAAGCAAGCTTCACGATTTAACAAACAATGAATTTGTTATTGTTGATTCAGTAAGTGAACTCAATAAAGATGATGGTTCTTTATCACTCATCTTCATTCAAAGTGGAGGCAGTGAAGGCAAATTTTTAGAAATTTATGATCAACTCAAAGAACCATATTATTTATTAACATTAGGCTCAAACAATTCTTTAGCTGCATCGATGGAAATTTTAACCTACCTTAAAGCACATGGTAAAAAAGGTGAAATTTTACATGGTGATATTAACTATATTGCTCAAAGAATTAGAGACATCGTCAACTTAGAATATCAACCAGATAAATTAGGTGTAGTTGGTAGGCCAAGTGACTGGTTAATCGCTTCTCACGAACTAAACCATGAAACTTTATTAAACAAATTTAATATTGAACTTGTAAATATTGATATCAATGAAGTTATTAACGACGCTTTAAGCAGAACAGATGATCTTAACGAAGATATGTTTAAAGCTACTTTTGATCACGAAGAATTAAAAAGAGCATACCATGTTTATAAAGCATTAGTTAATGTAATTAATAAATACAATTTAAAAGGTATTACAATTAGATGTTTTGATTTAATTTCATCAAAACTTAAAACAACTGCATGCTTAGCTTTATCATTATTTAACGATGAAGGAATTATCGGTTGCTGTGAAGGCGATTTACCAGCATTAGTTTCAATGTTCATGGTAAGAAAAATCTTACATAAGCCATCATTCCAAGCTAACCCATCAAAAATTGATGTACCAAGCAGTGAAATGATTATCGCTCACTGTACACTTCCAACTAAGATGACTACATCTTATAAATTCATGACTCACTACGAATCTGATTTAGGTGTTGGAATTAAAGGTGAACTCGAAGAAAAGAAAATTAGATTATTTAGAATTGGTGCAAACTTAGATAAATTCGTCTTCTTAGATGCAAATATTGAAGAAAACTTAAATTTACCAAATCTTTGTAGAACACAAATTAAAGTCCATGTTAACGGTGATATCTTATACTTCTTAAAACGTCCTTTAGGAAATCACCACATTATCTTCTATAGCGATAAAACTGATGAAGAATTAAGAGAAACTTTATTAGACTTAGGTCTTGAAGAAGTTAAATAATTAAAAATTTATATAAATTATTAAAAGCTCCACAGAAATTTCTGAGGAGCTTTTTAAGTTACATATTTTTATTAAATAATTACCTAGTAGATTTATCGTAAGGAATACCTTCGGCTTTAGGCGCCCTAGATTTCTTCGAGAAGATAACCAAAGTAAGTAATGCAATAAAGTAAGGTAATAAGTAATAGAATGCTTTTTGTCCAAATAATGTATCACGAATTCCAGCAAGTTCGAAGTTAGAGAAGATTGCGGCTGTAAATGTTGGAGCAAATGCAAAGAAGAATGCGAAGAATATTGAACAGAATATAATGTTGGTTGCTTTCCAGTTACCAAAGATTTCAATAGCAAGAACAAGGAAGCCATAACCAAGAGCATTAATTTGCCAAGTTCCTAAAGGCATACATGAGAAAATAACAAATCCTGCTAATGCAGCACTACAAGAGCCAATTGCTGTTCCATAATATCTCATTCTTGTAACATTAATACCGACAGAATCAGCAGCAGCTGGGTTTTCACCACAAGCTCTTAATCTAAGTCCAAATCTCATTTTATTCATGACTAACCATAATACAATAATTGCGATTAATCCGATTAAAACTGATATATTTAAACCAGAGAAAGCTGTATCAATAAATCTATTACCAGTATTAATTTGAAGAACTGAAGTAAAAATATTATTTGCAGTTTCAGGAGAATCTTTACCAGTAACTGCTGTATTAACAATTGTACAAGCAGCAACAGCAAGGGTATTTAATGCAGTACC
Source organism: uncultured Bacilli bacterium (assembly GCA_944369075.1). Taxonomy (GTDB): domain Bacteria; phylum Bacillota_I; class Bacilli_A; order RFN20; family CAG-826; genus Onthovivens. The sequence continues at coordinate 54,256 of CALVXK010000002.1, forward strand.
AACGATTGTTTGGTCAGCTTTAAGCTTTATAGAAACCCAAGAAAGTAAGAAAGAGAAGATTAATCCGAATAAAACTGCAACAATTGCTGCAAGTAAATAAGTGATAACTAATCCACCCATAGTTGTTACAAGAAATGTTCCTGCACACCAAGATGCCATACCTTGTAAGAAGACAAGACCAGCAAAGGCACCAAATACCATTGATCCTTCAAGAGCAATATTTATAATACCTGCTGATTCAGAGAAGAGACCTCCATAAGAACCGAGAATAAATCCGATTCCATACATAATGAGGTATTTTACAAACATTCCATAGTCAGAAGCTGAAAACATACTATTTGCCCTCCTCTTTTAGTTGCTTTTTAGTTTTATATCGTTTGAAATAATCTTTAAGCTCATTAGCATCATTCCATTTGATTAATAAAATATTAAAGAATGAAGATAAAGCTGCGATATAAATAATGACAGCTTTAATTAATTCGGTATAGTGAATATTGTAATAACCATTAGAAACAGTTTTTAAGGAGTTTTTAGAAACATCAATTAATGTAAGTAATAATGAAGAGAAAATACATCCAATAGGCGAGTTTTGTGCAATTAATGAAACAGAAATTCCGTTAAATCCATCGCTTAATAAAGTATTTGAAGATGAATCCCATAAAAATTTAGATGGAGCTCCTGGATCAGCATAAAGCATATAACCACAAATTCCAGCCAAAGCACCAGAAATAGTCAAAGCTAAAATTGTCGATTTTGTTTGATTAACACCTGCATATGTTGATGCATTTTTATTTCTACCAGTCATTTTAAGTTCAAAGCCGAATGTAGTCATATTTAAAACAACGAAGACAATAATAACTACAAAAATAGCAATGATAATTCCAACGCTTACACCTTCCATTTGAGGGATTCCAAGAGATGGCATTTGGCCACTACTTGGCATCATTAATAATTCAGATGGGCTTGCTTTATCCTTAAAACTATTTGGAACAACTGTATTACCTAAAATACCAATAATATAATAAATAACCCAGTTAAGCATAATTCCTGATAAGACTTCATTGACGTTAAATTTTGCTTTTAACCAACCAGGAATAAATCCCGCAATAGCACCACAAATTGCGCCAACAAGCATACAAACAAACCAGTTCATTCCTGATAAACCAGCAAGTAAGGAACAAAAAGCTCCAATTGTAACTTGTCCAGTAATACCGATATTAAATAAACCAAGTTTGAAGGCAAAAGCAATACCAAGACCAGAGAAAATCATTGGAGTTGCTTTATATAAAGCTCTACCAAAAGCTGCTGGAGAAGTAAAACCTGTTGAAATTAAAGTCCAAAGACCTGCTCCTGCAGCATCAGGTTTAATACAAACCATGATGATAAAGCCGCAAAATAAACCAATTAAAATAGATAAAACACCTGCAATAACCGACCTAAAACCTTGCTTTTTATTTGTTCTATGGAAGAAATTAGCTACAGGTCTAAAAGCATTTGAGACGTTTTGTTTAAAATTTGCCATACTTATTTCCTCCTATAAAACAGCGTTGACAGAATCGCGTTTTGCACCACTCATATATAAGCCGAGTTCGTTTATGGTTACATCTTTAGGATTAAATTGTCCAACGATTTCGCCATTATACATGACTAAAATTCTATCAGCTAAATTCATAACTTCTTCTAATTCTAGAGAAACAAGTAAAACAGCATTTCCTTCATCTCTAGCTTTAACGATATCTTTATGAATTGATTCAATAGCACCAACGTCCAATCCTCTAGTTGGTTGAACTGCAATTAATAAAGGTGTATGACGATTAAGTTCACGAGCAACAATTGCTTTTTGTTGGTTACCACCAGACATACTTCTAACAATTGTTGAAGTTCCTTGTGAAGATCTAATATCAAATTCTGTTACAAGTCTTGTTGCAACTTTATCTTTTTCCTTATTATTTATAAAACCAAATTTTTGGAATGGTCTATGAAAATAAGTATCTAAAACTAAGTTGTCACGGAGATTAAAATCAAGAACTAAGCCATATTTATGTCTATCTTCAGGAATATGAGAAACACCTGATTCATTTCTTCTTCTAACAGAAAGTGCTTCAAGGTGAATTCTTCCTTTTTGAACTTCTTCTAAATAGTTAGCCTTAGTCGAAACTTTAAATGTTGGTTTTTCGATTTCAAATTTCTTTTTATTTTTTCTAAAGAGATTTGCAAAAGAATGCCAACCACGTTTAAGTCCATAACTCATAACTTTAAAGATATAGGAAATTCCAGCACCAGTATATTTAAATCCATCGATAATGCTGGTTGTGAATTTGTTAGATTTAGGAATATATTTTTCTGCTTCTTCTTTGTTATTAACGTCAAAATTAATAATAGCAGAACCATTTTTCATTTTTTCTAAGCCAGTTAAAGCATAAATTAAATCAGATTGTCCATTTCCTTCAATGCCAGCGATACAAACAATTTCGCCTTTTCTTACATTGAAAGAGACATTATGAACAACATCTTTTTTCTTATCTTTATTATATACAGTTACATTTTCAACCGATAAGACGGTATCTCCAGGCTTACACTCATCTTTTTGAACTCTAAGTTCAACATCTCTTCCTACCATTAATCTAGAAAGTTCCACTGGGTTAGTATCTTTAGTATTTAATGTACCTAGACATTTACCTCTTTGTAAAACTGTAACTCTATCAGAGACTTCCATAATCTCATTTAATTTATGCGAAATAAATAAAATAGATTTTCCCTCTTTGACAAGTTCTTTCATTGATTGCATCAATTCTTCGATTTCTTGAGGGGTTAAAACTGCTGTTGGTTCATCAAAAATCAAAATATCGTTTTGTCTATAAAGCATCTTTAAAATTTCAACTTTTTGTTGTTCGCCAACAGGCATATCATCGATTGTTTCATCTAGATCTACCTTAAAGTTGAATTTTGCACAAAGATCTTCAAGAGATTTTCTAACAACTTTTGGATTTAAAAAACCAAATTTTGTAGGTTCTGCGCCTAAAATAATGTTTTGCAAAGCTGTATAACACTCGACAAGTTTAAAATGTTGATGGACCATTCCAATTCCTAAACGAGTAGCATCGTTTGGATTTTTAATCTTTTCAAGTTTTCCATTAACATAAATTTCACCTTCGTCTGGTTCATATAAGCCAAACAAAATAGACATTAAAGTTGATTTCCCTGCACCATTTTCACCTAAAAGTGCATGAATTTCACCTTTTCGTAAAGTTAATGAGATGTCATCGTTAGCTTTGATACCTGGGAAAGATTTACTTATATGTCTTAGCTCAATAACGTTATTTTCTTCCATATTATTCTTTCCTTTTTTTAAAAAGAAGTTAATAGGCTAAGTTATCATAAAATAACTTTCGCCTATTAACTAAATTGTTTAATCTTTTCTTAGCTTAATCATTTAAATATTATAAATTATTTACCAGAATTAGCCAATATAATTTACGATACAGTATTGTGGATCAACACCGAAGTTATTTTCACTGAGAACAGTGTTATCAGAGAATGAGTTAACTTTAACTTCGCCACTAACAACTTTATTATAAATTTCTTGATATTGTTCTTCTGTGAATGTTTCGAATCCCCAGCAGCCTGGATCATTATCTTCTTCTGGAGTTGGTAATTTACACATACCAGATTGAGAACCGACTGTAACAACTTCACCAGCTAATAAATCGGACCAAGCTCCATCGTTATCAACCCATGTAGTTAATAAAACTTGTGTAGCTTCTGTTAAGTTTTTCATAGCAGATGTAATAATTGAATCTCTGCTACCAATACTAGTATCTGCGTGTTGGTTGACGTCGACACCAATCCATGGAGCATTGTTGTTTGATTCAGAAGCTTGTAACACTGATTGATAAACAGCACCGCCAGAAGCAAAGATAACTTCTGCGTTACCATTTGCATACCAGTTAGTTGCATATGTTGTAGCAGCAGCTGTAGCTGCGAATTCACCAGCATAATAATATTGAACTTGGACTGGTTCTTCTAAACCTAATTTTTGAGCAGCATAAGCAGCACCTTGAACGTAGCCTGAACCGTATCTAACAACAGCTGGAACAGCCATACCACCAACGAAACCTAATTTTCTATAGCCATCCATGACAGCACCATAACCAGCAAAGAATCCGCCTTGTTCTTCTCTATAAATGACAGATGTGACGTGTTCTGTGTATTCATAAGGTTGGTAGTTATCGTTTTCTTTAACACAGTCAAGAGCAAGTAATTCAACGTCTGCGAAATCTGGATCGCTAATAGCTAATTCGATAGCGCCTTGGAATAAATAACCAGGTAAAACGATGACATCGGCGCCAAATTCAACAGCTGCTTCTCTCATAGCAGCAAGTCTACCATTTGTATCATAGTCACCTTCAGCAGGTTGATAATATTGTGTATGAATTGTACCATCAGTAACAATATTTTGGTCGTTGACTGTACCACCACCATTTGCAGTAGCGAAATTGTTAACACCATTCCAAGCTGATTCATTGAATGAGTGGTCATTTAATGTACCAGAGTCTGTAACTAAAGCAATTCTTAATGGATTTTCTTCTGTATATTTAGCAAGTTTATCTGCATCTGGTGTAATTTTTTCTCCGATATTGACTTCTTGAAGTTCTTCTACTGGAACACTTGTCCAATCACCAAGAGCAGCTCCTTGATCACCACATGATGTAGCAATTGTTGCAACAGCAGCTAAAGCTCCAATTGTGGCTAAAATTTTATTTTTCTTCATATTGTATTTTAATCCCCCTTATATAAAGAAAAGTGCGGCAATCTTTTACATCCTATTCCTGCCACACTTAAATTACATAAGTTGATATATTAATCTTACTTTTTAAAATGTGGGTAGCCCCTAAACTTTGGCTTCAGGCTGGAAGTGGTGCTCCATTTAGCACCGATATACCCGTAATAAAAGTAAACTCCGTTTACTTGCAAAGAATATATATAAATTGTTAAAGTTTTTCAACCCTACCAAATATTATAAAGTAAGAAAAAGGCGATAAATATCGATAAAAATCGTATTATTAAAATTATATTAAGTTTTACTATTAATCCTTCCAATCACTCTCAGGATTAATTTTAATGTCTAAAGTTAACTTGTTATAAGCTAAAATATCGCCTATATCTCTATAGATAAATCCATCTATATTAACTAATGGTTGATCATAGTTTCCTGTAAAAATTACTTTTTTATTTTTTCTAACAATTTCTTCAATGGAATCTAAAATTTTAGAGAACTCCTCAAAATAATGTAATTTTAAATTTATTAATTGAGTGTAGAAATTTGGTTCGATATAAAATATCGATCCATCCTCTAAAATGTAAGAAGGTACAACTCCTTTATATCTAGATTCATTATTATAAGATTTATATTTAGAATCAAATTCATCAAATTTAAGTTTTGTTTCCATGTTAATTTCGTCCTTTCTTTTATTTATATATTAATGATGATAGCTCTCATGATTAATAATTTTAAATGCTCGATATATTTGTTCAACTAAGAATAATCTAATTAATTGATGAGGAAAAGTCATTTTTGAAAAAGTAATACTATAATTAGCTCTTTTTTTAATGTTATCTCCTAGACCAAGTGTTCCACCAATAACAAAAGAAATTTCTCCTTTTCCCATATTAATTAAATCATCAATCTTAGAAGCAAATTCCTCGCTAGTTAATTCATTCTTGTTTAAATCTAATGCAATAACATATTCACTATCTTTTATCTTGCTTAGAAAATATGAACCCTCAAGTTCTTTCACATCTTTTTCGCTTTTTGATTGAAGTTTAACTTCATTAAGTTCAACAATATTAAGTTTTGCAAAGCGAGATATTCTTTTAGAATATTCTTTTATAGCCTCTAAAATGAACTTTTCTTTAATTGTTCCTATTGCATATATATTAATTTTAACCATAAATCTAATTTTCTTGTTCTAAAGTCAAAGGAAGAGTAGTCATTGCCCATTGTTTTGCTAAAACTAAATTAATTGAATGTGAAAGTTTTAATCCTGCTTGAGCTAATATTGCTAAAAAAGTATTTTTTGCAATATTTGGCTCATTACATTCTTCACTTAAATGAGCAAGCATTATAGAAATTGTATTTTCTCCTATTAAATAAGAAAGATATATTGCTGCTTGTTCATTAGATAAATGTCCCCTATAAGAAAGTATCCTCTCTTTTAAATCATAAGGCCTAGATGAAGTAATTAAAGCATAAATATCGTAATTTGACTCAAAATAATAATATTCTAGATTTCTTAGATAAGGGAGAGTTTCAAAAGGAAGATAACCAGTGTCAGTAATATAACCTAAAGAAACAATACTTCCATCATTTTCTTTATGTTTAAATAAAAAACCAGAGCAAGCATCAACATCATGTGATGTTTTAAGTGGAATAATTATAAAATCATCAAAACGAAACTCTTCAAACAAGTTTAATTTATGATATTCATCGATTTCTTCTATAACTCCATCAATACTATAAATTTTACTTTCATCTATAAATCTAAGACCTTTAATATGGTCTATATGACTGTGAGTTAATAAAATTAAATCTATGTCATCGATGCTTTTATTTATTGATTTTAAGGCGTTAACTAAGTCTTTTTTATTAACTCCAACATCAATTAATATCAAAGTTTTCTCATCAAAAATTAAAGAAGCGTTTCCTTTAGAACCGCTCTTTATATTTATAAAATTCATACTAGTTTTTGAAAATAAATCCATAATATTAATCTTTTAAAGGAATGTAATCATCTTCAGAATAGGAATCAGACATAACAGAAAATCTTCCTATTGCTGGGAAAAATAGAAGAGAGGTTTTACCAGTAGGACCTTGTCTATTTTTAGAAATTATAATATCCATTCTTTGGCCATTAGAATCATCAACGTTTTGATTTAAATCTCTTGCTTCTCCACCATTATTTTCATCTTTTTTAAAACCTTTACCTTTAACTTCTATACCTTGGTCGGTGTAATATTTTTGACGGTATAAAAGTAAAGCTTTATCGCAGTCATTTTCAATTTGGCCAGATCCTCTAAGTTCACTTAAACGTGGAATTTTGGAATCTGTTTTATCAGCTTCTCTATTGATATGGCAAACAACTATAACAGGAATATTTAACTCGAGAGCTAAGGATTTTAATTTTCTAGAAAAATCAGCTATTTTTTCTTGGTCTGACTGATATCTATGTAATCCTTCTTGAATAATTCCAATATGGTCAACAATAATTAATGATAAATCATCTCTTTGATCTTTTAGTTTTCTGGATTTTAAAATAATATCATCAATTGTAATATTAGTTGATTCTTCAAAATACATGTTAGTTTGAGCAATTTCTTCTTCAGCTTCTTTAATTAATGATTTATCATGCATCGTTAAAAAGCCTTTATTAATTTTTTCTTGAGAAACGCCACTCGAAATAGAAAAAAGACGTTTCATCAGCTCATCATTTGACATTTCTAAAGAGAAATAAGCAATTGCTTTTTCAGAGTTTCTTGCAATGTTATAACACATATTTAAAGCTAAAGCAGATTTACCAACACCAGGTCTAGCAGCAACAACAATCATTTGTCCTTTTCCTAAACCACCAGTTGCCTTATCTAGAGTTGAAAAACCTGTTGTTAAAGAATCACCAATAACATTTCCTTTAGAGTTTTGGATTTCTCCTCCTACTCTATGAGCAACTTCATCTGCTCTGATGAACCCAGATATTTTTCTTAAAGAAGTAATTTCTGATATATCTCTTTCGCATTCTCCTAAGAAATTCGAAATATTTGGAAGTTCTTTTTCTGTGGCTTTTGTAATAATTTCCTCGCATTTATTAACTAAATCTCTTAGAAGTTTATATTCTTTTAATTTATCAACATATTGCTCGAAGTTTTGATAAATAGTAACGCTAGTAATTATATCGCTGATAAACTGAGTACTTATTTCTTCAGAAACCTTATCTTGAATAAGTTGCGTAACTAAACTTGAAGGATCAATTTCGTGACCTGCATCATTAATTTCAAGCATGGCTTTAAAAATTGCACGATGTTCTTTATTTCCAGCATAAAAATCCTCTACTCTTAAAGAGTAAAGTCCATCGACTGCACACTCAGTATTTGTAAGCATGCAGCCCAAAACAATTTTCTCTAGTTCGTCATCGTGTAAATATTTAAAATCCATAAACTATTCTTCACTTACGTGAACTCTAATTGTTCCAATAACTCCTTTATAAAGTTCGATTTTTAAATTTGTATAACCAAAAGCGTTTACAGGGTATTTTTCAACAAATTTTCTTTTATCTACTTTAATTCCGAATTCTTTTTCTAATTTTTCAACAATTTCTTTAGGAGAAATTGTTCCAGCCATAGCACCTTTAGCTTGGCTTTTTGCCTTAAATTCTAAAGTAATAGCTTCTAATTTTTCTTTATTTTTTAAAGCTTCTTCTTTTAAATCAGCTTGTTTTTTTGCCTCCAAAGCTTTTTCCTTTTCAAGTTGAGCTAAAGAGGCTTCTGTTTTTCTAACTGCTAAGCCTTTTTTAATTAAAAAGTTGTTTGCATAACCATCATTAACAGTTTTAGTCTCACCTTTTTTTCCTATATTTTTAACATCTTGAAGTAAAATTATTTCCATAAATTTTAATCTCCTTTTCCATTTTGTTGTAATACTCTACCATCATCAAGTGAGGTAGCGAGTGTATTAAGAAGTATTTTTTCAACATCATCAACACTCATATCTTTAAACAAGGCAGCCGCCATTGTAAAATGGCCTCCGCCTCCAAATTTTTCACAAATTAATTGAACATTTATTGTTCCATCACTTCTTGCACTTATTCTAACATCATTTTCACCAGTTCTACCTATAACAAAAGCTGCTTTTGTATTCTTTAAATCCATACATTGATTTGCTGCTTTTGCTAAAGTAGCTTGATCAATAATATCTGCATCATTGCATTTACAATAGACAACCCCTTGATAAGTAGTAATTTGAGTTGAAACTATAGAAGAAATTAAGGAATACTCTTCAAATTCATCTTTAAGTAAATTATCGGCTTTAAAGTTATCAGCACCATATTCTTTTAAAACCATGCTAGCTTCAAAAGTTCTAACACCAACAGTTTTTGATTTATAGAATGAAGTATCAAGGAAAATTCCTGATAACATAACTGTCGCGGTTCTAGAATCTAGTGGAATAGGTGGGTATTTTGAACCAAATTTAATAATTTCTGTAATAAGTTCAGAAGCACTAGATGCTGAAGTGTCAATAATTCCAAAGAGTAAGTTTTCAACGAAATCACTACTTCTTCTATGGTGATCGATAATAATTATTTTCTCTGTTCTTTCAAGAAGTTCAGGACACATCATGATTTGAGGTCTATTAACATCGACTATAATCAATAAAGACGTTTGATCACATTCATTAATTGCATCTTTTAAATTTGTTGTCCATTTTTCTAGTTCATCTCTAGAATACATCGCCATTAAGGCACCTCTTGCTTTCTTTTCAGTTGATTTTGGATCATAAACAATTTTTACGTCGCTACATTGTTTATAATCACAAATGGCCTTCATAGCAAGACAAGAACCTATTGCATCCATATCAGCATTGGCATGACCCATAATAAAAATTTTATTATTTTTATTATCTTCGATTAGGTTAAGAATTGTATTAGCGTCATTTTTAACTTTGACTTTATTTCTAGTTTCACTAGCTTCAATTTTACCGCCAGCAAAATAAAGTTCTTTATTCATTTGAGCAACTACAGCTTGATCGCCACCTCTAGACATAGCAATACCTAAAGCATTTGAAGCCATTTCATTAATTTGGGAAGTTGAAGAATAATCAAAACCAAATCCAATAGAAAGAGAGGTGGAAACATCGTATTTTTGACCAATTTGTCTTACTTGATTTAGAATAGAAAAATTATCTTTTTTCATTAAATCAATATCTTCAGTTCTTCCAACAACGAAGTAAGAATCGTTTTTATAAGCTCTAAGAACTAAATGAAATTGTTTTGCATAATTAGAAATAGCATTTCTAATTTGAGGGATAACATCGTTAATATCTTCGTTATTTTGAGCAATATCAGTGTAGTTATCAATCATTATAATTCCTAAAGCTAAAGAATTCTTTTGGAATAAAATTAAAGCATTTTCAAAATCAGTAACATCTCTAAACAAGAATAATTGATTATTTTTTAAATATTTTACTTCATAAAAGTTATCGTTAATTTTAATTGTTTTTGATTCAATATTTTTTGATGTATCTAAAAATTCCTTTAATTCTTCTCTCCATTCAAATATATTTTCGCCGATTAAATTTAGATCTAATTGATTAAAAAGTTCTGAAGCCCAAATAATTTGGTTTTTATCATCAGTAACAATAAAACCAAGTTTAGCAAAAATATAAGCTTCCCCTGTAGCTTGTCCAACTATTTTTGAAGTTAATAAGTCATTTTTTTGCTTAAAATGGGCAATTAAGAAAATATATACACCAATAGAAATAAGATTTAAAACAACTACCCCAATTGCAATATAGGCAATTATTTCAACACTTAAGATAGTTTGAAGATCCCATATATTTGCAAGATATAATGAAATAAATACCCCAAATGCTAATATTTCAAACCCTGATATACAAAAGGCTAATATTTGAATTATTTTTACAACTTTATTCATAATTTCATTCCAAACTCAAAATAGTTAATAGTTACTATTATCCTAGATATTATACATTAAATTTTCTCTATTACGAAAAGAATATATTTAAAAATTTGTGGTAAAAAAGTAAAATTCCACGCCAAATTTAGCGTGGAATTTAAATTTACATCAATTAAAGTGATAAATTAGTCTTCAATATATGGAAGTAATGCCATATATCTAGCATTTTTAATAGCTCTAGCTAATTCTCTTTGATATTTTGCAGATGTTCCAGTAATTCTTCTTGGAGAAATTCTTCCAGAAGCAGAAATAAATTTCTTTAAAAGTTCAACATCTTTATAATCAATAAATTTAATTTTGTTTTTTGTGAAGTAACAAACCTTTCTTTTACTTCTTTTCTTAACAAATGCCATTTTACATCTCTCCTTTTTATTAACTAATTATCGCAGTAATTAATTAAATTAATAGTTTTAGTCTATTAATTTAAAAAGGTAAATCATCGTCAGCTAAATCCATTCCTTCGTAGTCGATGTTATCATCATCTGGTTCAACATCACTTTGATAGCCTGAACTACCATTATCTTGAGAAATTGAATCATTTGCTCTTCCTGAGTCACAGAAAGCAAAATCTGACATTAAGACTTCGATTCTTGTTCCTTTGGTTCCGTCTCTACGATCAAATCTAGAGACTTGTAATGAACCATCAACACCGATCATTCTTCCTTTTTTGAAATATTTCTCGATTGTTTCAGCAAGTTTTCCTAATACTTTAACAGGAATGAAATTTGTTTTTCTTTCTCCGTTTTCGTCTTTTCTACTTTCATCTACAGCAACAGTAAATGATAAATAAGCGAATCCGGAAGCACTTCTTTTAAGTTCTAAGTCGTTTGTGATTCTACCTACAACAATTACGCGGTTAATCATTTTTATTTAATCTCCTTAACAATTATTGATGATCAACAGTGATTAAGTATCTTAATACATTGTTATCAATCTTAGTAAGACGATCAAATTCTTTTAAAGCAGCTGGTTCAGCTTCGACTTTTAAGACAACGTAATAGCCTTTCTTTTCTTTCTTAATTTCATAAGAAAGATCTTTAAGGCCCCATTCGTCTGTTTTGGAAACTTTAGCACCATTACTTGTTAATAATTTAGCAAGTTTCTCAATTTCAGCCTTTCTATCGCTTTCTTCTAAGGTAGATCTTAAAATGTACATAATTTCGTACTTTTTCATATCTTTTTACCTCCCTATGGTCATTCTGGCTTAATTTAATATACTAATTAAGCAGAGAAGAATTAGAATTTATTAGATGTAATCTAAGAAATTCGCTCAAATAGTATACTAGAAAAAAGACCCTAATGCAAAGAAAACTTTAACTAAGTAACTTCTTTAAAATATCGTCTTTATATAACAAGAATGTTTTAATTATACAAATTTATCCCTATTTATTTAAAAAAATTTAATATAAATTAAAAGAGGAAGACAAACATGGATACCTTCCTCTTTTAAAATAGGAGAAATTAACTTAAATACGTAATGATTACTGATTTTATAAAATGTCCATTGCCGCAAAGTATCCTTGATGGATAGCTTTTTTAACGATGCTTGCACCTGTACAATCACCAATAGCTCTAAAAGATTCCCAATTTGGCCATTCTCTTAAGGTATCAACAATTTGTGAATTTGCAATACTACCAATTGCATATAAGACTGTATCACAAGTTACTTTATGATCCTTACCATCTTTATCTTCATAAGTTACACCATCTTTTTCGATAAGTTTAGTAGAAGCGTTCATAATAACATGGATATTATCTTTATATTTTTCGAAGATTTCTTTGATTGTTGGTTTAATAAACATATTAGCATCTCTTAAAATTTGGTCTGTTAATTCTAAAATAGTAACGTCTTTACCTTCTTCTAAGAACTTAACAGCAAGTTCACAGTTAATTAAACCACCGCCGATTAAAGCGACTTTATGTCCAATATTTTCTGGGTGGAAATATCCTTCAGTTGCATATTTAGCATTTTCACTTCCTTCAATAGTTAATGGTCTAGGTGAAGAACCTGTTGCAGCAATAATATCAGTAGGATTAATTTTATCTAAAAGTTCTAAATTAGCTTCAGTATTTAAAAGAACTTTAATATCTCTTTTTTTGACTTGTCTAATATAATAATCTTTTAAATTTTTAAGATCTTCTTTATGACCGTAATCTGAGAAAATAAGAGTTCCACCAAGTTTATCGTTCTTTTCGACTAATGTAACCTTATGTCCTCTATCAAAAGCGGTAATTGCAGCTTGCATACCACCAACTCCGCCACCAACAATTAAAACATTCTTCGATGATTTTGGGGAAGGTGTATTTAATAAATAAGCTTCTTGTCCAACTGTAGGATTGATATTACATTGATAGAATCCAGTATAAAGTCCTGCCATACAATCAGAACATCTAATACATGGTTTAACATCTTCTTCTTTTCCTGTTAGCCATTTCTTTGGTAAATCAGAATCAGCTAAAATACCTCTACCAATTGAGAAGAAATCAATAGCCCCTTCTTTAATTAATTCATCCATCTTCTTAGGGTCATTATGTCCACCTACTGCAGTAATATAAGCTTTAACTCCGGCTTTTTTTATTTCTCTGGCAATAGGAATATTGATAAATCTACCCATTAATGGGTTAACCCAACAATAATGTTCAGAGTTATGATAGTCACCACTTGAGATTTCGATAATATCAACATATTGATCAATCATTTGACAGAATTTTACAACGTCTTCAATTGGCCAACCATCTTTTTGGTGTTCATCACCGCTAATTCTTGTTTGAATGACTACTTTTGGTCCAACTTTTTCTCTTACGGCTTTAAAAACTTGGAGGGGAAATTTTGCACGATTTTCAATACAACCACCAAATTCATCAGTTCTTGTGTTCCAATGTGGTGATAAGAATTGAGCTAAAAGCCAACCATGGCAGCATTGAATCATTATTTGATTAAATCCAGCTTGAACAGCACATAATGCAGCTTCAGCAAAGTCATTTGCAATACGGTCCATGTCAGCTTGATCCATTGCTTTAACATGTGTTCCACTTTCTTTAACCATGTCAACAGGTCCGATTACTTTTCCGTTAGTATATCTATTAAAGAATGGTTCAGCAAAAAGTCCTGCATGACAAAGTTGAACACAAGGATTAGCTCCGTGTCTTTTTATTGCATCAGTAAATTTAATCCAGTCTTTTGCTGGTAAAACCATTCTCTTAAAATCTGGGCGAATTTCGTCAACATTTGGTCTTCTTACAGCATCAACAGCATTAACTGGGGTTTCACCATAGTTAACACTAGCAGCTCCACCACGAGCTTTTTTCTCATAAAGTAAAACAGTTCTAAAGTCTGGGGCACCACTATATTCATCAGGCCAAGTTAAGCCTGTTGGTGTTGAAAATATTCTATTTCTATAATAGACTCCACGAATTGTAATAGGTTTACCTAAATAAGGATATTTATTCACTTTCTTATCTCCTTCGGGTTAAGATTCCCTTTTTTAGAAGTATAGCAATATAAATATTCTTTAAAAACGTCATTAATGTCCAAAAATAATTCTTTTTTTCGTTAATAATGACGAACACTTATTTATAAACAATATTTTTTAAGTATAATAACTATATGAAACTAAATTTATCCATTATTTACGGCCATTTAAAATCTGAATATAAGGATACTGTTTTATCATCTAACGATATTTATTCGTTTCCTCTAGAAAATGCCGTTATTTATCAAGAAAATACGAAATTACGGAACAATATTCTTTACATAGTAGAAGGATCTATTTTTGAAAGTAAGCAAGATCTTTTTAGTGGTATAAATAAAATCGTTATTGGAAACAAGATAAACCTAGATATAAATAACACGATTTTTATAAATGATAATGTAGACTTGCCTGATTTGTATATAAAAATTGTTAATATTTTCGTTAATTATGATGGATGGAATCAAAAAATACTAAATCACATCGCATTACAAGACGATTTAAATGTACTTTGTAAAACATTGGGCGAAAAACTAACTAATCCTGCTTGCATACTAAATTTATCCTTTCAATTACAAGGAATTATTGGAGAAATACCAAAAGATCAAAACTTAACAGGAGAGTGGAAAGATTTGTTATTGCATCATGAAAGTCCAATTGAAACCTTTAACATTCCTAAAGATAATATTTACTTTTTCACAAATCATTCAAAAGAAATTTATAAACCAGAAGGCTCCCCTTATGGAAACAAGGAAATTTTTTTAAATATTTTTATTCATAACAATTTATTTGCAATACTTGCTGATAGTGAACTCGTTTCTCCTTTTAGCGATGGAGAATATTCTATCTTGATTCTTATAAGAGAATATTTAGAAAAATATTTCACTGCAAAATTTAAACTTACTAATAGTGAAAATAATATTCAATACTATTTAAATTTATTATTAAAAGATCAAGAAATAGACAAATTATTACTAAAAGAGCAACTTTCTTTTATTGATTGGTCAATTTCTGACTCATGCTATGTTTGTTCTATCACTTCTACTACTCATTCTAAAAAAGAACAATTAGAGCATGCAATTTCTAGAATCCAAAAGGCTTTAAATAACACAATTGCTTTTGTTTATGTTGATAGAATTATTTTGTTATCAAAAGTTATAGATATTAATAAGTTAGAAAAATGTTTAGAAAAAATAGGTATGATTTGTGGAATAAGTTTCCTTCAAAAATCCATATTCGATATCAAAACTGGTTATAATCAGTCCTTATATGCAATTAAATATGGATTAATTAAAAATCCAAATTCACTAATATATCGTTATGAAGATTCTTATGCAATACACTTAAAAGATTCTTTATCTCCTAACATCAATATTATAGATTTTATTCCTCCTGATATTAGATATTTAGCAGAATATGATAAAAAACATGAAACAGATTATCTAAACATTTTAAAAATCTACCTGCTCTCAGGTGAAAACTCTAAAAAAGCAAGTGAATTACTTTTTATGCATAGAAATACCTTAATTTATCGTATTCAAAAAATTGAAAAAATAATTAATCACAAAATAGAAGAATATAAAACTTCCGAAATTGAAATATTGTTATTGGGTATATGGCTTCTTGTAAATTCCAATATTAATTAGAAATTTTATTCGTATTCAATGGTTGAAGGTGGTTTTGAAGTTACGTCATACAAAACTCTATTTATACCTTTGACTTCGTTTACAATTCTAGTAGAAATTTTTGCAAGTTTTTCATAATCAAAACGATAAAAATCTGCAGTCATTCCATCAATAGAAGTTACGCATCTAATTGCTAAAGCGTAGGAATAAGTTCTATTATCTCCCATAACACCAACGGTTTTATCAGATAATAAAACTGCAAAATATTGCCAAATCTCATTTTCTAAATGATTTTTTGCTACTTCTTCTCTTAATATGAAATCTGCATCTCTTAAAATATCTAATTTTTCTTTTGTTATATCACCAATTACTCTTATTCCTAAACCCGGACCTGGGAAAGGTTGTCTATATAAGAAAGCTTCATCTAAACCAAGTTCTTTTCCTAAACTTCTAACATTATCTTTATATAAAGTCTTTAAAGGTTCTAGTAAACTAAAACCTAAATCCTTAGGAAGACCGCCTACATTATGATGAGATTTGATAACTTTTGAAATTCCACCTTTACCAGATTCAACGATATCAGTATATAAAGTTCCTTGAGCTAAAAATTTAGCATCTTTATACTCACTTGCAACGTGTTTAAAAGCATCAATAAAAGTTGAACCAATAATTTTTCTTTTGGTTTCAGGATCAGTAACACCTTTTAATCTATCTAAAAATAAGTTAGAAAAATCTTTCATTAAAACTTTTAGACCTAACTTATTAACAAATCTTTCTTCTAATTCTTCTTTTTCATATTTTCTATTTAAACCATGGTCAATAAAAACAGGAATTAAATTGTCACCTATTGCACGATGAATTAAAAGTGCACAAACCGCACTATCAACTCCACCAGATAAACCTAAAATAATCTTATTATTTCCAACTAATTCTCTTATTTCTTTAACTTTTTCTTCAACAAAAGAAGGAGAAATATAATCTCTTTTAGCATTACAGATATCAATAAAATTAAGGAAAATTTCTTTAGAATAATCTGTATTATTAACTTCTGGATGGAATAATAACCCAATCAAATTTGATGAAGAAAATCCTACAATTTCATCATTTTTATTTTTAGCTATAACATTAACATTAGTTAAATCATCAAAAGTTACAGAATCAGAATGAGACATCCATACATTAAAATTTAATGGCAAATTCTTAAAAATTGGTAAGGAATTATCAACTTTAATTTCACTTCTTCCATATTCACTATTTTTAGCTGGATTAATCTTAGCTTTTAAATAATTTGAAAGTAATTCCATTCCGTAGCATATGCCTAAAATCGGAATATTTAATTCAAGTAAATCTTGATTAAACGATAATGAGTGATCACTTACTGAATCAAATCCACCAGAAAGAATAATACCCTTTAAATTTTCAATGTTTTTTGCATCTTCTAATGAAAAAGTAGAAGGATAAAGTTCACTATAAACATTAAGTTCTTTTAACCTTCTAACAATAAGCTCGTTATATTGACTTCCATAATCAATAACAATAATTTTATCCATAAATTCTCCTTATTTAACTAATTCCATAACTTTTTCACTTGTTGCTTCTTTTGAATGAAGAGTTATTTTTGCCATTTCTCTTCCAAATTTTATTCCTTCTTCTAATGAAAAATTGTTCACTATTTTATAAATAATTCCCGCAATTAAAGCGTCTCCACAACCAGTTGTATTTACTATATTTTCCTCTTTTATAATTTTAACTTCGCCTTTTTTAAAGTTATCTATATAAAGAATTGAGTCACCACCTTGAGAAAGAATTAATTTTTTTACACCTAGGTTTATAAATTTATCAAGTAAAACATCACTACTACTAATTTCATCGTTTAATAAAGTTCTAGCTTCAAATATATTACACTTTAATAGATATATATCTTTTAAGTGAGATTTAATTCTGTTAACTTTAGATCTCGAAATAGCTTCTACTATTATTTTTTTATCCTTAAATTCCTTAAAAATTTTATCGATTTTATCTTCATCCAAATTAGTATCCATTACTAAATATTTAGAATTATCAAAAATATTTTTATTATCTAAAAGGTAATCAACAGTTAATTTCTCCATGATTTCATTATCAATTATTGCATCTTCCATATCATGGTTTGAATCGTTGATACAAATATAAGAAGCATTATTAAAATCTTCAATTTTAGGAGTAAATACTTCAATATTATGTTTAACTAAGTCATCTTGCATCATGCGACCATATAAATCAGAGCCAATACAAGTAAAGAAATAGCATTTCATACCTAGATTAGCTAAATTTATACAAATATTGCGCATGACTCCGCCTAAAGATATTGACAAAGAACCGATATTACTCGTCTTTTTAATAAGTTTATTTTTTGAAGTAGCGATATAATCAATCGTATTTCCACCAATTAAAACAATCTTTTCCATAACTAAAATATGAAAGATATTCTATCAAAAACTTAGTTTAACTTTCTTAATTAATATAAGAAGTAAAGAAAAATTAATCTTAAATTAATGCAATTTATTTAAAAATTTATTTAAATATGAATCGGGATAAGTGAATTTAGATAAAAGGACTTCTTTCGAATAAGATGTTGCTTCTAGTAAAGATTCTTTAAAACTATGATTTAAATAAACGTAATTATATATAAAAGCAGCAAACAAAGAATCTCCAATACCATTAGAGGAAACAATTTCACCTTCTTTAACAAGATTTTTTTGAGGGATATCGACTTTATATGTTTTGAAATTATCTAAAATCAAAATACCTGCGTCCTTATTTGTAACAATTGCGTTTCTTAACTTATATTTCGAAGATAACTGATCAAGAATTTGATTTGAATCTAGATTAACTTTTTCCTCAGCATTTAAAACTTTGTATAACTCTTTAATTTCTATTTCGTTACACTTTAAAAGATAAATTTTATCTAAATAATCTTTAAATTTAATAACTTTAAAGATTGAAACACCTTCTACCATAATTTTTAGTTTTCTATGATATTTTTCGATTAAATAGGAAATTGTTTCTTGATCTAAATTTCCATCAAGAACCATATACTCAATATTATTACTAATAATCTCATCTAAATGTAAATCGTTTTCAAAATAATTCTTATCTAAAGAAGTTATGGCTTTGTTATCACATAATGATACAAATAAATCATTATTATTGTTATTTATGGCTAAATAAATTGGAGCATTATCAATCGTATTTGAGACAAAATAGTCGATTTTTACCTCCTCTAAATTATTTTTTGCTAAGTAAGAAATAGGACTATTTCCAAAAGATGTAACAAAATAGAAAAATGATTTTTCATTAACGTTACCTTCTAAAAGTCTCAAATTATAAGCTATATTTTTGCCAACACCACCAACACTAATAACTACATCACCAATATTTGATGTTTCTAATTCCAATTTATTTTCCTTTAAAGGAGTTCCAACTATATCAATATTTGTTCCGCCAATAATAATCAACTTCTTATTCATAAAAATCTCCAAATTTCTAGTTACTTATTCTACCATAATTACTTTCCTAAATAAAAAGGACTCAAGGTCCTCTTTATTTTATTGATATTCAATTGTTGATGGTGGTTTAGCAGTTATATCATAAACTACTCTGTTTACACCTCTAACCTCGTTTACAATTCTTCTTGAAACTCTTTCTAAGAAATTCATATCAAATTTATAGAAATCAGCATTGATACCATTGTTTGAGGTTACAGCACGAATTGCTATTGTGTGGTAATAAATCTTGTTATTGCCTTCAACACCAGTTGAATCTATATTTGTAAGAACACAGAAATATTGATAAAGTTCAGTTTCTAAATGATTTTTTCTTACTTCTTGAGATAAGATTTCATTAGCTTCTCTTAATATTTCAAGTTTAAGTAAGGTGACTTCACCAATAATTCTAATTGCAAGACCTGGGAATGGGAAAGGCTGTCTTTTAATAAAGGCTTCATCTAATCCTAATTTTCTTCCAAGTTCTCTTACTTCTGCTTTAGTTAACTCTTTAATTGGTTCAATTATCTTAAATCCAATATCTTCTGCAGTTCCTGAAATTACTTTTGATTTTCCACCCCATTTGGATTCTTTTATATCAGTATAAAGAGTTCCTTGACCTAAATATTTAAAATCACCAATCTTTTTAGCATATTTTTTAAATACTTCAATAAAAGTATCAACTATAACTTTTCTTTTCTCTTCAGGATCAACAACCCCTTTTAATCTATTTAAGAAAAGTTCACCTTCATCAGCAACATCCAATTGAATTTTTGACTTTTCTCTAAATCTATTAAGAATAACACTAGCTTCATTTACTCTATGTAAACCTGTTTCAACAAATAAACAAGTTAAATTATCGCCAATTGCTTTATGAAGAATTAATGCAGCTACAGTTGAATCAATTCCACCCGATAAACCGAGAATAACTTTTTCATCTTTTACTTCTTCTTTAATTTCATTAATCTTATTTTCTAAGAAGTTTTCTAAAGACCATTCTTTTTTACATCCACAAATGTCGATAAAATTTGATAATAATTCTCTGCCTTCTTCGCTACCATCGACTTCCGGATGCCGCATTACTCCATATACATAATCTTTTGCAAAAGCTACTGGGCCAAGAGATGAAGATTCGGCTACTATTTGAACAGAGGAAGGAATGTCGCTAATTCTATCTGATTTAGTAATATAAACGACGATTTCATCTCTTAGATTAAAAAATAAAGGACATGAATTAGATAAACGAATAACGTGCTTATCAAACTCTCTGTCCTTTACACTAGTAACTTTAGCCCCAAAATGATGAGCTAACAATTCCATGCCATAACAAATACCAAGAACTGGAACATTTAAGTTTAAGATTTCTTCATCAAAAAGTTTTGAATCAGGTGCATTTTTAACTTCTTCGCCAATAATGCTTGGACCACCAGAAAGAATTACACCTTTTACATCTTTAAGTTCCTTAATTTTGCTTGCTGTTGTTGTTTTTGGAACAATTAGACTATAGACGCCAAGTTCTCTTAATTTTGTTAACAAAATTTCGTTATATTGGCTTCCATAATCTAATATAACTATTTTGTCCATTGGTCTATCCTCCTAAATTATGTAAATATTATTAACTTATCAATATTTTCATTGTTATTTAAAATAAAATTATCAATAAATTAATATAATAAGAGAATTAAAGATACAAAAATTATAGTTTATAAATTATCTTTCCTTCTCTTTTACTCTTGTTATTATTTTAACATAGATAAAAATATTTACTAGCAAAATTAGGAAGAAAAACAAACCTTTTATTACTTAGCTAATTTAGAATATTCAACAGCAATTTTTGCTCCAAGAGTTGCGTTAGATAAAATCAAAGCAATATTTGTTTCTAAGGATTCTCCACCAGTTAATTCAACAATTTTTGAAAGTAAGAATGGTGTTTCATCTTTTCCTTTAATACCTTTTTCGTCCATTTCTTTAATTGCTTCTTCAATTACAACATTAATTTTTTCTTCAGGAATAGAATGGGCTTCATCAACTGGATTAGTAATTAAAACTCCGCCTTTTAACTGATTATCTCTTTTAGCTTTAACAATTTCTGCTATTTCCAAAGGTGTTTTTGCATTAAAGTCCACTTTAAATTTTGATGTTCTTGTAAAAAATGCAGGTAAACAATCAGTATTATAACCAATTACAGGAACGCCTTTAGTCTCTAAAATTTCCATAGTTAATCCTAAATCAAGGATTGCTTTTGGACCAGCACAAATAACACTGACATCAATATTTCCTAAAGCTTCTAAATCGGTAGAAATATCAAAGGTTTCATTAGCCTTTCTATGAGCACCGCCAATTCCACCGGTAACAAAGAACTCAATTCCTGCTTGATGTGCTAAAAACATAGTAGCAGCCACGGTTGTAGCACCCCATAACTTTTTAGCATAAACTATAGGTAAATCTCTTAAGGAGCATTTTACTATCCCTTTTCTTTTACCAAATTCTTCAATTTCATCTGGAGTCATACCAATAATTGCTTCGCCATCGATAATTCCTATGGTTGCGGCAACAGCTCCTTCTTTTTCGATATTTTTTTCAACTGCTAAAGCACACTCAACATTTTTAGGATAAGGCATGCCATGAGAAATAATTGTTGATTCTAATGCGATAACAGGCTTGTTTTCTTTTAATGCTTGTTCTACTTTTGAAGAAATACGAATATTCATAAATTGCTCCTTTCTAACTTCCACAAAGACTATATGTTATTACTTATTAGATGTAACTTCAAAATAAAATTTCAAAACTTCATTTGAATAAGCATAGATTAAATATTTATTCTTTTCTTTATGCTTATAAATTGCTAATTTATCATTTAAAAAACATTGTGATACATATTCAATTTGAAAAGATTCAATTTTTAAATCTTTATCTGGATTAAATAAATCTATAAATAAATCAGCGCAATGTGAATTATTTAAATGTCCATTATGATCTAATAACGATTGTTTAACATAAATAAAACTATCAAAATCATCTTCATTTTTTACTGGTTTAGGAAGTCTTTTAATTCTTTGAGAAAAAACTCCAATTCGTCCTTCATCAAAAATATTTAATTTTGGAGTAGCAACATTTTTTGTTGTTAAATCATAAATCATCCAAATAGAACGCCCTTTTATAATAAGTTCGTCTTTTTCATTATATATTTCGTAGTCTCTTGGATATTCCATTAAATTATTTTTAAGTGGATAAGTTTTAATCTTTACTTTTGATAAGTTATAGCAACTTCCTACAATTTCGAATTTATTTCTTACAATAACCCAAATTAGATTTTTTTCAAAAAACTCTTTAAAGCCAACATTCAAAACATCAGCGTGAAGAGCGGCAATTTCTTGAGTGAAGTCAAGAATCGATGACATTTTTAAATTATCATAACAATCTCTTAAGTTAGTAGTTATAGTAAACTCTTTAGTTAATTCTTTTTCGTAAACATCCATGGTTATATAGCCCAATTCCCATTTTTGAAGATTTGATATTCTTTACCATCTTTATCATATCCGACAATATCTAAATCTTTACTTCCAATCATAAAATCAACATGAATAATTGATTTATTAATTCCTCTTTCTTTTAGCTCTTCTAGATTATATTTTTCATAATCTTTATATAAATTAGCAAAACCAGCACCAAGAGCTAAATGACATGAGGCATTTTCATCAAACAAAGTGTTATAAAACAAAATATTAGTATTGTTTATAGGAGAATCATAAGGAATTAAAGCACATTCCCCAAGCATTGATGCTCCTTCATCCATTGAAATCATACTCTTTAAGAGTTCTTCCCCTTTTCTTGCATGTACTTCAACAGCTTTTCCGTTTTTAAAAGTAATATTAAAGTCTTCAATTAATTGACCTTCATAAGATAAAGGCTTAGTGGCATAAACTATCCCATCACATTTTCCAGCAATAGGAGAAGTAAAAATTTCCTCACTTGGAATATTAGGATTGTAGTAAACATGACTACCCATGGTAAATTCTCCACCACCTTCCCATTTCACATCAGGATTAAGCTCTAAAGTAAAATCTGTACCGTTAGATGATTTATAGTGTAATTTTGTAAGTTTTAACGAATTTAAAAGTTCACTTTTCTTAGTTAACGTTTCATCATGAGCATTCCAATTATCGATTGATTTATTTTTCTCTACTCTGCTTACTTTTAATATAGCTTCCCATAAAGCGCTATAAGCATCTTCTTCATTTAAATTTGGAAAAACTTCTTTTGCCCATTTTTTAGAAGGAATAGCTGCGATTAACCATTGATATTTATCATCCATTAAATCACGGTATTGGCGAATTTCTTTTCTTAATGTTCTTCCAGCTTCACTTCTTTTATTATTATCAATACCATTTAAAGCGTCTGGTGCACTACTTTCAATATAAATTCTTACTGGAAGATTTTTTAAATAATACTCCCATTTTGCTTTTTGATAATCTTTTAAATGAGATAGTTCTTCTAAGTCCTTATATTTATAATTTAAAATCTCTAACTCATCATTTTCCCAAATAACTTCGACATTTTTTGCACCAGCTTTATAACATTCTTCGACTAAAATTGTTACAAATTCAGGATCTTCAGTCGAAGCTTGAACAACCACTTCTTGTCCTTTTTGAACATTAGCTCCAATTTTTACCAAAAGTTCGCAGTATTCTCTTACCAATTCTTTATCTTTATACATATTAATCTCTCCTACATCCGGTTAATTCATTAAATTTAGGTAATTTATCACACCAATCACAGAATATATGCCATTCTTTTAATTTATGATATTTTCTTTGGTTATACATTGTTTTTAATTGTTGATAATTTGTAACCATTGTTGCACCAAGACAAAAACCGCAAGGCGTTGAAGCAACGAGTTCTCTCCATTTGTTATTTTTCTCTTCCTTATTTTCGTCAGGAATTAAATTATATTCTTCCTTTAATTTTTCTAAAATCGATAAAATTTCTTTATTTGTTTCATTTACACATTGTTCGCTTAAACTAAATTTTAACAAACAGTGCATTGTAGATTGAGAGGAAACATACTCGAAAAAATGATACCTTTGTGCTTGTTTCCACCAATATAATGGGGCGGTTATATCAAACTCAACGACTATACCTTTTAAATAATTATCGTGCCCTTCCCCAGCCTTTGCCGTTCCTAAATTTACCGCTCTTTTAAAATCTTTTTCTGTTAAGTCTTCTCTATCAAAAACAGTTCTCATTGGATTTCCACTAGCTTTTATTGCATAATCCAAACCATAAACCTCAGTTTTTCCAATATTAAAGTCCATAATTCCTCCTAAATCTTTCCTTCTTTTTTAAGTTTATTTCTTATAAAGCCTTTGTAAGCTTCTTCTAAATTTAATAATAAAGCAAGTCTAGTTAATAGCCCTACTCCTTTAGGGACTGGAGATTGAAAGGAAACATTTAAGTCTTTTTCACAATCTCCAACTAAAATATTTTTATTTAATTCGCTATTAAAAATTCTATTTATTCCTACATCAAAAACAATAGCAGATGGTTTTAAGTTATATTCTTCTTTTTTTAAAAAATGTGGTTTTCCGACAGCAACAATAATTAAATCTGCATGTTCAAGATAAAATTTTTTATCTAAAGAGGATGTTTTAGAATGTAAAATTGTCACATTCATATTTTTATCTAGCAAAACTTGATGCATTGGTTTACCAACAATTTCACTTCTACCTATAATAACAGCGTTTTTCGACTCAAAACTAAAATTTTGATCTTCTAAATAAGTTAAAATACCTTTAGGTGTTGCTGGTATAAACTTAGATAAAGGATTAAAACCATCTATATCTTTTTGAGGAACTATGCTAGTTTTAACTTTCCACTCATCAATTTGCTTAGGTAAAGGAAGTTGAACTATAAAACCATGAACGTCTTCTCTTTTATTAAGCAAATCGATTATCTTTAATAAATCCTCTTCAGAAATGTTAGGACTAAGTTTCAAATGTTCGTAATTAATTCCGACTTCTGACAAATCTTTCATTTTTCCTTTTATATAAGAATTAGAAGCAGGATCATCATTTACTTGAACAATAACCATTTTCGCCTCTTTTAAATAAGGCTTTAATTTTAATTCTTCCTTTTTTCTTTCTACGTAATTTTCAATAAGTTCCATATAACAATAATCCAATTTAATTATCTAAAAGATAAAAATAATTATTAACCTTATTTTTCCCAAGAATTTTAAGTTCATTCATCATATAATCGAAAACATTGCTCAAACAATTATCAATATTTCTTGTCTTTGATTTGAAGCCTAAAATTGCAACAACAGTTTTTCTTAAATTTTCATCTTCGACAGAAATCTCTTTCTTTAAAATATCTTTTATAAGAACACTAACTTCTTCTTTCGAAATTTCAACAAATTCCCTTGAATTTGCTTTACGATAGAAATCAATAGGATTATTTCCTATTAATTCTGTTCCACTTTTAAAATAGAAATAGTTTGTAACAGAGTAAGAATAATTTCTTGGATTATCAAGCTTTGAATAAAAGAAATTTATTAATCTTGTATTATCCTTATTTTTTCTTTTTATTTGAAATAATTCATACAATCTTTTTGTCAAAAAAGTTTCAGCAATAGGAGCTTCAACTTCAATAATATTTTTAATTAATTTAAATATAAATTCTCTATTTTTAGGGTTCATGAATTGTTCTTCGGTATAAAAAGATTTTAAAGAGAATTTTAAGTAAGGCTTATAAGCATCGTTTTGTGTTTTTTCAACTTTCTCAAAGACGACATCAGTTAAATTTTGCTCTTCTTGAGCGAAATCTAAAGTATTGTTTTCAACATTCATCTCCCATTCTCCTAACTTTTTTGCAATCTCATTTAATATTTTACTCTTATTTAAGAAATAATCTAATGACCAAACAAAAATAATATTCCATTTTAAAGATTCTAGTTTTTTTATTTGAATTATATTTTTATCTGTCGTAGTCGGTGTGTCAACATATTGTTTAGAATCAAGTAATATACCTGCTACAAAAAGCTTATTATTCATCTTTGAAGTTATAGCGATATCAATTTTAAACTTTGAAGCACCATAATGAAGTTTCACTTCATATCCTAATTTAATTAAATCTTTTGCTAAATAATTTTCAATTCCCTCAACAACAATATTATTACCACTTAACTCGTCGTAAGTTAAACTTCTTTGGCCAAATTTCGCATATTCTAAGAATGATCTTAAATATTTAACACCGACGCTATTTGTTTTGTTTATATTAATGTCGTTATATTCAATCGAAGTATAAATATTCATTTGTTCCTTACTTCTTGTTATAGCAACATTTAGTCTCCTTTCTCCTCCTAAGTTGTTAATTGGACCGAAGTTTTGAATAAAACGTCCATTTTTATTTCTACCATAGCAAATAGAAATATAAATTGCATCTCTTTCATCTCCTTGAACGTTCTCAAGGTTTTTAATAAATATTGGTTCTTTTAGTTTCGAAACTATATCTTCTAGTTGTTTATCATTATCAATTTTATCTTGTAAAAGTCGATCAATTAAATCCATTTGATGAATTGAAAAAGTAATAATACCATAGGTTCTTTTGCCTTTTTCTAATTTAATTTGTTTAATTAAATCGTCAACTAACTTTATAGCTTCTATTTTATTTGTAGCAGTTTTACCAGAATCATAAATTGCATTTGGAACGAAGTTGTATTTAATTTTTGAGAAATTTTCGTCGCTAGATGGGAAAGTAAAAAGCTCATTTTGATAAAACTTTGCATTAGAAAAAGCAATTAAAGACTCGGATTTTGATCGATAATGATAACATAATTTTCTAATTGGAAGAGAAATTGAAATTGCATCATCTAAAATTGATTCTAAATCATTCAAGTAATATTCTCCTTCTTCATCGTTAACTTGTTTATCGAAGAAAGATGTTGGAGGTAATTGCTTATCATCTCCAGCGATAATTAAGGAATCGCCTCTAGAAATTACGCCTAAAGTTTCTTCAGTTTGAAGCTGGGAAGCTTCATCAAAAATTACGATATCAAAATGATATAGTTTTGGATCTAAATATTTAGCGCAAGATAAAGGCGAAACTAAAAAGCAAGGTTTAAGTTTATAGATTGTTGAAGGTATAGTTGAAAGCAATTTTCTTAATGAGATTCCTCTTCCTAAAGATTTAATTGCCTTTTTTAATATACCCACTTCGCTCGAATTTATACTTTGAGAATAAGATGATGGTATTTTCCTAGAAAGTTTAGAAACAATTTCATTTATTACATCATGACGATAAGTTTGATCTAAATTTTGATAGTCTTTTCTTAGATTATTATATTTATCACTAGTGAATTTTTCTAAACCAAGTTTAGTTATTAAGTACTCGCTTATTCCCTTATATAAACTTGCCTCGAAAAATGAACTTATTTTATCAAAATTAAATTCTTTCTCTTTATAAAATTTTACAAGTTCATTTAAACCACTACTTTCTAACCTATCAAAAGTTATATTTAGGGCAGTAATATCATATAATTCATCAATATGGTCTTTAATATAATTTAAATTTTCAACTAAGGATTTAATAAAATTTTCTTTTTCTAAACTTGAAAAATCAAATTTATAAATTGTTTCTAGATTATTAATCTTTTTATCAATAATTTCATACTCTTCCTTATAAATATCAAAAACTTGATAAGAAATATCACTATTACATAAAGAAACAAATGAATTAATTAAATTACTACTTTTTGATTTACCAAAACTTATTTTTTCAAAAAGGCTATATAAATTGAGCGTATTGTTAAGTTTATTTAAAATTTTAGTGTAGTCAATTGAACTATTTAAAACGCTCGTTTCATATTTAGGATAATCTAAAGAATATCCAATTAGAGAATAAATTAGGAATCTATTTTTCTTTACTTCTGCCTCTTTTCTTTTAATTAGATGAATTAAATCTAAATAATATTTAAAATGCTTTTTATCAATTCTTTTTTTAGAATATTTCGAAAAATAATTTTTAATTTTAAAAGAAGAGAAAGTTTTTTGAATAAAATTCCCATTTTGCATTTTTATAGCCGCTTCAAATAATTCTTTAATCTTCTCTTCACTAATATTATCTAAAATTGAATAATCAAAAATAGAAAATAATTGTTCTTTATCTTTATAATAAGATTCTTCAACATTTATCATCTTTTTAAGATCTTGAATTAAAGAATGAATGTTAGTTTTTGATAGCAAGTTTAAATACACTTCGTTTTTAGAATTAAATTCAAATAAAGTGTAAAGTTCATTTAAATCTTTCTCATTTAACAAAGGAATGTTTAAAATTTCTGAAATTTTGTCATTTATTACTATAAATTTTTCAAGAATTTCAATAAATTTTTCTAACATTAAATTAAGATTATTTTTGATGTCTAAGGAATAATCCTTATTTTTATAAATCTTAAAAGGATTGTTTTGATAAGATGGAAAATTTTTTGAATGAATATAAGCTTCTTTTAAGAGTGTTAAAACCTCATCTTTTTTATAAATATTAAATTTTTCAATAAAATTAGTATTTATCTTAAGGGAATCGTTATAATTTTCTTCATTTTTCTCAAATTGAATTAAAGCTTCATATAAGGAAATAGGATAAAAATTTGGTTTTTTATGAATAATATCAAGAATTCTTTCAAGTTCTTCCTTAGTTAAATTTATATTTTCAATAAGATTATTAAATCCTAAAATAGATTTAATTTCTCCAAGTTCTAATGTTTTATATAAATTTTCCAAAACTTGCTTTTTATCTTGCTTATTTGAATGTAATTCCAAAATAAAATTATCAAGTTTGATATTTTTTAAACGTTCAAAAACAACATCAAGAGCTGCTTTTTTAGAGGAACAAAATAATACCTTTTTATCATTATATAAGGCATTTGCAATAATATTTGCAATAGTTTGGCTTTTACCTGTCCCAGGAGGACCAATTAAAACAAAAGATTCGCCATTTGTCGCATTAACAATAGCTTCGAGTTGGCTTGAATCAGCCATTAAAGGTATAGCAAGTTTATTTAAATCAACATACTTATCAATTTCTAAAGCTGTCAAAGATGGTTTTTCGTTATTATATACTTTATAGCCATTAACAAATGAATTAATGATTTTATTTTTCATTAATTCGTCTTTTCTACTTTTTATATCATTCCATAAAACAAACTTATTAAAAGAAAATCTTCCTAAAAAAGCATTTTTCTTAACTATTATATTTCTTAAACTAGATAAATCTTTTTTTAGATCATTAAATAATTTATTTATGTCAATTAAGGCTTTATTTTCTTCTTTTTTTGGAAGTTCATCAAATGAAAATGAAAAATCAATTTTATAGGTTTCCTTAACGTAATTTAAAAAGGAGATATTTAAAGTTGGTTCAATATCTAAAACTCTAAAATAATACTTATTTTGATTATTTTTTCTAATTAATTCGACAGGATAAAGTAAAATAGGAGCATAAAAAGTAGCTTTTGAGTTCAAATCATCTTTATAAGCAAAAACGCCAGATGAAATAAAAAGCGTATTAGTTCCACTTTCTTCAATATCAAATCTTGATCTTTTATATAGCGAATATAAAGTTTTAGCAAAATCTTTTTCGTCCAAAAAAAGTTCAATCTCATTTTTTACTAAATTCATTTTGCTTCTTTCATAAATATCTTTATTTTCTTTCATATCAAATAAAGATTTTCTAAAAGTTTTGCTTACTTCTATTCCTTTAAGTGGCTTAAGTAAAAATAAATTTTCTTCATCATTATCTAATAAATATGTAAGTTCCTCTATTGAAGGAACAAGGAGTTCGAAAGAAGAAACTCCTATTTTCATATTAATAAGCTTGTTAGATTTTGAATAATCGAGTAACTTTTTTTGATAATAATCAAATTTTGAATTCCCAGAAATTATTTTTTCTTTAACTAAAGAGGTATCTAAAGAAAAGTCTTCTAATTCTTTACTTCTTTCATCAATTTTAATTTTCTTCGAACTTTCTTCATCTAAAAAAGTATAGTCTAAAGGATGATAATTATTAAGACGCGAAACTTTTAAGTCTAAGTAAAGCAGATTTTGACTATTTTTTATTAATTCAGTTTTTGAAGTTAAAATATTTTCACTAAAAAGTTTCTTTTCAAGCAATAAAGTTGGATCAAGAGGTAAAATTCTTCCAAGATTTAGATAAGAAACAAATAAAGAATAATCATCACTTAATGAAGAAGAAAAGGTTTCGTTTGTTAGCCAAATTCCAAGATAAACTTTATTTTGCACAAAAATAAGGACCGAATTTAAATTTAAATACTCAAAAATAGAGCAAAGAAATAAAGCTACATCTAAAGAGGTTCCTCTTTTATAATATTCAACACTTTCAAGGTGTCTTATATTTACACCATTATTAATAAAGTTTTTTGGTAAAGTTAAGTAAAAAATATTCTTACTTAAAAACTGATTATAAATTAATTCAACTTCTCTTTTTAAATCATCTTTATCATCAAAATAAGTTAAAAATCGATTAAAACCATACTTGTCTTTTAAAGAATCAAGTAAATTTAAAACATTATTTTTAACAACTTTCGAATTTGGATTAATAAATGAGGCTAAAACTTCATAAGGCAAATTTTTAGCATCAAAATAAGAAGGAGGAAGTAAATTTAATTCTCTAGAGGCGTAACCTAAAATTTGATTTTCTTCATTTAATAATTCAATGTTAATAACAAATTTTCTCAAGATACGATTATTTTTAAGAACAGCTTCGTTAACTTTATAAGTAAAATTATTAAACTCAAGATTTTCCTTACTTGAAAAAGAGTTTATCAAAATATCCTCAAATTTAATGAAATCTTCAAAGTCGCTTAAAAATATTCTTAAAACTAGATTATTTAAGATGACGTCTTCACTTGATTCAATCGAAAGCTTAATAAAATTAATTAAACTAACTTTTTGAAAATAAGAAGTATATGAAAAGACTTCGTTTATTGATGGTTCTAGAACTATTTTAAACTTACTTTGATTTATCATAATTTCTCTCTAAAATTCTTTTAATATAAATAACTATAAACAGCATTAACTTAATATAAAATTTCTTTTTTTAACAAAAAATCTTTTAATCCAACAAATAAGATTCCGTTTTCATCATATTTAGGTTTAAATAATTGTTTAGTAACTACAATTTTCTTAAAGTGATCTTTTATTTTAGAAAAAGGTTTAACCACTTTTTCTAAATTTTCTTTAGATGATATATCCTCTAAAAATTGAACATAAACTTTTTTATCAAAATTCTTAGCAAGAAAATCAACCTCAAGATATTCTCTAATGGTTTTGGCTTCTTTATCTTTATAAAAGTTTTCAATTAAAGCACTACTTACTTCATAGCCTCGATAACGAAGTTCGTTAAATATCATATTTTTAATTTTTGCATCTAAACTTACTTCATTAAAGTTAAGTAGACTTGAAACTAAGCCTAAATCATTAAAATAATATTTTTTAGAAGTTTCTAAATTTCTTTTTAATTTTAAA
Source organism: uncultured Bacilli bacterium (assembly GCA_944369075.1). Classification (GTDB taxonomy): domain Bacteria; phylum Bacillota_I; class Bacilli_A; order RFN20; family CAG-826; genus Onthovivens. The sequence continues at coordinate 86,154 of CALVXK010000002.1, forward strand.
ACATATCTTCCTTCTTCATTGAGAATATTATTTTCTTTCAAAATATCCATATAAGAGGAGATAGTTTCATTATTAATATTAATATTTTTTTCTTCTAAAATTTCCGTTATTTTCATAATCGTTAAATTTTGATCTAAGAAAAGAGCTAAAGTCTCTAAGAGTAATTTAAAAATTGAGTTATCGTTTTTAATATTATTTTTTGCTTTAATATCATTTGAAATAATCTCATTAATTAAAGAATTTAAATAGGCTTCTTTTTCTTTATTAGATAAATATATCGTTCCAATAAGTCCACCGTATTTTAAATATTCTTCTATTTTAAAATCATTATTAAAATCAAAAATCTCACTATAACTTAATGGAAATAGAGGAATATTAATCCCTTTCCCTTTAAAATATAAGTTATCTTCATAAAAAGAAATATTTGATGTAGTAACAAAACTAGAAACATTTTCTAAGGTGAATAGATAATTTAAAAACGTATAACAATTAACTTTTTTTGATTCGTTTTCAAGATAAACGCTTTTCATTAAATCAATATCATCTATAAATAAATATATTTTTTCATTTAATGTAAGTAATTCATTTTGAACAAATTTAATAAAGTTAAGAGGATTTCTTAAGTTTGCATTATAATTTTTCTCTAATTCGATAATTACAATTTGATCTAGATTTACTCCTTCATTTAACAAATGATTTTTAAAATTTTCTAAAAGAAGATGGCTTTTTCCTACCCCTCTACTTCCAGAAATAATTTTAATAAACCTAGAATCTTGAAAATTTACAAGTTTATCTAGATATTTTTTTCTTATTAATTCTCCCATTTATAGTGTAAACTCACAAAATCTTAACTCTTAATTAATGAACACAATAATTATAGCACACTTAATTTTAAATTAAAGAGAAATTTTTGTGTATTTACACAATTGTTATTTTTATAATTCTTCAGCCTTAATAACGAGCTTATTTTTATATTTAATAACAAGAAAAATAAATAAAAATGAAGCAAGAATATAGTAAATTCCTAAACTAAGATATTCTTCTAAATTTAGTTTTGTATAAATATCTAAATTGAATATTGCTTTAAATATAAGTTCAAGTTGTTCAAAAAGACTATCTGCACCTCTTAGATAAAATGGATTTAAGAAAATATTAGGAGCAAATATAAGCCCAAAAAGAATCAAACAAGATGAAATAATAAGTATATTTCTAGAATATTTTGATAAAGGATAACTTATTCCAAAAAGTATTACTGGCCCAAATAAAGAAATAAGTAACGAACAAATAATATGGGCTCCAGGAATATCAATAAAGAAGGATAACATACCTGTTATTAATCCAGGTAAGGATAAAAATAAACCCGATATTCCTCCTAAAATAAAACTCCTTTTTAACATTTTATTATCATATTTATCAGGAATTGTATTTTCAATAGATAATAAAAATCCAGAAAGAGCAACAATAATAAATTCAAAGATATAAATAGATTCAATTCCAATAACCATCCCGTTTTTAGAAACTAAGGAATATAAGGCGAATAAGAATATAAGTGTATCTTTTACGATAAATAAAGTACAAGTTCTTTCAATATTTTTTAAAACTCTTCTTCCTTCTTTAATTACGTTAGGTAAAGATGAAAAATCATCATCTAATAAAGTAAAATCGCTTATTATTTTAGAAGAACTAACTCCTGAATTTAAAGCTATTGAAGAAGTTGCTCTTCTTAAAGAAGTAATATCATTTACCCCGTCTCCAATATAAGCTACTTTATGATTATTTTCTTCTAAAAGCCTAACTATTTCTTCTTTTTGTTCAGGTTTAGCTCTTGCAAAAATGCTATATTTAGCATAAATATTTTTAAGTTCTTCTAAATCTACATTTTCTAAAGATATAGCTTTATCATAATTTAATATACCTGCTTCTTTTGCTACTTCTTTAACTGTTTCTAAATTATCTCCACTAATTACCTTAATATCAACTTTAAGTTCATTAAAATAAGAGATAGTCTCTTTTACATTTTTTCTAAGTTCACTTACTAGATATATTAAAGATAAAACTTCTTTTTCATCTTTAAAAACAAGTACTCTATTTCCTTTTTTTGCTAAATCTAGAGCAATTTCATATATATTACTATCTTTTATTTTATCTAAAAGATAATCAAATGCCCCAAAATAATAATTTTTCCCATTTATTTTTAAAGAAGAGTATTTTTTTGAAGAATCAAAAAGCATCTTATCTTCTATCTTTAAATTATTTTGATTTTTAAATTTATCTAGTTCATTTTGATTAATATTTAAAAATGATTTAACACTAATAGATGTATCGGAATCATTTAAATTATATAAATAGAAATAAAGTAACTTATTTAAATATTCTTTAGAATATTCTTTACTTATTATTTTGATCTCTTTAACTTTCATTTTATTTGTAGTTAAAGTACCCGTTTTATCAACACATAATATATCGATTCTAGCTAAAGACTCAATAGCATAAAGTTCTTTAGTTAAAACATTTTGTTTTATTAATTTTATTATTGAATTAGCTAAAGTAACACTTGAAAGTAAAACTAATCCAATAGGTATCATTCCAACAATAATTGTTGAAGAATTAGCAATTGAATTAAGAAGAAAATCTCCTTTTTGATAAATATATGTTGATAAATTTACTGCTCCAATAGCTGGGAAAATTAAGATTAACATTATAAGTATTATTTTATTAATATCTTTATTTAATAATGATTTTGATTTTTTAATACTTTTAACTTTACTTTCAAGATTATTTACAAAAGTATCTTTACCTACCTTAATTACTTTAGCAATACATTTTCCATATATTAAAATAGATCCACTTAAAAGTTTATCTCCAACATTCTTTTTAATTAGATTTGATTCTCCACTTAATATTGCTTCATTTAAAATTGCTTCTCCATCAACTATTTCTAAATCAACAGGTAAAGTAAAATTTGTCTTTTCTAAATATATATAATCTCCTAAAACTATCTCATCATCATTAACTAAAGTTAGTTTATTATCTCTAATTACTTCTACTTTTCCTTTATTAATTACTTTCATTTTATCTAAAGTAATTTTAGATTTTTCTTTAGAAACAATAGAAATGATAATATTAAATAAAATTACTACTAAAAACCCATATTTAGTAATAGGAATATATGAAAATCCATCTTCTAAAAAGATTTGAGTATATAAAAATAATAAAGCAACGATATAAAGAATAACGTTAGGTAAAGTAAAAATAGAAGATAGTATTATTGAAAAGTGTGTATTTTTTACTATCTTTTTTGATTTATTAACCTTTTTAGCCTTAACTAAAGACGATACCTCACTCGAAGTTAAGCCACTATATTCTTTATCATTAAATTTCATAACTTTTAATAATTAATGTAATGAGCTTTATGTAATATTTCATCAACAATAGACATTATTTTAAGAGTTTCATCTAAAATCATCGAAGGATTTTCTTTTTTTGAAGAATTAATAGTGTTATATGTTTCTAAAAGTTGATATTCATATCCATTAAACTCTTCTTTTATATTAAAAGAAGAAACTAAACTAGCATAATTTTTTGATTTATCTTCACGTAAATATATTTCTATTTTTTCAGGATTATTAATATTTATTACTTTAATAAATCCTTTTTCTCCATAGATAAATCCTTCTCTAGAAGTTGCTTGATTTATAGTTGTAAAAAATTGAGCTAACACCCCGTTTTCATATTCCATATTAACAATATCAGTCTCATCAACTCCTTCTTCATTTAATTTTGAGATTACTTTTAAAGATTTAAGTTTAGAAAGAGCAAACATATCAATAAAATTAAGAGGATATACCCCAACATCTAACATTGCTCCTCCTCCAAGTTTAGGATTTTTTATTCTTTCTTTATCTTTAATTTCATATCCTAAATTAGCTTCAATATAATAAACTTTACCGATTACATCGTTACCAAGAAGATTCAAAATTATTCCTCTAGATGGCATATATCTAGTCCAGATTGCTTCCCCTAAAAAAAGATTCTTTTTTCTAGCTAAATCAACCAATTCTTTAGCTTCTTTATAGTTAAATGTAAAAGCTTTTTCACATAAAACATTCCTATTATTTTCTAAACATAATTTAATATGGTTATAATGATCTTTAATTAAAGTTGAAATATAAACTAAATCGATTTCTTTATCTTTTACTAAATCTTCATAAGATTTATAGGCTTTTTTAAATCCATATTTAGTTACAAATTCATTTAATTTATCTTCACTTTTAGAACTAACAGCGTAAAGTTCAAATTTATCTTTATATTGTAAAAAAGTTTCTGCTAAGGTATGAGCAATATTACCTGCTCCAATAAAACCAACTTTTAGTATCATTTTTATCTCCTAAGTCTTGCTATATTTTAATCTAAAAAGATTAAAAAAGATATTTGAATTTTTTTAAATTATCACTTATAAAAATATAATAAAAAATTATGAGTAAAAAAGATATTTTAAAAAGAACTTTAATTTTTATTATTTTATCGATTATTTTTAACTCACTTTTATTTATATATAAATTTATAAGTGGTTTAATAGGCGATAAATTTTTACTCGTCTCTTCATCGATTAACTTAATAAATCTAATTACCAAGTTAATATGTTATAAAGGAATTAAAAAAGATATAAACAACGAAGAAGTTACTTTTAATCTTAATAAAATAATTAGAGAAGACTTAGAAGATAAAAGAAATGTTTCACGTTATAACTTATTAAACGCAGTAATATCGATTTTAATTATTATTTTCTCTATTTTTTATATCGGTTATTCGTTATATAGTTTATTTGTTTACCAAAGTAATAATTTTAACGAAATAAACTCTATTATTATGGCTTTAATCTCATTTGTTGAAATTGTAATCTCAACATTTGGCTTATTTTCTTTTAAAAGGAAAGGACATATTTATCGTGATTTAAAAATTGTTAACTTTATTACTTCTTTAACTTCTATTCTTGTTGCGTCAAAAGGATTAATAATTGTTTATTCAATTTCTTTAGATGTTAATCAAATAGATGATTATGTTTCTTATGGTGGGACAGCTTTAGGAGTTATATTTTTTATTATTGGTCTAATACTTATTTTTGCCCCATATTATTCTTTTGAAGATCCAAAAATTATGAATTATTCTAAAAATATATCATTTATTAATAATGATTACTTTATTTTAAATGCTAGTAAAAATATAAACGATACCTATTATGAAGGATATATAAATTTAAAAAATAATAATATTTATGGTCTAATAAGATTTTTTTACGTAATAAAAATAAAAGGAGATGAAATTAATTTAAGAGGATATATATCTTTAAAGAAACCTATTAAGATTAAAAATAAGAAACTTAAACTTACTATAAATATATTAGAAGTATTTTTGTTCCCAATAACTATTTTTTATTTAATATTTTATTCTCTTGGTAATTTAATATTTTATTTAACTTCTTTAAATAAAAATAAAAAAGTATCTAAATTACTTCAATATAATCATTATTTAGTTAAATGATGAATCAACTCTTATAAAATCTTCGTTTATATTATCTTCTTTTAATATGAATCTAAAGAATAAACTTGAAATAATAATAAGGATTATTGCTAAATAAAAACTTAATTCTTTAAAGAAATTTAAAGAATAATTACTAATAAATAATAAAGACGATATAAATAAAGTAATTCCAGTAAGTGGAGAATTATTGATTAAAACAAAAAATAAGATCATCGTTAATAAAATAACAAAAGTTAAATCACTTTGATTAAGATTAATAAATCTTGAAACAATATTAAAGTTAATTGCTCCAATTAAACCTCCTATAACCATTGAAGGTAAAACAATACCTCCACTAACTTTTCCATTACCAAGTATTGCTAAAGCAATAAGTCTAAATAAAAATAAGGAAATTAAAAGAATTAAACTATTATCTAAAGTAGGATTAGAAATTATATTTAATATATTTTTACCATTTCCTAAATAATCATAAATAAAATAACCTAAGACTAAAAATATAATAAAATATAAAAATGAGCGATATTTAATTAAGAAATTATTTTGATATTTAAGAAAGAACTTACGAATAAGTAACGTTAATTTTTTAAATAAATAAGCAAAAATTATCGTAGAAACAAGTATAAAAATAAGAATAATTAATTCTAAATTATTTAAAAAAGTTAAACTACTTACATTATCAAAGCTAATTAAATGGTTATTATTTATAAAAAATGTAACAAAAAAAGAAATAAAAGAGATTATAAGTCCCCTAATAATTAAACTAAAATTAATACGATAATGTAATCCTTCTTCTAAAGAATAGAAAAAGCCACTTAAAGGAGAAAGAAAGGCTGAACCAAAAGCTGCTCCACTACTTAAAGCAATATTATCTAAATTATCGTTATCATTAAATAATTTATTAATAATTCTTCCTACTTTTCCACCTAAAGATACACTAGGTCCTTCACTACCTAAAGTTAATAAAGAATAAGAAGAAACATAAGAATTAACAATCGTTAAACCTAGATCATTATATTGATAATTATTAACTTTTAGTTTTCTTGATAATACCTTTTCAATTAAAGGTATTCCACTTCCATTAACTCCTTTAAAATTATATATAATTAAATAATTTAATATCGAAAGTAAAATAACTACTAAAACATTTAAAATGATGTGCTTTAAATCTATTTGATGAAACATATAATTTGATAAATTAATAACTGCTCTCATTCCTAATTGATATAATCCAACTAGTAGGCCTACTAATAAGCCAATTAATATCGATTCCAAAATATATATAAAGTACTTCTTCTTTAACATAACAAGATAAAATTATGATACATTTTTAAGCCAAATTAAAGTATCATTTAAACATGAAAAAATTAGAATTATTATCTCCTTGTGGTGATTATGAAAGACTTGTTACTGCAATCCATTTTGGTGCGGATGCAGTTTATTTTGCTGGTAAAAGATTTGGCTTAAGAGCTTTTAGCGATAATTTTGATGAAGAAGAAATAATAAAAGCAACTACTTATGCTCATGAACATAACGTAAAAGTATATATAACAGTGAATATATTAGCTCATAATGAAGATTTTAATGGCTTATTAGATTATTTAAAATTTTTGGATAAAGTTCATGTTGATGGTGTAATTGTTTCTGATTTAGGTATTGCTTCTTTAGTAACTAAATATACTTCTTTAGAACTACATGTTTCGACTCAGGCTAATATAACAAATGTTTATTCAGCCAAAATGTGGGTTAATTTAGGTGCTAAAAGATTAGTTCTTGCTAGAGAATTATCTTTAGAAGAAATTAAAGCAATCAAAAAAGAGCTTCCTGAAGATATCGACATTGAATGTTTTGGACATGGCGCAATGTGTATTTCATATAGCGGAAGGTGTCTACTTTCAAATTATTTAACTGGTAGAGATTCTAATAAAGGGGCCTGTGCCCAACCTTGTAGATGGAATTATGCTTTAGGTATTAAAAACTCTAAAGATGATACAGTATATTATCCGATTTTAGAAGATAATAAAGGTACATATATATTAAATAGTAAAGATTTATGTTTAATCGAACATATAAAAGATTTAGTAGAAGCTGGAATTACTTCTTTAAAAATTGAAGGTAGAATGAAATCTAATTATTATGTTGCTACAGTTACTAATGCTTATCGTAGAGCAATAGATGATTATTATAATAAGAAAAATCCTAGTTTTGATTATATAGAAGAACTTCAAAAAACATCTAATAGAGCATTTACTACTGGTTTTTATTATCATAGTGATCATAAGACTAATAACGAAACTTCTTCTTTAAGTCAAACTCATAAGTATATTGCAGTAGTTTTAGATCAAGATAAAGAAGGTTTTATTAAAGTAGAACATCGTAATAAATTTAAATTAGGAGATACTTTAGAAGTTTTATCTCCAACTTCTAATTTTGATAAAACTATTAAAGTTAATGAAATTATTGATTGCTATGGTAATAAACTTGGAGAAGTTAAGAAAATTAAAGAACAAGTTTATATTAAAAGTGATTTAAAGTTAGAAAAATATGATATTTTAAGAATGAAGGAAAATAATGAAAACTAAACTTAAAGATAACAAGATATTTAGAATTATCATAATAACAATATGTGCTATATTTTGCTTTTTTGGTCAACTTATTCCACCTATTGGAGGATTAAGTAGTGAAGCCATTGGATTAATTTTCATATTCCTTGGTACTTTAATTTTATGGTTAACTATTGGGATAGATTGGCCTAGTTTATTATGTTTATTTGCTCTAGGGTTTATTAATAGTTTTGGCTTTTCAAAAGTAATATCATCTAGTTTTGGTAATTCAACTTTTGCTTTTCTTCTTTTTACCTTTGTTTGTACTTATGCTTTAAGCAAAACTTCCTTAATTAAAAGAATAGCAATAACCTTTGTTAATTTTAAACTAGCTAGAAAAAGTGGTTATTTATTTATCTTTTTCTTTCTTCTTGCAAGTTTAATCTTAGGTCTATTTATTTCGCCTACAGTATTATTTGTTGTACTTCTTCCAATATTAAATGAAATACTTGAAATATTAAATATAGATAAAAAAGATAAAATTGCAAAAGTTTTAATGCTTGGTCTAGGTTTTAGTGTATCAATAAGTAGCGGAATGACTCCTATTGCCCACGTTTTTCCAGTTCTAGCTTTAAATGCTGCTGGACTTAATGTATCTACTTTTTCTTATATTGGTGTTGCTTTTCCGGCAGGATTAGTAATATTTATTTTAATGTATTTTATGCTAATTATTTTAATTAGACCTAATACTAAAAAGATTAATTTTGAGAATATTTCTAAACTTAAAGAAGAACTTCCTAAATTAAATAAGAAAGATATTATTACATTAATTATCTTTCTTATTGTATTAATTTTATGGATTGTACCTTCTTTATTTGAATATATTTATCCACCAATTTATGAAATATTTAATAAATATACAACCTTTATGCCTCCACTTCTTGGTACATTACTTTTATGTGTAATTCACGTTAATAACGAACCCCTAATCAAAATTGATGAAGCTTTTAAAAAAGGTGTACCATGGGGAAGTTTAATTATGTGCGCTGCTACTTTAGCTTTAGGGGAAGCTATTAAAAGTGATAGCATAGGATTAATTACATTCTTACAAAATTATTTAGGTTCATCTTTTAAAAACTTGCCTGCTATCGCTTTATTAATTATCTTTACTTTATGGGCTGGAATACAAACTAACTTATCTTCAAATATGATTACTGCTACATTAGTTTCAACGGTTGCAAGTACTATCTTAATTTCTACTTCTTCTACTTTAAGTTTAGAAACAACGATATGTATTATTGGTATGATGTCTTCTTTTGCTTTTGCTACCCCTCCATCAATGCCTCACATTGCAATAATTAGTGCAAGTGAATCATGCACTACTAAAGATACGTTAATTTATGGATCTATCTTAATGATAATTTCAATAATCATTGCTTTAGTTATATCTTATCCTTTAGGATTGGTTATATTTTAGGAGAACACATAGTATGAATAAATTAGAAGAATCAAGAAAATTAATCGATGAAATAGATACTAAAATAATATCTTTATACGAAGAAAGAATGAAAATAGTTGAAGAAGTTATTAAATACAAAATAGAAAATAATATATCCATTTTAGATTCTTCAAGAGAATCTAAAATGTTGAAAAATAACTTAAACAAAATTAAAAACGATAAATATAAGAAATATTATAGTGATATTCTTTCAGGTTATTTAAAAGCAAGTAAAGCAATGCAAGAAGATATTAAAAATAACGTTAATAAATAAAAAACTTGTATCAAGTATAAATAGATACAAGCTAATAATTTATAGTAGTGTGCGGGCGAAGGGACTTGAACCCATACGCTTTCAGGGCACAAGATTCTAAGTCTTGCATGTCTACCAGTTTCATCACGCCCGCAAGTGATATATATTATAACTGAAATTAAACTTACTTCATAATTATTTTTATCGACTAAATAAACATTTTCCTCTTCTAATAACGAAATATTAGCCTATACAAGGTTTATATTTAACTTTACTCATACACTATTTGTTAGATTTAATTAAGATTTATCTTTATAATTATATCTATATGTTAAAAGAACTTGAAAACACAAAAAAAGTAGGAATATTACTTAATAAAAATTACTTATCTAGTAGTAATATTAATAGTCTAATTACTGCTTTAGATATTTTTACAATAAATAATAAAGAAATATTCTTTTACCTTTTTACTAATGATTTAAAAATTAAATCATTAGTAAAAAAAGACAATAAGAATATATTAATAGAAGACATTGATCCTACTACTTATTCGGATTATAAAAAAATGTCTTCGCTAGGAATAAACTTTCTTTTAACTTTCAACGATTTAGATTACTACAAGAACTTAATTAAAGAAAATAATGCTTTAAATAATAAAAATGAATATCTAAAAAAGGGGATGTTTTTTTCTAATCAAAACGGAATCATTTTAATTAGCGATTTTAATCCAAATTTTAGAGAAATTAACGAAATTGAAGATTCACTTTCATCATCATTAAGTTTGTATAAAAAGATAAAGAAAAGTTCTAAAGATGATAAAAAACTGCGTATTTCTTATTTAGCTTTAGGTGATTTTATTAATTCTGACATAAACGAAATGTTATCTAAACTTTATGAATACGAAGGTTGTATTAGTTTTAAAGAACTATTTACAACTAAATCAAACTTCGTTTTAACAGATTCTTATTCTTTATCTATTTTTAATGAGATAATGGATGGACTAAATGAACTTGAAATTAAAAACAAAAAACATTCCAAAAAGAAAAGCATAAGTGAATATTTTTCTCGTTTAGTGTTTTCCTTCCAAAAAGAAAACGAAGACGATATTAATATCTTACTTTTAAAGATTACATTATTATTTAATTTTCCTTATCTATTACTTTCATTACCATCTAATTTTAATACCAGTGAATATACAATGGTTTTTAAATTAATAAAAGATTTATTTTAAGAGGTTATAACATGATTAATTTATTTATTGATGCAACAAAATTTAGATTTAAACAAGAAATTTGCCAAGCTTTAAGAATGTATTTAATTAACAATACAAATTTAAAGATTGTTGTTTTAGGGCATAAAAATGATTTTGCAACTTTGCTAGATAACAAAAGTTTTAAGTTAGTAGATGATTTAACCCCACTAAACGAGCTTAATCAAAGCGAAGAAATGCAAGAATTAAACAAAAACAAAGAGAAAAAAGATTACAATAAAAAAATTAGAGAAGAATTAGAAAAAGAAGCCGATATCGTTTTAACTTCTAAAGATTTTTCTTCTTTTGGAACACACACCGATTCAACTATAATTCGTCCATATAACAAAGAAAAAGGAGTAAATCCTTACTTCGTTGAACTTCCAAAAACTGCCTCTCCAAATGAGATTAAGAATATCGTTAAAGATGTAATTAAAATGTTTAATAATAAACTAAATAAAGAAAGAAAATTAAAAATTTTCTCAGTTAAACCATATTCTGAGGAAGAATCTTTATCTAAAACATTAGATTTTTTTAGCGAATATAATGGTGAAATAGAAATACAAAACTCTCTAGATTCCGACTTTGATATTTTAGTTCTTGATAATCTATCTTCATATTATTTCTACAATATTATCTCTTCATTATCTGATGATAATAAAAGAGCTGAGGAAGATAAAGAAAAAGGCGAAAAATTAAAAAAGAAGTCCTGGCTTGGAAGACTTCTCTCTTTTGATAAACCTAGATCAATTGATACAGTTAATGCTGATTCTTTATTTTCTTATTACATTATTGAATTAAAAGATAATAAATATACTGTATATTTAAGAAATTACTGCAATGTAAACTCATTTTTTGCTATTTTTGACTTAATAAGCAAATTAGGTTCGAAATAGCTTCAGGAACTTCTTCTGTTGAGTTACCTGTATCAAGTTTAATTAATCCAAAATAAAATAAAAGAACAATAATTGCTATTTGAACAAGGGTTAAAACTATTGAAGAAATCAACATACGGTATTTATGCACGCCATCTTCAAATCTAATTTCTGGAAAAACTAATTCCATAATTAATAAGACAGGAGCACCAAACAAAACAGAGACCAATATACAATCGATGTCTCTAATTTTTCTAGTTCTTTCTTTTCTAAGATATCGAATATATTGAATAGTTATAAGATATGTTCCTAATAAACATATAACCATCAAAGTAAAAAATGTATAAATACTCATGTGAATTACCAAAAATAAAAGAGCTTGTTAAGCTCTTTTATTATAAACTAAATTTAATTTAATTTTTATTTTTTCTTTAAGTATTTAGCACAGTCTAATGAAACCGCAGCTAAGACAATAATACCTTTAATAGCTAATTGGTAGTTAGTGTCAGTAATACCTAAATATGGAAGAATAATTGTAATCATTTGGAATAATAAAGCACCAATGACAACACCTCTAATTTTACCAACACCACCAGTGAATGAAACACCACCAACAACACAAGCAGCGATAGCATCTGTTTCCATACCTTGACCAGTTTGAGCACGGACGTTACCAGAATAGACACCATACATAGAACCACCAATACCATAATAGATACCAGCTAAGACGAATACTACTAATGTAGTACGGAAGACGGAAATACCAGAGACACTAGCTGCTTCTGGGTTGCCACCAACGGCAAACATATTTTTACCAAATTTAGTCTTGTTCCAGATGAACCACATGATAAGTACACCGACAATAGCATAAATAACCATGATGGATAAACCAGAATTTCCCATTGTTCCAGAAACCCATTGTTTGACAGTTGGATCTGGGTTACCTGTGAAAGAGTTACCAGTCATACCAGCCATAATACCAAATGTGAACAATTGAGTAGCTAAAGTTGAAATGAATGGGTGCATTTTGAATTTAGCAGAGAAGAAACCTGCAATGGATGTGATTATAACACAGCAGACAATTGATAAGGCAAAGCCAATTACAACTCTAAGTCCAAGTGGAATTGCGGAGAAGTCAGGACTAACTCCGAAGAATGTAACTGATGTTGTACCAGTTGTTGTAACAAACATACCTGTCATAACAGATGCTAAGCCAACTAATCTACCAACAGAAAGGTCAGTACCTGCAAGGACAATTAAGCCAGCAACACCTAATGCTAAGAAGGTCTTAGGAGCTGTTTGGTTAAGAATAAGTAAGATTGTTGAAAGATTTAATAAGAAGCCACCGTTTTGAGCAGCATAGAATATAATTGCGAAAATTAATAATGCAATAATAGCAAGATAAAGACCATTATTTAAAATAAATGTCTTAGTATTGAAAGAATACTTATAATTTTCAGCTTTTGAACTTAAATTATCTAAAACTGGTAATTTCTTGTTATTTGCTGTTTCTATTGAATTAAATTTTGTGAGGTAGAGCTGATGTAATTCATCATCTAATTTATCACTTTGATCAACGAAACCAACTTTTAAGTCATCAGCAATTTGCTTATGAGCAACTTTTAAGTCTTTAATTCTCATAGCAAGATTTTCTCCGCCTTCACTCTTTGCTTGAGCTAAAGCGTTTTTAAATCTTTCATTTTCCGATGCTAAATCAGCTTTATATTTTTCTTTTAAAGCTAACTTCTTTTGTTTATTATCAACTTTCTTTTCAGCAATATAAGAATCAGTATTTCCTTTAATATAAGAAATTAAACTTGAAACTTTTTCTTTAATTGTGTCTTTGTTATTAGCTGCATCTTCTTTAGCAACTTTTAAGTCTTCTTTACACTTAGCGATAAGTTTTCCCTTTGTTTCTTTATCAAGTTGCTTGTTTTTCTTAACGTTTGTAATTTCGTTTCTAAGATTTTCAATCTTAGTAACACCATTTAAACGTAAATTATCAAGTTCAGCTTGTTTTGCATCAACTTCTTTTAAGAATTGATCCATTGGGACAACTTGTATAGTATTTTCCATAACTATTTCCCTCTCTATAAGTATTTTGCACTAAGACGTAACAATTCTTCTTGGTTTGTTTCTTTAGTGTTAACAACACCAGCTAGACGATAGTTACTCATAACTGCAATTCTATTAGTAATACCTAAAATCTCAGGCATTTCACTAGATACGACGATACAGGTTTTACCTTGTTTAGCCATATTAATGATTAATTGATAAATTTCATATTTAGCACCGACATCGATACCTCTTGTTGGCTCATCAAGCAAGAATACTTCAGGATCTCTTTCAAGCCATTTACCAATAATAACCTTTTGTTGGTTACCACCTGAAAGAGCTGTAATATTATCATTAGGACCCATACATTTTGTATGCATTTTACTGATTTCTCTAATTGTAGCATCCTTCATCTTTTTGTTATCAAGAGCTGGGCCGGTCATATATTTATCTAAAGCTGTAATAGTAGTGTTAAAAATCAAATTTCCTTTAGCAAACATACCATTTGCTTTTCTTTCCTCTGTAACGAATGCAAAGTTATATTCCATTGCTTCTTTAGAGTTTTTAAATTTGACCTCTTTACCTTTATATATAATTTTACCTGTCTTAACAGTTCTTAAACCAAATAAAGTTTCAAGTAATTCACTACGTCCAGCACCAACAAGTCCATAAATTCCAAAGACTTCGCCTTTTTTAACTGAAAAAGAAATATCATTTAAAAAAGGTGCGTATTGAGTTGAAAGACCTTTTAACTCTAAAACAGTTTCTCCAGGAGTGTTATCTACAGGAGGGAATCTTTGATCCAATGAACGACCAACCATTGCTGAAATTAATTCGTTCATAGTAGTTTCTTTAGTAGGTTTAGTCATAATCATTTGACCATCTCTAAGAACTGAAACTTCATCGCAGATTTCAAAAACTTCATCCATCTTATGTGAAATATAAACGAAACTAATACCTTGTTTTCTTAAGTCATCAACAATAGAAAATAATTTTCTAACTTCTCTTTCAGTTAATGAAGAAGTTGGCTCATCCAAAACAATAATTTTAGCGTTATATGAGACCGCTTTTGCAATTTCACACATTTGTCTTTGTGAAACTGACATAGTTCTCATTAATTGTTTAGGGTTAACGTACATTTTTAATCTTGCAAAAAGATTTTTTGTTTCATTTAACATGTATCTTTCATCAACGAAGCCGCCCTTTGTTGGGTACTTACCAAGCCACATGTTATCTAAAACTGTTCTATCTAAACATTGATTTAACTCTTGATGGACCATTGCAACGCCATTTTCAAGAGCATCTTTAGGACCTGAAAAGTTAACAGGTCTTCCATCAAAAACAATTGAACCATCATCACGGTCATAAATACCGAAAAGGCACTTCATCATTGTAGATTTACCAGCACCGTTTTCGCCCATAAGACCCATAACAGTTCCTTTTTTAACTTTAAGGTTTATATCTTTTAAGACGTGGTTTTTACCAAAAGATTTTGAAAGGTTTTCTATTTCTAATATATATTCGTTTTCCATCTTTTTTCCTCACATCTATTAGTTTATTAAAACGCCCATATAAAGCGATAATTATTATATGGGCGTTCATTAGCAAAAACTTATTATTTAGCTAATGCGTGGTACCAATCTTTAATAATTTGACCTTGTGCAGCACCTTGACCTGTTGAGCCGGAACCGACGAAGTAAACGTTTGGTAATCCTGATAAGTCAGCAACACCTGAATCATCAGCTTTCTTAGGTTGTCTATTGAAGAAGACTACTGGTTTATCACCTGTAATGTCTAAGTATGATTCATAGTTAGCATGAGTAATGATATTTAATGCGAAGCAATCATAATTGCCTTCAGCAGCAGCTGTTCTTACTCTTTCTTGTAAGTCAGTATCGTTAGAACCATCACCTGAAATTAATTCAGTTTCAAATCCTAAAGCTTGTGCATAATGAGGTAATGCTTGTTGATATGTTTCGTTAATGAAGTTATCGGTTGAGTTATATGTAACGATTAACATTTTCTTACCTTCAAGACCTTCGGTTGGATCAACATCAACATAAGAACCTGGTTTTAATGAATCAGCATTTTGTGCAGTAACAGCAGCGAATTCAGTTTGAACGATATGAGAATCGAATTCATCTAAGTTTAATGCAGCTTTTCCACCGTAATCAGCAGTAATAACTGGAGTATTGCCTAAGACTAAGTTTCCTAAGATAGTAGCTGTAGCTAAAGCTTGATCGTCACCGTTTTGGGAAACTGAACCAGCGAGAGTACCTTCTTTAATCATATCGCAAGCTTGTGATAAAGCATCGAAACCAATGATTGGCATTCCTTTTGGTAAGCCTGTTGCACCAGCAGCAGCAATTGCCATACCATCGTTGTTAGAAACGATGAAGTCAATCTTACCAGCATATTGTTGTAATGCTCTTTCAACGAATTCTTTTGCAGCTTGGTCATTCCATGTAGAACCATCAGCAGCAACACATGTATGTCTTTCTAATTCTTTAGCAGTGAAGCCACCTTCTTTAGCAATTTCATTTAAAGCTTCGACACAGCCTTTAGTTCTATCTTCTGCTTCTGGGTTACCATCTTCACCAACACAAATGATGTATCCTAATTCACCATCAGCGACAGCATTTTCCCATGTCCATTCAGTTGGGTTAGTTCCTCCTGTACCATTACAAGATACTAAACCTGCGCTTAATAAAGCAGCACATGCAAGACCTGGAATTAATCTTTTTTTCATAATTATTATTTATTTCCTCCTAAATAATTCCAATTTTATCTGAAACATTTCTATGAAGAGAACTTTTAATAAAAACAGCATCTCTTCAGGTTTCAAAATTATTATAGTTTGAAAGCGCTTTCAATTCAACAACTTTCTTTTAGCATTAAAAATAATGTAAATTAATGTTGATACTTGTGGCAATTTTTTCTCCAAAATTTTTAATTTTTTTAAAAAATTGAATATTTTTTTACTCATTTATTACAAAAATATTGCTTTAACAAGTAAAAAATTAAGATAAATCTAAAAACTATATGTTTAAAAATGCTTTAAATTTAAATTTAACTTAGTTTTCGTTTAAGGTTAAATAAACATCATATTTACGTTGTAAACATAAATTTTTTTGTTTTAAGTAAAGTTTTTTAAATAAGAAGTCGATTGCTTCGCTAGCAATTTTATCATAATCAAAGTCAATTGAAGCAAACCTATGGTTATATCCTAGTCTTCCTAAAGTATTGTCGTAACCTACGATAGTACATTTACGTAGTTGTTTAAGAAAGTTAGGATTTTTTTGAATGATTCTTGATAGTACTTCATCGTTATAGAAAAATATTCCTCGATAGCCATCTTTAATTGCTTGTTCTATTTTATCAATATCGTTTGAATCGATTAATTTGTAATCAATGTTATTCTCCCAAACTACTTTTAAAAATCCTTCTTCTCGACGATAAGAAGATTCGCTATTTGGTTCATATAAATAAATTAACTTATGTTCTTTTTTCTTAAATAAAAAAGTAGCTGCTAATTCTCCTCCTTTTAAATCGTCGGTATAAAAGAAAGAGACGATATTTGAAGTAGA
This sequence comes from uncultured Bacilli bacterium, assembly GCA_944369075.1. Classification (GTDB taxonomy): domain Bacteria; phylum Bacillota_I; class Bacilli_A; order RFN20; family CAG-826; genus Onthovivens. The sequence continues at coordinate 103,752 of CALVXK010000002.1, forward strand.
GATTCTTCCAATTAAAATAATTTCAATATTATTTATTTTAGATAATTCGATTGCTTTTTCTTCTATTTCATTAAATGAAATAATGGCATCAATTTTACGATTAATACATTTTTTAATAATATTTTCATCTACTTTAGAATATTCATTTGTATTTAAAACAACAATATCGAATCCTTTGTCGTTAAGTTTTAATCTTAATCTTTCTCCCATATAGGCAAAATATGGATTTAAGAAAGAATCAAAAATAAGACAAACGCTATATTTTTTTAAATAACGTAAATCAAATTTTTTAGAAGCATAACCTAATCTAATTGCTTCTTTTCTAATTCTATCTTTTTCTTTTTCACTAATATCATCTAAATCTCTTAAAGCATGAGATACAGTATTAATCGAAACATTTAAAGATGATGCTATATCTTTTAAAGTAACTTTCTTTTCTTTTTCCATAAGTTAGTTCTTTCTTTATTTAATATTATAAAGATAAAAGCAGAAAAAGTAAGATATAATAAAATAAAGATATGGAAAAAGATAAGGTTATAGCAGTTATAGACATGAAATCATTTTATTCTTCTATAGAATGTGTAGAAAGAGGACTTGATCCTTTTTTTACTCCTTTAGCAGTTACCGATATTTCTAGAAAAGAAGCTTCAATTGTCTTATCTGTTACTCCTTATTTAAAATCTAAAGGTGTTCCTAGTGTTTGTAGAAGAAGAGATTTACCTAAAAATATTGAAGGTATGATTTATGCTACTCCAAGAATGGAGTTATATGTTAAAAAATCAGCCGAAATAGTTTCAATATTTTTAGATTTTGTTGGTTTAGACGATGTTTATACTTATTCGATTGATGAATCTTTTCTTAATTTAACACCTTATTTAAAACTATATAAGTTATCTCCTAGAGAATTATGCAAAAAAATTCTTAATAGAATTAAAAAACAAACTGGTTTAACTGCTACTTGTGGAATAGGTTCTAATATGTTTTTAGCTAAGGTTGCTGATGATATCTATGGCAAAAAAGATCCTCATTTTATAGGTGAAATTTATCTAGATGAAATAAAAGAAAAGTTATGGCCGATTAAACCATTAAATAAAATTTGGGGTATATCGACTGGATATTTAACTAGATTAAACCGTATTGGAATTTATAGCGTTAAAGATCTTGCAAATTATCATAAAGATAAATTAATTGATTTATTTGGAGTACTTGGAGAAGAATTACATAATCACGCTAACGGAATTGATGAAGCAGATATTAGAGAAAGATATAATCCTTTAAATAAAGCAATAAGTAATGGCCAAGTATTAATGAAAGATTATACTAAAAAAGGAGCTTTACTTGTTTTAAAAGAAATGAATGATGATTTATGTTTTAGATTAAGACAAATAAGAAAAAGAACTTCTACAATTAGTGTTATGGTTGGTTATTCTTTAACAAGTGATGAAATAGGATTTTCTCATTCATTAAAGCTTCTTAAACCAAGTGATAATAATAAAGAGATATATGATGCAATTAAATATATTTTCGAAACATATATTGAGGATAAACCTATTAGAAGATTAAATATATCTTTTAGTGGGTTAGTTACCCCTAGTTATGACCAACTTTCTTTATTTGAAGATTATGAAGATACATTAGAAGAAGAAAAAATGTTTACCTATATGGATGAAATATTAAATAAATATGGTAAAAGTAAATTATTAAAACTAGATTCAAAAACGAAAGATTCAACAATTAAAGAAAGACATAATCAAATTGGTGGGCACCATAAATAACAATCGACTTAATTGTTTTTCTAATATATAAGTTCTAAAATATAATCATGTTTAAAAAATCATTATTAATAATTAGCTTATTAGTTTTATCAAATTTATCTACTTTAACTTCTTGTAACAATAATAAGGAGTCATTTAGTTTTGATTTTCTTTTAAATGCTCCTGAAGTAAATAAAGATTGTTTAATCAAATCACTTTCTTTGCCTAAAGAGGTAACGACTATTCCAACTACTATAACATATAATTTTTCATTTAGTTATGACCCAAACTTAATTATAAAAAAGTCATTATTTAATTTAAATATTCTTAACTTCGAAGAAGTTAATCAAATCATGTTTAAACTTTATAATAACATCGATGTACTTCGTAAATTTAATGAAATTACTTCGTTAGATACAAGTGAATTAATATTAACTACTACTATTGATGAAGAAAATGAACTAGGAACATATGCTTTAAACCTATATGCTAAAGGTTACTTTTTCAAATATAAGTTAGATTTAACTATAACAAAAGATACTTATAGTTTTCCTTTAAGTGTATATATTTATAACTTTAATAGGTATGAACCAAAAATTGATTACTTTAAATCTTACGATGATTTTATTAATTTTAAATACGATAACTATAATGAAAATATTTAAGTATAAAGTTAATTTATTTAAGTAAATTAACTTTATTTTTATTAATCTTTAAGTATAAATAAATGTAAATTATTAAATAAGTAATAGAAATTATAATAAGTAATGTACCAATAATAATACCTAAATAAAAGATAATTGCTTCTAAAGAAGAATAGGCAAAATATTGTTCTCCATTAGCTTTAGTAATTATTGACATTGGATAAAATATAATTCCAGTTATTAAAATAATAAATCCAATAAAAAATTCACATAAAGTCTTATTTTTAATTGCATTTGCTCTATCTAAATAAGAATAAGTAGCTTTTAATAAGTTTTCTTTTTCGCCTACATCAATAGATTCTAAGTCTTTATCATTTAATCTTTTAATTTTAATTAACTCACAAATTTCTTTAATAACCATATTTAAATTATAATTCACTTTCTATCTAAGTTTAATAACTTAATTTCCTTAATCTTACTTTGCATCTTCTATCCTTATTATATATAAAACAGAATATTAAAACTTTAGATTAATAAATCGAGATTTATTTAAATCTACATAAAATATATTTTATTTAATTTATGGTTTAATAAATAAAGATATATAACTAACAATATGGTCATCAATGATATTACTTTTATATGCTTCTTCTAAAGTATACATATTATTTTGATAAAAAACATAAGGTAGATAACTTGGTGGAGAGAATGTTAATGTATTATTACCTAAAGTTATATTTATTTCTACTTGTGGTTCCATTCCATAAGTTGCAAGAGCAAGAACAACTATTTTATCTTTATTTAAATAATAACTACCATAATATGCGACTACTCTAATGTCTTTTGATAAATCTAAAAATTTATTAGTATTTTTACGATATATATCTTTATATGAGTTTAATTCTTCAAAAGTCAAAGTATTATCAATAAAATTAGTATCTTTATTAATTAGAATAGGTTCATCTAATTTCTTAAAATCATAATTTTCACAAGATGAAAGTGATATAGAGGCAGTAAAAAGAGAAATGATAGAAAATATTTTACTTATTTTATTCATACTTCTTCCTCCATTTAAGAATGATATTCTTCATAATAATTAATAAATAGTTCTATACTTGATAAAACATCATCATTTATTAACTTTGAAGAATAAGCAGCTGATAAAGTTATTAAATCGTCCTCATAATATAAATAAGGTTCGAGTCCATCATTAAAAATCAAATCATATTCACCTAGTTCTAAGTTAATTGGATTATTTGTAGTAATATCGGCTATTTTTAAAGAGAAAATATATCCTATAGAATCATCTAGTCTATAAGTCCCATAATAAGAACTAAAGTTCACATCATTAAAAGGATCATTACAAGAAATATTATTTAATTCTAAATAATCTTTTTTTATTTCTAAAATGGCTTCATAGGTTAAGTTACCTAGATATTGGTAATTATCTTCAATTCTATAGTTATTACCGCAAGAAGTTAGGGTTAAGCCTATACTTAACATTGCACCTATTATTATTTTTTTGTTCATAAAGAATTTAAAGCACCTATAATATTTAATGCCCCTCCCGAAACACATTTATTTTTAAAATTGTCTCTTATATCAACAGAATCTAGTATAATCTCTTTTATTTCTACAGGATTTAATTTAGGATTTTCTGCTAAAATCAAAGCAGCACAAGCAGCAACTATAGGAGTTGCAAAAGATGTGCCATTAACATATGTAAAGCTATTATTAAGAGTGGTTGTATAGATTTTATAGCCAGGAGCAAATAAATCGACAAACTCTTTACTATAATTATAAACGATATTCCCGCTTGAATTATATGCACCTACAGAAATTATATTATCAAGATCATAAGCAGCAGGATAGTGAATATCTCCATTTGGATTTTCTGGTGTAAAACTTCCTGAAGCTGTAACAAATAATCCATCAAAATTTCTAATAGTTGCTTCTAAAATTGAAGAATATGTAGCCATGCCTCCACTAAAGTTTAGAATATCAATACCTATACTATTTGCATAATTAATAGCAGCAATAACCTGGCTTAATGTTGTTGTTGTATCCCATTCTATCCTTAAAGAGCATACATTTGTATCAGGAGCTATACCAGTAAAACCGATATTATTATTTGGATTAGCTGAGATTATTCCTGCAACTTTGGTTCCGTGGCCAAACGTATCATCTAAAGCATAAGGGCCATAAAAAGTTTTACTTAAATCTCTATTAAATTTATTATTAAAGTCTTTATGAGTTTCATCAATTCCGGAATCAATAATTCCTAAGAGAACTTGCGGACTGCCATAACCAAATTTTGAGTGAATTTGTGAGACTTGTAATTCTTTAAGGTACCATTCATCATCGTAAGGGTCATTAGCCAAAGTCTCAATTGAAAAATAAGTATCTCCTGGAATTTTTATTGGCGTATCAGATTCTATAGTTTTAGCTATATTGTTTTGTCTTAAAGCTAATATTGCGTTGTAAGTTTCTTCTGCATTTGAAAATGTGGCAGCATAAGTATATATATTTTCATTTAAAAGTTTATTTCCGGAAATATTATAAAACTCACTAGCGTTTATATTTAAATCGGTTAAATGTGAATTTGTTAAAAAAGCAGGGGATGTAAAAATGATAGAAGTTGATTCGTTTAAAATATTATTTCCGGTTCCTTTAAAACTACATAGGAAAAATGGCAAAACTAAAAAAATATCACTTTTTATGAAATTTCTTTTTGTCACAATCAAATCTCCTTATTAACTGTTTTTAAGCTTGATTAATATCAATTAAACATATTATTTATTAATTTCATATTAGCAAATAAAATTTTTTATTTCAATTTAAAGATAAGACTGATTTTTGTTCTATCACTTGAATTGGAAAGATAAAATTAGTTTGCAAATATATGAATGTAGAAAAAGACATTTTCAAGTTGCCCAATGGGTGAAGTTTTTATTGCTTTTATCCTAATTATTAGGTTAAAAAAATCAACAGTTATCCGGCCTGTTCTATCAAAATCATAATTAAGGTTTTTGAAAAAACTACATCTTAGATTGAAATATAAGATGAAGATGGTGATTTTATAGATGTTTTATATGATGTAACGATTGACAAATTAGAAGGAATATAATCTATCGACTTTATCTCTTTAATCATAAATAAGTTTTTTTGGCAACATAATTTTCAAAAGCTTAAAAATAAAGGTGAGAACATCTTTATTTTAACGGCTCTTTAATTATATTCGAAAGTAATGCAATTTATTGCACAATCTCCGATTCTATTTCAAAAACTGAATAATTTCTCATCTTTGACAGAATAATTTAGTAAAAAATCATTTTTATACGATAAGAATCGTATTTTTTCAATAAATTTGTCTGTCAAAGATGAGATATAATAAATCCAATAAAAAATTCACATAAAGTCTTATTTTTAATAGTATTTACTTTATCTAAAGATAAATATGTTTCTTTAAGTAATGTTTCTTTATCATTTTTTGATAAAGAAACTAATTCTTTCTCATCTATTCTTTTTACTTTAAGAAGTTCTTTGAAATCTTTAATAATCATACTTTTATATTGTAAGGATTATGATTTTAAATTCTTACATAAATATAAAAAAACTCCCTGACTTATATAAGAAAGGGAGTTTTGTTATTAAATTATGTAAGCTTAATTAAATAGCTTCATAAGCAGCAGTAACTGTTTGATTAATAAAGTCTGTTAAGTCACTACCTGTTAAATTTGAACGCAAGACTTCAAGGACAATATTTCCTAATGTAGTTCTAACTTCTGATGAGAATTGTGAAACAGGAGCAATAAATCCTTGGTTATTTTCAGAATATTCACTGACAATATCATAGATATTTGCAGTCATATATGCAGTTGAATCATCGATTGAACCATCACCTGTAACAGAGTTAGATGGATCTTTCTTTGACATAATATCAGTAATTACTGTTTCTTCAAATGAAGAATTTCTTACTGGCGAACTACCATAGGAAGCAGCAAATGTAGCAGCATTTTCTGTATTTGTAATATATTTATAGAACTTCCATGCAGCTTGATTAACTTCATCTCCCTTATCAAAGAAGACGATTGAACCACCTTGGTTGATAACATCAGCGTTAGTTGCGCTAACTTCTCCTCCAGTTAAGATATTAGAATCCATTGCTGGCATTGGTGCAACGCTAGGAACGAAGTTATCAGTAGCACACCAAGAAGCACCAGTTGTTGAATTTAAAACCATAAATGAAGACATTGGGATACCAGCTTCATCGTTACCTGTAAATGGTTCGTTAATCCAGTGATCATATGGTTCAGCAAAAAGTAATGTTGGTGAAACAGTAATTAATCCTTCATCATACCAGCCTTTAATAACAGCTAATAATTGTCTGAATTCATCATTATTGAATAAAACTGCTTCATCTTTATTAATATGTCCATCACCATTTGTATCAGTATTTCCAGAATATGGAACTCCAGCCATTTGACAGAATGTAATAATCATATTGTCAACTGAATCATAGCCAATAGGAGCAACAGCACCGATTCCTGCATTTCCAGTTCTATCTGCTGTAAAGATTTCTGGATAATCAGCTCTTATTTGTCTAGCAAGTTCAATCATTTCGCTCCAATTTGTAGGAACTTCATAACCTTTTTCCTCAAAAACATCTGTGTTATAGTACATAACTTCAGTTGTTCTTTCAAATGGTAAAGAATATGTTCCTTCTTTTCCATAGCCTTGACCATCTTTAAGGTAAGCTTGAACAACATCCTCTTTTGTTGTATTGGATTCAGCTTGACCTTCGTTTTTACCAAAACCATTTTGTGGATCGTTCATTAATGAATCAACATTTAAAACAACTTCTTCATTTTGATTCATGTAGTTATAAACGTAATCTTCATAAACAACAGCCATTGATGGAAGTTGAGCTGGAGTATTAATTAATTGAGTTAATTGTTCATTAATATCTGGATAATCACCACTTTGTTCCCAAACAATATCAATATTTTCATTTTCAGCTTCAAACTTAGCAACAACATCATTCATCCAATTAACATCATTCTCTTTATAAAGATTAGTAAAGAATGTAACTGTTACATTTTCAGGTGTTGGTTCGTTAGCATCATTACAAGATGCTAATCCAGCTAAAGTTCCAACAAGTAAGACCGGGACAATAGACTTTCTTAATTTTTTCATAATCTCTCCTCTATAGTTAATTTTATTTAACCTTATATATTATATCACTTTCAGTTTAACCTTTAATACCTGCTCTACCTACACCTCTCATAATATATTTTCTAAAGACTAGGAAAAGTATAATTAGAGGTAAAGTTACTATGACTGTACCAGCCATTTGGAGGGTAACAAGGTCTCTAGATGAAGAACCTATTCCAATCGAGAAATCAGCAAAATCTCTAAGAGCCACAGTAATTTGTGCATAAGTTGCATCCCCCATTACTACTGTTTTTGGCCAAGCATAAGCATTCCATCCAGATATAACTTTAAGTAATACAATCGTAATTAATGTTGGAGAAGCTATAGGTACCATAACTTTCCATAAATATTGCCAGTCGTTTTTTCCATCGACTCTAGCAGCAAGATAAAGTTCATTAGGAATTTGTTTAAATGTTTGATTAAGTAAATAAATATAAAAGACATTTACTAAGAATGGAGCCATTGTAGCAAAATAAATTTGCCATCTCCCATTAAGTAAATTTAGTCGATACATCGTAATAAAATTTGAAGTAACAAAAAGTTCACTTGGAATCATCATTGTAATTAAGAAAAGCATAAATACAGCGTCTCTTCCTTTGAATTGAAGTCTAGTAAAAGCAAAGGAAGCAAAAACAGTTATAAAAAAAGTTCCAATTGTTGATATTCCAACAACAGTCAAAGTATTAACTAATAAACTAGGAATATCAAATCCATCAACTTGGAATACTTTAATGTAATTTGACCAAGCTATCTCATTAAAAGGAATATAAAATTTATTATCAACAGTAAAATGCCCAATATCTTGATATTTTAAAGATGTTAAAATCATCCAATAAAATGGAAGTAAGGCAAAAAAGGCAACAATTAAAAGAAAAGCATAAACAAAGATTAAACCTATTATTTTTAAGGTTTTATCAAGTTTAGTTGTTTTAATAGTATCTTTTCCTTTTTTATCGATAACTAAAACTATGTTTTGATCTAAGGTTGGAGTTTTCATTAATAATATACCCTCTTTTTAGAAACATATAATTGGAGTAAAGTAAAAAGTAAGATGATTACAAATAAGATAACTGCAGCCGCACAAGCATAGTTTATGTTTTGTCCACCTGTTTGAATTTGATCATAGATAAAATAAACGCAGGTATAAAGATTATAATTTAATGATGTTGTTCCGCGAGAATTAAATAATCCAGCAATAGCTTGATATTCTTTAAAACCATCAATAAAAGATGTTATTGAAACATAAAGAATTTGCGGGGATAAAAATGGTACGGTAATATGCAAAAATCTCTTAATTTTCGGTGTTGCATCAATTCTAGCTGCATCATAATATTGCCTATCAATTGATTGTAATCCACCAATAAATACTAAAATCTTAAATGGTAATTCATACCAAATAATTTCAATACATAAAACTAACATTGCATGGAAATAAGTAGGAGCCTCACTTCCTTGGTTAGGTATAAATGAAATACTAGTTCCAAGTATTTCATTTATTAATCCAGTTTGAGAGAATAAAACTCCAAATACCATACCTACAGCAATAATATTTGTTACATAAGGAGTAAAAAATATCGTTTGAAACAAAGTTCTAAGTTTTTTAATTGAATTTAAAGCAACAGCAATAATTAAAGCTAAAACAATAGAAATAGGAACAGTAATAAATGTTATTAATAAGGTATTAGGTAAAGCGTATTGAAAGAAAGCATCTATTTGGCCTTTACCGGTTAAATAATCTGGAAATTCTTTTATACCTAGTAAAACAGCATAGTTATCAAAAGTAAATCCACTACTACTTCCAGTAGCATATTTATAATCTTGTAAGAATGAAATAAGAAAAGTGTTAATTAAAGGATATAAGGTAAAAAGTGCTATTAAGATAATAGCAGGCATTAAATAAATCCATCCTTTAAAGTTATTCTTATTTTCCATAAATATTACTTTTACTTACTTATATCTTTAAAATAAATTCTTTCTTCAGTTTTTAAATCAAATAAATGTATTTTATTTGGTTTAATCTTAAAACGATATTCTTTAATAGATATTGGATTATCTCCATCAATAACTATTTTAATTTGTTCACTTAATCTTTGATTATGTGAACAAATTAATGTTTGTTCTTTACCACTAAGAGATATTTCATTTACTTTTAAAGATAAACCTAAAGTTTCATTATTATCTTCAAAAATAAATCCTTCAGGTCTAATAGCAACATAAACTTCTAATGAAGATTTATCTTCATATTCATTAGTTAAAGTTACATTATCTAATATCTTTTCGTTATCTACAAAAATAGCGTTATCTTTAAATTCACCTTTAAATACATTAATAGGTGGAGTACCTAAAAACTTAGCAACAAATAAGTTTTTAGGATCTTTATATACTTCAATTGGTTTACCTTCTTGCATAAGTTTACCATTATTCATAACAAAGATATCATCGCATATTGACATCGCTTCTTCTTGGTCATGAGTAACAAAGATTGTAGTAATACCAGTTTCTTTTTGAATTCTTCTAATTTCTTCTCTAGTTTTAATTCTAAGTCTAGCGTCAAGATTAGATAAAGGTTCATCTAAAAGTAATACTCTAGGCTTTTTTACTAAAGCTCTAGCAATAGCGACTCTTTGTTGTTGCCCACCACTAAGTTCTTTAGGTTTTTTATCAAGTTGTTCTTCTATTTGAACAAGTTTAGCAACGTCTCTAACTAAAATATCAATTTCATCTTTACTTAATTTTCTTTTTTCTTCTATTCTTTTATTATCTTGATCTAATAAATAATATTCATTATCAATAGAAAATCCTTTATTAGATAATTTTTCTTTTTCTTTATTTATATCTTCTTTTGCTTTAATGATTACATCATTAATATTTTCTTTAGAAGAATAATCTAAAGAAAATAAAGTTTTAGCAAAAGAAGGAGAAATATGATACTTATTAATTAAGTTTCTAAGTGCTAAATCTTTATTAATCTTTTTTGAATCTAAAGTAGAAGAATTAATTAAATCTTTAATCTCTAAATATTTATCGTTATCTAATAAAGAAATAAGTAATTCTAAAGTTTTAACTTTAATACTTTGTTTAAAAGTTAAAACTTTAAGATTAGTTAAAGGGAAAGCAATGTTTTTATATACACTCATATGTGGATATAAAGCATAGTTTTGGAATACTAAGCCAATACCTCTTTTTTCAGGTACTAAATGAGTTACATCTTCTTTATCAAAGAAAATATTACCTGAACTTGGTTCTTTAAGTCCTGCAATCATATATAAAGTAGTAGATTTACCACAACCTGAAGGACCAAGTAACCCAGCTAGTTCTCCATTATTTACCTTAATATTAAGGTTAGATACAGCTATAGTATCTTCTACTCCTTTTTTCTTATCACCTTTAAAAATCTTATTTATATTCTCTAATCTTATTTCCATATCATTAATTATATTAAGTTTTTAAATATAAAAATTTATAAGTAATAAGTGTCTTACTTCAACACAATATTACTTATAAATTTTATTACAATTTAATTACTACGACTATTATTTTTTTATTAAAAATATTAAACAAATATTAAGATTATGAACTATATTTTATTCATAAATACCATTATTTAATTATTAACTTTAAATTATCGTGATACAAAATATTTGATAGTTATCGTCTTTTTCCGTGTATCACAAAAAGTGAAAATAAAACACTAGGTTTCCTATTTGAAAGTCTTTGTATTCGTGATTTAAAAATCTATTCTTCGAAGTTAAATGGTGAAGTTTCCTATTATCACGATCGTTATGGATTAGAAGCAGATGGAGTTTTGCACCTAAGAGATAAAAGATATGCTTTATTAGAATTCAAACTAGGCCAATCAGAAATAGATTTAGGAGCCAAACATCTTTTGAAAATAGAACAATTAATTAAAGAATATAACAAAGAAAATCAACAAACTCCTTTAGCTTTACCAACTTTAAAAATAATAATAACAGGAACAAAATATGCTTATAAAAGAAGCGATAGGGTTTTTGCTATTCCTATCGCCTGTCTTAAAGATTAAATAATTTTTTTATTAATTTGAACTTTCATCTCCAAAATATTCAGGATAATATTGTTTCAAAAATGAATAATCTCTTAAACCATAAAAATTATCTAAAATTTTTCCTTTAAAAATATAATCCATTTCTTCTTTTGTTGGCTTATAAGGTTCTGTTTCATAATAATCTTGTTTATGAACCTCTTCATTATCAATACTTATTGATGGATAAACATTTAAATCATCATAAATAAATCCGTTAATTAAATTATGATCATAAGGTAGTGTTTCTCCAGAGACAGAAGTAAACCAATTATAAGTAGTTATACATGCAGTTTCTTTTACAAGTAATCTACTTGAAACTAATGGATTATCTTCGTTTATCCATAAATTAAAAAGATAAACATCATCTAAACTATCACCTGGTTTACCTTCTCCATGATAAAAAATACTTCCATCTTTTCCGTCTTTTCCATCTTCGCCTTCAGGTCCAGTTTCGCACATTTCTCCAGTTTCTCCTTTAATATAGGTAGGAGAACATGAAGGTAAAGCTAAACTAAATGATAATAACGATAAAGTTGATAAACATCCTTTAATTATTTTTTCATATGCTTTAAACCTCTAATTACATTTATTAACATTAATATTAAATATATTAAAAATATATCAACAAATTAGAAGTTCTATTATTAAGAAAGAAAATCACTAAAATGTAGATTTATATATTAACTAAATGAAGGTATATCTGCACCATAAATAACTTTACCTTCATAAAAGCTTTCATCAAAACTAGAAGGTAAAGAAGATTCTTCTAAAGCAACAACAGTATCTTTATCCATATTAGTTATCGCGTTTTTCTTAAAATTAGAAGATCCTTCTTCGATATAGATATAATCTAAAGAAGATATATTTTGAATAGAAAAAGAATCGACATAAGAAATATTTGAAGGTATAACAAGTTCATTAATATTATCATCTAAAACATCTATTGAACCTTTTGTTAAAGTTTCAATAAATGTTGGCAAGATATATTTATTATCATTAATTTTAGATGAATCTAGGTTAAATATGTAATATAAGGTCTTATTATCAATACTTGTTAACATGTTTTCTTCTTCATTAATTTTAAAATTAGGATTAGATGAATTAATACTAATATTATTTAAATTAGGCATATGTAAAAATGGATTACCTTCTAGTTTAGCTAAACTTGAAGGTAAAGTTATAGAATTAAATAAGTAATTGTTACATTCTAAAAAGGAAGCAAAAGATAGTTCATTTAATCCTTCATTTAATTCTACTTTAGTTAAATTATCTAAATAAACAAAAGCATTACAATTAACTTTTCTTACACTAGAAGAAAATATAATTTCATTAATATTATTTAACGAATCAAATGCTCCAGTATAAATTATATTTACTCCTTCTTTTATATGATAAATCGATGATTTATCATAGTTTACTACTTTAAGTAAAGTCGATAAATCATAAGTATATAAATCTCCTTCATATACTTTTAAGTTATTGTTATATTCTGATAGATTTATTGTTTTTAAATTAGGGGTATTTGATAGTCCAAAAGATTGATATTGAATTAATGATGAAGGTAAAACTATTTCTTCTAAAAGTGGTAAATTAGTAAATGCAAAAGAAGATATAATATTAATTCCTTCTTCAACAATAATTCTTTTTAAGTTTGGTAAAAAGTTAAATGCATAAGAAGATATAGTTGAAACTTCTTTTTCATTAATCTTAGAAGGTATAGTTAATTCTTCTAAATCTATTATTTTTTCTTTATCTATTCCTGTTATTTCTAAACTACCATTTCTGTTTTCAATATACTCAAAATAACTATCTATATTTTCGTTTGGTTTAGATAAACCTAAAGGTAAAAGCGTTCCAAGAGTTATTAGACTTATCGTAAATAAAGATGCTAAAGTTATATAAATAGGATGCTTTTTAATCAAACTAATAAATTTAGAATCATTTTTTTTCTTTGCTTCTACTATATTTTCTTTGTTTCCTTCTCCTTTTTCTTCATCAAAAGAATTCAATCCAAAATAAAATAAAGAATAATCTACTTTAAAATAATCCGCCAGTTTAATAAATTCATCGATTTTAATTAAAGTCTCATTATTCTCTATTTTAGATAATTTCGTAGGTGAAATACCTATTTTGTTACCTAGGCTCTTTAAAGATATAAGTTCTTTTTCACGATAATAAGAAAGAGAATTAATAAATTTTAAGTAATCAAAATTATGATTAAGTGCAAGATTATTTGTGCATTTATCTTCTTTTTTTAAGAAAGAAGAAACATCAACATTAAAAATTTGACAAAGTTTTCCAACTTGAAAAATATCAATATTTATCTTGTTATTTTCATATCTTGATATTGCTTGAAAAGATAAGGAAAGTTTTCTTCCTAATTCTTTTTGAGACATCTGACTTCTTAGTCTTAATTCTTTAATAAATTCGCCATATGTTTTCTCTTTATTTAGATATTCCATATATAATTATTTTAAGACAAATTAAAAACTAAGACACTAAAATAATTAAAAAATTATGCTATTTATTGTCGTCTTTATGCTCTTTTTGATATTTTCTATCTTTTACAATAAAAATAATTCCTATAATTAAAAGGACTAAACCGATTATTAATGCAAATAATGCAAACAAATCAAAACCCATTGCTGGTAAATCGTCTCCAAAACCCATATTTTTTACGACAACATTATCAAGAACAAAAAGTAAAATAGAGAAAAGAATGAAAAGTATTCCACTTACAAAAGGGACTATTCCAGCTTTTCTCCGATGTTTTTTAATAAAACCACTTCCACCAACTAAAAGATTATTAACCGTATTTTCTAAGTTTTCTTTACTCTCATTATTATCATTATTTTCAATAACCTCTGAATTTACTTCATCTACTTTAGTTTCTTCATCAAGTAAAAGATAATCAGTAGAACAATGAAAAATTTTTGCCATCTTAATTAATTTATCGGTCTCAGGATAAGCTTGATTAGCTTCCCGTTTAGAAACAGATTGACGAGATACATGTAAGATAGACGCTAAATCTTCTTGAGTAATATTGTTTTCTTTTCTTAATTTGGCTATTTTTTCTCCCATTGTCATAAAATTATCCTCTCTTATTTTCCATATTTTAAGAGATAATAATACTTAAATCTACCAACTTTAGGTTAATATTATGTAAACTTTAGGTTGCTTTCACCTAAAGTTTACATAATTTATATTGTTTTTAACTAATTCACATAATATCCATTAGTTTTAAGTTCATTTGCAACTATATCTCTTGCAGTTACTAAAGTAGGGATTATCTCTTCGCTTAACATTGAATAACTTGATTGATATGCCACATAATCTATAGTTGCAATATATTTACTACCATTGTAGTTATTACTACTATCTATTTCATACATATATCCAGGATTAGGAACAAAATCATAATCTGAAGGATCAACTTTTAATATACATAGGACATTTTCAAATGGGTATACTCTTAATAAATCACCATAAGTAAATTCTCCCGCGGAAATAGAATCTCTTATTCCTCCACTATTCATTAATGCTTTTGTAACATAAATATCTTTATATTCATCTTCTTTAGTTAATACATTATTTGTATAGTTTAATAAAGCTTTTACTAAATAGTTTCCAAATTTACTTCTAGATAATGAATTGGGGAATACATATAAAACTTCATCTCTAATTGATTCTATTTCATCTTTAAATTCAACATAAACTTCATTAACCAAGCTAGATTCTTCGTTAAAAGATGAATTACCAAAAGTCTCAATATTTTCAACACTAGAATGAATAACTTCATAATTTCCATTAACTAATTTTAAGTTTAAAGATATATGAGAAACATAAGATCCATAATTACCACCTTCTACATAAGGCGTATTATCTTCATCATTAAAAGTTCCTTCTTTATAACGATGGTCGTGACCTAAAAATAAAGCATCGATATAATCATCATTTGCTAAAGTTTCATAATAACTTTCATTACCATCATGAGTTGAAAGAACAACTACTTCGCAGTGTTCTATTTCTCTAAGTCTAGTTGCTTCTTCTTTTATCAAATCTAAAGATTGATCGTAAATAAATTGATTAGAGATAGTTGCTAAAATATCATCTTCAATTCCTGGCATAATCGAACCAATGATTCCTACCCTTATTCCTTCTCTTTTCACAACTGTTGAAGGGCTTAAAAAGCTTGGTCTTGAATTATCATCTTTATTAAATATATTAATTCCTAAAAATGGGAAATCCATTTGATCTGCCATAATTTCAAGCCTTTCAACACCCCAATCAAATTCATGATTCCCAATAGTCATTGAATCAAAACCGATAGCATTCATTGCTTCAATTATTACTTCACCATAAGTAATGTTTGATTCAGCGCCACCTTGAAACATATCACCGCTTGAAATAATGAAAGTATTTTCAGGATCATTTTCTTTTTGATTAATTAAATAATTACCTATTCTTGATAATCCAGTTTGTTCATAATCTTCATCATAAAGAAATGCACCATGGAAATCATTTAGTGCATAAAAATTTAAAGTTCGTTCATTAGGCCTTTCTCCTAAAGTATCATAAGTAAAATCGTTAGGGTTACAAGATGTAACTTGAAAAAGCAATAAAGTTGCTAATCCAAAAAATGATAAAATTTTTTTCATGTATTTATTATAAGATAAAAAAAGAGAAACGCGAAGTTTCTCTTTTCAATAATATTTAAACTATATTAAAGAACTAAGGCTCTTTAAAGATTTCGGGGGTGGCTATAAATAGCAAACCCCCTTTATCTTTAAAGTTTTTTTACTTTTTATTTTTGATTGACAATAAAATAAAATTTGATAACACTAGTCAAGTGTAAAATTAATTAAAATTGTTTGAATTTTTTCCATAACAAAAAATTATCT
>CALVXK010000003.1 GCA_944369075.1 uncultured Bacilli bacterium
AGGCATAACAAAAATGCCTAGCTTTTACGTTATTTTTCTTTAAATTATCTAAATAAACATTAAATTCATCAAGAGAATTAACATTAAATAGATAAGCAATAAATCTAGATTTATCAACAACTATTTCGTTTATAACTTCTTCTTTAATAGTTTTTTTCATACCTTTAAAATTATATCAAAAAGTTAATTATTATCTTAGTTTATTAATCGATATATATTATAATTTCTTTATGGCAGAAAAAAGAAAATGTGAAAAGTGTGGCTTACTTATAGATGATGATATGGAGTATTGCCCTTATTGTGGATATAAACAAGAAAATATAACCTTAGAAGATAAGAATAAATCTAATAAAGATAATGAAAATAACAAGAAAGAATCTTTATTACATTTTCCTTCAAGCGTTATATACTTACCTAAGTTTAAAAATATCTACTTATTTCTTGTTGGATTTTTAGGCTTACAAATATTATCGTTATTTTTAAGTTTAATATTAATTTCTTTAAATCAATATTTAGGTTATTTTTCTAGTGAAGGAACTGCTTTACTTAATTTTTCAACTTATTTAGTAGTTTTTGGAATATTAATATTAATTATTGGCAAAGATTTTAATCTTATTTTTCCTGATTTTAAAAAGGGTAGAACTTATTTATATGGAATAACTTATGGCTTAATGCTAATAGTTATTTCTTCTTTAGTTTCAAATATTTTTCATCTTATTTTTAGTGTAAATAGTTCAAATAATAACCAACAACAAATAGAATCGGTTGTAACTCTTTTTCCTTTAGCTTCTACTATTATTTTTGGTATTGTTGGACCAATATGTGAAGAATTTACTTATCGTTTAGGCTTATTTACTCCTTTAGTTAAAAGATTAAAACCAGTTTTTGCTTATATTATCGTAGCATTAATCTTTGGGTTTTTACATTTTGATTTTAGTGTAATTCTTAGTAATGATACTTCTTTAATTATAAATGAACTTGTTAACATTCCTTCTTATGTAGTTTCAGGATTACTTCTTACTTACTTCTATCATAAAGAAGGTATTGTAGCTTCTTCTTTTGCACATATTACTAACAATTTATTTTCAATTATTGTAACTTTATTCTTATAACATTATGGAAACAAAAAAATATCTATTTATTAATAATTTAACTTTAAAAATTATTGGAATAATCCTTATGACTTTAGCTCATATTGGACTTTTTCTTTCTTTGTTTGAATCTAGTAGTGATCATCAAATTTATATAATTTCTACATCATTTACTTATATTGGATCACTTGCTTTTCCAATATTTGTTTTTTTAATATTAGAAGGAATAAATAAAACTTCTAATATTAAAAAATATCTTCTTAGAATGGTTATTATGGCTTTAATTATAGCTATAGCTGTTCCTATTATTTCAATTGTTGCCTCAAGTTTATCTTCTTCTAATTTAGATATAATTTCATTAATTTCTAAGTTTGGTAATATTTTTATTGATTTAAGTTTATATATTCTTATTTCGATATTAATTAAAAATATAAAAGATAAAAATAAATATGATTTTATCTCGATATTTGCTTTAATAATTGTTTTTATATTTTATCTAGTTACTTATTTATTAAAAATTGGAGTAATTGAAATAAATTCTGCATTATATTTATATATTGGAGCATTAATGCCTCAATATTCTATCTTTGGTTTAGCTTTATTCTTATGTGCAAAATTAACTTTTTATCTATATGAAAAAAAAGTTAATTCAATTGATCCAAATTTTAAAGAAACTAATCCTTCTAGATTTTATTTATCTAAAAATATAATTTATTGCATATTGCTTGTATTATTTTCTATTTTATCTTACATTTTTACTTACATAGGAAATTACTTAGGAGTTGATAACGTAGTTTCTACTTATATCTTACTTGCTTCAATATTTATTGTATTTTATAACTATAAGTTAGGATATAAGTCTAAGATCATAAAATATAGTTTTTATGTCTATTATCCACTCCATATCGTTCTTATTTACTTGATATTTAGTTTATTAATTTAAAAGGAGAAAAAAGATGTTAATTCATTTAGAAAAAAACCAAAACTTAGCAGATTTAGTTAAAGAAGGTACAGTTTTAGTAGATTTCTTCGCTACATGGTGTGGACCATGCAAAATGCTTGCTCCAGAACTTGAAGAATATGCTTCACAAAATGAAAATGTTACTGTAATCAAAATTGATGTTGATGAACATCAAATGGAAGCTTCTAAATTTAATATCCGCGCTGTTCCAACATTACTTGTCTTTAAAAATGGTGCTTTAGTTAAAGAATCATCCGGATATAGAGATGTTGATGGATTAAAAGACTTAGTTGATAATGCTTAAATAATCTTAAACCTAAATGAGGCTTAGTTATCTAAGCCTCATTATTATTAAAAAATTGTTGATTTAAAAGTCCTTCTTTGATATATTATTTAGGCACGCAGGTGTAGTTTAATGGTAGAGCATCAGCCTTCCAAGCTGATTACGCGGGTTCGATTCCCGTCACCTGCTCCATTTGTATTCATAAACACGATAATTATCGTGTTTTTTTGTTTTTATAGATCAAAAATGTATAAGCGTAGATTATGGATTGTTCGAATTGATTCAAAGTAAAAACTTACTTCTATGAATAAGTCTAATTAATTATGAAGAACTACAATTAGTCAAAATTTAGAATTTAAAGATTCCAACTTATTTCATGCCCTTGCAGTCTCTAGAGAAATCTTTTTTGCTATCTTTCTTGAAAACTCTAAACATAACTAACTATTACATGCAAAACATTCAACAACTATGAGTAAATTATTCATAAATTACAAAACCATCTCTTTTTAAGATATTAGATTCAAGATTATTTTGTAATAATACTTTCTTATTAAATAAATACATCGAAACATCAACTTCATCGTAACATGTATTAATTAACTCATTAAGAATAACTTTATTATTGTTTCTATCATAAATAGTAACTTTTAATAATTTAAATGAATATTCAATATTAAAATCATAATTATTTAAGTTATAAGTTTTATGAATATTGATTAAAGTTTTTATACTATTAAATCTTTTCTTATTCCATTTGTTTTCATCCCAAATAAACATCTTTCGACAATCTGGATCATTATTACCATCAATGCCAATTTCATCTCCATAATAAATCATTGGTATTCCAGTATATAGATATAACAAAGAGAATGCGATTAATGTTCTGTCTTCATTAAATGAAGATAGATTAATAAATCTAGCAGTATCATGGGAATCAAGAAGATTAATCATATTATGATTTGATGCATCTTTATATTTAACTTTAAGCATATTAATTCTTGAAACAAATTCTTCTTCATTAATCTCTTTATATGCTAAAAAATCTAAAACACTTGATGTAAAAGGATAGTTCATTAAAGAATCAAATTCACTTCCATCATCAACAAAAGCATGTCCATCATGCCAATTTTCGCCAATTAAGAAAATATTAGGATCAATTTTTTCTAATTCAAATCTTAATTTTTTCCAGAATTTATGAGGAATCTCATCACTTACATCCATTCTATATCCATCAATATGATAATTACTTAAATAATATTTACAAATACCAATAACATAATTAATAGTATCTAAGTTATTTAAATTTAGTTTTGGCATAAATTTTCCAAATCCAAATGATTCAAAGTTTACTTTATCTAGATCAACTTTATCATCATTGTTATGGATCATAAACCAAGAATAATATTTTGAAGCTTTACCATTTTTTACTACATCTTCAAACATTGGATTATAAAAAGCTACATGATTAAAAACACCATCTAAAACGATTAAGATATCTCTTTTATGGGCTTCTTCTACTAATTCTTTAAAGGTTGTTTCATCTCCAAAATCTTTAGCAATCTTATAATAATCATAAGTTTCATATTTATGGTTTGAATAACTTTCAAAAATTGGGGTTAAATATAAAGCATTAATTCCTAATTCTTTTAAATAATCAAGTTTTTTAGTTATACCTTTTAAATTTCCTCCAGCAAACGTAAGACGATTAATCTTATCATTTTCTCTCCATTTAACATTAATTTTATCGTTAATAGGTTTATCTTCCCCATCAAAAAATCTATCAACAAAAATTTGATAAAAGCATCTATTTTTAAACTTAGAATTAACTCTAACTATATCGCTAGAATTTATGTAAGGAAGTTGGAAATAATCATAATGTGCTTTTTTATAGTCATAACTTCCTTCACTAATAAGTCTTCCTTCGCTATAAAAATATTGTTTATTATCATTAGTAATAATTTTAAAAATATAACCAACTCTAACATCATCAACTTTTAAATAAATATAATAAAAATCAAAATATTTTGTTTCTAATTTTGATGATATTTCGACTTCTTTTTGTTCATCTAATAATTTATATTTTGAGTTATATATTACAAAAACCTTTTTAATATCGTCATTATGTTTTGTTCTTAATGTAATTTTTAGTTCTTTTTCACTAGTAGCATAAGAATATATACTTTCATTTCTATGATATAAACTAGAAAAATCCATAAAATCCTTCCTTAAATTAATCGTCAATATTATAAATAAGCGAAAAGTAAAAAGATAGTGAAACTATTTTCCTTCACTAACTTCTTCAATAATATTCATTTTATAGCCCATACCTACAGCAGTTTCAATTAATTTTTTAGCATTTTTATCTTTTTCAATTTTTCTTCTAATTCCTGCTAAAAATACTCTTAAACCATTTTGGTCTTGCCCATTATTTCCCCAAACAGAAGAAATAAGTTCATTATATGAAACTACTTTTCCTAAGTTAGTAGCTAAAATAAATAAGATTTTATATTCAAAATTAGTTAAATGAATTTCTTTTCCATTAACAAAAACTAATTTGCCACCATAGTCAATAGTTAAAGGGCCATTAATTAAAAGGTGTTCTTCTTCATTTTTTCTATATCTAAATTCCTTATTAATTCTAGCAAGTAACTCTAAAAAATAATAAGGTTTAACTAAATAATCATTTGCTCCAGCATTTAAAGCTAATATTTTATCGTCAATCCCAGCTCTTTTACTAACAACAATGATTGGAATAATATTATTAAAACTTCTTAATGACTCAATAAAAGATAAACCATCTCTATCAGGCAAATTTAGCTCTAATATGACTAAATCAATTATATCTTTAATGCAATAATCAATTCCTTCTTGGCAGGAAGTAACAATCAAAACGTTAAATCCCTTCTCTTTTAGCTCATTTCGAAGAGTATTTGTATTAAATCGATCGCTGTCAATAATCAAAATCTTTTTTTGTTTTTTCTCAGCCATGTTTCAATTATATATTAAAATTAAGTTTATATTAAGACTAAACTAAAAACATAGTCTAATAAAGCCATTAAAAGTTTACTGCACGAGGATTTTTAGGTAAGCCTGGCATAGTTAAGATATTACCTGTTAGAACAACAATAAATCTTGCACCATTAGATACATAAATATCTTTAATATTTATATCAAAATCTGCCGGAACATTTAAAAGCTTAGGATCATCACTTAAAGAATTTGGCGTCTTTGCCATACAAATATAATAATCCGAAGCATTTAATTTTTTAATTTCTTCGATTTTTTCTAAAGCTAAAGGAGAGAATTTAACATCTTTTGCCCCGTAAATTTCTTTAGTAATTTTTCTAATTTTATTTTCAACATCATCACTTAAATCATAAATGTATTTAACTTCTTTTTCTTTTGTATCTAAAACTTCAAGTACTTTATTTGCTAAATCAATAGCTCCTTCTCCACCTTTTATAAAACCATCTAAGAAAGCAAATTTAATATTTCTTTCCTTTAATAATCTTTCAAGAGTCTTAATTTCTTCTTCATCATCGCTATCAAAATGATTTATTGCAACAACAATTGGTAGATTAAATTTAGATAAAGATTCGTAATGTTTAAATAAATTTGCACTACCTTTAATTAAAGCATCAACGTTTTTAACGTTTAAATCATCAAATTCTTGACCACCGTGAAGTTTTAAAGCTCTAATAGTAGCAACTAAAACAACCATTTTAGGTTTTAAATTTCCTTCTCTACATTTAATATCTAAAAATTTTTCAGCCCCTAAGTCACTTCCAAAACCAGCTTCTTCAATTAATATATCTCCAAGTTTTGAAGCATATCTAGTTCCTATTAAAGAAGCACAGCCATGGGCAATATTTGCAAAAGGTCCACCATGAACTAGAACAGGATTTCCTTCTAAAGTTTGAACTAAATTAGGAAGTAATGCATCTTTCATTAACATATAAATTGCATTATCAATATTAAATTCTTTTAAATATACTGGTTTTCCATCAAGAGTGTAGGCTACTAAAATATTTCCTACTCTTTCCATAAAATCATCTTGATCTTTTGCGATACATAATATTGCCATTAATTCACTAGCTACTGTAATTACAAAATGTTCTGTTCTTTTTATTCCATTTATTTTTGCGCCTAAACCAATTTCTACTTCTCTTAACTCTCTATCATTAACGTCAAGTGCTCTTTGCCATAAAATACGATCTTTATCGATATTTAAAGGATTACCTTGATAAATAGAATTATCAATTACTGCACTTATTAAATTTATAGATGAAGTTAAAGCATGCATATCTCCAGTAAAATGAAGATTAATATCAGTTTCTGGTTCAATTTTTACTTTTCCTCCCCCACAAGCTCCACCTTTTAAACCAAAAGTTGGACCCATAGATGGTTCTCTAAGTAAAGCAATAGCTTTTTTATTTAATAAATTCAGTCCATCAACTAAAGCAATTGAAGTTGTTGTTTTTCCTTCTCCAGCTTTAGTAGGAGTAATTGCACTGACTAAAATTAAAGAAGCATCTTTTTTCGATTTAAATTTATCAAGTACTTCTTCTTTAATTTTTGCTTTATATTCCCCATAAAAGATTAAATCTTCTTCATTTAAGTTAATCTTTTTAGCAATATCTTTAATCTTAATTAAATTATCACATTCATTATAACTATATTTTTTATAATTCATTAACTATAATCTCCTTTCTAACTTCTTATTTTAATAAATCATTTATTACATAATTTGCGATAAATAACCCTGCAACATTTGGAACAAAAACACTTGAAGCAATTACATCGTTACTAAATTTAGATTTTTCAATTACTTCATAAGAAAAGGCACACATTATCTTATTTAATTCATTAATTCCTTCTTTTTTTAATAAATATCTTAGCTTTTTAGCTAAAGGATCATCGTGAGTTTTATTTAAAGAAGTTATCTCTACTTTAGAAACATCAACTCTTTTACCCATTCCTAAAGAACATATTATTTTTTTGTTATTATTAAAAGCATATTTAATTAATTTAATTTTAGCTTTTATATCATCAATTGCATCAATTATATAATTTGAATCATTTAATATATCTAAATTAAAATCTTCATCAATTTTAGAAGGATAAATAGAAATATCTAAAGTATTTTCTTTTCTTAATTTAATTAACTTTTCTTTTAAAGCCTCTACTTTAAGTTTACCTATATCATCTATATCATAAGCAATTTGTCTATTTAAATTAGATAATTCTACTTTATCTTTATCAATTAATACTAGTTTTTTTATTCCTACTCTAATAAAAGACAAAGGGATAATTGAACCAACTCCTCCTAAACCTATTATTGATATTTTATACTTAGATAATTTCCCAAAATTATCTAAGTATAATGCTTTATTTCTTAAATCTATATCTTCATAATTCATAACCATATTATATAGATTAACTTAATACTTTAATATCACTTTTATTAAGATGTTTAAACTAGTAAAATAATTTAAGTTTTAAAGGAGTTAATATGATTGATATTGTTTTAGCAAGTAATAACGAAGGTAAAATGAAAGAATATGAAGAATTACTTGAAGGTTATCCTATTTCATTACATTTATTAAAAGATTTAAATATTGTTAGTGATCCTAAAGAAGATGGTAAAACTTATATTGAAAATGCTTTAATTAAAGCAAATGCTATAAAAGATAAAACAAATTACTTTATTCTTGCTGATGATAGTGGGGTAGAATTTGAAGCTCTAGGAGAACATTTTCCAGGTATAAACACTCATCGTTATGCTATAGAAAATGGTGGAAACGAAAAACTTAACCCTAAACTTGCTAAAGAAATAGGTGGAACTAATGCTACTTTTTATTGTGCTTTAGCTTTAATTACTCCTTCTAAAGAAACCTTTACTTTCTTAGGAGAAGTTAAAGGAAAGGTATCTAAAAAAGTTGAAGGTAGCCATGGTTTTGGTTATGATCCAATATTTATTATTGATGGAAATGACCACCCTAATGCTTATTATGATGATGAAGTTAAAAATAAAATGTCTCATCGAGCAAAAGCTACTTTTAAATTAATCGATTGGTTTATAGAAAATAAATTATTTTAATAATTAGAATTAAATAATAAAAAAATAGGACTATTAATTAGTCCTAAGATTTTATAATTTAATTTATTATTTATTAATTCGTTTAAAGAAAATAATGAAATAAATAATTAAGGCGGCTAAAGGAACAAATGTAAGATACTTTAAAACATCGTTATTTAAAGTAAAACCTAAAATGACAAAAATTAATCCTATACCTATTAAAGTTCCTGAAAGAGAATAAAATAATCTCATTTCATTTTGGAATTTCTTTGATGGACGAATTACTCTTTCATCATCATAACCAACTTCATCTAACTTAATAATGTTTTCATTAGGGGTAGGTATAAAATCTAATGTTAAACTATCTTTATTAAACTTAAATTCACCTTTATTTACTAAATTATGGCTTGATTCAAGCTCTTCATTACATCTAGATAAGTACTTTTCTAATCTAGGTAAAACATTAGAATTAGATTCATCTTCAAAGAATACTTCTTTCTCTCCTTCTTTTAATAAAGGCATTGTATCTTTTAAATAAGTTAATACATCTAAAATATCTTTTAATGTTTTAAAGTAAGTTAATGTATATTTTTCGTTTAAAAAAACTTTATTTTCGTTAACTAAATATTTAGATGTATATGAAAAATATACATGTACATTTTGTAATACATCTTTTAAGAAAGCTAAAAATAAATAAGTATTCGTAGAATCTAAAGTAATACTACTTTCTTCAAGTAAAGGTATTACTTTATCGTAATTTGTTGAAGATAATGTATTTAAATATAATAAATTTAATATATATTTACTTCTTATATCAAAATCATCAGGATTCATCTTAAGTAAGGTTTCATAACATTCATTAGATTCAACAAATTTAAGTCTAGAATATAATCTAAAACCTTTCTTTTTTAACATTTGATAGTTTCTATCAAATGATTTAATTCCATCGTTTATAGTAAATGTTGTATTACATTCATCACATTTAATTTCGTAATCTTTATTTTCATCAACTTCTAATATCTTTCCACAATAAGGACAAACAATTTTTCTCATAACGGAATTATACATTAAAAATTTGCATTTTGAATGCAAATTTTATAAATAATCTTCTAAGACCATTCTATTTCTTAATTCTAATTTATTAACAGAATATCCAATAAAAACAATCTCACTAGTTTTAACCTCATTATTTAAGTCAATTATTTCATTTATTGAATATAAATTATTTACTAATTCAAAGTGATATATATTCTTATTTGTTTTAATGTTCCCTTTACATCTAATTATATTTCCATAAAATCCTCTTGTTATATCTTAAAGAAGTGATATTAATTCATAAATAAATTTAATAAATTTTTTTAATAAATTGTCAAAATAAAAAAGGAAGTTGATGCTTTCTTCCTTTTTTACTTTGAGGAAATAATCTATTTATGAAAAAAATTAGATTCGTATAAGTTTTTATATTTCTTAAACTTTAAAAGATATTTCTCATGATTAACTAAGTTAGGTTCATAAACCTTGATATCTTTTACTAAATCACTAGATGCTTCCGATAATGTTTTATATAAACCATCTCCAACCATTGCTAGAATTATAGCTCCTAAACTACCTCCATCGGTTGTGTTAATAGTTTTTAATTTTAATCCCGTAATATCAGCTAGTATTTTAAGAAAAGAAGATGATTTTGCAGCTCCACCAATAACTCTTGCTTCTTTAAACTTTAAACCTAGATCTTCCATAACTCTAAGATTATCAAACAAAGAGAAAGAAATTCCTTCAACTACTGCTTTTGTTAAATCTTTCCTGTTATAAATAGCATTTAAAGAAGAAAACATACCTTTAGCATTAGGATCATTAATTGGACTTCTTTCACCCATTAAATAAGGAAGGAAAATTATATCAGAAATTTCTTCAGGTAGATTTCCAAGTTCTTTATCATAATTTTTTGTTTCTAAAATATCTTCTAACCACCGCTTTAATGATAATGAAGCACATAAAGTGCAGCCCATTAAATGATATTTCCCATTTGTATGTCTAAATGAATGAACTCTTCCTTCTTTATCAACTTTATATGTTGAGGAAGAAGCAAAAACAGTACCACTGGTCCCTAAAGACATAAACAAAGAATTATCTTCCAAAGTATTTGTTCCGGTTGCTCCAACAGCTTGATCACCACCTCCAACAACTACTTTTACATTCTTATTTAAGTTTGAAATTTTTGCAAAATCCTCGCTAATATAACCTATAACATCAAAAGAATCATGAATTTCAGGTAACATTTCTTCGTTAATACTAGCGATATCGAGTAAAAACTTCGAATATTTACGATTTTTAACATCAAAGAACAAAGTTCCGCTAAGATCGGTTATATCACTAACAAATTTCTTTGTTATTTTATAAACTAAATAATCTTTTGGAAGCATAATTTTCTTTATTTTCTTAAAATTCTCTGGTTCATGCTTTTTAACCCATAAAATTTTAGGTAATGTAAAACCACAAATTGCGATATTCGAAGTTTCTTCGATTAATTTTTCTTTTCCTATAACGTTATTCAAATAATCAACTTCTTCTGTTGTTCTACTATCATTCCATAGTATGGCCGGGCGAATAACGTTATCATCTTTATCTAGTAAGACTAGCCCATGCATCTGGCCACAAAAAGACATAGCTTTTAAATCGCTTAAATCACATTTTGAAGATATATCTTTAAGTACTTCGATTAATGCATTATACCAATCTTCTGGATTTTGCTCGGTATAATTTTCTTTAGGCATTAATAAAGGATAAGATCTACTAGATGAAAGTAATATGTTACCTTTTTCATCAGAGATAGATGCCTTAAGTGATGATGTACCTAAATCAATGCCTAAATATTTCATATATTATTCTCCAAACATTACTTCATTTAAAACGCTTTCTAAGTATTCTTGTCTTCCACTTTCGACTTTAATATCTTTTAAGCCGCGCGCATAAGCTGCTAATTCTTCAAAATTTGTTTCGCCATCAACAATCTTTTTGCCGATTCCTGATGTATAACTGCTATATCTATTTTTAACAAATTCATCAATTCTTCCATCTTTAATTAACTTATAAGCAAGTCTTAAACCTAATGCGAAAGCATCCATACCTGCAATATAAGCTAATAAAATATCTTCTAATGTATTTGATTGTCTTCTTGTTTTAGCATCAAAGTTTAGACCGCCATTTTTAAATCCGCCTTCTTTGATAACCTCATACATTGCCATAGTTGTATCATAGACATTTGTAGGGAATTGGTCTGTATCCCATCCAAGCATTGGATCGCCTTGGTTAGCATCAATACTTCCAAAAGCACCATTTATTCTTGCGACACGTAATTCATGTTGGAATGTATGTCCTGCTAAAGTTGCATGGTTAGCTTCGATATTCAGTTTGAAATCACCAAGTAAATCATTTGTTCTTAAAAAGTTAACAGCAGTTGCAGCATCAAAGTCATATTGATGTTTAGTAGGTTCTTTTGGTTTTGGTTCAATTAAGAAATCGCCTTTATAGCCTTTGCTTCTAGCATAATCTCTAGCCATTTTCATAAATTTACCAAGATTATCTAATTCTAGAGCCATATCAGTATTAACTAAGGTATCATATCCTTCTCTACCACCCCAGAAAACATAACCTGTACCACCTAATTTGATATCTGCATCGATACAAGCTTTTACCTTTAATGCACTTAAAGCATAAACGTCGGCATTTGGGGAAGTTGCTGCACCAGCCATAAATACTTTATCGCCAAAATTATTTGCAGTATCCCAAAGCAATTTCTTGCCAGTTTTTTCTTGCTTTTCTTTTAAGTAATCTACCATAACTTCAAAATTATGTAGATATTCTTCGACAGAATTGCCTACTGGGCAGATATCAACATCATGGAAACAATAATAATCAATTGATAATTTTTCCATTAACTCGAAAGCAAAGTCGGCTTTCTTTTTATACATTGTAAGAGGATCTTTTTCTCCAAAAGTTTTATCTTCTGTATCTCCTCCAAACATATCTGTTCCAGAATAGTTAATTGTATGCCAATAGCTAAGAGCAAACTTAAGATGTTCTCTCATAGTTTTGCCTTCAATTACTTCATCAGGATTATAAAATTTGAAAGCAAATGGATTCTTAGATTTTGGCCCTTCATAATTAACTTTTTTAATTTCAGAATACTTTTCCATTATTTTTCCTCCAATTCTTCTAAAATCTTATTTAAACGAGCTTCTAATTCTTCGCTCTTTTTTGCTTTTGAGTTTTCTTTTTCGTTTACCTTAACACTATTAGAAGTTTCATCCTTTTTAACTTTTACTTTTGGAGGAACCTCTTTATCGTTTTTATGAACTTCTATTTCCCTTTCAATTTCATTAAGTTCCTTAGCCGATTTTTCTTCTAATTTAGCAAGTGATTTTTGATACTCTAAATCACACTTATTTGATTTTTCGTCAAAAGAATCGATAAGTTTTAAATATTTATCTTTTTTCTTTTGATCTAAGCCACTTCCTCTTGAAAGCAAATAATTTAATTGTTCTTTTTCTAAAGAGTAATCTTTTTTAACTTCACTAATTTGACTTAAAGTCTCTTTTTCAAACTCTAAACGAGAAACTGTTAGTTCTTTTTTCATGACTAATACTGGGTAAATATTAGGACTAACTTCTTCTGACTTATTTTTAATCAAATATTCATCATAGAATTTTTGATTTTCAAGGTGAGATTCAAGTTCTAAAACTTTACTTTCAGTTTCGCTTTTCTTCGTATGACGAGCAACTTTTAGTTTTGCATTATCAATTTTAATTGCATAAACTTCTTTAATATTTTTAATTTTTTCATCTCTTTCTTTAAATAAATTTGCAATTTTACTCTTTATTTCATCATAGGATAAGGAGGTAT
The DNA here is from genome assembly GCA_944369075.1 of uncultured Bacilli bacterium. Taxonomy (GTDB): domain Bacteria; phylum Bacillota_I; class Bacilli_A; order RFN20; family CAG-826; genus Onthovivens. The sequence goes on from CALVXK010000003.1 coordinate 13,317, forward strand.
TAGAATTAATCTTTTTAGCTTTTGCTAAATATTTTTTATTTAAAGTTTCGATTTTTGTTTTTTCTTCACTTTCTAAAATTAATGCAATATCAGCAGTATATTTTAAGCCAATTTTGACGAAAAAACGTTGAACATCTTCTTTTGAAATTTTGAAAACTTGAAGGAAGACAGCAACAATTAAGATAACACCTTTGATAGTATCGTTAAGATTTGGATTTAATTGTAAAGCAGCGATAATTTTGTCGATAGTTTGGAAAGCAAGTGCTCCAAATATAACGCCTGCAATGTTACCTTTACCACCACTCATTGAAATTCCACCAAGAACAACAGATGCAATAGCATAAAGTTCAAATGAATTACCTGTAGATGATGGGTCAACACTACCTCTCATAGCAACTTGTAAGAAAGCTGCAAATCCGATTAATAAACCAGCGATTGTGAAAACTGCTACTCTAATCCAGGAAGAAGAAATACCAACTAAGTTAGCAGCTTTAGCGTTACTTCCAACAGCATAGACTTTTCTACCAAACTTAGAATATTTCATAATTAACCAAATAGTGATGCCTATTACGATAAACATAATTCCGACTAAAGAAATAGATAAAATTGAGAAGTTACCTAGCCAATACCAGTTATCAGTTCCATAGCCAGTAACTCTAAAGGTTGATGGTTTACCTTCTTGAATTGAAAGAATAAATTGAATTAACGATCTCCAAATTAACATTGTTGCAAGAGTTACAATGAAGCTTGGCATTTTCATTTTTCCAACAAATATACCATTTATAAAACCAACTGCAATTCCTAAAATGATTGCAACAAACATTGTAAGAATTAAAGCAACTGTACCATTTCCTAAACTTTCTAAGAAAGTGTTGTAACTAAGAACAGAAAGTCCAGCAATGAATGCAAAAGATGAACCAACACTTAAATCGATATCACCTGTTAAAATAATTAGACCCATACCAAGGGAAATGATTCCAATAGTAACGGTCGAATAAAGAATATTCGTTGCTAAATTCCAGTTAAAAGTAGATAAAGCTGAGAACAAATAAATTAAGAAAATAACAACAAATATATAAATAAAGTTAAATTTTTTCCAAGATTTTTTTACTCCATCTCTGGTAATACTTAAAATCTCTTTTCCAGTATAAGGACGAGTAAATTCTTCTCCGGTTTTAAAATACTTATCTTTTTTCGTAAATATTTTAGCCATTATGTTCTACCTCCAATCTATTTGCATGTGTTGCATATTTCATAACAGTCTCTTCATTGATTTCGTCCCTTTCAAGAATTTTTTCAATACTGCCATGGTAAAAAACGCAACATCTATCAGCACATTTTTGAATCTCAGGAATCTCTAATGTATTAAAAATAATAGTTTTACCTTGTTTTGCTAATCTAACAAGTAGTTTATAAATTTCATTTTTAGCTCCAACGTCAACACCTTGGGTTGGGTTGTCTAATAATAAAATCGATGCATTAGTTTTGATCCATCTTCCTAAAATAACTTTTTGTTGATTTCCACCTGAAAGAGAGACTAACAAATCATTACTAGAGTTGCATTTAATTAGCATTTCACTTTTACTATGATTAAATTCATTTTTTTCTTTCTTTGGTGAAAAGAAAGGTTCTTTTCCTGAAGTAATAGTAAAAGAAGCTAAATTATAATTATCTAAAATCGTTAAACTTTCAAAGACACTATTTTCTTTTCTATTTGCAGGAACCATACCAACTCCGCATTTCATTATTTGTTTAGTTGGTTTGTTTGTAATTTTGATTCCACCTGCAATAACTTCCCCAGTAGTTGACTTATTAATCCCAAACATTGTTTGCATAAGCTCGCTACTACCTGCGCCTTGTAAACCAGTAAAACCGATAATTTCACCTTTTTTAATTGATAAATTTATATTATGAAAACCTTTGCCACTATAATTTTTAAATTCTAGGACAACATCTCCTTTTTTAAGATCTTCATAAATCTTTTCTTGAGAAGAATATGATTTTCCAACTATTTGTTGAGTAACTAATTCCGGAGTCGTATCTTTAATATTTCCACTAGAAATTAAATAACCGTTTCTTAAAACAGTATATTCATCACAAAGATCGAATATTTCTGGCATCTTATGAGAAATAAAAATAAATGTTTTTCCGTGATCTCTTAAATTACGAATTATTTTAAAGAAATTCTCAATTTCTTCATTATTTAAGGCAGTTGTTGGTTCATCAAGAATAAATAAATCTGCATTCATAAATAATGCTTTAGCGATTTCAAGGAGTTGCTTTTTTGAAGTAGACAAATCAGCAACTAAATCTGTAGCTTTCATATCTACACCTAACTTTTTAAATAAATCATTAGTTTTAGAAATCATTTCTTTACGATTTAAAACACCGAGTTTAGTTAACTCTTTATTAATAAAGATATTTTCGTAAACTAACAAATCATTGAATAAATTGATTTCTTGGTGAACGAAAGCTATTCCTAGAGAATTTGCTTTATTTACAGTTAAATCAGTTACTTCTTTATCATCGATTTTAATTATTCCTGAATCTAGAGTGTAAACTCCACCTAATATATTCATTAAGGTAGATTTACCAGCTCCATTTTCACCAATTAAAGCATGTATACTTCCTTTAGTTACACTAAAAGAAACATCGTGAAGAACTTTAACTCCGAAAAAAGACTTATTTATATTACTCATTTCAATTTTTTTCATATAGATAATCTCCGTAATTTAATTAATTTTTGCTTATCTCATCATTACACCCATCACGGGTGTAATGATTTTAATAAGCAGAAACTATTTAGGAACCAAAGCGATAATTTTAAATCACTAGGATAAAATTTTTATAAATAAATTAAGAAACTTTTCCACCAAAGCCTTCGATGTTACCAACATTGCTTTCATCAACGACTTCAACAGCGATAGTATGATCTTTAGCAACTGTTTCACCAGCAAGAGCTTTATTTAAGTCATCAATAGCTGATTCAATCATGTGAGGATCATATGTAATATCAAATAATCCAATATCACCTAAAACTTCATCGTATTGAGCTTGTCTTGGGTGATCGCCTCTAATAACTTGATACATTTCTTCTAAGCCTGAAGAGGAAGAAATGAACTTAATATTTTCTTTAACAGCAGCCTTTAAATCTTCTGTGATTTGTTGTGATGCTAAAGCTTCAATAATACCAAGCGAAATTTCACTATCATGTGTGAAAATATATTTAACACCAGCAAGGTCTGTACCAGCTGCATTGATCCAGTTAATGAATAATTCATTAGCAGTATCACGGCTCCAGTTTGTATAATCTGTAAAGATTAATCTTCCACTTCCATCAGTAGCCAAATCAGCATCGCTCCAACCATTTTCTTTTAATGTTGAAGTAAAACCATTATTTCTAAGTTGAGGAACAGATGATAAATCACCTGGCATGACTAATACTTTTGCTTCACCATCTTCTGCTAAACCATGATCTAAGAAATATTGAGCAGTTTCACTACCAATAGCTTCGTTATCACCTTTAACACCACTTACATAGTCAGCATCACCGGTAATTGCGCTATTTTCAATAATTCTATCGAACATTACGAATGGAATATCGCTTTGTGCGAGGCTAATCAAACCACTTTCCACGTCATTATTAAATGGAAGAATAACAACACCTGCAGCACCTTGAGCAACAACATCTCTAATTTGGTTGATTTGTTCATCAGCTGAAGAACATGTTGTAACTGAATATTCGTATTCATCTCCTTCACTATTTAATGTTTCGACATAAGCTTGTGCGTTTTGCATAACAGCGGCTGTCCAACCATGGTCAGCACTAGGAACTAATACTCTAACTTGATTGTTTCCTCCTGTTGTACCACCGGTTTCTCCACAGCTTGCAAGAGCTCCACTAAGTGCCAAACCTGTAATTGCGAGTAAACTTAAAAATTTCTTCTTCATAAAATCTCCTTTATTATCAATTATTTTAAGTTTCTATTTTTATAAGCTTGTTTTGCTTAATTATAGATAATATGTTTTAAACTAAGGTTATAGATCTAGTCTTTATAATTGACCCAGCAACCTTTTTGAGATGATTCGATGGCTTTATGGATAAATCTAACGCCATCAACACCATTACTTACGTTTTGGAAATCTGTATCAGCTTCAGTTAATGGTTCATTATTTTCCTTCTTCAAGATTGTGGTTATAACGTTACGATAAATATTAGCAAACGCAACAATTAAACCCTCTGGATGTCCAACAGGTAATCTTGATAAATTACCTGCATCGTAAGTTTTTGTATATCCAGCACCTCTTGCCATTAATTCAGGAGCGCCTCCAATTGGTGTGTATTCTAAGTAATCAGGATGTTCTTGTCTCCAAATCAAACTTCCTTTATCACCATAGATCCTTACAACTAATCCATTTAAATGAGAACATGCTACTTGAGAACACCATAAGGCACCTCTGACACCATTTTCATATTCAATAATCATGTTGGCATTTAAATCTAAAGCCATTCCATAATTATCGGTTGTACAAACTAATTTCTTAATTTCTAAACCAGTTAAATAATGAACGATGTTTTCGGCATGAGTTCCAATATCACCAATACAGTTAGAAATTCCACTATATTTAGGATCACTTCTCCAAACACTTAAGCTAGTAGCTTTTTGATTTTCTGGATTTAAAGAATCAACTAGCCAATCTTGAGCATATTCGACGTTAATATTGATTATTTTGCCAATCTTACCTTTTTTAATCATTTCACGAGCTACTTTTACCATGGTGTAACCAGTATAAGTATAAGTAATAGCAAATACTAGATTCTTTTCTTTAGCTAATCTTTCAAGTTCTTCCGCTTCTTCTAAAGTAAAGCAAAGAGGCTTTTCACAAACAACATTAATACCTTTTTCCAAGAAAGTTTTAGCAATTTCATAGTGCAAGAAATTTGGAGTACAAATTGATACCCAATCAATTTTGTCTTCTCTAACTGCTTCTTTTTCAGCCATTTCTCTATAATCTTTATAAGTTCTTGAAGGATCAACTTTGTATGCTTCTGCAGTTTCCTTTCCTAATTTCTCGTCGGAAGAAAAGCAGCCAGCTACTAAAATAGCACGAGTATCAAAACCAATAGCTTTACGATGAACATCTCCAATGAATGCCTTTAAGTCACCTCCAACCATTCCATAAGTAAGTCTAGTCTTCATATTATTAACCTCAACTATTTAGAATTTGAAATAGCATCATCGAATTTTACGCTGCTAGGTTCAAAATCAGTTTTTCTAACGAATGCGCAAGCTTCTGTTGCTCCGCTAACTCTTTCCATTCCGCTATCTTCCCATTCAACTGAAAGTGGTCCTTGATAATTATAGGCATTTAAAACACGAATAATTTCTTCGAAATTAACTTGGCCATGTCCTAAACTTCTAAAGTTCCAACCTCTTCTAATATCACCAAAGTCGATATGCGATCCAAGTAAGCCACTTCTGCCATTTAATGTAACGGCTGCATCTTTCATATGGACGTTATAGACTCTTGAGATAAAATCTTCTAAGAAAATATGTGGTGTTACACCTTGCCATAAAAGATGTGATGGGTCAAAATTAATACCGAATTCAGGTCTATTTTTGAATACTTCAAGCAATCTCTTGGTTGAATAATAGTCAAATGCGATTTCACCTGGGTGAACTTCTAAGGCAAATTTAACACCATTTTCTTTAAATACATCTAAAATTGGATTCCAAGTTCTCTTAACTTCATTAAATCCTTTTGTTACCATTTCTTCACTTGTTTGTGGGAATGAATATAAATATCTCCAAATTGGGCTACCTGTAAAACCACTTATAACTTTTACATCTAATTTCTTTGCAACAACAGCAGCTTTTTTCATGGATTCAATAGCCCATTTTTTAATTTCTTTTGGCTTATTTGCATATTTACTAGGAGCAAAATTATTTAATCTAGGATCTGGTAAATCGCAAACACATTGTCCGATAATATGAGTTGCTAAGACAGGTAGTTTAAGATCATATTTCTTTAATGTTGCTTTAATATAGTCAATGTAACTATCATCTTCATATGCCTTATCTAAATCAAAAGCATTTCCCCAAACAGCTAATTCGAGTCCATCATAACCCATTTGTTTTGCTGTTTTACATAATTCCTCAAATGATAAATCACTCCATTGACATGTTACGAGTGTTACTAATCTTTTACCCATTTTTCTCCTCCTTATTATATAAATGTGGTATTATTGATTCTTTAAAAAATACACTATTTTCAATTATTTTTACTTTCGGAAGTTCTTTAGCTTTTAATAGATGCATGTAAGCATATTCAATACTTTTTACTCCTTGAGTGTAAGGATGTTGAACTATTGAACAAGTTACTAAGCCATCTTTTAAACAACTTTCGACCATCTTATTATTATCGACGGTTATTACTCTTAAATTTTTATCATTATTTTCTCTAATTGCTTTTAAACCTCCATTTAAACCAGCTCCTAAGAAGTAAAATAAATCGATTTTTTTATTATTTATTTCTTCTTTCACTTCTTTATATGAGAGCTCATCATTTTCTAAGTTTTCTAATTCATCAACTATAGTAAATGTTTTATTCATAACTTCTTTAAATCCTTGGATTCTCTTTTGTTGACCTTCGTGATCAAAACTACCAACAATCATGCAAATATTGCTATTATCTTTTAATATTAAGTTAGCAACATTTGCTGCCAAACGACCAGAATTTAAATAATCACAACCAATAAAACAAATTTTATTTTTTAGATTAATGTCTATATTTAATGCAATAACTTTTACACCAAATTCTTCAATTTTTTTGGTCAATTCTTCATCTACAATTAAAGACAAGATTAAGATATTAACATTATCTTTTTTTAATTCATCTAAAGCTCTTAAAGCTTCTTCTTTGTTAAACATGTTAACTTCTTTAAGAATTAAAGAAATTCCACTATTTAAAAATCTTTCTGCGCCTGCTTTTAATCCATCGATAAGTTGACCAAAAAAGCTGTGATTAAGAGAACTAATTACGGCCCCAATTTTATATTGCTTTTCTTTAGAAGAAAGTGATAAAGAACGACCAGCAACATTTGGTTCGTAGCCATATTCTTTAATAATTTTTAAGATAGTTTCTTTTAATTCTGGGTTGACCTTTCCACGGTTATGAATAACACGATCAACTGTTCCTCTAGAGGTATGTGCTTTTTCGGCAATTTCTTTAATTGTCATATATGTAAGCGCTTACATTTCCTTTCTGAGAATATTATGGGAATTTGATTTTTTAAAGTCAACAACAACATTTGCGCGAGCACACAAAATTTAAGTGTGCTTTGTGTCCGTGAACATAGACGATTTTTAAAATATTCGATTATACAGGGTTTTCTTAATTATCTAAAATATAAAAAATGCACACTATTAAGATAATATTAATTTCTTCTTAATATGATTTTCCACTTAATAAGTATAGTTTAGATAACATAAAAAAGGTGAGACGATGGTCTCACCTTATTAGTAATAACAATAATAATATTAGAATCCATTATTCAATATTTAATAAGAATACTTTATATGCTTTATATGCTTCAAAAACATCTACTTTAGAAACAATTTCCATAGGAGCATGCATATTTAAAACAGCAATACCAGCATCAATAACATTCATATTAAGGTTAGCTAAAATATAAGCAATAGTTCCTCCGCCACCTTGATCAACTCTACCAAGTTCAGCAGTTTGATAATTAATATTTTCTTTATCTAAAATATTTCTAATTTTTGCAATATATTCTGGCATTGCATCGTTGCAGCCACTCTTTCCTCTACTTCCAGTATACTTATTAAAGACAATACCTTTACCTAAGAAAGCACTATTTTTAAGTTCATTTACTCCTAAATATAAAGGATCAACACCAGCACTAACATCACTAGAAAGCATAAAGGAATTAGTTAAAGCATTTCTAAGTTTTAAATCGTTATAGTCTTCTTGTTTAGAAATTAAAGTTGCAATGACGTTTTCAAAGAAACGAGATTGAGCACCAGTTGCACCAACTGAACCAATTTCTTCTTTATCAACTAAAATAGCACAAGCAGTTCTTTTTGGTTTTTCAATATCTAAGATAGCTTTTAAAGAAGTATAAGCGCAAACTCTATCATCATGTCCATAACCAGCGACCATCGATCTATCTAAACCATAGTCTCTAGATTTTCCAGCAGGAACAATTTCAAGTTCAGCACTTAAGAAATCTTCTTCTTCAACATCATATTTTTCTTTTAATAATTTTAAGATATTTCCTTTAACAGCTTCTTTTTCTTTACCTTTTAAAGGAATTGAACCAATAGTTAAATCTAAATCTTCCCCTTCAATAACTTTAGCAGCATTTTTTTGCATTTGGTCACCACTTAAATGAATTAAAAGATCAGAAATACCAAATACTGGATCATCTTCTTTATCACCAATATTTACTTCAACTACACTACCATCTTTCTTACAAATCACACCAACTAAGCATAAAGGAATAGTAACCCATTGATATTTTTTAATACCACCATAATAATGAGCATCAAGTAAAGCAAAATTTTGTGCTTCATAAAGGGGATTTTGTTTAACATCAATTCTAGGAGAATCTATATGTGCTCCTAAAATATTTAATCCACTAGAAACTTTCTCTTCACCGACAATAAATAAAGCAATATTTTTATTTTTATTAGTTACAAATACTTTATCGCCAGGTTTTAAAGTTTCAAATTCACTTAAATCTTTAAAACCATGTTTTTTTGCTAGTTCAACACTTTCCTTAACAACTAGTCTTTCATTTTTACCATTAGATAAAAATTCTTTATAACCTTCATTAAAAGTCATGATAGGTTCTAAATTATCATATTTTTCCCATGCATATTTTGAATACATCATATTAACCTCCACCGATTTAAAATTGTAAACTATTTAAAATTTTTTAAAAGTAATATTCAAATATTTTTAGAAATTACTTTAAATCTTTACATATTTCTTTAATTTTTTCTTTTGTTAATAAACTAGATATATCGGCATAACTATTAAAATTTAAATTTTTTAAATAACGATATAGTTTATTAATAAAGTTATTTAAATAATCATCGTTATCAATATAATCTTTATCATCATATGATGATAAAGCTTCTTCAAAGATTGATATAATAATTCTTCTTATATAACAGATAATAGATTCCTCTATCCAATAAAAGTAGGTAATTCCATTATTTTTATATTCATTTTGAATAAATCTAATATAAGAAGGTAAAGCATCTAGAGGATTATGATAAATATCAATATAAGCATAATTAATTATAATGTTAATATCTTTATCGATATATTTATTATTTATTAATTTAGTTTCATTAAATTTAAAAGCATCATCTTCTTTAACAATAATCTTATTTTGACTATTTTTATTAAATAACTTAAATATATATTCTTTAAATATATTAATAATCTCTTTATCTTTTTCAATTACTATAATCTTATTAACTTCTTCTTTTAAACTAAGTAGATATATAAAATAACCTAGTCCTAAACCATAAATAACGACATTACCATTAATCTTTTTAATATCTTCTTTCATGGTATTTATTTCATGAGGAATAATTGACATCCATGTTTCATCATTTTTATCTAGAGCTAAATATTTAAAAGAAGAAGAAAAATAACCTAATGAATTAATTTCTTTATAATCATTATCTTTAGTCTTTATTTCATCATAAATAAAATAATTAAATGGTTTATAGTACTTATAATATAAATGATATGTATTTTGATGAATCTTAATTTTTACTTCTTTCGGATTAATATCTTTATAGTATTTATCTTTTTTAAAACTATCTACATCTAACTCTTTAACGTTAAGTACTTCAAATTCATTTAGTTTATTTAAAGTATATTTATCATTTAAATCTAATCCTAATGAACTTAAAAATATATCTTTTGATTCATTAAAATTACTTATTTCATCATTATCTAAATAAGTTAAATAATCAAAATAGGTATTATATAAAGAATTAACGAATATATTATCACCTTTAGTTTCTATTAACTTATTTAGTAAATCTAAGTCTTCTTTATTTAGTTTAGATAAATTAATCATTTCTTTCCCTCTTTAAATTTCTTAATATCATTATGATACTAAAATTAATAATATTTAATGCATATAAATTTAATTTAATCTTAAAATTTAATATACTTTAAATATGAGATTTGAATTAGAAAATAATACACTAAATGCTATTGAAAACGAAAATATAGTTGGCTATATTGATTTTGAACTTGAAGATAACGTTTTAAATGTTATCCACACTTTTGTAGATCCTTCTCAAAGAGGTAAAGGTCTTGCTAAAAAGATGATGGATGAAATTTATTATTATTCTTTAAATAATAATTATAAGATTAAAGCTAGTTGTTCTTACGCTATTAAATATTTAGAAGATTTAAATTAACGCGATAACTATCACTTAAATTCTACTTTAAAAGATTAAGAATCTACTATATAATAATACTCATTTATAAAGGAGATTTTTTTAAGTGGACCCGCGATGTATTAGTCTTTCTAATTTTTTAAATGAAAGCCAAGCAATTACTGTTCTTGGAATGCCAGATTATGTAGTTTGGATTCTAATTGCAATAATGCTTCTTATTAGTGGACTTTTTAGTGCTAGTGAAAATGCATACACTAACTGTAATAAGTATCATTTCCAAACTTTAGCTGATAAAGGACATCTTACCGCTAAAATAATCATTAAATTAATTGATAAATTTGATTCAACTTTAGTAAATGTTTTGATTGGTAATAATATAGTTCAAACATTAATGTCTTATTTTTCGGCTACTTTATTTTTAAATATGTCAATTGCTTATGGTTGGGCAGATGGAGTTGAAGCAGTTCTTTCAACCGTTGTAATGGCATTTTTAGTTTATATTATTTCTGATACTTGCCCAAAAATATTATCTAAAGCTATCCCAAATAAAATGGCGATAATATTAGCTTATCCAGTTTTAATTACTTCTTACATACTTCTTCCAATATCTTGGATATTTAAAGGCATACTATTTTTAGTTCATAAACTATTTAAGATTAAAGATGCTCCTCTTCTTTCAAAAGATGACTTAATTCATAGCGCTTCTTTAGCAATTAATGATGAAAAAGAAGATGAAGGAGAAGATGATCAAGAAAATGAAGAAAAGTTATTTGAAAATGATGAAAAAGATCTTTTAAATAACGTATTTAATTTTGATGAATTAAAAGTAAAAGATGTTTACACCAAAAAAGATAAAGTTTTTTCAATTAATATTGAAGGATTAACTGTTTCAAAATTAAACGATATATTGGTAGATGTTAGATATTCTAGAATTCCAATTTATGAAGGAAGCAAAGATAATATTATTGGTATTCTAGTGCTTAAAACATATTTTGAAGAATACGTAAAAGATAAGCATCTAGAAATTCGTTCAATTTTAGAAGATATCGTTAAAATCGATATAAATATGAATATCGATGATGCTTTTAATGAATTAAATAAAGAAAAAGTACATTTAGGAATAGTTTATGATAACTCAAACATGGTTGGAATTATTTCTATGGAAGATATCTTAGAAGAATTAATCGATGATATCGATGAAACTCCATTAGGTCAACAAACTCCAACTAGAGTTTTAACATTAGCAACAAAGGAGGATAAGAAACATGAATAATCCTTCTTTGATGATTACAGTTTATACTATTTGTTTAGTACTTCTTTTATTCTTATCTTTCTTTTTCTCTTCTAGTGATATGGCTTATGGCTCAATTGATATGATTAGATTTGATAGAGAAAAAGAAAATAATAGGACAAAACGTTTTAAATGGGCTTATAAGCTTGAATCTAATTACGATAAAACTATATCAACAATTTTGCTTTTAAACGATACTGTTAATGCTGGATTAGATTCTGTTTCAACTCTTTTAGGTGCATCCATTGCTTATTTAGTTTTTGCTAATACAAACGATGTTGATGTTTTAAGTAAAGCTGAAACTTTTGGTTTAGTTGCTTCTATGATTTGTTTAGTTGTAAAAATTACTTTTGGTGAAATTATTGCTAAATCTATTGGTAAAATTTATAACTTTGAACTCGCTAAATTTTATTCTCCAATATTAAGAGTATTCGATATTATCTTAACTCCAATCACTTATGTTGTTAGTGGTTTTGGCAAAATAATTACTTATCCTGTTGTTCATAATATTAACGATGTAACTATTTTAGAAGAAGATTTACATAATATGGTTGATGATATTGAAGCTCAAGGAAGTGTTGATGAAAAACAAGCATCGCTTCTTCATGATGCGATTAAATATACAACTACAGAAGCTTATGAAATCATGACTCCTAGAGTTGATATGTTTGCAATCGATGTTGAAGATGATATTTATGAGATAATTAATAACCCAGAAATTTATCATTATTCAAGAATTCCTGTATATGAAGGAACAATTGATAATATCATCGGTTATGTTTCAACCAAAAGATTAATCTTAATGACATTCAAAAAAGAAAAAATAGAATTAAGAAGAATTCTTTCTAAGCCTCTAAGATTCCCTCGTTCAACAGAAATTAATGATATTTTAAAAACATTTAAGAAAACTAAAAAACATTTTGCCTTAATCATTGATGAATATGGTGGTGTTGAAGGTTTGCTTACTATGGAAGACATCTTAGAAGAAATAGTTGGAGATATTTGGGATGAAAACGATGATCCTGATGCTCAAATTGTTGAAAGAAAAGATGGAACTTATATTGTTGATGGTATGGTAAATCTTGAAGATTTCTGTGATAAATTTGGAATTGATTATGATGAAATTAATACTGATTATGTAACAATTGGTGGTTTCTGTATCGAATTATTAGATGACCAGTTTGCATCAATTGGAGATATAATCGAATTTAGAAATCTTGAGATGAAAGTAATTGCACTAGATAAAAATAATTCTATTGAAAAATTACTTGTTAGAATAGAAAATGATGAAGATGATTAAAACCTCTAAGGCACTCGCCTTAGAGGTTTTCTTCTTTATAATGAATCGACAATTTCTTGGCCTTCATTTAATAAACTTTCAACTTTTAATTTTAATTCATCGTATTTTTCTAAAGCATCATCAATTTGAATAAATGCTTCATCTAAATCACCTTTATAAGAATTAAATCGTTCTACTAAAGAATCAAACTTTTCTCTTAAGGATGATACATCACCTATTTTATCGTCAATAGTCGTATCGATAAATGATTGTATTTTGTTAATATCATCACTAATAATTTGACTTAAATCACCAGAGAAAATAATGAATTCTTCATCAAAATTTTCCCCATTAATTGTTGAACCGGTAAAATTAACATTATCTAGAAGAAATGAGAACCATGAAGAATAAGGAACTTCTTCTCCTAAATATGAATCAAAGTAAGATTTAACTTGATTTGCATAGTTAGAAATATCAGTTGCAATAGTAAAAGAATCTTTCATTTCTTGTAACATTGGTTTTAAAGAATTTTCATAATCATCAATTAATCCTCTATATTCTTCATAATCATCGAAATATGTTTGATATTCACCAATAACATCATTAATTTGAACTTTAAAATCATCTACTTGATCTAATCCTTCATTAATACGAGAAATAACTTCTCTAGCGGCAATTTGTTCACTACTTGATAAAGAAGACATCTTAGCATTTAACTCATCAACTAAAACTTCAGCTTCATTAACTAAAGAATCAATTTCGCCTTCGTAAGAATTAAATACAACATAATATTCATCTAGTTTAAATAAATAAGTTTCGTTTTCTTTAAGAAATTCATCTGCATCATGAGAAATATCATCAAGTTCATTTAAAGTATTACCATTAGTATTAACAAAAGTTGTTAATTTATTTGATGTATCATCAACAACAATATAGGCCTGATTATAAGTTTTTGCTACACTTTGATAAGGACTTAAAATAAAACAAACCAAGAAGAAAGCATAAACAAAATTAACACCTAATGAAATAAAACGATGATAAATTTTATTACAATATACTTCTTTTTTGTGTAACAACTTTTTGATTCCTAAACCATAAATTAACCAAGATATACCATAAGAAAAAGGTAAGGCAAGAATTGATCCGGCTAAGAACGAAATATTATAGCCGACATTTGTAAATAAATTATTGTAATAAGAATTTTCTAAATAATCGCCAGTAATAAAACTTAAATCAATACCTAACTGACTACCAATATTTTGCAATTCATCATTAGCTGAACTTAAAGCATTTGAAACATATGAGGCTAAATCAGAAATCGAAGTATTAAATAAGGATAAGATTGAAGGTAAACAAGCATTGATTATAAGCATAAAAATGTAAGCAAATAATACATAAAGCACTACATTAATTCCTGACATTACTGGGTTTCTAAAAAATCCTACAACTAAACAAATAACTAAGATAAAAATTATTGTTAAATCGATTAATAAAAGCATAAAAATCACCTACTTTTATTATTTTACCTTAACAAAAAAATAAAATGGAAGTAAAAGATTTTAAATTCTGGAAATAAAGACTTATATCGAAATATGTAGATATGTAAATATTTAGACAAAATAAAAAAGGTACAACTAAGTACCAATTCATATTTATATTAATGGTGGCCCAACCCAGGGTCGAACTGGGGACACAAGGATTTTCAGTCCTTTGCTCTACCTGCTGAGCTATCGGGCCAATATTTTTATAATAATGGCGGACCAGACGAGAATCGAACTCGCGATCTCCACTGTGACAGAGTGGCATGTTAACCGCTACACCACTGGTCCAACTCATTTATTAAGCGCTTTGTTTCACGCGCTTAATAAATATACCATAACAGCTAGTTGATGACAAGCATTTTTTTACTTAATTACAGCTAGATAATAATTCTTTTTGCCTCTTCTTAAAACAACATATTTTGAATGAAGTGTTTTAGAAGAATCTATAAGTAAATTAGGATCAGTTTCCTTATGTCCATTAATTGAAACTGCACCATTATTAATAAATTCTCTTGCTTCTCTTTTTGATTTTGCAGCTTTAGTTTCAATTAATAAATCTTCAAGTTTTAAAGGAGAAACTTCTACTTTTAAAGAACCAAATAATTCTTCAATGCTTTCAGCACTTAAAGTATCAACTTCACCAGAGAATAAAACTTCGCTCATCTTTTTAGCTTCATTAGCTTTTTCTTCACCATGAACAATTTTAACGACTTCATAAGCTAAAGCCTTTTGTCCAATTCTTTGACCTAAATTAGCTAAATGTTCTTTTTCAATTGCTTCAATTTCTTCTTTAGATAAGAATGTAAAAACTTTTAAATATCTAATTGCATCTTCATCACTTTGGTTAATAAAGAATTGATATAACTTATAAGGTGAGGTGAGTTTTGGGTCTAAAAATAAAGCACCATCTTCACTTTTACCAAACTTTTTGCCATCACTTCTAGTAATAAGATGTGCAGTCATACATTCAGCTTCAACATCTGTTCCTTCAAGTTTTCTAATAAGTTCAAGACCAGCAGTTAAATTACCCCATTGATCACTTCCACCAATTTGAATATGGCAATTTTGTTCTTTGAATAATTTATAGAAATCAATGGATTGGAGTGTCATATATGAAAACTCAGTTAAAGAAATTCCATTTTCTAATCTTAAAGAGATAATATCTTTACTTAACATGTAATTGATATTGAAGTATTTAGCGTAATCTCTAAGATACTCAAGTAAACTAATTTTTGATAACCAATCATAGTTATTTAATAAAATACCTTTACTTGGATCATCGAAATTTAAGAATTTTGATAACTGATTTTTAATACATTCAGTATTTTGCTTAATTGTTTCTGGTGTTAAAAAAGATCTTTCTTTACTTTTACCAGATGGATCACCAATCATACCAGTTGCTCCGCCAGCAACAGCAATAATTCTATGTCCAGCTCTTTGTAATCTCATTAAAATCGAAATCATAACAAAATTACCAATGTGCATTGAGGATGCACTAGGATCAAAACCGCAATAAATTGTTTGAGGTTTTTCAAACATTTGTCTTAAATGTTCTTCGTTTGAATAATCTTTAATTAGTCCTCTCCAATTTAAATCGTCAATAATATTCATATTTACCTACTTTCAATTTAAATTAATCTCTATATTTAATATAACCAATTCTACCATTCATATCTTTTTGAATGATGTTAATAATCGAAGATTTATTAATAACATCTTCGCTTCCGTCTTCATAGACTACTCTAATGTCATCTTCGTCTACTTTTTCTTTATATTTACAAGTTAAAAACTTGCCTTTATTAATTGATAATGTGTCTCCTACATGGAGACCATAATTTACGATAGAAACGACTGGAATTCCCATTTGTTTATATCCTTGTAAAGATCTAAGTTCAATTAAGAATAAACCCATAATAGGTATTCCACCAGCTTCTTTAACTAAGTCAACCATAGCTTTAGCGCTTCCACCAGTTGCAATTAAGTCATCTATAATAATGACTTTATCTCCTGGTTTAATAGCATCTTTTGGAATCTCGATTGTATTGGAACCGTATTCAAGATTATAAGAAACACTATAGCCAACAAGAGGTAATTTTCCTTTTTTTCTAGCTAAAACTAAACCTTTATTATTCATCGAACATAAAGGAGCAGCAAATATAAATCCTCTAGATTCAGCAGCAATAATCTTATCCCAGTTCTCATAAGAAGGAAGCTCTTTATTTAAATCCATAATAACTTGATGAAAAGCATCACCATTAGCTAAAAGTGGAGTAATATCTCTAAACTTAATTCCTTCAATAGGGAAATCATTTATAGTTCTAATATATTGATCGTATAAATCCATGGTAGTCTCCTAATTACAAACAAAAAAATTTTAATAAATTTTAGAAACGAGTTGAATCTTTTTTAACATAATGAGATTCGAATTTATAAATTTTATCAACAAGTTGATTGTTAATTAAATCAACCAACATATACATTGCTCTTTTACCTACTTCTTGCATATCAATATATAAATTAGTAATAGTTGGTCTAATAATAGAAGAGTATTTAGTTCCAATAATTGATAAAACTTCAATATTTTCTGGGACATTTAATCCACTATCTGCTGCAGCATTTAAAACAGCGGCAGCAATAGAATCGCGATATGCGATAACATATTCTTTTTTAACACGTTTAAATCTTTCTAAGAAATCTTGATAAGTTCTAAGATAAGAGTCGTCACAGTTCATAATGTCGTATTCTCTATCGTTTTCTAAATGTGTTTGAATAAATGCGTTTTCAACTCTAGAAAGTAACCTACCAGCATTATGAACATGTAAGAAGGTCATTTTTTTATCACCTCTATTAAAATAATCTTTAATTACATTTTTTAAAACATGTTCATATCCAAAAGGAATAGAAGCGATTTTTGAAGCGGTAATGGAATTATTAACAGCAACAACAGGAACGCCATAAGAATTAAATAATTCAATATCTTCTTCACTTAATTCATCATCAAAAACAATAACTCCATCAACATGTGTTTTAATAATTTTTTCAATAGATTCAATAGCATCGCTTCTTGAATGAGAAGATGTATATAAGTTAGTTGTAAAACCCTTAGATTTGCAGACTTCGATAATACCATTCAACATGTTGGAAATATAAACATAGTTTGCACTAGGAATAATAATACCAATAGATGTAGTTTTATTAGTCGCTAAAGCTTGGGCTAACCCACTAGGTTTATAGCCTAATTTATTAATGATAGATAAAACCTTATCTCTTGTTTCTTCTTTTACAGTTGTCGTATTATTAATAACTCTACTAACTGTTGCAAGAGATACACCGGCTGCTTTAGCGACTTCGTAAATAGTTACTCTTTCTTTGTAATCCTTACTCATACTAAATTTAAAATTTCTTCCATATTTTCGGATATTTTAAACAAAAATTTTCCGAAAACCTCTTACATTATGAGATATTTTCTAAGATTTGACAAATAAAAAATTAAATATTATGAAAAAATTTTCATAAATTTGAAAATAAAGGAATTTTATCGTCATTTAGAAGTTTGTAAAACTAAAATTTATCCTTTGTAATCAATAAAAAAGTCATCACCAACTTTTAAAGATTCGTCATTAATTTCTAAAAGTCCATGAATATTTTCATATCCTTTTAAGCCTAATTCTCTCCCACTGCAAAGCATTCCAAAACTTTCAACTTTCATAAGTTTACCGGGTACAATTTGTTTCCCATCAGGCATAAAAGTATAAGGCATTGCACAAACACATTTTAAATCTTGTCTAGCATTAAATGCACCACAAACAATTTGAAGAGGTTCTTTTTCACCAACATCAACTTTACAAATATGTAAGTGATCACTATCAGGATGTTCTTCAATATCGATAATTTTTGCAATTCTAAATCCTGAATCTTTTAAATAAGGAAGAGGTTTTAATCCTTTAGAAGTTAATAAAGAATTTAAAACATCAGTAACTTCATTATTTAAATGATGAATAAATCCATCAGCTTTAATTTTTATAATATCAGAAATATTAAAAATATTAATTCCGACTAAATCATCGTTGTCATATAAAACGACAACATTATCATGTTTTTCAACTCTAGTAGGATACTCATTAGGCTTAAACTCAATAAGTAAAACATCGCCTATTGTTTTATGATTGTAATAAAGTCCATATCTATTATTTTCCATATTAATACCTACTCTCTTTAAATTCATTAAATTTATCTCTATTAAAGTCTTTTAACATATAAACTAGGGAATCTCTTGCTGAAATATAATCGCTAACATCCATAATACTAGATTGAGTATGAATTGATCTAGCACAAATACAATGAGTTAAAGTCATTACATTTCTTAAATGGACTTGCCCAGCATTTGTTCCACCCATTGTTTCGAAATATTGATACTTACCATTAGTTTTTACAACTGCTTCTTTTTGCCACTTAAGTAAAGCTTTTGAAGCAATCATATTCGAATCAACAAATCTAAGTAATACTCCCGATCCAATTTTACCAAAATCGGAATTAGAAATACTATCTTTTGCAGTTGAGCAATCTAGAACGAAAGCAAAATCAGGCTTAATTTCTTGATAAATTGTTTGAACTCCTCTTAACCCAACTTCTTCTTGAGTTGATCCACCAACGTATAAGTCAAAAGGCAAATCAGTATCTTTTAATATGTTTAATATATCAAGCCCTAAAATAATTCCATATCTATCATCAAGAGCCTTTGATAAAATTCTTTTACCACCATTTAAAAACTCAATTTCACCTTTTAATGAAATCATATTACCGATTTCAACTCCATTATTAAGAGCATCTTCTTTAGAAAAGAAACCAAAATCCATTAATAAATTATCTCTATTAACTTCTTGGCTTTGACCTTTTAATAAATGTGGTGGAGTTGAATCTATTGCACCTTCAAAAGTTTTTCCTTCTTCTACCGTTAAAGTAACTCTATTTGATAATAGTGTTTGATAATTAAATCCTCCTAAAGGATAAGGAACAACTAAGCCATTGTCTTTAATTTCTTTAACTATAAATCCAACTTCATCCATATGAGCATCAATCATAACTTTAAGATTTGTTGGATTATTTCTACTCTTTTTTAAAGCGAAAATGGACCCTAAATTATCTTTTACTAGTTCTAAACCTAATTTTGAGTATTCATTAACAAGATAATGAGCTACTTGTTTTTCATTCCCACTAACACCATTAAGCTGAGTTAAATCTTTAAAATATTTAATCTCTAATTCATTTAATAAGCTATCCATACAATCTCCTTATTTTGTTAAAATTAGTCGTTTAATTTTTATATCATGAGATTTAAATTTCTCTTCAAATTCTGTTTCTTCATCAACGTTAGGATCAACTTGATAATCTAGATTTTCATAAATTATATTGAAACCATTTTCGATAAAAGATTCTCTTGAATAAGCAAAAAAATCATCATTATCTGTTTTAAAATAGATTTTTCCATCTGATTTTAAAATATTTTTATACGATTCTAAAAACAACTTCGAAGTAAGTCTTCTTTTTTCGTGTCTTTTTTTAGGCCAAGGATCACTAAAATTTAAAAAAATTCCATCAAAAGTTTCTTTATCTAATAAAGATGATAATTTAAAAAAGTCATCTGCCACCATTTTTACGTTATGAATTTCTCCATCTTCATCAATCTTTTTTAAACAAATTCCTGCAATGGTAGGCGAAATTTCAACAACTAAAAAATTGTAATTAGGAAATTTCTTTGCCATTCCTAAAATAAATTTACCTTTACCAGGGCCAATTTCTAAAAAGCACTTATTTTCTTTTAAATAGTTTTTTAAAGAATCAATATCTTCTAAGGTAAAGATATTTGGAGATTCTTTTAAATAATCTACTGCCCATTGTTTAAACTTAGTTCTCATTATTTTAAATTACCTAAAGCATAAATTGCATGAGCATAAAGTGACATTGATGTGTAGAAATCTTCTAAATCAATTTTTTCGTTTGCGTCATGAATATGATCAACTTTACCAGGGAAATTTGAGCCAAAAGCTACCGTGTTTTTTGCTTCTTTTGCATAAGTTCCGCCACCAATTGTCTTAGGTTTATTTACTCTATCGCCTGTTTCTTCTACATAGACACTAGCTAAAACTTTAATAAATAGGGTATTTTCTGGGTCAAAATATAAAACTTCAGATCCTTTTTCGTAAGTAATTTCATATGGAGATTCGCTTTTAATTTTTGCTATAACTTCATCGACATTAACGTTTTCTGGATATCTAAAGTTTACGTCCATCGTGAATAAAGAATTTTCATATGAAATTAGACCAACATTATAAGTTGTTGAACCCATATTTTTTGTTTCATAGAAACAGTATAAATTCTTTCCAAATGGATTTTCATATTCATTTGCTAAAAGAGATAGGTGTGGCTCATTGTAACAATCGCCTAAAACTGATAAAGCAATAATACCTGCATTGACACCAAGTTCTGGAGTAGATCCATGTGCAGCTGTACCAATAAATTCGAATGTATTTTCGTCTAATTTTTTATAATTAATTAAATCGTGTTTCTTTAAATAATCTTCTAATTTATTTGGAGTTTTAACTTTTACAATAGCACTATCAATAACTGAATTAACAACAACTCCTGCTTTTATAGATATAATATCTTTAAAAACTTCTTTTCCTTCATAATGATAATTTGTAATACCTTTTTCACCATAAATTAATGGGAAATCACCATCAGGAGTAAATCCATAAGTAGGTTGTTCTTTCTTTAATTCATTAAAATAATATTCAAGGCAAGATGAACCTCTTTCTTCATCTCCACCATAAACAAGTCTAACTCTAAAATTCTTAATTAATCCATTATCTTTTAAAGCTTTTAAAGCATAATATGAGGCAATACCTGGACCTTTATCATCGCTTGTTCCTCTTCCATAAAGTCTATCATCTTTTAAAGTTGGTGTAAAAGGATCCGTGTCCCAGCCAACACTTGAAACAGGAACAACATCTTGATGGGCTAAGATATAAATTAAATTATCACCTTCACCACAAGAAATTTCTAAGCATCTGCCATCACATCTATCGACACTAAAACCATCTTTCAAAGCAATTTCACTTAAAAAATCAAAGCATTTTTTTACTCCTGCACCATAAGGAGCTTCTTTAGATATGGTTTTTTCATCATAAACACTATTAATAGAAATATCTTTTTTCAAAGTTTCTAAAGCATCGTTATAATAAGGTTTTACTAAATCTTTAAAATTAATTTCGCTCATAAAAAATCCTCGCAAAAGATATTATACTTAATTTTAAAAAACTTGCTATGCACGAACTACTTTAAATTTACGGTCATCTTCTTCTTTGACGAATTTTATTTGTCTGATTGCCAAATAAGCAGGTAAAACAATTACAAAGGCGACAGCCCCCTCAACAACCATATTAATTGCAGACATTGCTGTAATTAACCCTAAGAAAGCATCGCTAGTTAAAATAGTGCTTAAACCTAAAGCTTCTGTAATATGGAATGGATCTAAAACACCAAAAACATATAGGCATGACATTGTTAAAACTGTATGTAAGCAAGTAAAAACAAAGCATAAAAATGGAGTTACAATTGAAAATTTAACTAAAGTTGTATGTTTTTTAATTACATCGAAAACAATTCCAGCAATAAAGCCAAATAAAGCTCTTGGTAAAACTGAAACAAATGGATTTAAAAATGCAAAGTCAAAAGTTCCAGGATACATTGCAGCTTTAATTAAAGAAGTTAAACCAAAAATAAATCCATAAAGTAAACCTTTTTTCCGTCCAAACAAACATGCTCCAATTAAAACAAAAACATGCATTACTTGAATTGAAATAGGTCCAATTTGATAATATCCTAAATAAGGAACAAAAGTAAAAAGCACAAAGAGTGCAACAAATAAGGCATCAATTGCGATGCTTCTAAATAAATGTAAATTCTTCATTATTATTTCTCGCTTTCATTAATTTTGTAAATTTTAAATAATCCATCTAAGGCAAGATTTTCTTCATAAGCAAAACATACTATTTCGTCTTTAATTATTTTAGAAAATCCTCCAGTTAAAACTCTATTTAAAGAATAACCTAACTCATTTTCCATTCTTCGAGCAAATTCACTAACCATATAAGCTTGGCCATAAATTACTCCTGATTGGATACATTCTTTTGTGTTTTTACAAATAATTTTATTAGGTTTTTCTAGTAAAACATCATAAAGTTGGGCAGTATTATCAACTAAACCTTTTAAAGATACTTTCATTCCAGCCGTAATAACTCCACCAATAAAACACCCATTTTTATCAATTACTGATAATTTAGTTGTTGTTCCTAAATCAGCAATAACTAGTGGTGCTTTATATTTTTCTAAAGCCCCTACAGCAGTTGAAATAAAATCAGTACCAAGTTCTTTTGGATTATCAATTTTAATAGGAAGTTTAGTCTTTAAATCCTTATTTAAAATTTTAACCTTAACGTTAAATACTTTAGCAATTGCATCTGCTAATACTTTTGTTAACGATGGTACAACACTAGAAATAATCGCTCCATTACAAGATAAATTATCTTGGGAAGCAAGAAGTTTTAGACGCATTGCAAAATCATCACTACTTCTTGTTTCTTTAGATAAAAATAAATAGCGACTTTTTAATAGTCCCGTTTCATCATAAAAGCCGAGATCAATTGCGGTATTCCCACAATCTAAACATAAAATCATATTTTCTCCTTTCTACAATCTAATTTCTTAGTATCGTGAAACGTACGTGTATGATAATAATCTAGCTTTAATGTAAAATCAATGAAAATAAGATAAAAATGATTCCAAAGTAAAAATTAGAGCTCAACGAGCTCTAATTTCCTTTATTATCCTTTAATAACTATATTTACAATTCTACCTTTAACGTAAATTACTTTAGCAATTTCCTTACCTTCAATAAATTTCTTTACTTTCTCCGAAGATAATGCCTTTTCTTTAACACTATTTTCATCTTCATCTACGTTAACTTCAATTGTATCTCTTAATTTACCATTTACTTGAATAGCAATTTTTGCAGTATTTTTTGTTAGTTTTGATTCATCATATGCTGGCCAAGAAGTATAAGTAATCATATCTTCATGTCCTAATATATGCCAAATTTCTTCTCCAACAAATGGACAAATACAATCAAACATTTTAATGAAATTTTCCATATAAGGCTTATAAATTGATTTAGCCTTATAAACTTCATTAATAAAGATCATCATTTGTGAAATAGCGGTATTAAATTGTAAAGATTCAAAATCTTTTGTAACTTTTTTGACTGTATAGTTATAAACATAATCAAGTTCATGTGAATTTTCATCACTAAACTTAGCTACATAATCGCTTTCAGTATAAAGACGATAAACTCTTTCAATAAATTTTCTTGAACCTTCACATCCACCATCATTCCAAGGTAATGAATCTTCTAATGGTCCCATAAACATTTCATAAAGTCTTAATGTATCAGCACCATACTTTGTAACAATATCATCTGGATTAATGACGTTTCCTCTAGATTTAGACATTTTTTCACCATTTGCACCTAAAATCATGCCTTGATGGAATAATTTTTTAAATGGTTCTTTGCATGATACAATACCCTTATCATAAAGATATTTGTGCCAGAAACGAGCATATAGTAAATGTAAAACCGCATGTTCTTGTCCGCCAACATATAAATCAACAGGAAGCCAGTGATCTAAAAGTTTTTTATCACCAATTTCTTTATCATTATGTGGATCAATATATCTAATATAGTACCAACAAGATCCTGCCCATTGAGGCATTGTGTTTGTTTCTCTAACACCTTCTTTCCCGTTTTTTGTTACATGTAACCAAGAAATTGCATGAACTAATGGAGATTCACCTGTTCCAGATGGCTTATATTCATCAAGTTCAGGCAAAACTAATGGTAAATTATCTTCTAATCCAACCGTTCCATCGTTATAGAAAATAATTGGAATTGGCTCACCCCAATATCTTTGTCTAGAAAAAAGCCAATCTCTAAGTTTATAGTTAACTTTAAAATTACCTTTTCCAAGTTCAATTAATTTATTAGTAATAGCTTTTTTAGCTTCATCAATCATCATTCCATTAATGAAATCTGAATTAATATGTTTTGCATCACCAGTAAAAGCCTTTTCAGAAACATCTCCTTCAAGTACTGGAATAATTTCTAGACCATATTTTTTAGCAAATACATAATCTCTATCATCATGAGCAGGGCAAGCCATAACAGCTCCACTCCCATAAGAAGCTAAAACATAATCTCCAATAAAGATAGGAATTTCTTTATTATTTATAGGATTAATTGCATAAGCACCAGTAAATACACCGGTTTTTTCTTTACTTGTTCCAGTTCTTTCTAGATCTGATTTTGATTCGCATTCTTTTACGTATTGTTCAACTTTATCTTTTTGTTCTTCAGCTGTAATCTTTTTAACTAATGGATGTTCTGGAGCTAAAGTGACAAAAGTTGCACCAAATAAAGTATCAGCTCTAGTTGTATAAACCTTAAATGATTCATTAAAACCTTTAATATCAAAAACAATTTCAGTACCATAACTTTTTCCAATCCAGTTTCTTTGCATTTCGATTGTAGAAGCTGGCCAATCAAGTTCAGCTAAATCATCAGCAAGTCTATCAGCATAAGCAGTAATTCTTAAGTTCCATTGTTTCATTGGTTTTCTAATTACAGGACAGCCGCCTCTTTCACTTTTTCCATCGATAACTTCTTCGTTTGCCAAAACAGTACCAAGTTCTGGACAAAAGTTAACTGGTTTATAATCTATATAAGCAAGATTATCTTCATACATCATAGAGAAAATCTTTTGAGTCCATTTATAATATGATGGCTCACAAGTTGTTACTTCTCTATCATAATCATAAGAAAAGCCAAGTAATTGTAATTGTCTTCTAAAATTATTAATGTTTTTTATTGTAAATTCATATGGATGTTTATTCATTTTCATTGCATATTGCTCGGCAGGCAAACCAAAAGCATCCCATCCAATTGGGTGAAGAACATTAAATCCTTGCATTCTCTTCATTCTTGCAATTATATCAGTTGCTGTATATCCTTCAGGGTGACCAACATGTAAACCTTGACCACTAGGGAAAGGAAACATATCTAATACATAATATTTTGGTTTGGAAAAATCATAGACATCGGTTTTATATTCTTTGTTTTTTAACCAGATTTCTCTCCATTTTTTCTCTACTTCTAAATGGTTATAAGCCATATATAACTCCTTTCTATTAAAAAGTCCTTATATCAAAAGATATAAGGACGTAAAAACATTTTTACGCGGTACCACCTTATTTCGTATAAAATAATACGCACTTAATTTGTTAAATTTAATTTAGTAACGATGAGACTTTATTTTTAACTACTACTTTCCACCAAACATAGCTCTCTATAAGTTAAATAAATAAATTATTCGCCATGCATAAAGTTATCATTATTGACAACCTTTTTCAAGATACTTAATTGTTATAAGAAAGAACTAATTCATATAATTCAAGATATTTATCAGCACTCTTATCCCAAGTATGATCTGTTTTCATAGCATTATGTACAAGTTCATTAAATACTTTTTTATGATTAAAGAAAGTATCTAAGGCAAGATCAACGCACCATCTAGCTGCATCTTGATTATAATCATCAAAACCAAAACCATTAGCAACATCTTGATTCTTTCTTTCTTTATCATAGCAAATAACGCTATCTTTTAGTCCCCCAGTTCTTCTAACTAAAGGTAAAGAACCATACCTATGAGCAATCATTTGTCCTAATCCACAAGGCTCAAATGCACTTGGCATAATAAAGAAATCACTAGAAGCATAAAGTTTATGAGCAATATCATCGCTATATCCAATATAAACGAATGTATCGTTTGGATGACGAGCATATAAATCGTTAAACATTTGTTCAGTATCATATTGTCCGCTTCCTAAAACTGCAAAAGTTCCACCGTTTCCAATTAAATGCTCTGCCATAGCATAAATTAAATCTAATCCTTTTTGATCAGTTAATCTAGAAACTACTGCAAAAAGAGGTTTATTTTGATCTAGACCATGTTCATTAGCAAAAATTTCTTTATTTATTTTTTTATCGGTTAAACAATTTTTAACGTTATATTTATGATAAATTGAACTATCTTTTGATGGATCAAATTCTTTATAATCCATTCCATTAAGTATTCCAACAAAGTCATTTTGCCTTAAAACTAAGTCGTACCATAATCCCTTACTGCCTTCGACCGTTGTAAGTTCAAAAGCATGTGTAGGAGAAACAGTTGTAATTTTATCAGCAAATTTTATTCCGGCTTTTAAAGTAGAAACTTGGTTATCAAATCTAACACTTCCATTATCATATAACCAAAGTGGTAAATTAAATAAATCACCTAATGATTCTCTAGAAAGATATCCTTTAAATAATGGATTATGAATCGTCAAAACTGTTCTTATTTTTCCTAAAACTTGATCATTTTGATATAAATTCTTCAATATACAAGGAATCATACCGCCTTGCCAGTCATGAACATGACAAATATCAATTCTAAATGGTAAGTGCTTGATAAGTTCAATTACGGCATTTGAAAAGAAAGCAAATCTTTCTCCATCATCATAAAAACCATACAAACCACCATCTCTTGAAAAATAATAATCATTTTCAATAAAGAAATAGTCTATTCCGTCATGTAAACAATATAAAACATTGGCATTTTGTTCTCTCCAAGACATTTTTACAGGGAAAGAGTAAATAAAAGTTACATGATTTTTCTCAAAATCAAATTTTTTCTTATATAAAGGTGAAACAACTAGAACATTATGGCCTTTTTTAACAAATTCTTTGCTTAAAGAATAGGCAACATCGCCTAAACCACCAGTTTTAGAATAAGGAAGGCATTCACTTGTAGCCATTAAAATATTCATAGTTATAAAATTTCTCCTTGAGGAACATAAATAATTGAGCCATCGTCGCTCTTAACTTCAACTTTATTTTCAAATCTACATAATTTATCAGCAATGACACCATCAAGATGAACACCAGATTTAATAATACAATCAGTGAAGATAATAGAGTTTTTAACACTAGCTCCTTCTTCAACGATAACATTTCTAGCTAAAATAGAATTATCGACTGTCCCATAGACTGTACAACCATTAGCGATTAAAGAATCTCTAACAACTGCTTTTTGACCATATAAAACTGGCCTTGTATCATGGGTTCTAGTATAAATCTTCCATTCATTATCAAAGAAATGGCAAGAATCATGTCCAAGTAATTCTTTAAGTTCCATTGAAACATTGTAATATTTTTCTAATGAATTAACATAACGTACAGGGGCTTCACTCTTAATAGCGTGAATTGTTGCATCACCGTATTTTTGAATGAATGTCATCATATCAGTAATTGAGAAAGCTTTTGATAAAGAACGAGTTTTATTTAAGAAATCTTTTAAAACTTCTTTATTAAAGATAAATGTTTTAAGTCCTAAATAAACTTCATCGTCTTTCGAAGTTATTTCTTCTACTTTTTGAATATTTCCTAAGGCATTAATTGTATATTTATTTAAGCCAAGGAAATCAACACCAGCATTTTTAACAGGAGCATAAATACAAGAAACTCCTTTTCCGCTAGTAATATGTTCATCAATTACTTTTGAATAATCAATTCTTGTAATAAATCCAACAGGAATAACAATTACATATTTTGAACTTTGATCATAAAGGAAATAATCGTTAGCTCTAATATTATTAATATCTGTATTGAAAAATGGATTTTTTAAACCATCTTCATTTAACATCAAATTGAAATAACCTGTTTTTGAATTTTTTAAATATGTATTATTATTTGTTAAATGTTTAACAACACTTCTAAAATGATCTTTAATCAAGATTCCAATATCATCAATACCAGAATTAGTTAAATTACTTAAAGCAAAATCAATAAAAGCATATCTACCTAAAACAGTTGTTGAAGCAACAGGTCTTTTTTCTGTTAAAACACCAAGTTCAGGCGATGCATGTAAATCAATAAGTGCAAAAACGTTCTTCATAATTATTGTAAATTCCTTTCGTAATCTAAAAGGATAATTTCTCCTGTTCCTTTATTAATTACTTCATTTTCTTTAATTATTGTATTTGGGCCTAAAATTGCGTTTTCAACATAAGCACCTTTTTTAATAATAACGCCTGGCATTAAGACTGACTTAACAACTTTAGCATCTTTTTCAATTAAAACTTCGTTTGAAATTACAGATTCTTCAACATCCCCATAAATAAAAGCACCTTGGTTAATTAAACAATCTTTAACAACAGCCGATTTATCAATATATTGTGGGTAAGAGGATGTATCTTCACTATAAACTTTTGGATAATCATCAAAATGAATTGTATCGTCATTTCTTTGAGATGGTAAAAGTTCCATATTAGCTTGATGGAGTGAATCAAGTGTTCCAACATCTCTCCAATAACCTTTAAATCTATATGCAACTAATTTTTGTTTATTATTTAGCATCTTAGGAATAATATTTTTGCCAAAATCATGTTCACTATTAGGATCTTTAGCATCTTCTAATAAAGCTGTTTTTAAAACTTTATATGTAAATACATAAACACCCATAGAGGCAAGATTTGATTTAGGGACTTTTGGTTTTTCAACGAATTTTGTAATTGTATCATTAGAATCAACTTCTAATATTCCGAATCTAGAAGCTTCTTTAATGTCAACTTCAAGAACCGAAATTGTACAATCTGCTTTTGATTCAATATGAAGTTGAATCATTTTGTCATATGAAGTTTTATAAATATGATCACCAGATAAGATTAATACATATTTTGGATCTTCGTCGTCAAGAAATGCTAAGTTTTGATAAATTGCATCAGCAGTTCCTTTATACCAGTTAGCTCCATCTTCTGTTTGACGTGGGGCTAAAGCCACACAAGTTGAACCTACTCCATCAAAACCCCATTTTGCACCGTTTCCAATGTAGTTATTTAAAACAATACTTTCGTATTGAGTTAATACACCAACCGAGTCGATTGATGAATTAGCTACGTTAGATAAAGAAAAATCTATGATTCTATATTTTCCACCAAAATAAACTGCTGGCTTAGCAACTCTTTTAGTTAATGCATGGAGTCTAGTGCCTTTTCCTCCAGCAAGAATCATTGCTACGACATTTCTACCCATATTTTCCTCCCTTTTTATATTATATTTTTAGGTAAAATACTTTTCTGATATCTATATAATAAATCAAATTTAATCTAATTTTGAGAAAATTCTTACACAAGATGAATTTTTTGTATGTAAAACTACTAATGTTTCGTCAACTAAAGGCGAAATATCTGGGATTTTATCGGTTGGACAAGAGATAATAACTTGAAGATTAAACTTTCTAAGAAGTTTAACAGCTTCTTTAATTCTTCCTCTATCCATTTTAGAAAATGCTTCATCAAATACGATGAGTCTGGAAGTATTTGCCATTTCTCCTTCTTGATTAACATGGTAAAGTTGAGCAAAGGAAGCAAGAACAGCAATGTAGAATGGAGTTTGAGTTTCACCACCACTCTTCTTCTTAATCATTTTTGAAAGTCTTTGTTCTTCACCGCTTTCCTTATTAATAACAATAAGGTCAAAATCTAAGTAAGAACGATAATCGGTAAATCTTGCAATATTTTGAAGAAGTTCTTCATTACTTCCTTTATCATCGTTAACATCGACGATTTGTCTAAATAAATCTTCCATGACATCTTTATATTTATTTAAGAATAAGGATTCATCTTCTCCGCCTTCAAGAATAATATCATCTTTTAACATGTCATAATATCTTCTAAAAACTAAAGAAGGTTTAACTGTAAAACGGTATAAATCGACACCAAAGGAAGATTCTTTTAAAGCACTATTTAAATTTTCAATTTGATCTTCGACATCACTTATTGCACCTCTAAGTTTAAAGATAAAATCATCTTTGAATTGTTGTGTAGCTTTTAAATAAGCATCATGAATTTGTTCGGTGTAATCTGGAAGTTTAACATCTCTAAATTCTTTGAGCTCGTTTTCAAAAGTATCGTTATCTTTTGTATCTGGATCATAAGAAAGACGATATTCGTGCACATAATCTCTTCTTAATTTGCAAAGTTCATTAAAAATATTGTTAAAAATATATTGAATTCTTGAAAGATTTGCATTAGCTTCGCTTAAAATTTCAATATATGATTTGCCTTGTTCAACTTTTTCTTTAAAGTAAGGTTCAGCTTTAGTTAAAACAAAAGAAACATCATAATTTTTATCTAAGGAAACTTTTCTTTCTTTAATTAAACTTTCTTCATTACTAATCTTATCGTTTTTTAATGATTCGATTTGTTTAGTCAAGTTACCTTTTTCTAAAAGTAAAGATTCTCTTTGAGCATTAACTTCTTTAATATCATCATCGACATCTTCTAAACGTTTATCTAAAGAAGCAATTAAAGCTGTATCTTGTTCGCTAAGTTCGTTATCAAGATATTCTAAAGTATCTTTATAGCCTTTTAGCTCGCTACTTCTAGCTAAAGATTTTAAAATGTGTTCGATTTCGCCATTAGATAAAAGTTCAAGATTATTAGCTTCGGTAATTAAATTATTTAATTCTTTATAATAAGAAATATTTAGTAAATTAGATTTAAGTTGCTTTGCTTTTTCGTCAAAGAAACGTGAACCAATATCTTGCCCAATAAAACTTTCTTGATAGAGACGAGGATTGATTTTAGATAAAGTAAAATTACGATATAAATCACATTCTCTAGTTATACCATTTTGAGAAAGTCTAGCTTCTTCAATATCATCAGCTTTAGTAAGTCTACCAATCAAGAAATTAGTATAAGCTCTTGCACCTTCATGCTCAGTTTCAATTTCTGAAGCCAAAGAATCTTCATTATACTCATAGTTTCTAGCAATAATTTTTTCTTGATCAACTAA
This sequence comes from uncultured Bacilli bacterium, assembly GCA_944369075.1. GTDB lineage: Bacteria > Bacillota_I > Bacilli_A > RFN20 > CAG-826 > Onthovivens. Next base: position 44,887 of record CALVXK010000003.1, read on the forward strand.
GGCCGTTGAATAATAACGATATTCTTCAAGAAGTCTTCTCAAAATATTGTAAGCTTCTAAATAATATTTTGGTGCAACAAAAAGGTTGAACTTTTGGGAGTAAAGATAACCTTCTATTGCATTTGCCCATTCTTCGTCTTTAATAGAAACTAAATCACAATATAATTCAACATCAATTTTCTTATTAAATTTTAAAGATAATTCTTCTTGAAGTCTTTTCTTAATTAAAGTTAGACGTTGGTCAAAAGGTTTAGTGCCTTTTTTCATGTTGGCTTGTTCTTCTTTTAAATTTTCAACACGTTTAGATAAACTTGAAATAGTTCTTGCTAATGAAATAGCTAAAGAAGAAACATTATCTTTAAAGTTTTTAGTAACATCTTTAAATTCACTTAAATCATCTTTACTGACACTTAAAACATCATTTTCGATTTTTGATTTTAATGAAGTAGCAACCTCGCTAACTCTTTTAGAAGAGATTAAAATTTCCGAAATTTCTTCAGCTTTATCCTCATCAAGTGCATCTTTATCGACTTTATTTAAGTTTTCAAGTAAAGAATTGGATTCTTTTAAATATGAATTAACATAGTAAGATAAATCAGATTTTACAGCAGAGATTTCCTCATTTATCTCGTTAATTTTTTGATTTACTTCTTTCTTTTGGTTATATAAATCTTCGCTAATTTTAGCGACATTATTATTCATTTTATCTTGAATCAAACGAACTTTTCTTTTCTCAAGTTCATTTAAATCAGATTTATATTCTTCTAGTTCATTATCAATTTCTTTAATTCTATCTTCGCTTTTAACAATTTCTTCCTTAAAAGCTTTTAATTTTTCTTCACTAGAATAAAGTTCACATCTTTCGATTAAATATTTATTGAGTAAAAAATCTTCTTCTCTTTCTTTATAAGAAGAATAGACTTTAGAAATTTCTTCAAGTTTATCAACTCTTTTCTTTATGTTTTCACTTTCAACTTGAAGTCTACGATATTGCAAAATATTTTCTTGAAGATGCGATAAATCTAAATTTTCTTGAGGATTACAGACATATTCAGTAATGAATGTAGTAATATCTGTTATTGGAGAAAAAGATGTTGATTTCTTTAAAAGTGAGAAATAAATATCTTTTAATCCGCCAAGTCTTTTCTTCAAGAATTCTTGATATTGTCTATTTGAATCAAAAAGATGATATTTACCATCATAATCACTCTTTAAATATTTAACTAAGGCTTTATATTCAAGAGGAACTTTGTTTACAACAAATTCATTTTCTGGAATCTTATCTTCAATGTTAAAGAAATGGTGTTCTTCGCTTCCATCTTCAAAAGTATCTAAACAAATACCTAAAACGAAATCTTTATTTTCAACATCATCATGAAATTCTATTGCAATATAAGATGTAAATCTTCCATTTCTTAAATATCTAAATCCACCAGATGTATCATCACCTATTTCACCTCTAAGATATCCTTTTAAGGTACGAGAAGATTTTCCTAAAGCTGCTTTATTAAAGTTATAACCAGTTGTATCACCTAATAAAACAACTTCAATACCATCGATTAAAGTTGATTTACCGCTACCATTTAAACCGGTTAAAAATACGATAGGTTTAATATCAAAAGTTTCGTTCCGAAAGTAATGCCAATTTATAATTTTAATTTTCGTAATAAGTTTCATCTTCTTTTACCTCATCATTTTCGTTTAAGGAATTTATTTGATCAAGTGCATTTGACATTGCAGCAACTTTTTCATTGTCTAAAGCATATACAATTGAAGGAAGAATATAAAAAGCAACATTTCCTTCATCATAATTACCACTAACTTTATTTAAAATATTATGCTGGACTAAAAATCTTAAAGATTTAGCCAGATTTCTACCAGTAAGTTTTTTATTTGGAAGTAAAATTCCATGTTCTAACATCGTTCTAATTAAAGACTGAGTTGTTAAATAAATAGCTTCGCTTGTAGATGAAGATTGATCTCTTTCAGTTTCATAAATTAATCTTAAAGTAAAAATTAACAAAGAAGTTTCTCTATCAAGACGAATATGGTTTTCGTTATTCTCGTTTAATAAAGCAACAACACCTAAAATAGCATCTTTTTCGATTCTCCGATTAGAAAAAGAAAGATAAGAATTGATCAATTCATAATTTTTTTCAATAAAACGATAAGTAGGGGAAATTTTAATAATTTTTTCTTTTGTATCAAAAACATCTCTAACAATAAAACCTTTAAGTAAAATTGTATTGACTACACTTCCAAATTGGTTTTTCTCGCCAAGAGAAAGTTCATTATATTTTTCTTCAAACATTATTCATTTTCCTCCTTAACTTGTTCGTCTTTTTTAACAAAAGTGAAATCAGGAATTAAATATTCACCGTTAATAATTTCTTTGTTTTCGTTTAGTTCAATTGTATAAAAAGAAGTATCATCATCGTATTTACAAATAGCTAAAATCAAACAAATAATTGATTCTTCAGAATCTAAAACCATATCTTTAGTTGAAATTTCTTTCTTTCCAGAAAGAGAAGACTCAATAAAAGAATAAACCTTATCATCACTAAACATATTTGATGTATGTTCAATAAATTCATCCATCATGACATCGCTAGTGTCATCAAAATAAGGGATTTCCATTGGTTCACCTTTTTCTTTAAATTTCTTTAGAATTGGTAAAATTAAAGAATCAGAATCAATGTAGCCTTGTTCATAAAAATCAAACGAATCATTCATCATATCTAAGATTTTATTGCGGAAACGATTATCGTCTTTGCTCGCAGCAAAATACTTAAAAATATTTTCTAAATGACCTTTAATTGTTCGATCAGAATTGTTTAAATATAAAATCTTTTGTGTAGAAGCTTTTGTGTATTGACTATTTTCTTTATCAATTGAGTTAATTAATACATTAAGATTAGAGTAGGTATCGGTTATATAATTGATTTTAGTAATAATATCGTTTTCAATTTCTTGCTTGTTATTATTTTTTGCACTTAATGAAGCAAGTAAAACTAATTTATTTCTAATCTCTTTATTATTTAACCATCGATCAAGAATTTTAATAATTGGTCTTTTAAATTTAGCAACGCTATCAAATGTTTTTAAAGGATGGTAATATCTATCACTAATTTTCTTTTTATAAATATCAAAATAAGAGTGCAAAACTTCATTTGTATCAAAAAGTTTAGTTAACCTGTTTTGGAAAATTCTAATTGAGTGAGTTAAAGTAACAAGCTCAACTTTTAATTTCTTTGTATTTTCATAACACCTTAAAAGAGTTGCATAAATCAAATCATCAAGTTCTTCATCTTCTAATTTTAGTTCACTATAAGTGGAATGAACTAAAGATACATAAGGTGATTCTTCATCACTTACAATATCATTAAAAGTTTTAAGCAAAGAAATTGTATAAGGAGGTAAAACAACTACTTCTTCATAATTATCAATATCCATTGAAATATCAATCCATCCAGTTTCTTCTAATCTTCTTAAAATAAAAGAAGCTTTTGATGAATCAGTAAAAGATATTCCTTCTTCTAGTTCTTCTTTACTTAGTTCTTCTTCTAAATCTAAAGAATCTAAATTCGATTCTTTAGATTTAATTGCACTTAAAAAATCATTCTTTTTTATAACACTTTCTTCATTTTGAAGTAATGAATAAAGAATTTCTAAAGCTTCAATATAAATTTCTCTATTTTTTCCAGAAAATATAGAGAAATAATTACTAGGAACTATATTAAATAAATTCATAATTTGTCTAAAAAATAACATTAAAATTATATCATTAATAGGCTTTATAAAAAAGCAAAAATATTGTTTTTTCTAAGGTCAAATAAGATAGTAATTTTAAGGATTATTTATAGCAAAAGATTAACTAATTTTATTAGATCAAAGCACTAAGAAACTCGATTATATCCCTTTTTTTATTGTTGCAGGGCACTTCCTTTTGTGGTATTATCTTTAAGCATTAATTGAAAAAGGAGGTCTCGAAGATGTCTAGAGTATGCCCAATTACAGGTAAACATCCAATTAGCGGAAATAAACGTTCACACTCACTTATTGCTACACGTAGAAGATGGGATGTCAATCTCCACACCTATAAAATTGAAATTAACGGAAAAATCTGTAAAGTTAGAATGAGTGCTAGAGCTTATAGAACACTCAATAAATCTAACGCTAAATAATATAATCTATAAATATTAAAATAACCAAGTCACATTGACTTGGTTATTTTTTTAACCAAAAGCAGCAGTAATAAGAGGAATAAAAGAAATAATATAAGCTAAAAAGCTACCCCATTCTAAACCAGCAAGATAATTATATTTAGGTCTATAAAAAGTTTGTGCATCAACTTTTACCATTTTTGACCAATTTTTATATGATGGGTTTAAGGCAATAAGAAGCATAAAAATAATACCAATTATCGTAAATATCCAAATTAAAACTTTATTTGAGACAATAAATCCAGCAGAGTATGGATTAGTGAAAATAAATATTTCAACTAAATAAATTAAGAAAGTTAATAAATAAAAAATTATCGCAAAAATAAGATGCAATTTGTAATTAGATAGTTTTATAAAAAACAACACATGAAATACAACAATATCAACTATAAAAAGTATTCCAATTAAATAAGCCATCGATTTAGTGTGATTTTTAACAATAAAAAAGGCTGCAGCAAAAACAAAACATAAAACACCAATTAAAAATGCAGTCTCAAGTCCCCAAGATCTTTTTTGATCCCTTTTAAATTGATTTAATTCAAAAGGAAAACATGAAAGTGGAGAATATTTTGCACTTCCAGTTTTAGAATATGATAAAGCCATAAGCCCAAAACTTAAAAACGTAAAGATAATTCCGCAAATAACTAAGATTAAAATAGAAAATGCCATATCGTCTTACTCTCCTTTTAATAAAGAAATTGCCTTACTTCGTGACTTTGCTTTAAAAATATATGAACCAGAAACTAATATATCAGCTCCTTTTTCAATACATTTTTTTGAAGTTTTATCATTAATCCCACCATCTACTTCAATTAAAAAGTGATAGGAATATTCCTTTCTTATTTTATCAAGAATTTCAATTTTATTTAATGAATTTATCATAAATTCTTGCCCACCAAAACCAGGTTCAACACTCATTACCAAAACAAGGTCTAAATATGGCAAAAATTCTTTGATTTTTTCAACTTCTGTATTTGGTTTAATTGATAAACCTACTTTAACTCCTTCTTTATGAATTAATTCAATTAAAGGTAAAATTTCCTCTTTTTTAATGGCTTCATAATGAAAAGTTATAATATTTGCTCCGTTTTTTACAAATTCTAAATAATATTTTTTTGGATCCGTAATCATTAAATGAACATCAATAATTAACGAAGTAACATCTTTTATGCATTTTAAAACATATGGTCCAAAAGAAATATTGTTAACAAAATGACCATCCATTACATCGAAATGTAAGTAAGAAGCACCTTCTTCTTTCAATGAACTTATTTCTTTCTCTAAATTTTTAAAATCAGCCGATAAAATTGATGGAGCAATAAAGATTTTTTTCATACCTATATTTTATATTATTTTCTTCTTTTAGAGTTAAAGATTCTATCAAAAAAATTGAATGATTTAGAAATAACAGATTTATTTTGATAAAGTTTTTCGATGTCGTTTTTCATTTCATTTGCTGATTTATATCTTAAAGATAAATCTTTATTAGTTGCTTTAAAAACAATATCTTCTGTTTCTTTTGGAAGAGAAACCATAAAACTTAAAGGAGAAGGAATATCATATTTTATATGGGCGATTGCTATTTTATTAATGTTATCTTCATCTCCTTTATTCATAAAAGGTAAACATCCTGTTAAAAGTTCTAAAAAAGTCACACCAGCACTATAAATATCACTTTGTTCGTTAGCTTTTGCTCCTTTTATAACTTCAGGCGCCATATAATGAACTGTTCCAACAACTTTTTTATATTCATCAATTCCCATTTTCGAACCTTTAATTATAGAAATACCAAAATCTGAAACTTTAGCAATTCCATCAGTTCCATAAAAGATATTTTGAGGTTTAATATCACGGTGAATAATACCTTTTTGATGCATAAAAGCTAAAGCAGATAAAACTTGAATCATAATTTGACAAGATTCAGCTAAAGAAAAATAACCTTTAAAGTTTAAAGCATCTTTTAAAGTTTGACCTTTTTGGAATTCATTTACGATAAAAGCTTGTCCTTTATATTTACCATAATTATAAATTTTAACAATGTTTGGGTGATATAAAGATGATGCAATACGGGCTTCATTTTCAAATCTAATTTGATTTTCACGAATATTCATCGAAGCCTCATTTAAAATCTTTATCGCGACAATTCTTTTCATTATAATGTCATGAGCCTCATAAACATCGCTCATCCCACCATGTCCTAAAAAAGCTCTTACTTTATATCTATCATCAATCATGTCCGAGATATTAATCATTATTTGACTCCCATAAAATTGCAGAAATATTATCGCTTCCACCATTAAAGTTAGCTAAACTAACCAAAGAATTAATCTTTTCATCAACCGTATTTTTATTATTCAAAGTAGCTTCAATATCTTTTTTATCAACATTATTATAAAGTCCATCGCTACAAAGAAAAACGCTTTCTCCGTGATATTCATAAATATTAATATCAAAAGAAACAGTTGGGAAAAGCCCAATTGCATTAATTAAATAATGTTTTTTAGGATGAGTTTCGGCTTCTTTGCTACTTATCTGTCCTGATCTTAAAAGATAATTTACATAAGTTTGATCTTCTGTTTTTTGTACTAGCTTTCCATCAACTAAAAAATAGCATCTAGAATCGCCAGCATTTAAAATAATAATCTTATCTTTATGAATTAAAGCTAAACATAAAGTTGTTCCACATCCTTTATAATTTTCATCAAAATCTTGAGTTCTAAAAATATATTTATTTATGGCTTTAACTTCTTTTATTAACCAGAAATATGCGTTAAGTACTGAAAGAAATTTATCTTTAGCTTTAAAATCTCTTTCTAAAAATTCTTTAATTGTTTCTGAGGCAAAATCACCTTTTTTATGTCCACCCATTCCATCAGCAACAAAAAGCAAAACATCATTTGAAAAATTAACGAAGCCCATAACTTGATCTTCGTTTGTTTTTCTAATCTTTCCAATATCACATTTATAGGCAAAAATGCCGTTATACTTATTTCTTTTCATTTTTTGCTCTCAATTGCCCACATGCAGCATCAATATCAGTTCCAAATTCCTTTCTAATTGTAGCTGTAACACCACATTTTGTTAAGGTATCCAAAAAATCATGTACTGATTTCTCATCACTTCTTTGATATACAAGTTCTTTAATTGGATTATATGGAATTAAATTTACATAGGCTAAAGTTCCTTTGATTAACTTAGCAAGTTCTTTAGCGTTTTCTTTAGAATCATTTAATCCTTTTAATAAAATATATTCAAAAGTAACTCTTCTTCCAGCTTCTTTTTCGTAATATTTAACTGCCGACATAAGTTCATCCATAGGGTATTTCTTGGATATTGGCATAATTTTATTACGAATTTCGTCATTTGGGGCATGTAAAGATATTGCTAAATTAATTTGTAAACCTTCCTTAGCATATCTTCTTATTCCTTCAACAAGTCCACAAGTTGAAACAGTTATATGTCTTGCTCCAATGGCAAAACCATAAGGATGATTTAATATACGTACAAAATCCAAGACATTATCGTAGTTATCGAAAGGTTCGCCAGTTCCCATTACAACAATATGAGTAACTCTTTTATTAGGATCTTCTTCTTTTAATAAATCATCTAAAACTAAAACTTGGCCAACCATTTCAGATGTTTCTAAGTTCCTAGTTTTCTTTAAAAATCCTGAAGCACAAAATGCACAACCCATGTTGCAACCAACTTCACTAGAAACACAAGCTACATTTCCATAGTTATATCGCATTAAAACAGTTTCAACTAAAGCGCCATCTTCCATTTGAAGTAATAACTTAATTGTTCCGTCACTACTTACTTGTTTTTTAAAAATAGTCGGTTTATTTAAGTTAAAATCTTTCTTTAAAACTTCCCTAAAAGAAGCAGAAATATCGCTCATTTCATCAAAATTTGTAACTCTTTTTTCGTAAATCCATTTAAAAAGTTGAGTAGCGCGATACTTCTTTTGGAAATATTCGTTAACTAGTAATTCTTCAAGTTTTTCTATTTTAAAGTTATAAAGGTTAAACATTATTTAATTCTCCTAATCAAAGCAAAATACAAAATCGAATTTTCTTCTTTAGTTGGAACATACATTCGTTGTAAGTCTAAAGAATAACTATCTTGATGTTTTTCAATAAAATCTTTTACAACATATGCAGTTTCATTAAGATTCAAGGTTGGAACTATATAAAGTAGCACTCCATTAAATGCTAATTTTTTTGATAAAGAAACTAGTCCTTCTTTTTGATTTTTAATAAGTTCATCAAAAGAAGAAGGATCAAAAAATAACGAGTAATCAGGTTCTTTTCTAAATATTTCAAAATTAGAAGACTTAGGTGCATAAAGAATAAAATGTTGTTCTTCTTTAATTACATCACCAATTTGCTTCTCGCTAGAAGAAAAAGTTTTCACGTAATCAAAATTATATTCGTTAATAGTCGTAAAAAGTTTATTTTCTAATGGTAATGAGGAGACAAAAGATAACTTGTTATTCTTATCGGCAAATTTTCTTAAAAAATCATAACAAACAGTGTCTTCGTCACCAATAAAACAAGTTAAATTTGAATTAGTGTAATCTTCTACTTCATCTAAAACAAGTTGAGTTGCAAATTGAGAAGAATAGATTATTCCATCATGATATGCATCTTCTTTACGAATTGAATAATCTAATAAAAATTCATAAAAATATGAATTAATTTTTTTATAATTTGAATTAGGTTTAAAGGATTTCATGTAGTTAACTGCCACAAATTGTCTAGGCATAGATGAAATCTCATAAACAATTCTTAATCCATTAATACGACCATATTGCTTAGTTATAAGCTTAATAAGCCAGTCTGGCTTATTAAATCTTAAAGAATAGTAACTAATACTTCCTTTTTTAACATCAAAAAATAGATAATTTCTTTTTTTAGAAATTACTTCTCTAATATACGTAATTTCGTTTTTTGTTAAAACATAACCTTTTTGAATAATAAAAGTCAAAAAAGATGTAAACATTGCATTAGCATCTTCTTTATGAGTAAAAGCATTATTTACATAAAGTAAACCTAATTTGATTAATTCATCGCTTTCTTTTGGAAATTTTAATAACTTTGATAAATGGCAAATTAAAAAATAATTACGGAAAAATAAAGAAGAGATACGAGCTATCTCAAGTTGATCGTATCTTGCTACGTCTTTAGTATACCTTTTAAATACATTCTTGAAAGGTTCACGATTTTTAAAGACTTCTTTTATAATGTTGGTTGAAGTTTCATATAAATCCATAACGACAATTAATTTGCTTTTATTCAAAAGCCTTTTACTTTTGAATAATTATAAGTTAGAAAACTAAATAATTAAATACTTGACATTATTTATCTTTATTTTCTTTTTTGGCCTTTTCTAGTTTTTCCTCAAAACCTTCAAAAGCATTACCTAAATATATGTCTTCATTTGATGTTGTTTCATCTTCGCTTTCTTCGTAAAAATCAACAGAATTTTCTTCATCCATGTAACGTGGATAATCTTCATTTTCAAATTTATGATAGTTATCAATGGAAAAGTAATAGAAGATACATTCTAAATGAACTGTGACATTTTTAATATAATTTTCAATAATTTTATAAGCATCTTCTTCTAAGACACTAACTTTTTTTGGTGCATGAACTTCTACTAAAATTGAGTATGTATTTTGATCAACACCTTCATGAACATATAAACATTCAGGTGCAAAAAAATTTATTTCATCTTTAGAAATTTCATATAAATTTGCAAGTTTAGATGTCATGTCTCTAGATAAATCATTTAATAAATAAGGATCAATCCCATAAACTTTTATTGTTATCATTTTCTTAGCCTCTTAAATTAACTACTTAATCATATAAGATTAAGACTTTAAAATCAAAGATTATAAATCATAAGGATTTAGATCAACATATAGTCGAATATTTTTCAAATTTTGAAATTTAAATAATAATGATTTTAAAACAATTTTTACCCCGTTTAAATGACTGGATTTAATTATAATATTATAAGAATAATATGATTTATATAAATTTTGTATTTTCGAAAGTGAAACATGATCATTAATTAAAACTCTTACTAGTTCTCCTTCAATTCTTCGCGCTTCATTATACGCTTCATGAGCTATTTTAGAACAAACTTTTAAAGCAACTTGGTTTACAAAAGGTGGATAAAAATATTTATATCTTCTTTTAATTTCGAAATTATAAAAAGAATCATAATCATTATTAATAGCGTAGTTAATTACTTTATTATCTACTTGATAAGTTTGAATAATTGCCTCTCCATCAATAAATCTTCCGCTTCTTCCAATAGTTTGAACTAATAAAGAGAAAGTATTTTCGTTTGCTTTATAGGAAGGAATATTAAGCATCGTATCAGCATTAATAATTCCAACAAGTGAAACATCTTTAAAATCATGACCTTTAGCAACAATTTGAGTTCCAATTAAGACTTGAACTTTTTTAGAATTAAAATCTTCTAAAACTTTTTGAATTTGATTTAACGTAGGAGTTTCATCGCTATCTAAAACAACATAATCCACTCCTTTAAATATCCTTTCAAATTCTTCTTTAACTTTTTCTATACCAAAGCCATTATAACTAATATTTATTGAACCACAGCTAGGGCAACGATGGCTAAATTTATGGTCATAAGAACAATGATGGCACATTAAATGGTCATTATTTTTATGATAAACAAGAGGTAAATTACAATTAGGACATTTAAAGACATATCCACAAGAATCGCATATTAAACTAGAAGAATATCCTCTTTTGTTTATCATTAATATAATTTGCTCTTTCTTTTTAAGTTTTTCATAAATTTTATTTATTAGTAAATTAGAAAATACTGCTGATCCACTTGTAAAATTACTTTTTCTTTTAAAATCAATTAAAGAAACAAGGTTTTCTTTAGGATTAAAATATCTTTTATTTAATGTTTCTAATCGAATTTTTTTAGCTTTTGCTTTTGCCATTATGTCAATCGATGGAGTTGCGCTACCTAAAATTACTTTTGCTCCTTCTATACTACTCCTAAGTAAAGCAATATCTTTTGCATTATACGTTAAATCAAAATCTTGCTTATAAGATTCATCATGTTCTTCATCTATTATTATATATTTCAAGTTTTGAATAGGAGCAAAAATAGCACTTCTAGTTCCTACAACAATTCTAACTTTTCCATCAGCAATTTTACGATATTCATCATACCTTTCAGCTTGAGTCAAAGAAGAATGTAAAACTGCGATTTCTTCTTTAAAATAAGAAATAATATGTGAAATCATAAGTGGAGTTAATGCAACTTCAGGGACTAAAATTAAACTCCCCTTATTTTCTTTTAAAGCATCTTCAATTAACTTAATATAAACTATTGTTTTTCCACTTCCAGTTACACCTTTAAGAAGAAAAATGTTTTCACGTGAGAAAATTATATCTTCTAAAACTGCCTTTTGTTCTTCACTAAGGTTAAGAATTTCATCATAATCAAAACTAGCTTTTGCTTGATAGCGATATTTTTCTTTTTCGATTAGACGAATTACATTTTTACTTATTAAATTGGTCAAGGTTTTAGATTCACCTATGTCATCATATTGAACTAATTTTGAATTTACGAATTTACTTAAAATTCGATCCTCAATTTTGTTTTCTGGAATATAGTTTTCATCGATTAATTCATAAAATTTAATATATTGTACTTTTGCTTTATTAATAAAAGACGTTTCACTCCTTAAAGATGGAGGTAGCATCGTATTTAAAACCCCAATCATTGTATAGAGGTATCTATCTTTTACTTTTTTTGCTAATAATAAAAGATTGTTATTAATAATTGGTTTTTCATCAATAATTTCACTTATTTCTTTAACTTTAAAACCTAACTCTTTTTGTTTATTTTGCAAATCGTTAATTTCTTCGACTTTTAAAACGAATCCAACTAAAAATTGGCCATTAAAGTTTATCCTAACTCTAGAGCCAACAAAAACTTCTTTACTCGAATAATAAGTAAAATTTCTATCAAGTGATAAAACTTTATGTTCGGTTAAAACTGAAAGTAAATAAATCATTTACTTAATTTTAATTTATTTTCGATAATTTGTTTAATTTGTTTTGCACAATCTTCTGGAACAATGTTTGAAACAACAAAGTCATAATTACATGCGAGTTTAAGTTCTTCTTTAGCTTTTTCTAATCTTTCTTTAATTTTACATTCGCACTCGCTTCTTCTTCCTCTAATTCTTTTTTCTAATTCCTCTAAAGAAGGACAAGTCAAAAAGATAGATATTTCGTCTTGTTTATGAAGATTTTTTAGTACTTGTCTAGCACCATTTGTTTCGATTTCAACTAAAACATTTTTACCTTCATCTCTTAATTTATCGACATAAGTTCTTAAAGTTCCATACATGTTTCCGCAAAAATCTGTATACTCTAAAAACTCACCTTTATTTACTTTATCAAGAAATTCTTCTTTGCTAATAAAAAAATAATCGACACCATTAATTTCTCCAGCTCTAGGACATCTTGTTGTACAAGATACTGAGAAAGCAAGATTCAAAGAAGGATCTTTTAATAGATAACTTCTTACGGTGCCTTTTCCGACTCCACTTGGTCCACTTAATATAATTAGCAATCCCTTTTCCATTCAAATATCATATTATTCTATTAAGACAATATCAAGCGTTAATTTGTCAATATTTAGCTCAAAAATATTAAAACTTAATCAATTAAATTAAATTTTTTCAAAGCATTATATATTCCATCATCTTCGATATTATCGGTAACAAAATAAGCATATTTTTTTGCTTCTTCTTTGCCATTACCTAAACAAATTCCGTATTTAACATATTTAAACATAGGAATATCGTTTAAATCATCTCCAAAAGCCATAATTTCGTTTCGATCAAATTTAGCTGCATTAATTACCGCTTTAATTCCTTCATCTTTACTAAATTCTTTTAAAGTAATTTCGACATTATTGTCAGTGAAACGGTTATAAAATAAGTTATTTTTAACTACAAAATCTTTTAATTCTTTTTCTTCGTTTTCATAAAGAAAAACTTATATTGCTAAAACATTTTCTCCCTTATAACTAGAAATATCTAAAGGAAATGGTTCATAAAAAACTTTATAAAAATCATCGACTATATCTTTATTTTTGATTTTTATAAAAGTTTTATATTTTGTAATTAAAAGATAAGAAAAGTTAGTTTTATCTAAAAAAGTTAAAAAGTCATGTTTTAAAGAGCCAGAAAAAGTATAAGAATAAATTTCTTTATTATTATACGAAGCAAGCCCTCCATTTGAAGTAACAAACCCATCAAAAGGAATTAGTTCAAATGCTTTTAAATTTTTTAAAGCATAGTAACTTCTTGCCGAATTTATAATTAATTTAACCCCTTTTTTATGAACTTCATTTAATCCTTCAAGAGCTTTAAAGTTATAATTTCTAACTTTATGATCAAATAAAGTCCAATCAAAATCTAAAAATATCGCTCTAATTTCATTCATAACTTTATACTAAATTTTGAATAAACTAATTTCAAACAATTTTGATAAAAATAATCAAAGTTTTTTACTATCTTCTTAAACAAACAATTATTATAATAAACTATATGACTAAATTAGATTATTTAAAAGAAAAGATAAATATTGTTAATGATAAACTTAAAGGAGCTTATGTAAATAAAATAAATGAATTATCTTCTTTAGATTATTTATTTACTTTTTCTAGACACTCCTTATCCCTTTTTATATCTTTAGTTTCTCAAAATCCTTTTTTTGAAGTTACTAATGAAATAAATAATAAAAGCACTCTTCAATCTATTTTTATCCAAACATTAAGAAATAAACTTTTAAATTCATGTTTTATTGAAGCAAGTTTAACAAATGAAGATTCAATTGTTGATTTTAAATTCATTAAAACAACCGATACTTACGATAAAATTGAATACCATCTCTTATTTGAACTTTTTAAAGGAAACACAAATTTAATTTTATTAAATAAAGATAAGATAGAACTTGCATTTAGATACCATTCTTTAGAAACAAACCATCCTTTAATACTAAACACAATCTATCTTCCACCAAAGAAAATTCATTTTCTTAAAGAAATAGACATTAATCAAGAATTAAATAAAGAAAAAGAATATATTTCTAACATTAATTCTAAATATTTAAAGGAAAAATATGATTTTTTAATTTCTAAATTAAAACGAAAAAGAAAATCATTAGTTAACAAAGAAATTTCTTTAGAAAACGATATAGCAAAAGCTAGTGAAAATTTAAAATATAAAGATTATGGTGATTATTTTTTAACCATCATGCATGAAATTAAAAAAAGGCAATCATCTTTTACCTATGGAGGAAAAGAAATACCTTTAAAAGAAGGTTACTCTAAAAGCGATAATTTAATGTATCTATATAAAATTTATAAAAAAGCTAAAAACACTATTGCTTTAACTTCGACTTTCTTAAAAGAAACAAAAGACGATATTTCTTACATTGATAACATTTTATCTTTAAAAGATATTTATAACGAAATAGATTATGAAGAACTTTTAAAGGAATTAAGTGAAAATCAAATTATTAAAATCAAAAATCTTAATATTTCTAAAACTAATAAGAATAATAAAAATAAAGAAATTAAAGCTATTAACCCATATTTTGTTACCTATAATAACCATAAAATTGCGTATGGTAAAAATAATGTTCAAAACAATGAACTAACTTTCAAAAGAGCAAATAAAAATGATATATATCTTCATATTGCTAATACTCATGGTTCCCACGTGGTAATATTTTTAAACGATGATGATCGTCAAAATAATGATGTTGATGATAAAACACTTAATTTTGCTTTAAATCTTGTTTTATATCTGTCAAAGAAAAATGATGGAACAATCTATGTGGCAAAAATTAAAGATGTTAAAAAAGGACAAACACCTGGACTCGCAAATTTAATTAAATATGAATCATATTTTATAAAAGCAAACATTGATTTAAAAGAAATCGAAAGTTTAGTTAAAAATGAAAAAAGATTACTTGATTAAGTAATCTTCACCTTTAATAACTTCAGTAGTTGCAAGACCATAATAATTTACTTGTCTTAAAGCTTCATATAATACTATTGCTACACTATTTGAAAGATTTAAACTTCTTGCTGAAATAGCCATCGGAATTCTAATAGTAGAATCTAAATGTTCTTTTAAAACTTCTCTAGGAATTCCTGTTGATTCTCTTCCAAACATAAAAATATATTCTTCACTTGGATCATTAACTTTTATTGAGGAATAGACATTTTTTGAATATCTAGTTACATAAAATATCTTTTTATCTTTATAATCTTTTAAGAACTCTTCATAAGAAGGATAAATTTTTATTTTTGCTAAATCTATATAATCCATTCCAGCTCTTTTTAAAGCTTTATCATCTAAAGTAAAAGATAAAGGACCAATAATAACTAGACTAGATTCACTAGCATTACAAGTTCTAATAATATTTCCAACATTTGATGGTTTTTCTGGCTCGTATAAAACAATTTTAATCATAACGTCAAAAATTTTATCATTTAATTTTTATTTTTTGTATAATTATTTACATGGACCAAAACATTAAGACTTTATTTACTGAAATTACTAAAAAAGAAGCTCGCACTTCTCTTTTTTTAGAAGAAAGCATTTCTAACAATAATTATTTAATTAATGATGCTTATGTTTTAAGAATTCCTAAAATTAACCCAGAAAAAGCTACTAATTATGCTCACGAAAAAAACAATTATAAAGTATTAGAACCTCTTAAAATAAGCGAAAAACTTCTTTATTTAGACGAAATCCATGGTTATAAGGTTACAAAATTTATTCATAACACTCGTTTCTATCAAGAAATTAATAACGAAGTTATGAATAATATTGCAAGATTATTAAAAAAACTTCATGGTTCAGGTATTAAAGTTCCTTATGGTTACCAACTTTTTAATCGTCTAAATAACTATAAAGAATTAATTGATCCAAAATACTATATTGCTGATGATTATGAGAAAAAAGTTGTTAAAAATGTTGAAAGAATTTTTAATAAGGAAGAGTTAACTTTCTGTCATAATGATCTTGTAAGAGGAAATCTATTATTTAGATTCAATACTACTTTTATCATTGATTGGGAAAACGGATCAATGAACAATCCATTATTTGATCTTGCTTCTTTTATTAGCGAAAATAATTTAACATCTTCTCAAGAAGAATATTTCTTAAAAAAATATTTTGGATATAAATATTCTTTATTAAAAAGAAAAAGAGTCGACATATTTGTCGAATTCCAAGATATATTATTTTATTATTGGGCTTTAGCTTACTTCTTTACAAGAAAAGAAGAAGTCTATCTTCGTATTGCTAAAGAAAAATTAGAAAGAATAACATCAAAATTACCTTAGGCATTCACCTAAGGTAATTTTATTATTTATCATTTTCTTTAAATAATTCGATTGATTCTGTAATCAATCCAACAGCAAGATTTTCATCACCAACTTGTCCTACTGCTGTTTGTTTTCCTTCTAACACTTTATAAACACTGAAAAAGTGAATAATTTCATCAACAAGATGTTTAGGTAAGTCATTTATAGAAGTAATTTGTGAGTAAAAAGGATCTTTAATAGGAACAGCTAAAATCTTATCATCTCTTTTACCATTATCAAGCATTCTAATAACCCCAATTGGTCTAGCCATACAATAAGATAAAGGTAAAAATTCCTCACTAGAAATAACTAAAACATCCATTGGATCTCCATCATCACATAAAGTTAATGGAATATAACCATAGTTTTGAGGATAATGGGTTGAAGTATATAAAATTCTATCTAATCTTAATAAACCTGTTTGTTTATCAATTTCATATTTATTTTTCATTCCTTTTGAAATTTCAATAAGGACAGGGAAGTGGTTTGCATCAAATTTTATACTTCTAAATCTTTCATCAGTTAAATTTACCATAATTAGTCTATCTTCTTTCTTACAAAGTTATCAAATTCGTTTACTTCTTCTAAAGTCTTAAACTTTGCCATAATATAGGAATCTCCCATATCATCACTTAATGCTCTAGGATAGTAGCCATATGTGGCAATGTTCATCTTATATTTAGCTAAAATCTCTTCTAAACTATGTTCATAATGTCTTTCATTTCTTCTTGAAGAAGAAACAGCATAATATTTTTCATAGTCCATTTTTTGTCTATTTTCATCAAATGCCATTACATCTGCAAAAATGCGATAACAATCAACAGAATTAGCATAATTTATTAGATCAGGGGTATACCCACCTGCAACTCTAAAATTAGCTTCAAGAGGAACAATGTCACCAATTCTTCCTAAATAAGGATGATTTTGTCTTAATCTAAAGAATTCAAAATGGAAGAATCTTCTTTTAAGTCCGAATGCTTTTACCGCTTTTTCACCAATTTCTTTTAAGTCGTCTGGTACATGAGGTAAACAGCAATACATATCATCGCTTTTATTTAAGACAACATCAACTGTATTAACAGCGAAGAAGTGAGAAGTTTCAAATATAACATCACCTTTTGAATTAGTTATACCATCAAATGAAATAATGCTTCCGTCAACATATTCTTCAAAAATATATTCTTTATCTTTAGGTAAAGACATGTAATAACTTTCAAGCTCAAATTCGTTATCAATCTTAAATGCACCTTGAGCGCCAACTCCGACGTTTGGCTTAACAAAGATAGGATAACCAACTTCATTAGCAAAAGCTTTTACTTCTTCTAAAGTTTTTGGAAGGCAATATCTTGCACACTTAAGTCCAGCTTTTTCATAAAATTGCTTTTGATTTGACTTTTTCATTCTAAATTCAACTTCTTCTCTTGTAAAAGATGTTGTAACTCCAAAGTCATCTCTTAATCTAGCATCTTTTTGAAGCCAGTATTCGTTATTTGATTCAATATATTCAATAGGTCCGTATTTATCTCTAAAATAAGTTAATGCTCTTTTTTCGTTTTCATATTCATCCATAAAAGGGCAACAGTAATATTCGTTTAATGCGTATTGGCATTGATTTGGGATTTCGTTATAAGGAGCATCCCCAACCCCTAAGACATTAAAACCATTCTCTTTTAAAGCCATACAAAATTTCCAGTATGAATCAGGAAAATGTGGTGAAATAAATACAAAATTTCTCATAAAAACCTCTCAAGCGATTATATTTTACACTCATTTTTAATTACGTGGTATTAATAAATAATTAAAATTGCTATAAATATTGTATCAAGGATTAAAAATATTACGAAAATACTTTTTTACTTTTTTCTAGGTTTTAGATTATTAATCATATATAATATTTTCACTTGCGAAAATTTAAAATTAATAATTATTTTTTAATTAAGAAAGGAGGCAAAATGAGCTTTACTTTAACTATCAACGACACTGAAACAAAGATATTTGAAAAAAGCATTAAAATAATTGATTTAATTCCTAATAATGACCAAGATTTTGCTTATATTGCTGCTTTAGTTAATGGACGTATTAGAGAACTTGACTATTCCGTGCATTATGATGCAACAATCAAACTCTTAACTTTAAAAGATACTTTAGCAAATGGAATTTATGAAAGAGGCATTCGCTATTTATTTGCTATGGCTGTTTTTAATCTTTATAGAGATACTCAGTTTAGATTAAGTTATTCTATTTCTAGATCAATTTTTGCAAATAAAATTTGTGGAGACCTAAGAATAACTAATGACGTAGTTAGAAAAATTGAAAATGAGATGAAACGAATTGTTTCGTTAAATCTTCCTTTTGATCGCATAATAATTACTAATGAAGAAGCTACAAAATTATTTAAAGAACATAATTTAGATGATAAACTTGCAACTTTAAAATATCGCCCAGAAAAGACGGTTCATTTATATAAAGTTGGTAATTATTTTAACTATATGTATGGAAAAATGGTTCCATCGACTGGCTATTTAAAAGACTTTAAACTTCGTTATTATCATCCTGGAATTTTAATTCAATATCCAAGAAGTGAAACTAATGGTGAAATTCCACCATTTATTGATGAGCCAATGTTCCAAGATACCTTAGAAGGAGCTAATGCCTGGTCAAGGCTTGTTCATTTATCAACAGTTGCTGATATTAATGAATATTCAGCCTTAAAAGAAGGAACTAATCTTATTAATGTTTGTGAAAATAAACATAATAGAATGTTAGTTCAAATAGGAGATAAAATTCAAAAAGATATCTCAAATATTAGACTTATTTGCATTGCAGGCCCATCATCAAGTGGCAAAACTACTTTTGCTGATAGGTTAACTTTAGAATTAGTCTCAAGAGGAATAAATCCAATAAGAATTTCAATTGATGACTACTATAAAAGAAGGGAAGAGGTTCCTCTTGATGAAGAAGGGAATAAAGATTTTGAAACTCTTGATGCTTTAGATATAGAAACATTTAATGAGAATATTTTATCTTTATTAGAGGGTGAAGAAGTTGCTCTACCAACATATGATTTCAAAACAAATTCTAGACATTATGATAGAAAAGTTAAAATTGGGCCTCATGATCCAATTGTAATTGAAGGAATTCATGCTTTAAATGAAGATTTAACACCACTTATTCCAAAACAAATTAAATATAAAATTTATATTTCTCCTCAAGCTCAAATTAATCTAGATAACGTTAATCCGATATCTTTAACCGATATTAGATTAATAAGAAGAATCGTTAGAGATGCAAAATATCGTAATGCGAACGCCGAAGAAACAATTTCTATGTGGCCTAGCGTTAGAAGAGGAGAATTTAAATGGATTTATAAAACTCAACAAGATGCAGATTTTGTATTTGATTCCTTCTTAAATTATGAACTATGTGTTATGAAAAAATATGCAATGCCATTACTAGAAAAAATAGATAAAGATGGAAAATATGGTACAGATGCTGCAAGATTAATTAAATTATTAAAATATTTTGTTGATATCGATGAAAAATATATACCATGTAATTCTATATTAAAAGAATTTATTGGTGGGTCTTCTTACCGCGATGTTTAGAAAAAAATCCAGCTCTACTTAGGGTTGGATTTTTCATTATTTTTAGTTTGTCTTACTTTATATTTTGTAATAAAGTTTTGATTTGTATCATTATAAAGAGCAATTAATTCACTTAAATAGACTTTCCTTATGTTTGAATAAGAGGCGATTTCTTCTTTTGAACCTACACGTGTATATAGTTTTGCAAAAATGTTTTCAAGTCTAAAGAAAGTATCGTATAAATTTAAATTTGCTAAAGTTGAATAATATTCTCTATTGGAATAAATTAAAAACGGTGATGAATGGGCAATTTCACTAGCGAGTTCATAAACTTTCGAATATCTTTTTAAATTAGCTAATGTTTCAACACCATCTCTAAAATTAAGTTTATAGTCAACATTAAATTCTTTATCTTTTACTGAAAAAAGATATCCATATTCGATAAATTTTTTCATATTACAAGATCTAAGCCCTTTTTCTTTTATATGAGCTTTAATTTCTTGAAATAGATCATCAATCCTTTTTTCATCATTAATTTGATGTCTAAAAGCCAAAGCATATTCAATATGTTTAAAGTATGCATCAAAAACTTCTTTTCCATATGTTGTTAAAACAATGAGTAAACACTCATTTTCGTGTAAAGTTCTCCAAGTTGAAAAAGCTTCGACATCAAAACCAGAAATTAATAAATTTATAATACATTGTGATAAATTAAACGAATTTTTTAACAAATCTTTTACTAAATTATCGTATTTATTTAACTTAATCTTATCTCTATTTAAAATAGTTAGGCAAAAATTTAAATATAGATTAATTGTAGAAATTTTTGGATTAAATTTATTTAGAAAAACTTTCGATTTTACATTTAATTGTTCGTTTGTTAAATATTTGTCGCAACAAATAGACGAAATAAAAGATACAAAATTATCATCTTGAAATATTTTTGAATACTCTTCTACTTTTGTCTTATGTGAATGGACATAAAAACCAAATTCATTAACAATATAAAGTATAACAATTAATGGATTAACAAAGTTAAAGTCTTTAAATTCGGCCTTATTTAAAACTTCTTCGATTCCCGAAGAAACAAAAGTATAAACTTCATATAATTCTTTATAAATATCAAGAATTGATTTTGGTGAATTCAAACGCTCTAAAATATTTTTAAATTCTTGTTCGTTAATTGTTATTACTTTCATTTTATTTAAATACCCTGGTTGCCTCGACCGCCTTTTTCCATTTTTTTGTTATTTCTGATACTTCCTTTTCATCTAAAGAAGGGAAATATTTTTTATTAATTTTATGCACTTTAGAAATTTCTTCAATATCTTTCCAAAATCCTGACTCTAAACCTGCTAAATAAGCTGCTCCTAAAGAAGTTGTCTCTAGATTTTTAGGTAAATCTACCTCACTATTTAAAATATCTGATTGGAACTGCATTAAATATGAATTTTCGCTAGCTCCTCCATCAACGCGAAGTATTTCAATTTTCTTCTTTGTTACTTTACTCATTTCATCTATAACATCTTTAGTTTGTAAAGCAATAGAATTTAAAGTTGCTCTAATAAAGTGCTCTTTTTTCGTTCCACGTGTTAAACCAAAAATTGCCCCTCTACAATCATCATCCCAATAAGGTGCACCTAACCCTGTAAAAGCCGGGACTACATATACTCCTAATGTATCATTAACTCTTCTAGCATAATTTTCACTTTCAGCAGCACTTTTAATCATTCTCATTTGATCTCTAAGCCATTGAATCGAAGCTCCTGCAACAAAAACGCTACCTTCAATAGCATAAGCTACCTTATCTTTTATCTTCCATGCAATAGTTGTAATCAATCCGTTTTTATCTATAATTGGTTTTTCTCCAATATTCATTAAAACGAAACAACCTGTACCATATGTTGATTTAACATCTCCTTCATGAATACAATTTTGTCCAAATAAAGCAGCTTGTTGATCTCCAGCAACGCCACATATTTTTAAATCATCGCTCAAAAAAGATGCATTTCCAAAATAATAAGATGATGGGCAAACTTCAGGAAGCATACATTTTGGAATATTAAACAGTTTTAATAAATCATCTTCCCATTTTAAAGTATGGATATTAAATAGCATTGTTCTAGAAGCATTAGTGACATCTGTTTTAAAAATTTTGTGTCTAGAAATTTTATACATTATCCAGGTATCGATTGTCCCAAAAAGTAATTCGCCTTTTTCAGCTCTTTCTTGGCCGTTTTCTATATGGTCAAGAATAAATCTTATCTTTGACGCACTAAAATAAGGATTAATAATTAAGCCAGTTTTTTCTTTTACAAAATCAGTTTTATCTTTTATAGCATCACAAATATAGGCACTTTGTCTTGATTGCCAAACTAAGGCATTATATACTGGCATACCTGTTTTTTTATCGAATATAATCGTAGTTTCCCTTTGATTTGAAAGCCCAATTGAATCAATATTTTCAAATGTAAAATTTGTTCTAACTAGTAAATCATTAATTACATTTAAAACCGAAACAAAAACTTCATTAGCATCTTGTTCTACCCAACCATCAAATGGAAAAAGACATTTAACTTCTTGTTGAGCCTTAGCTACAATATTTCCTTCTTTGTCAACTAAAGAAGCTCTAGTTGATGTTGTTCCTTGATCTATTGCCAATATAAATTTTTCCATAATAATCACCTTTATTACTTATTCTTTAATAAATTTTTTAAATAAAGTTTAAAAAATTCTCTTACCATTCCCTTAACCTTTGTCTTCTTTTCTTCATCATAGGTTTTAATTGTTGAAACATATTTATCATTTGAAAAAAGAAAATCTTTAAGTAAAGCCCCTAAAGTTAAAGCTTTATTTGATTTACAAACAGCAAAAATAAAATCTAAAAAGTCTTGTACTTCTTCATTAGAATATTTTTTAACCCAAGGATTAAAAGTGTCTTGTAAAGACTTAGAATATGTTGTTAAAAATGGAGTTTTATTAAAATCTAAATAGTCTTTTTTACGATCTAAATTCCAAGTTAATAAATCATGACTTGCAACTGAAATATTATTTGATGTTACAATTTCAAAATTTGAAGAAGAATCAAATAACATTCCAACTATACAATCTTGTGGAACAATTTTAATGATTTTGGATTTATATGTTTCATAATCATACGAATCATTTTTAAAACCGGGTCCATCAAAATTATAAACATAATCAATTCTAGATTTATCTTTTTTAGATAGATTGAAAAAAGTATAGTAAGATAAATTTCCGCCTTTAGAGTGTCCTGTTAAAATAACTTTTCCTTTAATTTTGCCTATAACTTCTTTAGCATAGTTTTTTGCTAAAATTTGCGCTCCAACTTTATCATATAAAGTCATAAGCATATCTTCTTTAAATCCATTTAATGTATTATCGGTTCCTCGATAGCAAATTACCCACTTTCCATCGATAAGGAAAGTTAAAGCAAAAAATTGAATTGAATCTTTTATGGAAAAATCATCTTTAAAATATCCCACTTTTAAATTCTTATATCGAGGAGACTTAAAAAATAGTTCTAAGAATTCTTTATACCCTCGCCCAATTGTTAAATATCTTTGCTGTAAAATTTTAATAATATTTGATTTTCCAAAAACAGAAAGATCTAAAAGTTCATCATTTTTAATTTCTCTATAATATGTTGTATCAATAAAATCAGCGTAAGATAGCGCAGTCAAAACAGCCACATCAATTACATTAAATGGTGTCTTTTTAAAAGAATCATTCCCTTTCGCTTTTAAATAATGCTTAATTGTAGCCAAAACTCATCCCTCTTATTTAATTTCTTTTGTTGCAATAATATCAACATTCGTATCAAATATGTTTTTAAGAAGAACTTGATGCATCTTAACAGGTGCTTCGACACTAGCTTTTTTAAGTTCTTCCATTACTTTTAATAATAAATCCTTTGGAATTGATGAAGAAGTCTTTACGCTTACATATGTGTCTTTTCTATTAGAAACTTTAACTGTTGAAGTTAACATCCTTTTAGGACAAGTAAGTTCTTCTTGAACATAATTTAGTCCTCTTAAACAGGTATATCCACTTATATTACCTTCATTATCCACTTTAATTCGGCAGCCTTTTGGGCAAACAATACAAATAAATTCATTTTCCATATTAAAGAGCCCTCACTTCAACTTTCAAGGAGTTTATATCATTTAAAGGTAAATCGCTAACATTAAGTTGAACCATTTCAGATGGTAACAAATCAACTTTATTAAATTTTTCAATAATATTACCATTTTCATCTTTAAAAAGAATTTCAGCTTTAGAAATTGGTTTTTTAACTCTAAAAGAAAATAAAATATTTTCAACTGAATCATATACTTTAATTTCGTTAGGTAAAAGATAGGACATATTTTCGTTATGCGAAGTTAAAATAACTTTATCGTATATTTTTCTTCCTTCAAGAACTAACTTCGCGGCATTTTTACCGGCAATTTCACTTTCTAAAGAAACGTAATCAACTAAGTCATGGACATGCAAAACGTTTCCACATGAAAAGATAGAATCAAGACTAGTTTCAAGATTTTGATCTACATAAGCACCTTTAGTCTCTAAATTAACTTTGGCTCCACTGTTTTTTAACATTGCATTAAAAGGATATAACCCAATAGAAAGTAAAAGGGTATCGCATTTAATAAATTCTTCACTTCCTTTAATAGGATTTAAATCATCATCAACATCAGAAATTGTGATTCCTTCAAGTTGGTTCTTCCCATGAATCTTAGTTACTGTGTTATGAAGTCTTAAAGGAATATTAAAATCATTTAAACATTGAACAATATTTCTATTTAATCCATTGGAATATGGCATAATCTCGCTAACTCCAATAACATTAGCGCCTTCAAGTTTCATACGTCTAGCCATAATAAGTCCAATATCGCCTGAACCTAAAATATAAACATTCTTACCTACTAAATAACCATCAATATTTAAATATCTTTGAGCTAGACCAGCGGTGAAAACTCCATTTGGTCTTTCTCCAGGAGTCATAATTTGGCCTTGCGTCCTTTCGTTACATCCTGCAGCAAAAATTAAAGCCTTATATTTTAAAGTTGTATAACCTTCTTCTGAATTTGAATAAGTAATTTCTTTATTTTTAGGACTAATAGAATAAACTAAAGTATCTAATAAATAAGGAATATTATTTTCTTTTATAAAAGAAATATATTTATAAGCATATTCTGGACCTGTTAACTCTTCTTTAAATTTGTGTAATCCGAATCCATTATGAATACATTGATTTAAAATACCACCAAGTTCAGAAGATCTTTCGATAATTAAAATATCTTTCAACCCATTTTCATAAGCCGATTTTGCAGCACTTAATCCTGCACTTCCACCACCAATAATTACTAAATCTACTGCTCTATTCATTTTATTCACCTTTGCTTGGATATTTTAAAATTTCACTACCTTCGTCTTTATAACGAATTTGATTAATATCTACATTTAACTCTCTTGCTAAAATCTTCAAAACTTCTTCTTGGCAGAAGCATCCTTGGCATTTACCAAAACCTGCTCTTAATCTTTTCTTTACACCTTTTATTGTTCTTGCTCCACAATTACGATGTATAGAATCTATTATTTCACCTTCACTAACTTTCTCACAGCGGCAAATTATATGACCATAAGTAGGATCTTTTTTAATTAATTCATTATATTTGTCTTTGCCTAAAGAAGTTAATTTAAAAACTTTTCTTCTTATTGGATTATAATCTAAATTCTCACTAAGATTTAATTTTTCTTTGATTAAATTAGAAACATATTCTCCTATTGCTGGAGAAGAAGCTAAACCAGGAGACATTATTCCACCAACATTAAAGAAAAGGGGATTTTCTTTAGATTCTTCAATAATAAAATCATCTGTGTCAGGATTAGGTCTTGTTCCAGCAAAAGTTCTAATAACTTCGCCATAAGGAATATTTTTTATTAATTTTGATGCTACTTCCTTAATTTCGTTTAAAGTTTCAAAATCTGTAGAAGTATCTTCTATATCTGTTAACTCATTTGATGGACCAATAATATAGTTATAAGAAGTTGTAGGTGATACTAAAACGCCTTTTCCTACTTTAGTTGGACACATAAAAAGGGTATGTTTAACAAAATTTGCATTAAAATGATCAAGTAAAATATATTCACCTTTTCTTGGATTAATCTTATAACTTGGTTTCTCAATTAAAGAAAGTATTTTATCACTATACAAACCAGTTGCATTCACTAATGATTTAGCAATAAATTCATCTTTATTTGTATAAACGTGGTATAAACCATTATCTATATCACGTTCAATATTTATAACTTCACTGTCTAGACTAAGTTTGACTCCATTATCCATAGCATTTTCCATAAAAGCTATCGTTAATTCAAAAGGAGAAACAATCGCACTATCTTCAGCATATAGAGCACATAAACATTCTTCATTTAAATTTGGTTCCATGTTATGGAGTTCATCTTTTTCAATAAATCTTGCCTTAACTCCATTTATTTTTGCTCTTTCAATTAATTCCAAAATAGTTTTTTTATCGTCGCCATTAAAACCAATAGTTAAAGAACCATTTTTTATATAAGGAACATCTAAATCTTTGCAAACTTGTTCCATCATTTTATTTCCCAAAACATTAAACTTTGCCTTCAAAGTACCAGGTTTTGGATCGTAACCTGAATGAACTATTGCACTATTAGCACTACTTACTTCTTCACAAACATCGCTATGTTTTTCTAAAAGAATAGCATTAATATTAAATCTTGATAAATATCTTGCTATGGAGCAGCCAATTACACCGCCACCGATAATTAAACAATCAAAAACATCTTTATTTTTATTTAAACTCATATCTAAAATTTCCTAAATAAATTATATGATAAACTGACATAGTAAAGAACAATAAGTTTTCTTTTTTACAATAAAAGTCATACCCATTTCTAGATATGACTTTATAAAATTTAAATAAAATATTGGTTTTATTCTTCTCTATTCTTAGATAGATCGCTTGAAAAAGTTTCCCCGTGGTATCTTTTATGAAGTTTATTAAGATTATAGGCAGCAACTTCTTCTAAAGTAATTCCTAAACCAGAAGCAGTTTCAGCAATGTACCATAAGACATCTCCAAGTTCATCTTTTAAATGCTCTTTATCTAATTCATGACCTTGGTATTTATATTTTTTGACAATATCGCAACATTCTCCAGCTTCGCCTGCTAAACCTAAGACACCATTTGTAATCATGTCTTTCTTTCCTTCTTCGGAAATTAGATTATAAGCATGTTTTTGATATTCATTAAAAGAGATGGTATCTTTCTTTTCCATAAAAACTAGTTAACATATCTTTCAAAATCTTCAGCACCATGTTTACAAAGTGGGCAAATGAAGTCTTTTGGTAATACTTCTCCTTCGTAAACATAACCGCAAATTTTACAAATCCATCCATTGATTTTCTTTTCGCTTCTTGCTGGTTTTGGTTTGATATTAGACATATAGTAAGAATATGTTAATGATTCTTCTTTAGATAATTGTTGAGATTCAGAAATTGTAGCAATGAATAAGTAATGTGAACCTAAATCTTCGCAAGAAATAACATCTAAAGACATAAATGCATTAGCGTATTTTGTCAAATATGTTAAACCATTCTTAGAAACTTTATAATCTTTGAATGTTTCAAATTTATTTACATCTTTTCCGCTTTGGAAACCAAAGTTTTTAAAAACAGAGAATGGTGTGTTAACACTTAAAATAGACACATTAGCTTTCTTTGTTTCTTTAACAACTTCAGCACTGTAATTATGTTTATTAATTGTAAATGCAATTCTAACAGGATTTTCACCAACTTGGTTAATAGTATTTAAAATCATGCCATTATCTTTACCATTAGAATCTTTTGAAGTTAAAACATATAAACCATATGAAATTGAGAATAAAGGATTATCGCTTAATTGAACAGCAGGGAAATCTTCAGCAATCTTTCTAGCTAATACTTTCACATTTTCTATTTGAGAACTTCTAATTGCAGACTTAATTGTAAAAGAAACATCTTCTAAAATCTTCATATTTTTCATTTCGGAGAAAATTTTCTTCATTAAACTCATTGAATTAGGAGCCCAAGAACCATTTTCAACTAATGCAACTGTTCTATTTTGCATATTATGATATTTTAAATCGAGTAAGAACTCTTCTACTGGGGTAAAGATTCCCATATTGTATGTTGATGCAACTACAACTAAATGAGAATATTTAAATGTTTCGGCAACTAAAACTGACTTATCAGTCTTTGATGCATCATACATATGAATATCTCTAATTCCATCATTTGCGAGTTGATCAGCGATTAAGTTAGCGACTTTTTCACCATTTCCATAAATAGAACCGTAAACAATTAAAACACCTTTTTGTTCTGGTTCGTATCTTGACCATTTATCGTATAAAGAAATTAAATATGATAAATCTTGTCTCCAGATTGGTCCATGTAAAGGACAGATTGTTTCAATTTCAATACTTGAAGCTTTCTTTAAAGCTGCTTGAACTTGTGGACCATATTTTCCAACGATGTTTGTATAATATCTTCTTGCTTCATCTAAGCAGGTATTTTTAAAATCAATCTCATGTGCAAATAAATTACCACTTAATGCATTAAATGTACCAAAAGCGTCAGCTGAGAATAATGTTTTTGTATAGATATCGTAAGTTAAGATAACTTCTGGCCAGTGAACCATTGGAGCAGTAACAAATGTTAATGTGTGTTTACCTAATGATAAAGTGTCTCCTTCTTTAACAAGGATCAAATTTTCAACAGTTTCTCCATCATTATAGTTTTGAAACATTGTATAAGCTTTATCAGATGTAACAAGAGTAACTTCTGGATGTCTTAATAAAACCTTCTTAATTTCGTAAGAATGGTCTGGTTCCATATGTTGAACAATTAAATAATCAAGTTTTCTTCCTTCTAATACATCTTCAATTTTTTTTAAGAAAATGTCTTCAACGCTAACATCAACAGTATCTAATAAACAAGTTTTTTCGTCTAAAATAATGTAAGAGTTATACGAAACACCATTTGTTAAAGGATAAATGTTTTCAAATAAAGCAAGTCTTCTATCGCTTGCTCCTACATAATAAGTATTTTTTGTAACAAGTCTTTTTGAGTACATACTTTCCCCCTAATTAAACAAAATAATTATATATTATTTTGATGCCCTAATAAACAAAGAAGATAAAAAATATTATTAAGAAATATTTGCAATAAGCGTAATTTCTAAAGCAAGATTATTGTTTAATTTATTTTTTAAAATTATAATTAAAGAAACAAAAAGGAGAATTTAAAACAATGGCAGAATTAAAATTATTAAAATGCGATAAATGTGGTAAAATCGTTGAACTTTTACCAGGAACTCATGGTTGCCAAACAATTTGCTGTGGCGAACCTATGAAAGAAATGGTTGCTAATACTACTGATGCAGCTTTAGAAAAACACGTACCAGTTGTAAGTGTTGATGGTAACCACGTCCATGTTCAAGTCGGAAGTGTTGAACACCCAATGACAGAAGAACATCATATTGCTTTTATTTATCTTGTAACAGATAAAGCAACACATAGAGTTGATCTACCTCATGATGGAAAACCAGTTGCTGATTTCTATGTTGAAGGTGAAAAACCATTAAAAGTTTACGAATACTGTAATCTCCATGGCTTATGGGTAAAAGAACTTTAATCTAAATTTTATAGACAATTTAATAAAATAACTTAGGTTTTCCTAAGTTATTTTAAAATTAAAGGGGAAATATGATTTTATTTGTAAGTGGAAGAACCGATGTATTAACTTATTATCCTAAATGGTTCCTAAATCGAATAAAAGAAGGTTTTATCGATACAAGGAACCCATATTTTCCTAAACAAGTATCAAGAATATATTTTAAAAATGTTGATATGATTGTTTTTTGCAGCAAAAATCCTCATCCATTTTTTCAATATTTAGATGAGATTGATCCACTTCTTCCAACTACTCCTCTAGTTTTTCATATAACTATTACCCCTTACAATAAAGATATAGAACCAGTGATTGCTCCTTTAAAAAGGGAAATTATAGAAGACGTTAAATATTTATCATCAAGATATGGAAAAAATAGAATATTTATTCGTTATGATCCAATAATTAAAAATAAGCACTACACGATTTCTTATCATATTAAAGCTTTTAAAAAACTATTCTCTTTAGTTAAGGATTATACATCAAATATCGTAATCTCTTTTGTTGATAAATATAAAAATACCCTAAAAAACGATAAAGAAATGCAAATTGAAGACTTAACCGACGAAGATTACAAAACTATTGGTGAATCTTTTTCTAATATTGTGAAAGGTAGTGATGTAAAAATATTTACTTGTGGAGAAAAAGAAAACCTTATGGAATATGGATTTAATAAAGGAAGTTGTGTCACAAAAGAGTATGTTGAAGAAATATTAAAAGAATATGGTGAAAATATATCGACAAAGAAACAAACTTTTAGAAAACATAATAATACTTATTGTGACTGTATAAAAATGGTTGATATTGGCGCCTATAATTGCTGTTTGTCATTTTGTAAATATTGCTACGCTAACTATGATGAAAATAAGGCTAAATTTAATTCAACAAAACATAACGACAATTCCTCTCTTCTTATTGGAGAATTAGAAGAAGACGATATTATAAAAGAGCGCATAAATTAAATTTGATTTAGCAAGGAAGTTTTGATATTATATTAAGGCACTTAAAAATATGGCGAAATTGGAGAAGCGGTTAACTCACTTGGCTGTGAACCAAGCATTTCACCGGTTCGATCCCGGTATTTCGCCCCATATAGTGCATTAACGCGATGAAAATCGCGTTTTTTTATTCCCACATGGAAAAAAGGCCCACATTTGCAGGCCTTAAATTACTTCTTTTTATCGGCTATATATTGGTGAAAACTTTTAGCCATCATCTTCATTTTAGAGTTATTTAAGAACTTCTCTAGTTCTTCTTCTTTTAATTTTCTTTCATCAATAACACTAACGGCGTTTGGCCCTTCATAATCACTTACAATATTCGCTTTTATTTTCTTATAATAAGCAAGTTCATCGATAACTTCTTGTGTAAATCTTTCACCAGGAACAATTAAAGGGATTCCAGGTGGATAAATCATAATTGTTTCTTTAGCTATTTTATTTAGTGCATTTTGAAGTTTAACAACTTTAAGTGGAGCTTGATAAGCTTCTCTTGGTGTTAAAACTAATTCTGGGAAATGGCTCATATAACGATGGTTTTCATAAGTTACATTAGGATCATAATATTTATCACTAATTTTTCTTAACGCATTACATAAAATAGTTATATCTTTTTCTTTTGAACCAACTGTAAAAAGTAATAAAAATACATAGGTTTCAGCTAATTCTATTTGAATGTGGAATCGATCTCTCAAAATCTTATATACTTCAAAACCGGTAATCGACAACTTATCAATTTCAACAACTACTTTTGTATCATCGTAAGAATAAGCGCCTTTTGTTTTAAAATATTCTTTATCTCTAGCTATAAACCCAGGGATTTTATTTATTTCATCCCTACAAATTTTTGCAAGACGAATCGCTTCATTAATATGCTTTTTACCCTCAAAAACTAAGAACTTTCTTGCACTATCAAGAGAAGCTATTAATAAAGATGATGGGGAAGTCGTTGTTAAAAGATTAAACGTTTTAACAACATCATATCTTAAAACTCTTTCTCCTTTAACGAGTAATACAGAGGATTGAGTTAAACTACCACCGGTTTTATGGACCGATAAAGTAGTCATATCAGCGCCAGCATCCATTGCTGAAATAGGTAATGAATTTGAAAAATAAAAATGGGTTCCGTGAGCTTCATCAACCAAAACTACCATGTGATGTAAATGAGCATAATCAACAATCTTTTTTAAATTTGTGGTTGCTCCAAAATAAGTTGGATTAATAATAAAGATAGCTTTAGCATCACTATGAAGATCAATGGCCTTTTTCCATTCTTTATAAGAAATTTGATTAACAATTTCTGTTTGCTCATCAATTTCTGGCATTAAAAATATAGGGGTTGCACCACACAAAATTAAAGCAGAAATTACTGATTTATGAACATTTCTAGGTAGTAAAATTTTATCACCTTCGCTTAGAGTAGACATAAGCATGATAAGATTTCCTTCACTAGATCCATTAACTAAGAATTTTGAATAAGAAGCATTAGCTGCCTCAGCAAAAAGATCTTGAGCTTCCTTAATTACTGTCTTAGGATGAGATAAATTATCCATTCCTCTAGGTGCATTAACATCACTTTTATAAATTGAATCGCCAAATACTTTATTAAAATCTGTTTCGATATTTCCTTGGTGATGACCAGGAACATCGAAGACAGCTTGTTTTTCTTCCAAATACTTTTTATATGCTTCAAGATATGGGGTCTTGAGTTGTTTTTTGTAATCAATTTTTTTCATTGCCTAATATAATAGATACTTACAACGTAAATAACAATAACAAATATACTTATTTAATTATATTTTTATGTATTATAATTTTACATGTTATGAAAATTGTTGTTGTTAGTGATTCACATGGCGATTATCAATCATTATTAGATATTGTTAATAAAGAATATGGGACAGATATCTATATTCATTTAGGTGATTATTCAATACCCGATTATTTAATGAGCAATTATCTAACTGTTAAAGGAAATAACGATTATGGCAGCGAATTTCCTTTTCAAAGAGATATTACTTTAGGCAAACACAAAAATATTAAAATTCATCTAGAACATGGGTTTAATTTCATGTTTTTATTTAATCGTGAAAAATATATAAAAGAAAAAGATTGTGATATATTTTTATTTGGCCATAGCCATAAAAAAGAAGCTTATAAAGAAGATAAAACTTACGTTTTTAACCCAGGGAGTTTAACTAAGCCTAGAGATGAATCTAGAGGTTCTTATTTAGTGTTGAACATTAAAGAAACACTTGAAAAGGAAGAAAAATTCGAACTAACTTATGAATTTAAATACTTGGATGATTTAGAAAATCAGAACTAATACTTTTTACAACTTTCATTGCACTTGAAAAACAAAACATCAAATTATAACCACCACATAAGCCATCTGAATCTAAAATTTCACCAATAAAGTATATATTTTTGTTACTTTTTGAATTTAATGATGATAAATCTAAATTTGAATAAGATACTCCTCCAATAGTAACTTGTGATGATTTAAAATCATCTTCCAAAGCATAATCAATCTTAAAATTTTTTAAATTCTCAAATATAACTTTTACTTCATTTTCATTTAATTGTAAGTACTTCTTATTTATATCTAACTTTAAGAACTTAGATAAATATTTAGCTATATTGGTAGAAAAAATACCAAATAAGAATAAAGAACCAAGTTGTTTGGTATACTCTAAAAGTTCTTCATACTTATTAATAGTTGGTATTAAATCGAGTGTTAAGGAAATATCTTTAATATTTTTTACAAAAGATAATCTTTTAATGATTGAATAAATATTAAAAGCAACAATTCCTGAAACATAGTTTTTCTTAAAAATTACTTCGCCAACTTCTTCATATTTTACTTCTTTTAACCGTAATTTTGCTTTAATTTTTAATCTTTCGTTTTCAATTTCACTAAAATTATTTTTTACTCTTATAGGTGAAAGCCCTGCATGAGGCTCTATTACTTTAATACCATGCTTTTTTAAAATACCATATATTGAACCATCACTACCTAAAGATGGAGATGACATTCCACCATTTGCGAAAATTATCTTGTTAGCTTCAATTGTTCTTTTATCTGTTTTAATTAAGATTAAATCACCTTTTTCTTGATAATCTAAGAATTTTTCTTCTATAGAATAAGTTAAATTTATTTTAAATTTTTTCGAAGTTGAATTGATATATGAAAAATTATTGTTGATGATGCTTAAAAGTAAATTTAAGGTAGATTTAGCACTTTTTGAATAAGGATAAACAAAAGAATCATAGTTTTCTTTAGAAATATCAAGTTTTAAACCGTGTTTTTCAAAATAATCTATGATAGATTGATTATCAAACTCATTATATACATCATAAGTCTCGCTATTATTATAAGAAAAATCAGTAGTTATTTTATTAGCGATGTTGCACCTTCCATTTCCAGTAGCTAAAAACTTTCTTCCTATCACTTTATTCTTTTCTAAAACAATAATATCGATTGTCAAATCTTTTAAATTTAGAACATTTTCCTTTAAAAAATTACTTAAAATATATAAATAAAAAATTGCACTTGAAGAGGCACCAATTAAACAAATTTTCATAAAATTATTATAATGTAAAATAATTCTGTTTTTAAGTTTTAATACTTAATATGATAAAATTTATTCATGGAAAAATTTGGACTTGTTATTGCTGTATTTAGCGAAATTAAAGCCTTACTTGACGAAAAAGGGGCTGTTTTAAATCATATTGAAGAAAAACCGTTTAATATTTATGAATATAAAATTAAGGATGACAAAATTTTATACATAATTCATTCGGGCTGCGGAGAAGAATTTGCATCTATTGCCACAACTTATTTAATTTTAAAATATAAAGTCACAACCATTTTTAATTACGGGGTTGTTGGCGCGCTTAATCCAAACTTAAAAGAGTGTGATACCTGCTTGATTAATGAAGTTGTTCAACATGATTTTGATACTGATGATATTGATCATAAAGGGGTTGGTTATCATAGTGAATTCGAAACAAACACTTTTAATTGTGATAATGAACTTATTAAAAAAAGCCTAAAAATCGTTGATTTACCAATTTATAGACTTTGTAGTGGGAATAGATTTATTTCAAGTGAAAAAGATAGAAAATATCTTTTTTATACTTTTAAGGGAGATGTTTGCGATATGGAATTAGTTGGAATTTTAATGACAGCTAAATTATTTAATATCCCGGTTTTATCAATTAAAGGTGTTAGTGATTCTTATCATGCAAATGTTCAAGATTTTGAAACTTTAGCCTATAAATCAGCTTCAATTGCTGTAAAAATTATTCTTAATATCGTAGAAAATATATAGTTCTATTATTAGAAATTAAGACTAAGATTTTACTTATAATTAGATAACAAAAAAAGGTCACGATTTGTGACCTTTTTAAAATTGATGTTATTCAGCTAACTATTTTAAGATTTCGCTAACTGTACCAGCACCGACTGTTCTACCACCTTCACGGATGGAGAATTTAGTACCTTTTTCAATAGCAACTGGGTGAATTAATTCGACAGTGAAGCTTACGTTATCACCTGGCATAACCATTGAAATGTCGGATGGTAATGTAATTGTACCGGTAATATCAGTTGTGTGGAAGTAGAATTGTGGTCTGTAATTAGAAACGAAACCAGTATGTCTACCACCTTCTTCTTTTGTTAAGACGTAAACTTGGCAAGTGAATTTAGTATGTGGAGTAACTGAGCCTGGTTTTGCTAAGACTTGTCCTCTGACTACTTGATCTCTGTTAACACCTCTTAAAAGGATACCAGCGTTATCGCCTGCTTCTGCGAAATCAAGAGTTTTTCTGAACATTTCGATACCAGTAACGACTGATTTAATTGTTGGTTTGATACCCACGATTTCAACTTCATCGTTTAATTTAACTTGACCTCTTTCAACTCTACCAGTAACGACTGTACCTCTACCAGTAATTGTAAGAACGTCTTCGATTGGCATTAAGAATGGTTTATCAACATCTCTGACTGGATCAGGAATGTATGAATCAACAGCATCCATTAATTCCATAATTTGTTTTTCAGCTTCTGGATCACCATCAAGAGCTTTTCTAGCAGAACCTCTGATGATTGGAGTTGTATCTCCTGGGAAACCATATTTATTTAATAAGTCTCTTACATCCATTTCAACTAAGTCGATTAATTCTGGATCATCGACTAAGTCACATTTATTTAAGAAGACTACGATATAAGGGACACCGACTTGTTTTGCAAGAAGAATGTGTTCTCTTGTTTGAGGCATAACACCATCAGTAGCAGCAACAACTAAGATAGCACCATCCATTTGAGCAGCACCAGTAATCATATTTTTAACATAGTCTGCGTGCCCTGGACAGTCAACGTGTGCGTAGTGTCTTTTTGCTGTTTGATATTCGATGTGAGCAGTATTAATTGTAATACCTCTTGCTTTTTCTTCTGGTGCAGCATCGATTTGATCGTAATCTTTAACTTCAGATAAGCCTTTTTTACCTAAAACGTGTGTGATAGCAGCTGTTAAGGTTGTTTTACCATGGTCGACGTGGCCAATGGTACCAATATTCATATGAACCTTACTTCTATCAAATTTTTGTTTTGCCATAAGTATTCATTTCCTCCTAATGATATCTTGCTTTTGCAATGATATTATTTTATAGCATTTATATCAACATATCAATAAATTACTTATAGTAAACTACTTGTAATTTATTGACAAAATTGACTTTTAAATTGATTTTTCTGAGCTAATTAACGGCCGCTCATGCCTGAATTTTTAACAATTTCTTCTTGAATGAATTTTGGACATTCTCCGAAATGGTCAAATTCCATTGTATAGCTTCCTCTACCTTGTGTGAAGCTTCTTAAATCAGTGACATAGCCAAACATTTCTGCAAGTGGTACTTCTGCGTCAATAATCTTAGCATTACCTCTTTGAGATTCGCCTGTCATTTGACCTCTTCTTCTAGAAATATCACCAATAACATCACCGTAGTAGTTTTCTGGAACTGTAATTTCTACCTTCATAATTGGTTCAAGAATTACAGGTGAACATTTCTTAGCAGCTTCTTTTAATGCCATAGAAGCAGCAATCTTATAAGCAGCTTCAGATGAGTCGACATCGTGGTAAGAACCATCATGTAAAGTAGCTTTAATATCAATTACAGGATAACCAGCGATTAAGCCTCTTTGTAATGCATCTTCAAGACCGTCTTGTGTAGGTTTGATATATTCTTTTGGAATAACACCACCGACAATACCATTAACGAATTCAAATCCTTTTCCTGGGTTTGGTTCGAATTTAATAACAACGTGACCGTATTGTCCTCTACCACCAGATTGTCTAATGTATTTACCTTCACAATCTCCGGCAGCTTTAATTGTTTCTCTATAACCGACTTGTGGTTTACCAACGTTAACTTGGACACCAAATTCTCTCTTTAATCTATCAACAATAATATCGAGGTGTAATTCACCAACACCAGCAATAATTGTTTGACCACTTTCTTCAGAAGTATGAACTTTGAATGTTGGGTCTTCTTCAGCGAGTTTAGAAAGAGCAATTGCCATCTTTTCTTGGTCAGCTTTTGTTTTTGGTTCAACAGCTTCTTCGATGACAGGTTCTGGGAATTCCATCTTTTCTAACATAACGAAGTTATTTTCGTCACAAATAGTTTCCCCAGTAGTTGTATTTTTTAAACCGATGATAGCACCGATTTCGCCAGCGTGAAGAGCTTCAACTTCTTCTCTATGGTTAGCGTGCATTAAGACTAATCTACCAATTCTTTCTTTAGAATTCTTGTTTGAATTTAAAACGTATGATCCTGATTTCAAGACACCGCTATAAACTCTAACGTAAGCTAATCTACCAATGAATGGGTCGGTTGCAATCTTAAATACTAAGCCAACGAATGGACTATTATCATCTGCTTTGCATTCAACTTGGTTACCATTTTTATCATATCCTTTAGCACCAGGAATATCGAGTGGTGAAGGAAGATAATCAATAACACCATCAAGTAATAATTGAATACCTTTATTTTTATAAGCAGAACCACAGAAAACAGGGTGGAATGTACCTGCGATAGTTGCTTTTCTAATAACAGCTTTGATTTCTTCTACTGTTGGTTCTTCGCCATCTAAGACTTTCATCATTAAATCATCATCAAAAGATGCGATTGTTTCTAATAAATCTTGTCTTAATGCTTTGCATTTTTCTAAATATTGTTCGGGAATTGGAACTTCTTTAGGATTGTCTTTATCTGTAAAATCCCAACCTTGCATATTAATAATATCGATAACCCCAGTTAAAGTTGAAGAAATACCGATAGGATATTGAACAGGTTTTGCATTAGCACCTAATTTTTCATGTAATGAATCAACACACATATCAAAATCAGCGCCAATAGCATCAAGTTTGTTTACGAAGACAATTCTAGGAACACCATATTTGGATCCTTGTCTCCAAACTGTTTCTGTTTGTGGTTCAACACCGTTTTTACCGTCAAGAACTGTGATAGCACCATCAAGAACTCTTAAAGAACGTTCAACTTCAACAGTAAAGTCGACGTGCCCTGGAGTATCGATGATGTTGAAACGATTGTTCTTCCAGAAACATGTAGTTGCAGCAGATGTAATTGTAATACCTCTTTCTTGTTCTTGTACCATCCAGTCCATTGTTGCTGCACCTTCATGGACTTCACCTATCTTATGAATCTTGTGTGTATAATATAAGATACGTTCGGTAGTTGTAGTTTTACCAGCATCGATGTGAGCCATGATACCGATATTACGAGTGTGATGTAAATCGAATTCTCTTGCCATAATAAATCCCTTAAAATTTCAACTTTATAATTGTAATAAAAACAATATTAATTTTTTATTAATTTATGTAAACAATTGTTTAGATTACCATTTATAGTGAGCGTAAGCTTTATTAGCTTCAGCCATTTTATGGACGTCTTCTCTTTTCTTAACAGAACCACCAGTTCCATTAGCTGCATCGATAATTTCGTTACATAACTTTTCTTCCATGCTCTTT
Source organism: uncultured Bacilli bacterium (assembly GCA_944369075.1). Lineage (GTDB taxonomy): Bacteria > Bacillota_I > Bacilli_A > RFN20 > CAG-826 > Onthovivens. The sequence continues at coordinate 83,971 of CALVXK010000003.1, forward strand.
TCTTTTCTTAATCTAGCATAGGAGACTAACCATCTTAAACCTAAAGTAACTTTTCTTTCTTTAGAAACTTCAGTTGGTACTTGGTAGTTAGCACCACCAATTCTTTTTGCCTTTAATTCAACTTCAGGCATAACGTTTTTGATAGCTGTAGCAAATACATCCATTGCAGATTTATTTGTTTTTGCTTCAATCATTTCGAATGATTTGTATAAAATTCTTTGAGCTGTACCTTTTTTTCCATCTAACATGATTTTGTTAATTAATCTAGTAACTAATTTTGAATTATAGATTGGATCTGGTAAGACATCTCTCTTTGGAATATAACCTTTTCTTGACATAATTTATCTCCTCTCTACTTTAATTAGTTGTTATCGTTTCCTTTTGGTTTCTTAGTACCATAAAGGCTTCTACCTTGTCTTCTCTTTTCAATACCAGCGCAGTCAAGGGTACCTCTAATAATATGGTATCTAACACCTGGGAGGTCTTTAACTCTTCCTCCTCTGATCATGACAGTTGAGTGCTCTTGTAAGTTATGACCTTCACCGCCAATATAAGCAGTAACTTCATAGCCGTTTGAGAGCTTAACTCTTGCGTATTTTCTTAAAGCAGAGTTTGGTTTCTTAGGTGTCATTGTACCAACACGGGTACAAACTCCTCTTTTTTGTGCACTATTTTGATTTGTCTCTTTCTTTGTTAAAGAGTTATATCTTTTTAATAATGCAGGTGCTTTTGATTTGAATGTAGTTTGTGTTCTACCTTCTCTAACTAATTGATTAATAGTTGGCATTAATATTTCCTCCAATATACACGATTCCTGGTGTATCAACTATAATATTAAAAAAATAACTTTTCAGTTGCTCGTATATTAAACTAAAAGTAAGAATCAAAGTCAATAACTTTCGTTAAAATCGAACAAAAACTTGTATAATTATAATCTTATAATATCTAACCACCAACTTTTTGGGTGAAACTAAATTATTTATTTATACTAAAAATTATTATTTTCTATGAACACATTTCCAAGTGTACCAAAAATGTTTAAAAAAGAAAAGCGCTCAAATACGAGCGCAATCCTTATTCTATATGTAAGAATTCTTTGGTTCTTGCTTTTTTTGGATTTTCAAAAACGTCTTTTGGAGAGCCTTCTTCAACAATATAGCCATTTTCCATAAAAATAACTTTGTTTGAAACATTTTTAGCAAAGTTCATTTCGTGAGTAACAACAATCATAGTCATTCCTTTGCTAGCAAGATTTTTAATAACTTCAAGTACTTCATTCACCATTTCAGGGTCTAAAGCACTTGTTGGTTCATCAAATAAAATCATTTCTGGATCCATACAAAGAGCTCTAGCAATGGCAACTCTTTGTTTTTGTCCACCACTAAGTTCACTAATTTTATAATTCATTCTATCTTGCATATTAACAGCAGTTAAATGTTTAATAGCAATTGTTTTTGCTTCATCATAACTTCTATGGAGTACTTTTGTTTGAGCAAATATACAATTATCTAAAACATTAAAATTATTGAATAAATTAAATGATTGGAAAACCATTGTAACTTTAGATCTCAAATGGTTTAATTCTTTTCCATTAACTACAAAACTTGGACTATTTTTAATTGCTTCTTCATAAGAAGTTCTATCAAAAAAGTCTTTCTTTAAAATTGGGTGTTTTCTTACTTCTTTAAATTCTTTTTTTGCTACTTTAATCTTTTCTTTTAATGATTTATCACTTTTATCTTCAATTCTTTTGTTTTGATAAATTGCAAGATTATCTTCAGTTTCTACAAGTTTCTCTTCATAATCCTTAAGAGCTTTAGTATATGCTTCATAATCGACATAATCGTCTTTACATTTAGCAATATTAAAATAAGGATTACCATTAAAAGTTAATCTTCCTCTTGTTGGCTCTTCTAATAAATTTAAACAACGAAGAAATGTCGATTTACCACTACCAGATGGTCCAATGATCGAGATAACATCACCTTTATGAACTTCTAAGGATATATCTCTTAAAACTTCTGTTTTGCCAAAAAATTTAGCGAGATTTTCAACTTTTAATAAACAATTATCTGATGACATAATTAAATTGTTATCCATAAATTAAAAACTCTCCTTTTTTCTAGCCCATCTAAATGGATTAAGCGAGAATTTAACTCCATCGAGTTTTTTCTCAACTAATTTTAAAACGCCACTAGCAATTAAAGTTAAAACAAGATATATGAGTGCAAGTATTAAATATGCTTCTAAGAAAGCAAATGTAGTTGAAGCAATATTCATCATACGGTAATAAAGTTCAGTAACGGCAATAACATTTAAAACAGATGAATCTTTAATATTAACGATTAATTCATTTCCAATGGTTGGGAGTGCGTTTCTTAATGCTTGAGGGAGAATAATTGAAAGCGAAGTTCTGGTGCTTGACATACCTAAACTTCTAGCACCCTCAACTTGTCCAACATCAACTCCGTTAAGTCCGCTTCTTACAATTTCACCCATATAAGCAGCAGTATTTAAGGTAATAACAATTAAACCAGCAATAAACCAACCATTAATATAATCTAATAAAACATTTGGAAAACGAATATCTCCCCAGTTAACTCCTAAAGCTTGACAACCATACTTAAAGATTAAAGCTTGAACCATCATTGGAGTTCCTCTTAAAACGGTAGAATATATAGTACAAATGCCTTTACATAAACCTTTTAAGACTTTTATAACTTTTCTATCTGTATCTTTAAATTTTATATTCTTACCATAGGCTAAAAATACACCTAAAATAAGACCAACTAATGTTCCAACGACTGCTAGAATTATCGTATCGACAATACCAGCGATTATTAACTCATAATTTTCAGCAATTAAATTCCAGGCTCGACCAAAATCAAACATATATATTAAGCAGCATTAGAAGCACTTCTTTGTGCTGCTTCTCCCATCAATTGACCTCTAGTTGCATCATCTAAACGAGATAAAGAATCATTTAATTCATTTAAAAGTTCTTCATTACCTTTTTTAATTCCAATTGAAACAGATAATCCTTCTAAGTCTTCAGCTTTTAAGAAACTTTGATCAACATATAAGATACCTAAATCATCTGGGTCAATATTAACCATTGCTTCACAAACAGGAAGTTCAGCAGGCATTGCAAAAGAAGTTCCTAGAGAAACATCTTGTGCTGCTAAAGGATAAGTTGCAAGTGGATCATTATGACGAATTGAAGAATCAACACTACTAAAATATATATCAATATAGTCATCGCCAACAACACCTCTTTGGCAAATTAAACTTTGACCAGCAAATAATTCTAATAATTCTTCATATGTAGCAGGATTAGATTCACTATTTCCTTCAGGTATATTTTCTTTTTTAATTAAGAAAGCTAAGTCGGAAGTTAAATATGGATCAGTAAAATCAATTGCTTCTCTTCTTTCAGCAGTTGAACTCATACCAGCTAAAACCATATTAATTTCATTATTTTGTAATGATGGAATTAAAGAATCCCAAACAATTCTTTTAATTATTACTGGTTTATTTAAATCTTCACTTAAATATTTTGCAACTTGAATATCATATCCATCGACAAATTCGTTTGAATTATCAATTGGTAAAGTATATTCGCTTTCTTTTGTTACAGTCCAGTTGAAAGGTTGATATTGGCATTCCATACCAATAACAAGTGTGTCATTATTTACTTCACTACTTCCACCACAAGAAGCAACAGAAATTGCTCCAATAAAAGACATAGCGACAATTCCGCTTCTTAATAAATTTTTTCTCATCTTAAAACTCCTTTAAACAAATAAAGATTGCATCTCTATCAGATGCAATCTTAAATTCTATAAAAGAGTTTAACTTTACACCGATAGCGCCTCTAGATAAATCTAGGAGTCTATAGGAATATTCTTCCATAGCCCAACCAACATTTATGCCTAAATGTTGTTTCGGCAACCATACCTTTCACTTATTTCTTTGAATGCCTTCTCCATAAGTTACTCTTATAGGCTGCGCCTCTATCAATCTTTATGTGCAATATGATAAAGAAGGAAAAATAAATTGTAAAGTAAAATTTTTATATTTTCAGGTTATATTAGAAATTTTCTCCGTTAAATCCCCAATTTTTGGTAAAGAAGTAAGAAATATAAATATGATCTTTGTTTAAACCAGGAAGAATATTAATTAGGATTTCACTAACTTTCGCAGTGAATTTATTTAAAATACTTTCACTTAAAGTATCTCCATAAACCAATACTTTAATCATCATATTCTCTTTTTCTTTATCCCCTTTAAAATAAAGTTTCATATTATCTTTTATTTCAACCATAAGCCACTCTTCACTTTTTCCAGGAAGAATACTTATAGCTTTTCCAAGTTCTTCTTTTATCTTTTTTTCTTCACTAGATGTAATAGTTTTGTTGTAATTTAATTCAATATAAGGCATATAACTCTCCTTTTTAAAATTATTATACATTTTCTAAACAATTATTAAGATAATATTATTTTTAATTTTCGTTATCCAATAAAAATTGAATAATTAATTTATAAAAAATAGAATAAAACTACTTTTTATTTTTTTAGGAATAAGTATGAAAGAAATTGTATTATCAAACGAAGAAATTCAAGAAACTGTAAAACGTATTGCAAAAGAACTTGAAGAAAAATTTAAAAATAGCGATAAAACTCCTATTTTCGTTGGAGTATTAAAAGGTGCCTTACCTTTTATGATGGACCTTGTTAAATATTATAAAGGCGATTTAATTGAAGACTTTATTCAAGTTTCATCTTATGAAGGAACTGCTTCTACTGGCGTTATTCATTTGAAAAAAGATTTATCAACTGATGTTAAAGATAAAGACTTAGTTATTATTGAAGATATTATTGATACAGGAACTACTTTATCTTATTTAAAACAATATTTACAAATTAAGTATCAACCTCGTTCAATAACTTTAGTAACATTACTTGATAAGAAACCATTAAGAAAAGTTGATTTAGAAGCCGATATTAAAGGAATTACCTTAACCAAAAACCAATTCTTAGTTGGTTATGGACTAGATTACAATGAACTTTGTAGAAACGTTCCATATATCTTTATACCTGATGAAGACGATTTAGCTCGTTGGAACCAAGAACTTAAAAACTAAAAAATAACTCCGCATCGATTTAGATACGGAGTTTTCTTTTACTTACTAAATGGAGTAAAGTTACAAGCCTTTGGTGAAATGTGAACTTTATAATATCTTGAAGGATATTTATCTTTTAAAATATTTTCAAATTCATCAACAAAATCATTTTTAATGAAAACTAAAACTGTTCCTTTAAATCCACCGCCATGGATTCTAATTGCTCCATGACCTCCAATAAATGGGGTTAAATAATCGATAATTGATTGAGGAGATCCATCATATTCTCCCTTTACATATGTATTTTCGATATTATTTTTTGAAGTTTCTTGTGATTTTCTAATTGCATCTAAGAATTTTTCAAGATTTTCAGTTTCAATAGCTTCTTTTGCTTCTAAAACATTATTATTTTCAATAAAGAAATGTTTTGCTTTTCTTTTTACTTCATCACTTAAGTCTAAAGAATCAATCCTTTCAAATAAATCATCAGCTAAAGGAACATCTCTTAAAAATTCAACATTCGCTAGTTTTTTAGCAACTTCTTTCATTGAAGCAGGAATTGCTGCATATAATGCTGTTAAAGAAGAGTGATTTCCTTCGCTTTTTACTAAGAATAATGTTAAAGGAAGGTTAAATGGTAAGGTTTTAATTGTAGGATTGTTAATATCTCCAAAATCTATAAAGTTAGAGGAATCAAAACTTGTCCCAACTTGGTCTAATAATCCACATGGTTTATTGAAAAAATTATTTTCGGCATATTGACCAGCTTTTGCAATTACTACAGGTTCAATTTTACCATCATTATATAAATGAGAAATTGTATATGCAAAAAGAGACTCAACGGCAGCCGATGAAGAAACGCCACTACCATCAGGAATTTCGCTATCTAAAGCCATGTAAAACCCACCAATTTTATAACCAAGTTCCTTTAATCTAAATAAAATACCTTTAGCTAAAGCGATTGGACGACCTTCTTCTTCGACCTTATGAGTTAAATCATCAAGAGAAAAGCTAAAAATAGGATATCCTTTCGACTTAACTTCAACAATATTATCTACTTTCTTTAAAGCACTATAGCATCTTAAAGAGCAATTTGCGACCAAGCATAAACCATGGTTATGATCGGTATGATTTCCGATAATTTCAAATCTTCCGCCAGTATCTAAAAGATAATCTGGCTCTAGATTAAATGTTTCTTTAAAGATTTGTACAACTTCTTCTTTTTTAGTCATAATTAGAAATTAACTCCTTTCAAGAATTTCTTGAATCCAGCTTGTCCTTTTTCGTCTTCTTTAAAGACAGCAGTATTTTTCAAGATATTCATGCAAACATTATTTATATATTTTCTAATGTCGCTATCAATAGTTTCCTCGTTATAATTTTCTTTAAGTTCATGAATCATTGTAAGGAAATTGCCAGTCATATCCGGGTATTTTAAAACAATTTCATCATCGTTAAGATTATTCTTTAAACAATCTTTCATTTGATTTGATTGTCTAATTAGTCTTGCTGGAAGAATAAATAAACCCATAGCTTCAATAATTCCAATACCTTCATGTTTAATATGATGATATTCAGGGTGAGCATGGAAAATACCATCAGGATAAGTTTCATTACATCTATTGTTTCTTAAAATTAAATATAGATAATATGTTTCGCCAATCTTTCTAATACATGGAGTTATAGTATTATGTCTAGTTTCACCTTCATGAGACAAAATTTCGTTATCTAAATCATCATAATTTCTCCAATGATCAAGGATTTTAGTTGCAAGAGAAGTCACATCATTTTTATCTCTACCTTCAATTAAAACAGTAGAATTGTACCAATCTAAAATACCCACTTTTGAGGAATGTTTACTTTCATCAATATCAATATATTCTTTTACTTTTGAGTGCATGATTGGCAAAATATGTTCGCCACCTTGATAATGCTCGTGATTTAAAATTGAACCCCCAACAATTGGTAAATCAGCATTGCTTCCTACAAAGAAATAAGGGAAAGTATCAACAAATGAAGCTAATTTCTTAAATGTAGATTCGTTGATTACCATATTTGAATGACAATCCCTTAAAACAATACAGTGCATATTAAAATATCCATAAGGTGAATATTGTAGGTACCATCTTTCGCCTTCAAGATTCAAAGGAATTAAACGAATATTTTCTCTAGCTGGATGATCATCTCTTCCATAATAACCTAAGTTCTCTTTACAAAGTAAACATTTAGGATATTTTTCTAAAGATGGATCTTTCTTAACTAAAAGTTTAGCAATATCCTTATTATTTTTTTCAGGTTTAGAAAGGTTAATTGAAACTTCAATATTTTTATCTTCAAAATCACTTTCCCAAACTAAATTTTTATCAATCTTAGATTTCTTAACATAATCATTATATATGGATAAAGAATAAAGATATTTTAATGCTTCTTCATCGCTGACTTTATGATAAATATCATTAAATTTTCTAACTACTTCACTTGGAAAAGGTGTTAATAAACCTAGAATTTTTGTAATTTTTCTATCGATTTCATTATCAGTTAATTCGGTTGTTTCTTTTAAATAAGAAGTTAAAGAATCAACAAAATAATCAGGATTTTTCATATTTTCGATTTCTTTAACTCTAGAAGAATCAAGTTCAACTACTTTAAAAGTATCAATGCTTAGTTCACCTAAAATAATATTACGACTAAATAATTCATCTTCATAAGAATTGTTACTTAATAAATTTTTCTTTGCATAAACAACGAATTCATTTACTAATAAATTAATATCTAACATAACTTCTCCTTAAATTACATTCTTACAATTTTATATTCAATATAGTGACGATATTTTTCGCCTTTTTTGAAATAAATAGAATCTAAATCAAAATCATAAAGTTGAGGCTCTAAAGCTATTCCTCTTCTTGCTTTAAGATTTTTATTATTTAAGAATTTAACATTGCTTAAAGATGAATCTGCATAAATATTAAATGCAGGATAATCTGTTTTTAAAGTAAGTTTGTAGTTCTTGTTTTCTAATGTAACGGTATGCTTTTTACCTTCATCCTTATTAAATAAGAATGTATTATCTATTGTTCCAACACTTGTTTTGTCTGCAGCATCAAGATGTGATTTAAGCATAGATTTTTTCTTAAATCTTAAATAATCTGGAGTTTTTATAGTTCCAACAATTAATAATCTATCATCTAATTCTCCAATTTTTGGAGCATCAAATTTCAACTTATAATCATCGATAGTTAAATCTTTTGATAAGTTCCAGTAAATGTGGTTAGAAAGATTAATTAGACTATCTTCAATAACATTAACTTTGAATATTATTTTGAAAGAATTTTTCTTCTTGGATAAAGAATAAATTACATTTATTCTAACCTTTCCATCAAATCCTTCATCTCCTTTTCTTGGAGAAATTGTAAACTTAAGGTCGATTTTGTTTTTACGATCTTTTACCTCATATTTCCAATTTTTAAAAGATAAAGATTTAATATCTCCACCGTGTAAACAAATATTTTCACCACTATCTTTAAGTTTGAATTCCTTATCACCAATTTTAAAATTAGTTTTAAGTCTTCCGGCAACTAAGCCTAAAGTTTTTCCAAAATATTGCGTACTTTTTAAAAATAAATCCTTGTCTTCAAGCACTAAATTCAATGGATTATCTCCATCATAAAGTGAATAAAGTGAAGCACCGCACGAACAAAAAGTATAAGTTAAATCGCATGCTTTAACTGTAATAAAATCTGCATTATTAAATTTTTCTATTGTACAAAGTTCATTTTCTACCATAATTTTACCCTTTTAGAATTCTTCAATAATTCTAGCAAAAATGAAATGCTATTTATAGACAAATTAGTTCTTTTTTGAATTATTTTCATCTTTTCTTTGCTTAAAGAATAAAACTAGGAAAACTGTTACACCAATAACAAATAAAACACCAATTGTAATTAAAATTGGAGATAAAATTTTTGCAAGAGCAAAAGGTTCCATATTTACTTCAATTTCAAACAAAGTATAAGGAGACTCAAATTCAATAAGCTCATTTTGAGCTTCTATTGAGGAGATAAAGTTAACATCTAGTTTTGAACTTCCATCAAGTGCGTAAATATTAATAAAATTCGACATTTTAGGTAAAAAATATTTAATTTTATTTTGAATTAAAGATTCATCTATTAATTCTCCAGTTTCTTCATCGCACAAACTTAAACCATAGGAAGAAGAATTTTTCCTAGATAAATTAAGGAAGTAATTTTCTTTAACATCAAGCCCTGACATACCTAGTTTATTTTTTAAGTCAAACTTAAAGTTATAAGAAATATGATTGGCGTTTACGATAGTTAAGAAAATATAATCTTCATCTTCAAAATCATTTAAATCGATTTCTATATTAAAATTAATATCATCAATTTGCTGAATTTTGTCGGTTATATTTTCACCATTTAAATTAACAACCATTTTTTCTCTTTCTTTAACAAAAATTCTAAGAACATTATCTTTTAAGGTAACATTATAAATATCAGGCACAGAAATAAATTCTTCATTGAAATGAATTTTATAATTATATTCAACTAAAGAATTATCGCCTAAAGTAAATTGAAGTCTTAAAGTATATATCCCATCTTGGAAAGCTTTATTATTTTCTTCATTAAAAAGCGGAATAAATAAATATGATCTATGGGTATAATATTTTTCAGAAATTAATGAAGCAGATTCCTCCAAAATAACATTCCTATATAATTCTCTAGTAAAACCACTTGAAATAAGATTGTCTTCAAAATATGAATCATACACTAAATTTTTATTCTGATCATAAATTGTAACCTTATTATCAATGACATTTCTTGTCATAAAAAGTTGAATTAAAATATCACCATAGCTTGAATAATCACCAGTGTAAATATGATAAATATGATTTATATCGTCATAAATATATTGCATTAAATCATATTGTTTAGTTAAAGATAACTTATTATTTAAAATGTTTTTCTTGTAGTAATCTTCATTATTACCAAGCAATATATATGATCCTGTTTCAACTTTACTTGCTTCAACATTATAGTGAGTTGAAATAAAATCATTCATAATGTCGCTTTCATAAACCTTATTTTCATCCTTCTCAAAAGAGAAATCTTCATATGGTTTAGCCTTATCATATTCGCCATAAAAACCAAGATAAGGAATATTTAATGTATGCTCGTTGTTTTTGAAAATGACGTATCCTTCTAATACTGTTCCATTGTCAAAATTCTTTAAATAATCTCTTTCGTTTTTAAGTAGTGAATAATTTATATTATAAAGATTGTCACCAACTTCACTGCTAAATTTACCTAAATTTACAGTATTTAAAATAATGTCATCACTATTTTTTACTTTAAAACTTTCCCCGTTAATTACCTGCTCACTAATTCTAGGAGCCATAATAACTAAGGAAACATCGTAAACTTGGGCTTTTTCTTCTACTAAATTTAAATTAAAGAATAAATGTCCGTTTTTAAAAAGGTCATCGTTTTTTAATTCTATTTTAGACTTATCTCCATAAGTTAGATACGAAGTTGCTTCATTACTCGCCTTAATATTAACCAATCCTGATCCTTGTTTTCTTGGAGAAAGATAAGAACCATATTCATCTAAAAGTAACGTTGTATTAGATAGCATTTTTTTAGAAGCAATACTTGCATTTTTATCTCTTTCAATATCATTTATATTATTATAATTAGATAAAATGGTTGAATAAGCACCCATTAAATTTGGAGTAGCCATTGAAGTTCCACTAATGCAATAATGAGCATCATTAACATATCCATTATTCATTGAATCATAGGATAATGCTCCAAAAACATTGCTTCCTGGGGCAACTATATCAGGTTTAAGTTCTAAACCGATTCCATTTCCCATAGATGAAGATAAAGACATTGCTTCTTTTCCAAAAGATATTGTTTTATTTTCATTTTCTTTTAAATGTAGCACAGATTCATAAGAAATAGTCGCAACAGGCATATTAATTAGACTAGTATCAAAATATCTTTTCCCATCTTTTAAAATATAAGGTAAATCAGGATATTCTTTTAAAATATCGTCAGTTATTTCAAAATCAAAAGCTCCAACAGGTTCTTCTCCACTTCCATTAGCAATCAATAATCCACTAGCACCTGCTTCTAAAGCATAATAAATTTTAGCTGTAAAAGGTAAAACTCCTCTATCTACAACAACAATCTTACCTTTTGCATCTATTCCTTTATAATCATTTTTATCACCATAATTAGGGACGACTACATATTCGAAAGTTTGGTTGCCATCAATAAAATCGTAAAAACTATACTCTTTTTCAAAAGTATTTGCCAATAAATTTCCATTTTCATCACTCGTAACTGAATTTAATATCTTATCATCAAGCGGTATGGTTCTCTTATCAGTATAACCAAAAACATTAGTAATATCTTCGTTAGTAGATGAATTTCCAACCGTAATTGCATCACTACTTAAAGCTAAGTTACCCATTACACCACTATCGACATTTTCTAATGGGGAATATTCATAGTCAGAACCTAAAAATACATCTCGTCCATCATTTCCGCCAGCAATAAAAACTTGAGTTCCTTGGTTTTTTAAAATTCCAATGACTTCATTCACGGTCTTATCGGTTGCACTTAAGGTATAATTTAAAGCACTACCAAAAGACATGTTAATAGCATCGACATCTAAAATCGCACAATCTTCTAAAGCCTTAAGATAAACGCTTGATGTACACCCGGATCCATAATCGTTAAATACTTTCATGAAAGCTAATTGAGAATTTGGAGCAATTCCTTCATAAGGACCATTGGCTACTGCTAAAGAAGAAACATGTGTTCCATGAGTTTCCTTACTTAAAACATCATTATCAGCATTACAATAATCATAAACAAAAGGTATTTTTGAATTAATATACTTGTACTCTTTAGCGTGAAATTCTTCGTTTGAAGTTAATCTAGAAATATCGCTTTCTCTATATCTAACTAATGTAGAATCAAGAGGCTCAAAATCAACATGATTAAAATTTAAAGAAGTATCTAAAACAGCTACTAAAGTATTTTTACCTCGATTTTCACTCTCATCTCCATTCATTGTTAAATAAGAATAATTTTGATCAATGATAGAATTATCGAAATAATAACTATATTGAGGGTCACTTGGATTATAGGCATAACTTTTTTCTTCATCTACATAATTAATTGTAGAAAAAGATGAAATAAGAGGTATTTCGTCTTTATTTACTTTTAATTCTAAAATATTAGCGATATAATCAAAACTAGAAATATTCCTAAAATTAAAACCAATTTTTTGGATTAATTCATTAAAAAACAAGTTCTGTTCAGCTTCTTTTGAAAGGTTTTTATAATCTTTTAGGCTAACTAAAACAGTGGTGTCTAGTTCTTTTTTAGGAGTTTTATCAAAAATTCCTTCATTATATAAAGCCGCACCACTTAATGAAATAGCACTAGCAAAAAGCAAAATAAATCTTTTAAAATTCATAACCTTATATATTATAACAAAGGTTTGAATTCTTAGTATAAAAAAGTAAGGCTTTTGGAGGAAAGATTTTGGGGGTGGATTAGACATTGAAAGAAAGATACATTTATTTGTAAATTTCTCAATTTCTGAAATGTCGATTACGAGCATTACAAAGGAACTAAATATTAGTAGACAAAGTTACTACACTAATCTTTTAACCATTGAAAATTTAAACGAGGAAATAACCTATCTTTATCTAAAACATCTAAAAGCTAGATATGGTCATATAATTAAATTAACATCTCCTAAAGAATATCTAATATCATTAGTAAAAGTTATTATTCATTCTTATGAAAGCAAGAAAGTTTATGAAAGGATTAAAATAAATAATCCTCCAGCTCTTAAAACAAATATAAAAAATTATTGGAATATTATCGTTTATAATTCATTCAAGATATTCAACATAGAAAAATTTGCCCAAAACGATCTTTTGAATGAACAAAACTCATCTTTTTTCGATATTACATTAACTTTCCTAGAATTAAATCTATTACATAATTCAAAAGAAACGATTAATTTTCTAAATCATCTTAAATAAAATCATCACTTTACTATAAAAAAGGTAAGCCATGTTCGACTTACCTTTTTAAACTACTTAATTAAATCTTGAAGTACTTTCATATCTCCAGAATCTTCTTCAATGTCATCGGAAGAATCGGAAGGATAATCACTATTTTCACCAACATCATCACTTTCTAAAGATAATGTAAGTTCTCTAGTTTTCTTTGTGTTTTTATATTCAAGGTTTTGGTTAACTAAAGATTCCATTTCTGTTAATTCTAAGTTTTCGACTTCATCGTCTAAAACTTTATCATGTAAAGAAATGTATTGATCTTTAACTTTCTTCATAGCATTCATAACATCGAAGTTATGTAATAATTCAATCTCTTCATTGAGGTTTAAAAGTCCTCTACCAGCTGGAATAAGTTTACCAGTAATGACGTTTTCTTTTAAACCGTGTAAGTTATCAGTTTTACCTTTAATTGCAGCATCCGTTAAAACTCTTGTAGTTTCTTGGAAAGATGCAGCTGATAAGAATGAATCAGTTTCAAGAGCAGCCTTAGTAATACCTAAGATTAATGGTGTACAGAATGCAGGACGTTTACCTTCAAGTAAAGCTTCCTTGTTCTTTTCTGTAAACTCATTAATACTTACTCTAGTACCAGCAATTAATGATGTTTCACCACCATCAACAACCACTACTTTTCTTAACATTTGTCTAACGATAACTTCAATATGTTTATCGCTAATTCCAATACCTTGTGATCTATAAACTTTTTGAACTTCCTTAATGATGTATCTTTCAACAGAGCCAACATCAGCACATTCAAGAAGTTTTTTAGGAGAAATTGCACCTTCGGTAATTTTTCCACCATTTTGAATTGAATCACCTTTTCTAACTCTTAATCTAGCGCCGAAAGATGTTTTATATTCTCTTTCTTCTAAATCATTTTTGACGGTGACAGTGTAAATTCCATCGTCATCTCTAATATCAGTAACAACACCAGAAATTTCAGAAATGGTTGCTTCACCTTTAGGAGTTCTAGCCTCGAAAAGTTCTTGGACTCTAGGTAAACCTTGAGTAATATCTTCAGTTGTAGCAACACCACCAGTGTGGAATGTTCTCATAGTTAATTGAGTACCTGGTTCACCAATTGATTGAGCAGCCATAATACCAACTGCTTCACCAACTTCAACTAATTTACCAGTTGCAAGGTTTCTACCATAACAGTGGACACAGACACCATCTTTTGTTTCACAACCAAATAATGATCTAATTTCAACTTTTTTAATACCTGCATCGACTATACGTTTTGCAATAGTTTCATCAATTAAGTTATCACCGGCAATAATTACTTCTCCAGTATTTGGATCAATAATATCATGACATGAGAATCTACCGACTAATCTATCATAAAGACCGACAATAACGGTGTTTTGGGCGGTATCAACGATATCACTAACAACCATACCATGGTCAGAATGACAATCTTCTTCTCTAACAATAACGTCTTGTGAAACATCGACAAGTCTTCTTGTTAAATAGCCTGAGTCAGCAGTTTTTAAAGCAGTATCAGCACCACCTTTTCTAGCACCATGAGTTCCAGTAAAGAACTCAGCAACGTTAAGACCTTCACGGAAGCAAGATTTAACAGGAATTTCAATAGTATCACCTGATGTAGAAGCCATAAGACCTCTCATACCCATTAATTGAGTGTAGTTAGACTTAGAACCTCTAGCTCCAGAATGCCACATAATATAAAGTGGGTTTCTTGTATCTTGCTTTAAAGCATTTTCAACTAAGTTACCAACTTCGCTGTTAACTTTTGTCCAAGTATTAATAACTTGAACGTGTCTTTCAGCATCGGTTAAGAATCCTCTTTCATAAAGGGTTTGAATTTCATCAACCTTATGATCACCTTTCTTAATGAGTTCATCTTTTTCAGGTAAGAATGAAATATCAGAAATTGCAACAGTTAAACCTGAAATAGTTGAATATTTATAACCGTAGTCTTTGATTTTATCAAGAATTGCTGAAGTTTTTGTTGTTCCGTATTTGGCATAAACTTCATCAATGATTGCAGTAATATATTTCTTTTCAATAGCTTCTCTAGCAGGTAAATTTGCAATAACTTCTTTAATATTTGTTCCTTTTGGCACAAAGAATTCATCAAGAGTCTTCTTTAAATTTTCTTTCTTGTTAGAGTTAATATATGGGAAATCGCTAGGGAAAATTAAGTTAAAGATAACTTTACCAACTGTAGTAATAACATAAGAATTTTGTTGTTCTTCAGTAAAATCGTCTTTTCTTAAAGCCTTAGCAGGTAATGCGACTCTATTATGTAAATGGACTTTGCCTAATTCGTAGCATTTAATACATTCATCAATATCTTTGAAAACTTTGCCTTCCATATTGATAAAATCTCTATATTTTTCTGCTTCTTGTAAGTCGCCATGTTTTTCATAATTAGCAGCTTTCTTTTCAAAGTCAGCTTTTGTTGCTTCCATTGTTAAATAATAGTTACCAATTAAGATATCTTGAGATGGAGTAACAATTGGTTTTCCATCTTTTGGAGCAAGAATATTATTAGAAGCAAGCATTAAATCAATAGCTTCTTCTTGTGCAGCTTTTCCTAATGGAACATGGACTGCCATTTGGTCACCATCGAAGTCAGCGTTAAATCCTGTACAAACGAGTGGGTGTAATCTAATGGCTCTACCTTCAATTAAAACAGGTTGGAAAGCTTGAATACCAAGTCTATGTAATGTAGGAGCACGGTTTAATAAAACTGGGTGGTAAGAAATAATCTTTTCAACAGCATCATAAACATCAGAATCTCTTGCATCAATCTTTCTATCTGCTTGTCTATGTAAAGAACATTTTCCTTCGTTAATTAAAACTGCAGCAATAAATGGTCTAAGTAAATTGATTGCCATTTCTCTTGGTAAACCACATTGATACATTTTTAATTTTGGGCCAATTGCAATAACTGAACGTCCAGAGTAGTCAACTCTCTTACCAAGTAAGTTTTGTCTAAATCTACCTTGTTTTCCTTTTAATGCACCTGATAATGATTTTAAAGGTCTTCCATTAGCACCAGTAACTGGCTTACCATTTCTTCTACCATTATCGATTAAAGCATCAACAGCTTCTTGAAGCATTCTTTTTTCGTTAACTAAAATAACAGTAGGAACATTCATTTCTTTGAATTTCTTTAATCTATTATTTCTAGTAATAATTCTTCTATATAAATCATTTAAATCAGAAGTTGCAAAACGTCCACCATCGAGTTGTAACATTGGTCTTAAATCTGGCGGAATAACTGGGACACAGTCAAGAACCATCCATTCTGGTTTATTTCCAGATTGTAAGAAAGCATCAATAACTTCGAGTCTCTTTGTTAATTTTGTTAACTTTTGACCTTTTGCTTCTTTAATTTGAGCATTGACTTCATCAAAATCATGTTGAAGATCAATTTCTTTTAATAAAGTTTTAATAGCTTCAGCACCATCGCCGAATTGAGCACCGGTTTGGCTTGAAATAAATTCAGCATATGTATAAAAGTCAAATGGGTTTGTTGTCTTTTTAGCTTGTTCAACTGCTTCAATTAATCTTTCACATTCTTTGTAATTGAATGAATCTGGATTATCGCTTAAAGAAACTAAAATTTCATTTAAAGCAGCACTAAATAAGTCTTTTCCAGTGTAATCATCAATAAAATCTTTATATTTTAAGCTTTTTAATGAACCTGGGTTTAAACAAACGTGAGCACTATAATAAATAATTTCTTCAAGTTGTTTAGCAGGAATATCTAAAAGTAATGCCATTCTTGATGGAATACCTTTTAAATACCAAATATGTGAGCAAGGTGAAGCAAGCTCAATGTGACCCATTCTTTCTCTTCTTACTTCTTTTGAAATGACTTCAACGCCACATTTTTCACAAACTACGCCTGCATATCTTGATTTTTTATATTTACCACAATGACATTCATAGTCTTTAGAAGGCCCAAAGATTCTTTCACAGAATAAGCCGTCCATTTCTGGTTTTTGTGAACGATAGTTAATAGTTTCAGGTTTTTTAACTTCACCATGAGAAACTTGTCTAATTTTATCAGGAGAAGCTAAACCAATTTTAACGGAAGCTAAATTATTTACATCAAACATTCTTCTTCTTCCCTCCTATTAATTTAATAATTCTGCAACATCGGCATCATCGATATCGCCTTCATCGTCATCTGGATTAAATTGATGACTATTTTCGCCATAAGATCTTACATTCTTAAGAGATTGTTGCTCTTCTTTTTGAGTTTCTCTTGCAAGTTGATCCATGTCGAGAACTTTACCATTTTTATCTCTTAATTCAATATCAAGAGCTAAGCCTTGTAATTCTTTTGTTAAGACTTTGAAAGCTTCAGGAATTGATGGAGTTGGTAATGGTTTATGTTTAATGATAGATTCATAAGCTCTTCTTCTTCCGACTCTATCATCAGATTTAATAGTAATCATTTCTTGCAATGTGTAAGCAGCACCATAAGCTTCAAGTGCCCAAACTTCCATTTCACCAAATCTTTGACCACCGTTTTGTGCTTTACCACCTAAAGGTTGTTGTGTAACCATTGAGTAAGGTCCTGTAGCACGAGCATGTAATTTATCGTCAACCATGTGAACAAGTTTAATCATATACATAACGCCAACGTTAATTCTGTCGTCAAACTTTTCACCGGTTCTTCCATCATATAATGTATATTTGCCATCTTCGGAACATTTTGCATCATGCATCATTTCCATAATTTCTTCGTTAGAAATACCATCAAAGACAGGTGTAGCAACTTTTAATCCACCTAAAGCTTTGCAAGCCATACCTAAGTGGACTTCAAGAATTTGTCCGATATTCATACGAGAAGGGACACCTTGTGGATTAAGTAAAATATCAACAGGTGTACCATCTTCTAAGAATGGCATATCTTCTTGTGGAACAATGCAGGAAATAACACCTTTGTTACCGTGTCTACCTGACATCTTATCACCTTCAGAAATTTTTCTTTTTTGAACGACGTAAACTCTAACTTTTTGTAAGACACCTGGAGCTAGTTCTTCTCTTTCATCTTTATTGTCTCTTGAGAAAACTTTTACAGCTAAAACTGTACCAGCACCACCATGAGGAACTCTTAAAGATGTATCTTTTCCATCTTTAGATTTATCGCCGAAAATGGCATCTAATAATTTTTGATCAGGAGTTGGTTCGCTAATTCCTTTTGGGGTAACTTTACCAACTAAAATATCGCCTTCTTTAACATCAGATCCGACAATAACAATACCGTTTTCATCAAGGTTAACTTTACCTTTTTCACCAATGTTAGGAACATCACTTGTAATAAGTTCTTTACCGTTTTTAGTGTCTCTACATTCAACTTCATATTGTTCAATGTGAATTGAAGTATAAACATCATCTTTTACAAGTCTATCAGACATAATAACAGCGTCTTCGTAGTTATAACCTTCCCAAGTCATGAAGGCAACTGTTACGTTTTGGCCTAATGCAAGATCAGCATTTTCCATTGAAGGACCATCAGCAATAACTTGGTTCTTCTTAATTTTATCGCCAACTTTTACAATAGCTACTTGGTTAATACATGTTCCTTGGTTACTTCTTTCGAACTTTTGTAAAGTATATGTTCTTTCACCTTTTTCTTCATGAACTTTTATAGTTTTTGAATCAACGTAAGTAACAATACCATCGTTAACTGCAACAACAGCTAAACCACAGTCATGAGCGATTTTAGCTTCTAAACCTGTTCCAACATATGGAGCATGTGGTCTAAGAAGTGGTAATGCCTGTCTTTGCATGTTAGCACCCATCAAAGCTCTGTGGTTATCATCGTTTTCAAGGAATGGAATACAAGCAGTAGCAACTGAAACAATTTGCATTGGTGATTCATCGATAAAATCGACATCTTTTCTTTCAGCAAGAATATTTTTACCGTTGTATCTTGCAACAATTCTGTCCCCAACTAAATAGCCATCTTTAATATCGTCTCTAGTTGCTTGAGCAATGACGTGGTTATTTTCATCAGCAGCAGATAGATATTCAACTTTCTCTAAAATCTTTCCGGTTTCTTTATCAACTACTCTATAAGGAGTTTCAATAAATCCATATTTATTAATTTTTGCGTAAGTTGAAAGATTTGAAATAAGACCGATGTTTTGACCTTCTGGAGTTTCAATAGGACAAATTCTACCATAGTGAGTAAAGTGAACGTCACGGACTTCCATTGAAGCTCTATCTCTTGTAATACCACCTGGACCTAAAGCTGAAATTCTTCTTTTATTAGCAAGTACAGCAAGAGGGTTTGTTTGATCCATAAATTGTGATAATTGTGAAGAAGCAAAGAATTCTCTAATTGCACTTGAAAGTGTACGAATATTAACTAAGCTTTTTGGAGTTAATTCTCTAGTTGCATCACCAGTAATAATAGACATTTTTTGAGTGACGTTTTTAGCCATCTTATTTAAACCAATTCTAAATTGAGTTTGCATAAGTTCGCCAACACTTCTAATACGTCTATTAGAAAGGTTATCAATATCATCAACGCTACCAAATCCATCCATTAAATTAATAAAATATGAGAAAATAGCAACAATATCAGAAATTGTAACTCTTGCAATCTTTAAATTTAAATCTGTACCAATAATGTTTGAAACAACTTTCTTTGAATCGTCTGCATAAACTTTAACGATATTGACTACAGAGTTTTTATCAAGATTTTCGTTAACTTTTAAAACATGTTGATGAGCACCTTTTTCAAAGAACTCTTCGTTTTGAAGTTCATCAACCATTGCTTGAGTAAGTTTTGTGTTCTTGGTGTATTTAATTTCACCATTAACATCAACTAAATCTTCAGCTAAGGTTCTATTTACTAAACGGTTATAAACACCTAATTTATTTTTATATTTAAATCTTCCGGCTCTTCCAAGATCATATCTTTTTTCATCAAAGAATTTTTGAACAAGGAAAACAATACCACCTTTTTCAGTATATGGTTCGCCTGGTTTTAATCTAGAGAAAATAAAATGTAAAGCATCTTCACTTGTATTAATTCCATCCATTTCTTTAGCAAGAGTTAAATCAAACATTTCACGTTCGCCAAAAACTCTTTCCATTTCTTCTTTAGTTTCAAATCCTAAAGCCTTGAGTAAAATGGTTGCAGGCATTTTTCTTTGTCTATCAATTCTTACATATAAAATGCCTTTGTTATCTGTTTCAAATTCAAGCCAAGTACCTCTTCCAGGAATAAGGTCGGCATTATAAATATATCTACCAGTTTTAATATCTAAAGTTTTAGAAAGATAAGCACCTGGAGATCTAACAATTTGTGAAACAATAACTCTTTCTGCACCATTAATAATAAATGTACCAGAATCAGTCATTAATGGAATATCGCCCATAAAGACTTCGCTTGTGATCATTTGACCACCATTATTTGAATCAACTAAACCTAAAGTTGCATATAATGGTGCTGAATATGTTAAATCTTTATCTTTACATTCTAAAAATGAATGTTTTGCATTGTCTAATCTTGAAGAAATATACTCTAAAGACATTGTTTCGTTATTTGATTTAATTGGAAAAATATCTCTAAAAGCTTCTTCGATACCTTTATCAATAAAGGATTTGTAAGATTCGGTTTGAATTTCACATAAATATGGAACTTCTAAAGTACCACTAATTTTTGAGAAATTAATACGACCGCTTTCGAGCACTGGATAATCTTTGTATGATTTCATTTATTCACTCCTATATTAATTGAAGAGATTAATCGTTATAGAGTGATAAAATCACTAAATATGACAATTAATTTTTTAACTTTTAATCTCTTATAATTCGTATATTTAATAAATTTAACGAAATTTATACTTTTATTTACTAATAAATTGCCTTTTAGCCATCTTTAATAGTAAGTAATGAGATTAGAATAAAAATTCTTGTTCCTAAATTAACTCTAATATTTAGTGAATGTCCCTTTATTGCTTATTTTCTATTATCTAATCTTAAGTTTAGAGTGAAAAGATAATAGCTCATTCTTAAACTACGTTTTAATAGGCAAAAACCTGCGCCCTATTAAAAATAGGGTACAGGTTTGTAAAATCTATTTAAAAACTATTTAATTTCAACTTCTGCACCAGCAGCGACTAAAGCTTTCTTGTGTTCTTCAGCTTCAACTGGGGAGATGTTTTCTTTAATTGCAGCAGGAGCTGAATCAACTAATTTTTTAGCTTCCATTAAGCCTAAGCCTGTGATAGCTTGGACAGCTTTAATAACTGCAACTTTTGAAGCACCAACTGATTTTAATGTTAATGTAACTTCACTTGGTCCTTTCTTTTCTTCTTCTTCAGCTGGAGCAGCAGCAGCAACTGGAGCAGCAGCTGTAACGCCGAATTCTTCTTCGATAGCTTTTACTAAATCATTTAATTCAACAACTGTCATTTCTTTAACAGCAGCGATAATTTCTTCGTTTGTTAATTTTGCCATAATAATTTTTCCTCCTAAATTGTGACAAACTATTTCTTTTCAGAAACTTGAGATAAACTGTAAGCTAAGTTTCTCATTGGAGCTTGTAATACGCTAAGTAACATAGATACAAGTCCTTCTTTTGATGGTAATGCAGCTAATGTCTTAATATAATCAGCATCTTTTAAAGAACCATCGATTAATCCGCCTTTAATAACAAGGCATTCGTTTTTCTTTGCAAATTTGGTAAGTGCTTTTAAAGAACCGTTTGTTGGATCTTTTGTGAAAACAAAGATGTTTGGTCCTTCTAAGAGAGTTTCGATTTCGTCGTTATCTTCTTTAAGAGCTTTAGAAACTAAACTATTTTTGTAAACATTTGCTTTTGCATCAAGTTTAGATAATGTCTTTCTTAAATCAGATAATTCGGAGACTTTTAAACCACGATATTCGCAAACAACAACATTGTTTGTTTCTTTCGCAAGGGTTTTAACTTCTTCAACAACTTCTTTCTTTGCAGCTAAGACGTTTTGATTCATTTTTACCTCCTTATATATTGAGGATATATATACAAAGGTTTTCTATATTTCTAACCTCGGTAACATTATTAAGAGATAAACTCCGTTACGGTCTTTGGTATATTTATCCTACAAAACAAAATTAATTAATTAGCCAACAATGTTTAATTTAATTGATGGACCCATTGTTGTAGAGAGGTGGCATGATTTAACATAAACACCTTTAACAGATGCAGGTCTAATTTTTAAGATTTGGCTAATAACAGCATTAGCATTTTCTTCTAATTTGCTAGGTTCAAATGAAACTTTACCAACTGATAAGTTAACATTACCATCTTTATCTGCACGGTATTCAACTTTACCAGCTTTAAGTTCGCTAACCATTTTAGCGACATCTGGACCAACTGTACCAGTTTTTGGGTTTGGCATTAAGCCTTTAGGACCTAAAACTCTACCTAATTTACCGATATGTGCCATCATATCTGGTGTTGCACACATAACATCGAAATCAAACCATTTTTCATTTTGAATTTTTTCGAGTAATTCAACACCACCAGCGAAATCAGCACCTGCAGCTTTTGCTTCTTCGACTTTAGAAGTAATAGCTAATACTCTAATTTTTTTACCACTTCCAGCAGGAAGGATAACAGTTCCTCTAATTTGTTGGTCTGCAGCTCTTGTATTAATATTTAATGAGAATGAAAGACCAACTGAAGAGTCAAATTTAGTTGTGGATGTTTTTCCAATTAATTCAACTGCTTCTTTGACAGTATAAAGTTTTTCTTTGTCAATTAATTTTAAAGCAGCTTCGTATTTCTTTCCGTGTTTCATTTCTAAACTCCTTTAACAATTAATCAACAACTTTGATGCCCATATTTTTTGCACTGCCTTCAATAATTCTACAAGCAGCTTCGATATCGTTAGCATTCAAGTCTGGCATCTTGTATTCAGCAATTTTCTTAATTTGTTCTTTTGTGACTTGACCAACGATTGTTGTTTTAGCATTTGCACTTCCTTTAGAAATACCTGCAGCCTTTAATAATAAACCAGTGACAGGTGAAGTTTTGATTTCCATTGAGAAAGTCTTGTCTTCATAAGCTGTAATAATTACAGGGACAATTTCACCTTTTCTGTCAGCAGTTTTAGCATTAAATTCTGTACAGAATTTTGGCATAACAACACCAGCACCAGCTAATTTTGGGCCTGGTTTTGCTTCACCGCCAGGAAGTTCCATTTTAACAACTTTTGCGATTTTTTTACCCATTGTTAATTCTCCTTAATAGATATGGTAGTGAACATTGAATAATCGCGATTCTCCTACCTCTTTTTGTTTCGTATCAAAAAGAGCACCTAAAAGTGCTTTATAATAGTATCAAAAAAAGTGGTTACATTGCAACCACTTTTTTAGTTTTAAACATGAACAATTTCACTAAATTCAGCTTCAACAGAAGTTTTACGTCCGAAGAAGACTGTTTCGATTTTAACGTTCCCTGTTTCTTTGTTGATTTCGACAATTTTTCCATCGACATCTTTTAACACGCCGGAGATAACTTTAACAAGATCGCCAACATGATAATTGTCATACATATTAGAATCAACAAGACCCATTCTCTTAAGAACACTCTCCATTTCACTAGCTCCTACTGGAGTTGGTTTTTGTCCTCCACCAGAAGATCCAGCAATTCCAGTAACTCCTGGAGTATTTCTTAATTCGTACCAAACTTTATCAGTCATATCACATTCAACAAAAATGTATCCTGGATATAAAATGTTGGATTTGTATTTTGGTTCTTGTTCACCAGTTTCTTTGTTTTTCTTAAATGCTGGTTGACCGTTTTTATCTTTAACTCTAATTTTTTCAACCGGAACAATAACGCGGAAAACTAAGTCTTGAACACCAGCTGTAACAACTCTTTGTTGTACATTAACGGCAATTTTATCTTCTTGGCCAGGAATTGTAGTAATGATATACCACTTCTTTTCGTTTAATTCTTCGCTCATTTACTTTCCTCCTTCCTAAATTTAAATACTTTCAAATGCTTGTCTAAGTTGTTCAATAATAACTGAGGAAGCATAATCTTCTAAGGATAGGAATATTCCAGCAAAGGCAGCAATAAGAATAACAACAATTATTGCACTTAAGAATTTGTTAGATTCTGGCCATTTGACACGTTTTGCTTCTCTGCCTACTCCTTTAAAATATCTAATAATACTTTTCATAAATACGCTCCATTCAAGTAAGCTAATTACTTAGATTCTTTGTGAATTGTGTATTTCCCACAATGTGGACAAAATTTTCTAAGTTCGATTCTACTAGTTCTATCTTCTTCTTTTTTAGTAGTAGTGTAGTTTCTACTTAAACATTCGCTACAAATTAAAATAACTTTTTTACGCATGCTTATTTTATATCATAGAATCTTAAAAAAATATAGAGAAACAAAACATTAAAGTCAATAAAATTTGATAATATCTTCGTGATATTTTTCAATATATTCTTTGCATCTTCTTAAAGTTCTTGAGACTTTTCGATGCGCTACCGAATAACAAACATTGAGTTCTTCCGAAATTTCTTGAATGGAATAAGAATGAGCAATCATATTAATAATAAATTTCTCTTTTTCGCTAAGTCTAGCTCTAGGATCGTTAATTATTAAGTCTAATAACTCTCTTCCATTAAAAATTTCTTCCTTATTATAATTTGGATTAATATTATCTGAATTTAATAATTCATCATAATCCTCATTCCTTTTAGAATTTTGTGATTTTAATGTTCTTATTGCTCCATTAACTTCTTGCATATAAAGAAGTTTAAAAAATTTCTCGCAATCTACAAAAACATCATTCACTTCCATTAATCTTTTATAAGAAATATGAACCATGTCTCTTAAGTCTTTAAAAGAAATATTAACTACTCCTTTCAAAGACTTAGCATAATAATAAGAAAGGGACAAAGTCGATTCTAAAAGTTCAGCTAATAATAAGTTTTGCGCTGTTACACTTCCAAGCTTGGCTTGAATGTATAGATTTTCGATCTTTGTTTTGTGCTCATCTTCTTCATTAAAAAGAAGTTTTTTGACTGGTTTTTTTAATTCTTTAGTTTCTTCGACGGTTTCTTCGTTTTCATCTTCATCTAAATCAATATCAATTTCTAATTTTATATCTTTTCCCATAATCCCATCTGCTTTAACATTAAAAATTTCTTCTTAATTCATAAAAAGCAATGGCGGCAGCGTTAGAGGCATTTAAACAAGGGACATGACCATATTGTGGTATTTTAACTAAAACATCACAATTTTCGCGAACAAGTCTAGATATACCTTTTCCTTCGCTACCTATTACAATACAAACTTTTCTATCTTTATATATAGAAGTAATATTTTCTTTCGCAGAGCCATCAAGTCCAAAGATCCAATAAGAATTTTCTTTTAACTTTTTAATGGCTGTTGTTAAATTTGTCACTTCGACACATTTAACATAAGATATCCCACCTGATGAAATTTTTGCAACAAGGGGTGAAAGCTTAACGGAGTTTGTTTTTTTGTAAATAATTGCTTTTATTCCGAAAATGTCTGCGCTACGTAGTATGGCACCTAGGTTATGAGGGTCAGTAAGTTCATCTAAGACGCAAAGAGAATAATCATCAGAACTTTTACTTTCCTTTAAGACATCTTCTAATGAATATGTATTTAAAGGTTTAGTTTCGGCCGCAATATGCTGGTGATTAACTTTTGGGAACATTGAGTTTAAATCTTGCTCAGGGACTTCTTTAATCAATATTCCTTGCTTCTTAGCTTGGCTTAATAGTTCTAACTTTTTAAACTCTTTACTAACGAAGAGAGTTTTTACAAGTTTCGAATCTAACGCACTCGCCACACTATTTAGCCCGTAAATTCTATTCATTTTCAATCCTCCTTGTGTATACAAAAACGACGATAATTGTCGTATAAATTTTAGAAAAATTTTATTAAAATTATTAAATAAAATTTTTGCTATCTTAAAATTTTTACCTCAACAGGATCAAGTTCAGTTTTTAATTCGCTTAAAAGTAGTTGCATATCGCCTTTATTTTTCCCTGAGGCTCTAAAAGTAACTCTCAAATAGTTGATTCCATCTTCTTTTACTAAAGAAGAATCGACATCAGAAATTTTGATTTTATTGCCTTCAGCAATTTGAAGTAATCTTTCAATTCCGTGTTCATTCATATGAACAACCATTAAAAAGGAGGCGTTTTTACTTGAAGCTTTTAATTCGATACTTCTAAAAACCGTTAAGAAAATTAAAGCTAAAACCGTTGTTAAAGTACCAATAAAAAACAAGCCCGCTCCACAGCACATTCCTATTGCCATTGTTACCCAGATTGAAGCAGCACTAGTAAGTCCTTTGATTGAAAAACCATTTTGCATTATAGCTCCAGCTCCTAAAAACGAAATTCCAGTAACTCCGGCTGCAGCTAGTCTTAAAGGATCGCGGTTATCTACAGAACCTGGACTTGCATTAGTTGAAATTAACATAATTAAACATGAACCTAAAGATAAAAGTAAGTGAGTTCTTAATCCTGCTGGATAGCCGTTTTTTTCACGTGTAAAGCCAATAAGCCCACTAAATACACTAGATAAAACCAAACATAAAATTACGAATAAAGAGTTCGAAACAATTGGATCAACACTTCCTCCGAATCCTGATTCAAAAAATTGTTCAATGATTTCATCAATAGAATCAGGAACATAATTCGCCAAAAAAGTCATATGAGTCTCCTTTTTCTATGTACTAATTTGTTGCTATATTATAAAGGAAGAAATAGGGAAAAAGAAACAAAATTATAAGATTTTTCTATTTATTAGTTCTTGTCTAATTTTATCACTAGTCTCAAAATCTTTATTTGTTTTAGCTTCTTCATACTTGTGGTAAAGATTTTTTTCTTCGTCACTTAAAACCTTAAGATCAAAAGATAAACCTAAAATATAAAGTATTTCATTAATTCCATAGTATAAAGAAGAAATTTCATTCAAATCTTTATCTTTAACTCTTAAAACTTGATTTAACTCTTTTACTAAATCTAAAAGATAGGTAATGCCATTTGGAATATTCATGTCGATAGACAAATATTCGTAAAATTTATTTACCTTATCTGATTTACCTTCTAAAGGTATATTATTTAAATTTAAAAGAAGATTAGCTTGTTTAATTGCCATTTCAACTTTCTTTAAAATTGCTTGATTTGACTTAATTGTTTCATCATTAAAATCAATAATTGAACGATATGGTGCATTTAATAAGAATAATCTTAATAAATTAGGTCCAAATTCCTTAATAGCATCTTTTGCTAAAACAACATTTCCTAAAGATTTGGACATCTTATTTCCAGAAATGTTCATCATAGCATTATGTACCCGATAATTAGCTAAAGTTGTTCCATCATGAGCTCTTGCTTGAGCAATTTCGTTTTCGTGATGAGGAAATTTTAAATCGCTACCGCCACCATGGATATCGATAATATCGCCAAAAATTGAATGTATCATAACACAGCATTCAGTATGCCATCCAGGTCTACCTTTACCCCAAGGAGAATCCCGTTTAATACCAACATCAGTATTTTTCCATAACAAGAAATCTAAAGGAGATCTTTTTTTTGAATTAACCTCAATTCTTGCTCCTTCATTTAATTCTTCTTTATTTATTTTGGAAAGTTCTCCATAGTGACAAGCTTTTGTAACATCAAAGAAAACTTCGCCATCATTTACATAAGCACTTCCATTATTAACTAAGTCGTTAATATAAGAAATAATTTTTTCCATGTATTCACTAACTCTAGGATAAATATTTGCTCTTTTGACATTTAAAGAATCAATAACTTTAAAATATTCATCGATATATTTATCGGTTAATTCTTTTTCACTAATATGTTCTTCTAAAGCTTTATTAATAATTTTATCATCGACATCAGTAAAATTTGAAACATAGCAAACTTTATAGCCAATGGCTTCTAAAAATTTTCTTAATGTATCAAAAAATACAACTGGACGAATATTTCCAATATGTGGATCATTATATACAGTTGGTCCACAGACATACATGCTAACTTCTTTATCTTTAATAGTTTTTAAAACTTCTATTTTATTACTTAATGAATTATAAATTTTAACTTTCATAAACATAGAAAATTATATCAAGAAAACTTGATAAATACACTATCAAATGATTATAATTTTTGAGTATGAAACGTTCATTAAGTGCTATTAAACCTACAGGAAAATTAACTCTTGGGAATTATATCGGAGCGCTCAAAAACTTCCCTAAATTCCAAGACGAATACGAAAACTTTATTTTCGTAGCTGATTTGCATGCCTTAACTTTACCTATTGAACCTCAAACTTTATACGAAAACACTAGAGATTTAGTTGCTTTATATTTAGCTTGCGGGCTTGACCCAAACAAAACTACAATCTTTTTACAAAGTGATGTTAGCGAACATAGTGAATTAAACGCAATTATTCAAAATTATCTTTATATGGGCGAACTTTCAAGAATGACTCAATTTAAAGATAAGTCAAAGAAACTCAACCAAAATGCTATTGGTTTAGGTTTATTCGCTTACCCAGTCTTAATGGCAGCAGATATTATCTTATATAATGCTGATGTCGTTCCAGTTGGCGAAGACCAAAAACAACACGTTGAATTATGTAGAGATTTAGTTCACCGTTTTAACACAAGATATAACAAAGAAGTATTTAAAATGCCTACTCCAATCATCCCAAAAACTGGAGCAAGAATTATGTCTTTAACAGATCCTAGCGTCAAAATGTCAAAAAGTGGTGAAAAAGGTGATATTTACCTTCTTGAAGACCTTAAATCAGTCGAAAAGAAAATCATGAGAGCCACTACTGATTTAGGTAGTGATATCAAATATGATAAGGAAAATAAACCTGGTATTTCCAACTTACTTACTATTTATGCATCACTTAAAGATATAAGTATTGAAGAAGCTGAAAATATTTTCTCTAACTGCCATCGTTATGGTGATTTCAAAAAAGAAGTCGCTAAAGTCGTAACTGATGAATTAAGCAAAATTCAAACTAAATATAAAGAAATTATTGATGCGAATATTATCGATAAAGTGTTAAAAGATGGGGCTAAAAAGGCTAAAGAATGCGCAAACAAAGTCTTAAAAGATGCTCAAAGAACTATAGGTTTATACGGAAAATAAGTCCTCAATTGGACTTATTTTATTTTATAAAAGGAAAAAGATATGAAAACAAACAAGAAATACTTATTTGCTCTCGATTTAGATGGAACTCTTCTAAGAGATAATAAAACAATATCATTTATTACAAGAAAATATTTAAAGAAACTTGAAAAAGATGGTCATTATGTTGTTTTATGTTCAGGTAGAGCCCCTAGAACTATGCTAAATTATTATAACCAAATGAAACTTATTTCCCCTTATATTTCATATAACGGCGCTTTAATTAGTCTTCCAAAAGAATCTAATTTAAATTCAACTAAATATTATATTGATAAAGATTTCATTAAAAAATTATATGATAAAACTATAAATAGAGAAGTTGTTAGTGCTTTTGCAGAAAACAAAGACACAATATATTTTGATAATAACGATGATTTTCTTTTTGCATTCTTCAATAAAGGAAATTTGAAGATAGTTCAAGGTAATTTAAGTAGTATTATCGATAAAGATGTTTTCGTCTATGTAATGAAAATAAAAGATGAAAGTGAAGAAACAAAAGAATCACTAAGAAAAATAGTTAATGAATTA
Source organism: uncultured Bacilli bacterium (assembly GCA_944369075.1). Lineage (GTDB taxonomy): Bacteria > Bacillota_I > Bacilli_A > RFN20 > CAG-826 > Onthovivens. The sequence goes on from CALVXK010000003.1 coordinate 113,941, forward strand.
ACATCAAATTATGAAATTAGATTCTGGTGGGATTGTCCTTATGCTGAAATCCATGTTAAAGGAGTTTCTAAAGCCCATTCATTATCTCTTTTGGTTGATGAATTAAAAGTAAATAAAGATAATGTTTTAGTTTTTGGTGATGCTGATAATGATATTGAGATGCTTTCTACTTTTAAACACTCTTTCTTGATGAAAAATGGCAATCCAAAAATAAGAAAATACGCTAAATATGTAACTTCTTCTACTAATAATAAAAACGGAGTCATAAAAGAAATTAAAAAATTTATTAAGAATAATAAGTAAACAAAAAGTGCAGCAATTTACCTGCACTTTTTAACTATTTAATTCCTAAAAGTTTCTTTAATTCAGCAAAATATTTTTCTGGTTTACCTAAAGTTTCGTTTCTATCTTTTCCAGTTACTTCAATATAGAATTTACATTTAGGTTCTGTTCCACTTGGTCTAATTGCGATATTACTACCATCTTCTAAATAGAATTTAACTAAATCACCTTGAGGAAGACCTTCAATTTTACTAACTTCTCCACTACTTATATTTTTTCTAGTTAAGGAAAAATAATTTTCAATTACTAAAACCTTATTTCCTAAAATTTCTAAGAATGGATTTTTTTCTAACTCTTCCATAATATTATTCATTTCTTCTTGTCCTTTTGAACCTTCAAAATAAATGTTGAATAATTCAGGAAGATAGAACTTACCTACTTTTTTTGCAAGTTCATCATAAGCTTCATCTAAACTTAACCCTTTTAAGTGATAATATAAAGCCATTTCAGAATAAAGTAAAATTGCTTGAATTCCATCTTTATCTCTTACAAAAGGTGCAGCTAAGCAACCATAGGATTCTTCATATCCAAATAAGAATTTATATGTATTTCCATGAGTTTCATAATAATGGATTCTATCACCAATATATTTAAATCCAGTTAAGAAAGATTCAAGTTTAACTCCATATAAATCACAAACTGCTTTTCCTAACATCGAAGAAACAATGGTATTATAAACGACATATTTTGATAAATCTTCGTTTTTAGCCTTTTTATTAAATAAAATATAGTCTAAAAGTAATGCAGCCGATTGATTTCCAGTCATTAAAGAATATTCACCATCTTTATTTCTAGAAGCTAAACCAACTCTATCTCCATCAGGATCTGTCATAGTAATTAATTCAGCTCCAATCTTTTTAGCAAGCTCAATTGGTTTAATAAAAGCATCTTTTTCTTCAGGGTTTGGCGAGATTAAATTCGAAAAAGATGGATCAGGAGAACAAAGTTCTTCCACTGGATAAATTTCATATCCTTCATCCTTAAAAACCTTCATCGCATTAACATATGAGGTTCCGTGGTTTGGAGAATAAACGATTTTAAAACCTTTCTTATCTAAATCTTTATTAATAACAATTTTTTCAACTTCTTTTACATAATCTTCATCGATTTTTGAATCAAAAACATTATTAACACCTTTTTTAGTTGCTAAAGGAACTTCAACGCTTAACTCATCAGGTAAAGCATTAATAATATCGATAAGTCTATTAATTTTTGAAGGAACAAGTTGGCATCCTTCGTCATCATAGACTTTATAGCCGTTATATTCCTTAGGGTTATGTGACGCAGTAATCATAATGCCACCATCACATTTAGCATAACGAACAGCATAAGAAAGTTCTGGTGTTGGTCTTAAAGAATCAAATATATAAGTATCAATGCCCATTTCATTTAAAATCTGAGCAGAATAAAGTGTAAATTCTCTTGAAAAATATCTATTATCATGTGAAATAGCTACTTTAATACTTTCTTTTGAAGAATGTAATTCTTTTAAATATAGTCCAAAGCCGACAGTTGCTTTTTTAACTGTAAAATAATTCATTCTGTTAGTTCCAGGCCCTAAAACGCCTCTTAAACCGGCAGTACCAAAAGCAATATTTTTGAAAAAAGCATCGTCGATTTGATCATCATTCATTGCTTTTAAGGTTTCTTTATCTTCTTCACTTACATTAGGTGAATTTAGCCATCTTAAATAATTTTCTTGAGTCAATCTTTCCATAAATATTCCTTCCAAAAGCGAAATCGCCATATATTATCATTATTTATGTAATTTTTCACATATTTTGAAAATTTTTTTAAAAATTTATGAAAATTCAGATTAAATTCAGCTTTTTTAGTATATTTTCTTCATTTTTCTTTAATTTTGCCACAAAAGTTTTATCACTTAAATATGACAAATTCCCCTTGATATTTTTAAATGTTAAGGAATAAGCGTGAAGAAATTGCTTTTCATACTTAAACTCTTTATAAAAATCTTTATTTAAAACAAAATTGCCATATTTTTCATCGCCAACTACAGGATACTTAATATAAGAAAGATGAACTCTAATTTGATGAGTTCTCCCAGTAATCAAATTTACATCAATAAATGAATATTTATCATTATAAGAGATTCTTGTATACTCGCTTAAAGCATTTTTTCCTTTTTCAAAATCAACTTTTACCGTATTGGTATTTGAATTTTTTAATAAAGGAGCATTAATAAAGCCATGTTCATTTATTTTTCCAAAAACTAGTGCACGATAATGCTTTTCTATATCAACTTTATTTTTAAATAATTCCATTCCTTCTTTAGATGCAACTAAATTTTTTGCAAAAACAACCAAACCCGATGTGTTTCGATCAAGTCGGTGAATTGGAGAAGGAACAAAAGTATCTATTTTTGGATTATATTCACCTTTTTTTATTAAATAAGAAATAACAAAATTACTTAAAGTATATTTTTGTTCATGAGAATCTCCATGAATCAAAACTCCTTTGTCTTTGTTTACAATTAATATGTTTTTATCTTCATAGACAATATCTAAAGGATAATCAACTATTTTAAAATCTTCTGAAGTTTGAAATTCTTCGAGTTTTTTATCATCAATATAGACTTCAACTATGTCATTTTCGATAATAATATAATTTTCTTTAACCCAGTGCCCATTTACTTTAATGTCTTTTTTTCTAAAAGTTTTGTAAATAAAAGATAAAGGGGCATTTTTATAATTCCTCTTGATAAATTTATCAATTCTTTGATTCGAATCAGCTTTGCTTATAATAAATTTTTTCATTTTTATGTGACTTTTCTCTTCTTATTTGATATAGTAATAAAGCGCGATTTAAAACGCAACTTAAATTTAACCTTTGGAGAAATACCCAAGAGGCTGAAGGGGCGGGCTTGGAAAGCTCGTAGGCTGTAACAGGCGCGAGGGTTCAAATCCCTCTTTCTCCGCCATTATTACTAATTTAGCACCACTAATGGTGCTTTTTTTATTAGAACAAAACGGAATTAATTAAACATTAATTAATCCCGTTCCGCCTTGAATATCAAGGCGGATTTTTCATAATATA
>CALVXK010000004.1 GCA_944369075.1 uncultured Bacilli bacterium
TCACCATCAATGTTATCAAATGCTCTTATCCAATCTCTTATTGTGGTATATGGGATGTTCTCATCTCTACTAAATTGTGAAATTGTTTTGTTGGAACATTTGAACTTTTTTACAATTTCGAGTCTTTCATAATCAGATTTATATTTACTCATTTTCATCACCTCGACCAAATTTTAGGTGATTGAAAATATTTTTTAAGAGTGTTAATTATTTACGTTTACATTAAAAGAGGGATTTTTATGAGAAAAGATTTTGGTGTTAAAACTTATTTATATCCGCAACCAGTACTAATGATTGCTACTTTTGATGGAGAAGGTAATTCAGATTGCATGAATGCTGCTTGGGGAGGAATTTCTGAAGAAGATCAAATTTCAATTTGCCTTTCAGCAAACCATAAAACAGTCAAAAATATTTTAGAAACTAAAGCTTTCACTATTTCTTGTGCAACTAAGAAATATGTTAAGGAATGCGATTATTTAGGAATTGCTAGCGGAAATGTTGTTAAAAACAAACTAGAAAAAGTTGGTTTTCATGTTGAAAAAGCTGCTCATTGTAATGCTCCTATTATTAAAGAATTACCTTTAACAATAGAATGTGAATTCATTTCTTATAATGAAGAAACATGTATTATGAAAGGTAAAATTCTAAATGTGTCAGCTGATGAATCAATTTTAACTGATGGTAAAATTGATGTTAATAAATTAGAGCCTATATCATTTGATGCAGCAAATGCAAAATATCTTCTAATAAAAGATGTAGTTGGAAGTGCTTTTTGTGATGGTAAGGAATTTTTAAAATAATTTATACTTCTTCTTTAGAAACTTCTTTATAAGTTCCATCAACAATTGAAAGTAAATACATCTTTATATCTTTACTTCCAAAAAGTTTTTCAATATTACTTCTATAAACGTTTAATTGACGATTATAAGCTTCATCATCAATATTTTTTGTTTTGTAATCGATAATTTTTATTTTATCTTTATAAACTAAAAGTAAATCGATAATACCTTCTTGTCCATCAATTAAATATTGATATTCTTTATAAATATCTGCATCTTTAATGTCACTTAAAATATCTGAAGAAACGATATTTTTGATTAATTTTTTAACATTCTCATCTTTAATAAAAGAATAATCTTGTTTTTTGAAATCAAATAATTCGAGAATTTTATGATACAAAATACCTTTACTAAGTTTACCTTGATTAGGATCTTCAACAATCTCTTTATCTAAAGATAAGTTTTTATCTACTTTATGAGAAGCTCTTTTATTGACTTTATCTTTAAACTCATAAATCTTATTTGTTGTTCTTAATTTAGAATAAACTTCTTCTACTTTTATTTCATCTTTCTTTTCTAATTGTTCTAAAGGTTTTATTTCATCTTTTAAAGAACTAAGTTCATAGTAAGAATCAACTGGATAGAAAATTAAGATAGGTTTTACATCTAAATCAATACCTAAGATAGGAAGTACTATTTTTTCTAGAACAAAATAATTAATTGGATTAGTTATATCAAATTGGAATTTTTTTGAATCATCTTTTACTAAGTTGTTGTAATTATTTAAGAAATTTTTTAGATACTTATTGCTTTGAAGTTCACTAGGAAGAAAGGTAAACTTAATTTCACCAGTTTTTGGAATTAATAATTTATAAACATAGCCAAAAATGTAATTAGCCCCATGAGCAATGAGTTCATAAAGATCTTCTAAAATAGTTTTCTTTAAACCATCAGTAGCTTTTAACGTTTCATAATCTAAATCCTTAAGAAGACTTTTACTAATTCCATTTGTCCTTTTAAAATTAAGTAAATCTTTTGCAAGGGTATTTAAGTTTTCAATTAAATCTTCATCTGAAAACTTAGTTAGAATATCCTTAATTTTTGCCTCATCGTTCAAAACTAAACTGTTATAAAAATCAATAACGATTTTGAAATCTTTAACAATACTAGTTAATAAATCGTCTTTCAAAACTGGTAAATTAAAAAGTTCATCGTTAAATTCAATATGTCTTTTATAAGCTTTATAATATTCAACTAATAATCCTTTATCAGGTTTTTTGAAGTTATCTACTAAAATTAAGCTTTCTTTTGCTCTAGTTAAAGCAACATAAATTATTCTTTCAAATTCATCGCTATCTTCTTTTTTATTAGATTCATATTTAACATTATACAAATAGTTAAATTTAGGAGTTCCAAATTCATATGAATTTTTAATAAATAATCCATATTTTTTATCAACTAAAGGTTTTTTAGCCTTATTACTATAAGAAGCTTCATTAAAAGGAATATAAACGATTTTATATTCTAATCCTTTAGATTTATGCATTGTTTCTAAAGTTACAGCATTATTATTTTCAACAACCGTACTTCCTTTTAATTCAATCTTATTATCTGTTAAGGATTTAAGCATTAAAGCTAAACCTTCTAAAGAAGTTGATGCATTATCTAATGAATTAACTATTGAATAAAATACTTCAATAACATTAATATTATTTTCAATATTACCTAACTTATCTAATTTCTCAATAATTTTAAAATAAGATATTAGTTTATTAAAAATCGAGGAAATATTTTCATTTTTTGAAATAACATTATTTGCAAAATCAACAATATTTAAATAGACCTCGCTATTTTTAATATTTTTAATTCTTTGAACATTATCAATTCGATTATTATTATCTAATGTAAATAAAATATTAAAAATCTTTTCATCATTATATTCATATAAGTATGATCTAGCTAAAGACATAAAATAATGAGGATAGTTAGATTCATCATTATTTAAATAAGCCAAAGTAAATTTAATTATATTTTCAATAACTTCAATTATTATTTCATTACGGTATTCCGAATCAAAAACTAAATTTAAAGGTATATTAAACTTTTCAAAAACCTCTCTAAAATCTTGATAAGAATTACCAGTTCTAGTTAATATTGCAAAATCTTTAAATGTAACGTCTCTATATTTAATTACACCATCTTTTACCTCATCAATTACTTGATATTTATTATTAATCTTGTTAATAATATCTTTTCCAATAGCATAAATATAAGGATAATTTATATCAAATCTCTCAGCTTGATAAGGTAAAGAAGTAGGTATCAATACGCTTATTCCATATTGTGAATTCTTATTATTTTCTAATTCTTTATAAGAATATAAATCTGTATCTAAATCATAGATTAATTTCTCAGATTCATTAAATTCGATATTACCATGTTCTAAAGACATATTGGCTTCGCAGTATTTATTAATATCATCAAGAATTTTCTTAATTGAACGATAATTTGTATTCATATCTATAGAACATGAATTTTGATTATCTTCTTTGTATTTCTTTCTTCTAGCAATAAAAAGTGAAGGATTAGCATTTCTAAATCCATAAATCGATTGTTTAACATCTCCAACAACAAATAATTTATTATCAGTTCCTTCAATTAACTCATTAATGAATTCTTCTTGAATATCGTTCGTATCTTGATATTCATCAACGAGAATAAATTTAAATGTATCTTTAATTTCTTTTTTAATGTCTTTATATTTTTCATCCTTTAATAATGACAAAGAAAGATTAGCAATATCTACAAAAGTATAAGATGAAGTAAGTTTTTTGTAAGATGAAATCTTTTCATCTACTTCTTTTATTACTTCAAAAATTAAATCAATTATTGGTTTTTGTTTAAGCAATAAGTTAATTTGATTATCAATATTTAAATAATCGTAATATTTTTTAATAAAATCAGTTATTTTTTTCTTATCAGTAATAAATTCGTCATTAAATTCAAGGTTCTTAACTTCATTCGTTTTCTTCGTTATTTTAGATAAAAAGTTAAGAATAAAAGTAGCAAAATCATATATTGAATAATCTTTATTTTCTAAGATACGTTTTGAATTTTTTTCATCAAGAGTAATTTCATTTAGTTTTTCTTTTAATGGATTTAATAAAGGTATTTCATATTTTAATAAAAAAGCTTGAAGATCATTAATTAATTGCATTAAAAAATTCTCAAAAAGAATGCTATTAAATTCTTCTTTTAATCTATCTTGATTTAAATATAAATCTTCATAATTATTAATAAAATTAGATCTAGAATCTGGTGTAAAAGATGATAAAGCCTCATAAATATCATAGATTAAATTTCTTAAATTTTGATCACCATTAAAACAAAGAGAATGAATACTATATCTAACTTTTTCTTCGGAATTTTCATATTTTTTATCAATAACTTCATTAATAAAATCTTTTACTTTACTCGAAATTATAGCTTGATTAACAATATTAATATTAGGATTAATCCCTAGTTCAAAAGCATATTTTTTTACTAAATCTAAAGAAAATGAATCATAAGTTTGGATATGGGCTGAAACTACTTTATTTTGAAAAGGAGAATTTTTTTCTTTAAAATTTTTAATAATTTTCATTTTCATTGAATAAGCAGCGGCATTAGTAAAAGTTAAAACTAGAAGATTATTTGTATCAATAACCCCTTCATCAATTAAACGATAAACTTTCTCGGTTAAAACAGCAGTTTTTCCACTACCTGCTCCGGCTGAAATAATAGTTGAAACATTAGAATCTAAAGCTTGTTGTTGTGATTTATTAAATTTCATAATCTATTCTCTACTCTTTTTTGAAACAAATATCTTTATATGAACAATAGCTACAAGGTGATGCACGGTCATCTCCCTCATTTTTAGGACTTATATCAAAATCTGAGTTATTAATTGCACTAAGAATTTCTTTAGTTTTCTCTAAAACTAAATTAATTATTGCTTCTTTTTCATCTTCATTAAATAACTTTTCATATGAAAAACCTTTAGGATTTAAGCTATTTTCATATGTTCTTTTAGAATTATAATAACCATCTTTATCATGAAGTTCTTGTAAAATTGGTTGTAAATAAGCAGAAGCTTTCTTTGTATCATACTCTTTTGAAATAGCATAAGCATATAAAGGAGCTTGGAGTTTATCTCCTTCTTCTATTTCATCTAAATCTAATTTAACAGTTTTACCAGATTTATAATCAATTACTACATATTCATCATCTTTTAAAGAAATTAAAGAATCATATCTTCCTTCTAAATAAGAGACTTTTCCATCATTATCAATTAACATAAAATCTACCTTATTTTCGGACATATCATCTATATAATTTTCAGATTTATTAGCTAAAATAGACTTATAACCATCATAAAAATATGGAATTACTGTTTCTTCAAATATAATCTTTTCTTTAGAAGAAAAAACATATTTACATGCTTTTTCTTCTAAAGGTAATATTTCTTCCATTAATTCTTTTTTAACTTCTTCTAGAGGTAATAAATCTTTTTTATAAACCCCTTCTAAGAACTTATGTAAGATATTTCCAACCATTCTCGTATAATCTGTTTTGTATGGATCAATTTTTAAATATTGAGAAACATAATATTTAAATGGACACTTATTAAACTCATCTAAAGCAGAAACAGTTATTTTTTCTTTCTTTTTAAAATCAAATTTCTTAAAAGAAGAATCATAACTTCCTCTGTTTTGATTGGTTTTATCATTTAAAAAAGCTTTATATACTAATTCTTTAGATGGACTAAAATATAGTCCATCTAAATTAATCTCTTTATTTATTGGATTTAATTTATATTCTTCTATATATTGAGAATCATAAATTTTTTCATCTAAATGTAACTTTACTCTAGAAAAGAACTTAACATTATTAAATAAAGAAAAATAAAGCATCAATATTTTAGAATTTAATGTCTTTTCAAATGATGTAGTTAAGTTAAATTTAGATAAAGTTACATCACTTAATACATCATCATCTTTATATTCTTTATAAAATACATCGTATTTAAAATCTAGCATAAAGAATATAGAATCTTCTTCTACTTTAAATGTAGGAGAAGAAATTAAATTAATTCCTTCAATACTAGAAGGTTTTATTTCATTAATTGAAGCCAAAATCTCATTTAATGATAAAAACGCTTTATTAGAATCACTTAAAGAATCTAAATCATATTCTTTAATAATATCATTGATATATGTAACATAATTTAGTTCGTTTTCATCTATGTTAGTTAAATCAAAAACTTCCACTTTTTTATTTAAATCTATAAGTGAAATATATTTTGAAATAAGAGGATTAGATGAAAGACTTCTTTTATAAACATAATTAAACTTTAAGTTATATAAAGATTCCAAAAAAGAAATATAGTAATCATAATCTCCATTAAGATAAACATATATTGAAGAAGGATTAACATTTTCTTCTAAAATAAGTTTAGAAATAGTTGATCCAAGATAGTTTTCTTCTTTAATATGATTTTTAAAGTTATATATTTTATTATCAAAATAATCTCTAACTTCTTCATTACTAACTTCTTCAAATTCTAAAGTTAAATATGAAGTAATATTATGATTTTTAAGTAATGTCAAAAAAGAATTATCACTAGATAGTTCAAATAAAACTAATAGAATATCATCGTTTTTATATGAATATATTGAATATTCATCATAATTAATAAGACCATTTTTAATTAATTCTTCTTTGATTTTAATTACTTCTTTCTCTTTATCACTTAACTTGTCTAAAGAAGAATTAATATTTATGTAAGGTAAAATTTTAAGTAATTTTGAAGCTTTTACAAAATCATAATTATAATTATGAATAATAAAAGATATCATCTTATGAGTTACTTTAAATTCAAGCTCCTCAACTACTTCGCTTTTTGTTTTATAACTTAAATTTAACTTTGGATTATCTTTTTTATAACTTAAAAATATATCTTTATAATAACTTTCACCAATAAAAATTACCTGTTTATTTGGATTAGCATTAAAAATACTATCTATTTTAGAATATAAACTTTTAACTAATTTTTCTTTCATCTCTGCCATAACAAAATTATATATTAAATCAACACATAAAAGTTGTAGTAATTTTTACAAGCGACAAAAACGCCATTAATGTGATAATTAGGTTATATAATGCTAACAAATATTAATTTTAACTAAATTTAAACAAAACAAAAGACCACCCCATAAAGAGTGGTCTAATTTTCTCTTGACGATAAATCCGATTAACGTTTTGAGAATTGTGGAGCACGTCTTGCTTTCTTTAAGCCGTACTTCTTTCTTTCTTTTGATCTTGGGTTTCTTGTTAATAAACCATTAACCTTTAAAGCACCTCTATCTTCTCCTGCGAGAAGTAATGCTCTAGCAATACCAAGTCTTAAAGCACCTGTTTGGCCTGTGAAACCACCGCCTAAACAATAAGCTTTGACATCGTATTTGCTTTCAACACCTAAAACTGTAAGAGGTTGTTTTAAGTCTAAAACTAAAACTGCTTGTGGGAAATATTCGTTAACGTCTTTACCATTAACAATGATTTTACCACTACCTTCGCTAAGATAAACTTTAGCAATAGAAGATTTTCTTCTACCAGTAGCGTAATAAGCTTTCTTACTAGCCATTAGTTTTTACCTCCTAAATTTTTAAATGTTAAGACTTCTGGTTTTTGTGCTTCGTGTTTGTGATTAGCATCTTTGTAGACGAATAATTTTTTAATCATTTGTCTTCCTAATCTACCTTTTGGAAGCATTCCCCAAACTACACGGGAGAACATTTCTTCAGGATATCTCTCTAACATTGTTCCAAGAGTTCTTGTTCTTAAACCACCATTGTAACCAGAAACATTGTAATATTTCTTACCTGTTAATTTCTTAGCAGAAGAAAGTTTTACTTTGTCACAGTTAATAACGATGATGTAATCACCACAATCTTGGTTTGGTGTGTATGAAGCTTTTTCTTTGCCCATTAAATAAACAGCAATTTGGCTTGCTAATCTACCTAAAGGTTGATCTTTAGCGTCAACAACATACCATTTACGAGAAATTTCTTCTTTTTTTAAACTTGTTGTCTCTCTATTCATTTCACTATCTCCTTAAAAATAAAATCTTACCGGGACTTTAATTTAACTAGAATTGTGTCGCGTATTATTATATTGATATTAATATAATAAGTCAAAATAAATTTAACGAATTTATACGATTACATCGAGAAAAATAATAAAAATAGATACAAACTAATTTTGCTAAATTATTCAAATAATAGATATAAACCAATAAAATAATAGACACTTATAAAAAATGCCCTGTTAGAGGCAAACAACATTCTACTTATGGTATTTTTCCTTTGCATATAGAAGTCTTTTTAATTACAATATTAACTATGAAACGTAAATTTTTATTAACCGCATTAACATTATGCGCATTAGGTCTTGCTTCTTGCCAACAACCTGTAGAACCAGATCCAGGTCCAGTTGAACCAATTGATCCAGAGAAAATTTTAGGAACAAAATTAGACACTCAATACATGATTGAAGATGATAGATTAGCTATCTCCAACATGGATAGACAAGTTTTCACATATAAATCACAGGATGAATTAACTAATATTCGTGATGGATATCTTAGTCCATATACAATCTTCACAGAAAGAGGTCATGAAGAAGTATTAGGAGAAGATATTTTCGCTCCTTATGATGATGCTTTCTTTGAAAATCATATTTTATTCTGCGGAATTATGGATTTAGCTGAAGGATGTGAATTATATTTTGACTATTTAGATAGTGAAACAGTTACATCTCCTTACGTCGATAACGGAAACAAAAATTTCTTCCGTATCTGCTTTGAATGGGTATATCCAGATGAAACATATGCTCCAGATTTTATCGGTGATGATGATATGTCCAAATATAACTTAACATATTGGTTCTACGCTTATGAAATCCCAGAAGATTCAACAGTTGCTAAAGAATATGTAAAATACGCTAACTTCACTTCTATCTCTTCTAGAGAAGAAGTTGATGCTTACGACTATTCAACAATTCTTTGGAGCAATGGCGATAAGTTCTTATCAAATCAAGATTAAAAAAGACCGTTAAGAGGCTCACTTAGGAGCCTCTTTTTTATGGTATATAGACAATTTTTTAAATTTTTAAAATATTTTATATACACCAAAAATGAGTAATTAAACTTTTATAGTAATTCACTATATTTATTTATATTTTTTAACTTCTTTTTCTAAGAAATCTATAAAATCCTTTCTAAATTCTTCTCTTTTTAAAGCAAAATGCACTACAGCTTCAAGATAGCCTAATTTATCTCCACAATCATATCTAGTTGGATGGAAATTAACAAAATATGCGCCTTCTTTTTCAATAATTGAAGCTATTGCATCAGTAAGTTGAATTTCTCCACCTTTTCCAGGTTTAGTATGTTCAAGTTCTTCAAAAATATGAGAATTAAAGACCCATTTTCCTAAAGAAGCAAAATTAGATGGTGCTTCTTCTTTTTTTGGTTTTTCAATAATACCTTTTAAAGAATAAGTAACATCGTCAATTTTTTCTTTAATATCCATTGCACCATATTTAGATATATTATTTAGATCAACTTCTTGACCACCAACAATAGTTTTTCCACCATTTTTGGAAAATGCATCAATAAGTTCACTTACTGCAGATTTTTTATCAAAATCAACTATATCATCTCCACAGCAAACGACAAAATTATTATCCTTAACCACATCTTTTGCACATAAAACAGCATGACCTAAACCAAGCATTTCTTTTTGAATGCAGTAATAAAAATTTGCTTTTTTAGGAATAGAATCAATGATTTTAGCAAAATCATCTTTTTTTGCTCTTATCATTTCATCATAAAACTTTTTATCTTCACTATAATATTTTTTAATATCATCTTTATATTCACTAACAATAAAAACTATATTTTTAATTCCAGCATTTAAGCATTCTTCAACAATATAATCAATTGTTGGTCGATCAACGATATTTAGCATTTCTTTAGATGTACCTTTAGTTATAGGTAAAAATCTTGTTCCTCTACCAGCTGCTGGAATAACCGCCCATTCAACTTTATTATTCATAAATAAAATTACTCCTTTCTTAATATTCTATCTAAAAAGGATATTTTTTTAAATAAAAATAAGATAAAGAGAATTTTAAAATATAAAAGAAATATTAATAGTAATTAATTTTGATCACTATCGCAAAGTAATAAAATTCCAGAAATTAAGTTAACAAATAAAAGTGTACAAACTTTAAATCCAACAGATAAAGTTTTTGTACCTTTATAAGCTCTATAGATTTGAACTGTCATCGGTATCATCCAGCAAAGTGGAATTAAAGTCCACCCACAACAAATTGTTGATATTAATGCTAAGATAAAAGCTGCTAATTTCATACTTCTTCTCCTTTTTATTTACTTTATGGTTATATTTTTATAGTAAGGGAAAGAACGATTTTTGTAAATATAAATAAAGAAAAATAGCGATACTTATCTTCTTTTAAGGACAAGAACATTTGGTATAAAAAATATCAGACAGCAATTAACCATCTGATATTCTTTATATAAATTTTTTTATTATTCTAGTTCAAATACACCAGTATAGAGTTGATAGTAATAACCATGTTGTTCAATTAATTGCTCATGAGTTCCTCTTTCAATAATTCTACCATGATCAAGAACCATAATAGCTTGGGCATCTTTAATTGTTGAAAGTCTATGAGCAATTAAGAAAACGGTCTTACCTTTCATTAAGTTTTCCATACCTTTTAAGACAATTGCTTCAGTTCTAGTATCAATTGATGAAGTAGCTTCATCAAGAATTAATACTGGACATTGAGAGACGGCAGCTCTAGCAATTGATAAAAGTTGAGCTTGACCTTGGGAAATAGATGAACCATTTCCTTTAACATATGTATTATATCCTTGAGGTAAACGTGAAATAAATGAATCAGCATTAGCAAGTTTTGCAGCTTCAATACATTCTTCATCAGTTGCATCAAGTCTACCATAACGAATATTATCCATGATGGTTCCACTAAATAAGTTTGTATCTTGTAAAACCATACCTAAGGATCTTCTTAAATCCTTTTTCTTAATTTTGTTAATATTAATTCCATCATATCTGATCTTACCATCAGCAATATCATAGAATCTATTAATTAAGTTAGTGATTGTTGTCTTACCAGCACCTGTTGCACCTACGAACGCAATCTTTTGACCAGGTTTTGCATAAAGACTAACATCATGAAGAACGATTTTATCTGGAACATAGCCAAAGTCGACATCAAACATTCTAATATCACCCTGGAGTAATGTATAAGTAATTGAACCATCAGCAGTATGAGGATGTTTCCAAGCCCATAATGTATGTTCTTTTCTTCCACATTCTACGATATTTCCATCTTTATCGTATTTACCCATAACAAGAGTAACATAACCATTATCAACTTCAACAGGTTCATCTAAAAGTTCATAAACTCTAGTTGTACCACCAACTGCCATAGCAACGGAGTTAACTTGGTTTGAAGTTTCAGCAACGTTATTTGTAAATTGTCTTACCATTGGAAGGAATGAAACAACAACACCAATAGTAATAGTTTGAATACCAGTTAATGTAAAATCTTTGATGTTTAAAGCAAATAATACAGTACCAACGAAAGCAACTAAGATGTAAAGGATATTACCAATGTTACCCATAATTGGCATTAAAATGTTTGCAAATTTATTTGCTTTTGTAGAAACATTTCTTAAATCGTCACAATATTTTGTACAATCTTTGACTGCTTCTTCTTCGTGAGTGAATGATTTAACAACTTTTAAGCCGTTCATCATCTCTTCGATGAAACCTTCTTCATTAGCAATAACTTTTTGTTGAATCATGAAGTTTCTTGCCGATCTAGAACCTGTTAATTTAACATTTAAGACCATGAAGCAAGCTCCAACAATAACGATTAAAGTTAAGATTACTGAAGAGCTTAACATAACAAAGAATGAAGTAATAAATGAAATTGAACAAATTGCAATAGTTGAAATAGATTGAGCGAGTAATTGTCTAATTGTATCAATATCGTTAGTGAATGTTGACATAATTAAACCTTTATCGTGTCTATCAAAATATGAAATAGGTAAATCTTGTAAGTGGTTAAACATACGGCACCTAAGTTCATGCATGTATGTTTGAGCATATTTTGCAGTGATTTGTGAATAAATAACACCACCACAAATAGAAAGTAAATAAGCACAGACAAGAATAATTAATTGATTAAAGAATGCATCTTTAACACCTTCCCAGCCTAAACCATTAAAAGATTCCATGACTAGGTTAATAACAGTTGATAAGCTAATAGGAGCAAAAATTGCACCTAAAGCATTAAGCAAAATACAAACGCCAGCAATTGACATTGCGACCGGGTGAGATTTGAGGTAATCGCCAATTGTTCTTAATAAGACATGATGTTTTTTATTCTTATTCATTATTAGCACCTCCTATTTTACTTTGAATACTATAAACTTCTTGATAAATTGGGTTATTTTTGAGTAATTCTTCATGAGTACCAATTCCAGTAATTTCACCATTATCCATAACGATAATTCTATCAGCATCCATAACTGAATTAACTCTTTGTGCAATAATAATCTTAGTTACACCAGGCATTGATTCTTTTAAACCTTTTCTAATAAATGCATCAGTTTTTGTATCAACAGCACTTGTTGAGTCATCAAGAATTAAAACTTTTGGTTTCTTTAATAAAGCTCTAGCAATGCAAAGTCTTTGTTTTTGACCACCAGAGAAGTTAACACCACCTTGTTCAACTACAGAATCATAACCATCTTTAAGTTGAGAAATGAATGAATCAGCTTGTGAAATCTTACATGCTTCTTTCATTTCTTCATAAGTAGCATTTTCATTACCCCATCTAAGGTTAGATGCAATAGTTCCGCCAAATAAGACGTTCTTTTGAAGGACCATTGAGACGTTATCTCTTAAGACTTTGACATCATATTCTCTAACGTCATGGCCAGCTAAATAAACTGTACCTTCACTAGCATCATAGAATCTAGAAATAAGGTTAACTAAAGTAGATTTTGAGGAACCTGTTCCACCAATAATACCAATAGTTTCACCAGATTTAATATGAATATTAACGTTACTTAAAGCAAATTTTTCAGCATCTGGTTTATATTTGAATGAGACATTATCAAAGACAATATCGCCATTTTCAACAGTTTTTAATGCATTTGGATTAGATTTAATAGTTGGTTCTTCTACTAAAACTTCATAAACTCTGTTCATACAAGGAACAGCCATCATAATCATAAATAATGAGAATGAGACCATACTTAATGAAGAAAGAACTTGAGCACTATAAGTAATTAAAGCAGAAAGTTTACCTGTATTTAATCCATATTCCATTTGACTAATATCATTAGTAATCATGATATAAGAACCAATAAAGATGAATAAACACATTGATAAATACATTGTTACTTGAATAGTTGGGTTAGTAATAGCTAAAAGTCTTTCAACGAATGTGAAACCTTTTTTCATCTCATCACTTCTTTTACCAAATCTATCTTTTTCGTAATCTTCTCTAGCATAGGTTTTAACAACTCTAATGCCTCTAACGTTTTCGTTAACAACTTCGTTTAATTCATCGTAACGATCGAATAAAACTTGGAATTTTCTATTTGCAATAATAATAATTGGAATTAAGACTATAAGAAGAATTGGAATAGTAATAGCAAATACCCAAGAAAGTTGTGGAGCCATAATAATGGCCATTATGAATGAGAAAATAAACATAATAGGAGCTCTAACAACAATTCTGATACATAATTGGAAAGCCATCCAAATATTACCAATATCAGTTGTTTGTCTTGTAATTAAAGAAGAAGCTGAGAATTTATCAATATTCTTGAATGAAAATGAAGTAATTTTCTTAAATAAATCAACTCTCAAGTTTCTAACGAACCCAACAGAAGCTTTAGCAGAGACAATACCAGCCGAAATACCAGCAGCAAAAGATACAATAGCAAGCCCTAAAAGGATTGCTCCATAAATTAAAACTAAATTTAAAACTTCACTTGCAGGAACGCCATTAATCTCAAGTTCTGTCATTTGGTTAATTAGCATTGACATTACAAGAGGAATGACACATTCCATTAAAGTTTCAATAGTAATAAATACAATTGATAAAATTGATTCTTTTTTGTATTCTCTTAAGCTTCTAAGAAGTACTTTAGCTTTTTTAAAGAATCCAATTTTACTAACTTCTTTTAAAGTCGCACTACTTGTCATTTAATTTCTCCTTTCTTATATTTATAACCACTTTATTTAATAGTTTTGCTAAGGTTTCACGCTCTTTTTTATCAAAACCTTTGAACAAAGCTTCTGAAACTATAT
This sequence comes from uncultured Bacilli bacterium, assembly GCA_944369075.1. GTDB lineage: Bacteria > Bacillota_I > Bacilli_A > RFN20 > CAG-826 > Onthovivens. The sequence goes on from CALVXK010000004.1 coordinate 14,264, forward strand.
CGTGGTCTTTAGCAATCTTTAAATAAATTTCCTTCCCTTCTGGAGTTAAAGATACTAACTTTTTTCTTTTATCTAATTTATCTTCTACTCTATTTACATATCCTTTTTCTTCTAAGTGAGTTAAAGCGTTATTAACACTCGCCTTAGGAAGAACAAATTCTTTTTCTATCGTTGACTGATTTACTTCTTCATGTAATATATCATTTTTATAGTAAATAAATTCCATGTAAGTAAATAAACTAGGTGCAAGATGATCATGTTCTTTTCCAGGATCAACCCTTTTAAACATCGCCTCTATATTTTTATAGATATAATGAATACTTGTAACAGATCTCATAGATATATAACTTTGAAAATTTAATTTAGTTCAAAATCGAACAATATTTTAAGACCTCAAAATTTTAAATTCAAGACAAATTTTAAGAAAAAAATATGAAAGTGCTTTCATAAAATTTGTTCGATATCGAACTATTGTCAACTATAAAGAATAAGCTTGATTGCTTTCAATTTTATTATTGACATTATAATGTCAATTAAAAAATCAGGTAATTGTAAACGTTTTTAAAACGAAAATAAAACCTCTAAGTTTTAAACCTAGAGGTAAGTAAATAATTTTGATTTTAAATTATAAATCGACGTTATGATAAACGTTTTGAACGTCTTCGCAATCATCTAATTGATCAAGTAATTCTTGGAATTTCTTAAGATCTTCACCTTCTAAAGTTATCTTATCATTAGCCATCATGGTAACTTCAGCAACTTCGAAATCAGTGATATTAAGATTTTTTAAAACTTCTTTTGCTTTCTCAAAATCATTTGGTGCAACAAGAATTTCAACTTCTCCGTCTTCGTTATTAATTTCTTTAACGTCAACATCATTAAGAATTAAATCTTCTTCAAGTGCTTCTTCACTTCCATCATATTTAAAAGCCAAAACACCAACGTGTTCAAAGTTATAAGAAACTGAACCAAGTTGTCCACCTTTTCTTGTAATAATAGTTCTAACGTTAACTAAAGCTCTATTTGAATTATCACTTAATGTATCGATAATTAATAAAGTGCCAGCTGGTCCAAGAGCTTCATATCTTCCTTCAATATAGGAAGTTGCATCTCCACCTTGGGCTTTTTTAATTGCTCTATCAATAACGTCTTTTGGACATGTTTTTCTATATTTATCAATAGCACTTCTAAGTGCAAGGTTGGAGTTAGGATCAGGAACACCTCTTTTTGCAGCCATATAGATTTCTTTAGAAGCTCTCATATATAGTGCAGATTTCTTTTTAGCAGTAGCAGCCATAGAAGCAGCTCTAACTTCAAAATGTCTTCCCATATCTATTTCTCCTTATATTATAAATAAAAATAACGCTTATTTCTTTAAAACAAGCGTTATTATGATACTACTTCTATAGTTCTATTTTCAATAATAAATCGAGTATTATCAAGTTTTAACGTCTTTTACTATCCTTCAAAACATATAGATTAACTTACTACAAACTTATGCTAAATAAATTATTAAAAAATTACGATAACTATCGAATATTTTTAATATTATGCAGAATTATTTTGTTAAACATACAATATAAATATTAAATCTAAACTTAGTAAATAACTTTATCTAAATATAAAGCATTACCTTTTGCAGTAAAAGGGACTATATCTCTATTATCTATATTATTAAGTTTAGATTTAATATCTTCTAAAGTAATTTTGTAATCGTTATAGGCTAAAATAGTACCAACTATTTTTCTTATTTCATATCTCATAAAGCCATCACCAATAAATACTAGTTTTATTCTAGAACTATCTACTTTTACAACTTTAATATTAAATATAGTACGAATAAAGTTACGTTCATCATCTTTTTCTTTAGAAGTAAAATTAATAAAAGAATGTGTTCCTATAAAAACACTAATAACTTCTTTAATTTTATTTAAATCTAGATTATGAACATAAAGTTCATAATCTCTTTTTAATGGATCATACGATTTAAAGTTAATAAGATAATAATATATTTTCTTTTTAGCATTAAATCTAGCATTAAAACTTAAAGCTACTCTTTTAATAGATTTAATATAAATTTCAGGACTAATTACTTTATTTATTTTATATAAGAAAGAATCTAAAGAGTATTTATCTTCTATTTTAAATGGTAAAAAGAAATTAGCCACTTGATTAATGGCATGTACTTTTTTATCTGTTCTTCCACTAGCATATATTTTAAATTCTTTAAAATTTAAAATTAATGCTATTTTAGATGTAACTTCTTCTTCTATACTTTTCTTATTAACTTGTTTAGCATATCCAAAAAAGTTATTTCCATCATAAGAAAAGATAATCTTATAGTTATATTTTTTAGTTATATTGTCTTTATTCCCCATATAAAGTTAATAATATCATCAAAGCCAGATATTGTAGAACTACAAATTGAAAAAGTAATTACCATAGAGGCAATAAGGATAATGATTAATAAAGCAATTAAATCTTTATAAGAAAACTTTAAACTCTTATATCTAGTTCTATGTTTATAAGGATCATAACCTCTTGCTTCCATTGCAATAGCAAGTTCATCACTTCTAGAAAAACAAGATACAAGTAAAGGAATAATTAAGGTAGTAATAGATTTAATTTTAGCCATAAAAAAGCCTTTATTATAATCTACTCCTCTAGATTTTTGAGCGTTCATAATTCTATTAGCTTCATTAAGTAATGTTGGAATAAATCTTAAAGCTAAAGAAATTGTTAAAGATACTACTTGAGTAGGAAATTTAACTAGTTTTAATGGCGTTAAATACCAATCTAAAGCATAAGTTATATCCATTGGTAAAGTTGTAGAAGTTAAAATAATTGTAAGAGCAATCATTAAAATTAATCTAACTAAAATATGAGCTACTTGAAGTAAATTATCCCAATATAAAGTATAGTTTTCATTAAATGAATATATTGGATAATCTCCTTTAGTAGGTATAAAAAACATGAATATTAAAAGAAATATTACCATCATCCATAAAGACGAAAGTGATCTAAAAAATGAAGAAAAAGATACTCTTCCAATAACCATAATTAAACCAATAATTAAAGTTAAAATACCTAAAACAATAAACCTATTTGTATAGTTACCAAAAGGTAAAAATACTATAACCATAAGTAAAATAAGTGCAAAAAACTTAAGTCTAGGATCTAGACGATGAATAATAGAATTATAAGGAGTATATTTACCTAAAATATCGCTTCTCATCTATTATTTCTCCTCACTTAAAATATTTATTAGTGAAGCTAAATCATTAGCTTCACTAATATCTTTTTTATAACCATATTCTTTTAAATAACGTTTAAATTTATAAAAAGGTGGAACTTCTAAAGAATAAGTTTCTATATCATCTTTATTAAATAATTCACTAGGCTTCATCATTCCTAAATATTTTGAATCTTTTAAAACTATTACTTTATTGGCATAATTCATTACTGTTTCCATATCATGAGTAACAATAATAATTGTTGTTCCTTCTTGATGTATTTTTTTAACTAGATCTAATATTTCTTTTCTACCATTAGGATCTAAACCAACTGTTGGTTCATCTAAAACTAAAATAGAAGGATTAGAGGCTATAATTCCAGCTATAGCTACTCTTCTTTTTTCTCCTCCCGACAACTCAAAAGGTGATCTATTAAAATAAGAAGCATCAAGTCCAACTTTCTTTAAACACTCTTTAGCTTTTTCTTCAGCTTCTTTTTCTTTAAAACCAAAGTTTTTAGGACCAAACATTACATCTTTTAAAACTGTTTCACTAAAAAGTTGATATTCAGGAAATTGGAAAACCATTCCTACTTCTTTTCTAAGTTTAGAAAAGTTTTTTAATTCTGTTTTCTTATATTTTTTCTCTTTTACTAACTTTTTAATGATCTCTTTATCTCCGGTTACAATAAAATCTTTTACTTTGGTATAACCTTTAGAAGGAAGAAGTAATCCATTTAAGGTTTGAATTAAAGTTGATTTACCTGAACCAGTCTTACCTACTAAAGCTACAAAATCGTTTTCTTCAATATTAAAATTTATATCGTTAATAGCATCATAACGATTAGGATCTTTTTTATTATAAACAAATGAAACATGGTGGAACTCTATCATTGACATAAAAATTTAGCCACTCCTTCAATTGTTTTAATTTCACTCGGTACAATAATATTTCTTTTACTTAATTCATTTTTAATCTTTAATACGAATGGTATATCAAGTTCAATTTTTCTCATTTCTTCTTCGTCTTTAAATACTTCGTTAGGTACATCGTTTTTATATATTTTTCCTTCATTTAAAATAATAACTCTATCTGAAAGATAAGCTTCTTCAATATCATGAGTAATAGAAATTACCGTTAATTCAGGATTTTCTTTTTTCATTGTCAAAATTAAATTTCTAATTTCTTCTACTCCTTCAGGATCTAGCATTGAAGTAGCTTCATCAAATATAATAATTTTTAAATTAAGAGCTAAAATACCAGCTATAGCAACTCTTTGTTTTTGTCCACCACTAAGTTCTTCTGGCTCTTTATTTAAAAATTTATCCATTCCTACTTTGGTAGCAAATTCTTTTACTATCTTTCTCATTTCTTGTTGTTTTACATTACGATTTTCTAAACCAAAAGCAATATCATCTTCAACAGTTGAACCAATAAATTGATTATCTGGATTTTGAAAAACAATTCCTATTTTAGATCTAATATTTTTAATGGAGTTTTCATTTAACTCTTCACCTTCAATATAAATTTTTCCATCAATAGGTTCTAAAATATAAGATAAAAGTTTAGCTAGCGTTGATTTACCACTACCATTATGACCAATTAAGGTAACATATTCGCCTTTATATATTTCAAAAGAAACGTTATCAAGTACCTTCTTTTTGTCTTCGTAATAAAATATTAAATCTTTAACTTCAATAATCTTTTCTTTTTCCATTTTGCTCGTAATAAAACTAATTAATAAGTCAATTATTAATTAGGATATAATTATTACTTCTTTTTGAGTTTTTATCAACTTTAATTATTTGTAAAATTAAACGAGGTGTTAAAACTAAAGGCTGTTACTTCGTTATTTCCTAGAACACTCCCACTTGCCTTCATGATTTCAATTTTTGTAGTAAGACTAACATTAAAAGGTTCTGAGCTCACTGTATCACCAAATTCCATAAAATTGAACAAGTTTAAATTATAATATGGGTCGCTATTTTGAGTTTTATAAGGTTCCTTATTGCTATAAGGATTTACAAAATTTAAACGATTATAACTATATGTATAGAAATCAGTGTCCACAAAAAAATCTGAATTGCCATTATAAGTGTCAAAAGAAGCAGCCATTATGTTCTATAATGCAACTCTTAGTATATTAAATGCTATTGTTGATATCTATGAACTTATTGATGACAATGTTCCTGAAGTATTTATTGAAGAAGTTGTAGGTATAATTTCATTAAAAGTAGCTGCTATATTAAGTCTTATGCCTACTGCCTTAAAGGTAATTTTAGCTATTGCTATTGTAACATTTGCATTAATAGCTAGTGCTATTTCTTATTTTTGGTATCATAAGCAAGGATTCTATATTGGATTTTTAAGAAACGGGTTCTTAAGTCGGGACTTTGTTTGTGGTACAATGGAGTAAATATGAAAGCAAAATTTAAAAATTATGAATTATATTCTCTTAGTTTTATTATTTTAAACTTAGATATTTTTATATTATTAAATTCTTTAATTCCTATTTATAACTTAGATACAGTTAAAGTATTTATTTATGTAATTGAGTTAATTCCACTTTTTTGTTTATCTCGTCATCTTTATTTGTATATAAAAATAAAAAGTGAAATGAAAGAAATAAAGAATAAATATAATATCTTGTTTATTTTATTAACTTTAGGTTTATTAGTTTATTCTCTAATTGTTAATACTATTTATAGCTTTTTAAATAATGGTGGACTTAATGCCATTATCTTATTATTAAATATAATTTTATTAGTTATTCATAATGTTCTTTTCCTTTATTACGAGAATAAAGGAAAAGATAATGAAAAGATTAAAGAATATAATGATTTAATACTTACAAATTCTTTAATTAATAAAGATAATGAAGAAAATAAAAAGAATAGTTTCAAAATTCATACTTTATATTATTTATTAGCCTTAGTTCCTGGAACAATCTTCTCTGCTTCTTATTTTTATATGATATTAAAAACAAGCTCTTATGATCCAGGTTATATTTTTAGTAATTTTACATTCCTTTCAGTATTAATTATTATTTCTTTATTAATTTATATTGTTATTTTAGTAATTTTAGGAATATTTTCTTATAAGAATAAATTTTATAAACCATATAAAATTATTTTAATACCAGTAATTAATATTCTATCTTTAGTTTTAATGTGTTTAGTAGCTTTCTATATTAAAGAATTTACTTTAGAGGGAATAATAAATGATTTAAGTCCAAATAATGGTGATTCAGTTATTGGTTTCTTAACATTTATTATCTATTTATTTTACTTATTATTATTTTTACTTGTTTCTCCTTTTAATATCTTTGATAATACTTATCTTTCTGATTTAAGAAGAAATAATAAAATAAATAATAGAATAATAGAGAAATAACTAAAGATGTTGTCAAAACATGGTTATGAAAAATACCTTATGGGAGAGCTAAATGATGAAGAAATCTTATCTTACTTTAATTAGCTTGTTTCTTCTAACCGGTTGTTCTTCTAATGAACCTACATATTTAAATAAAGGAACTATTCATTATTATTCAACTTCTTTAGATGAAACTAATGGGATTTTTAATAATAATCAAGTTGTTAACTATAAAAACATTACTTCTTATGAAGAATTTAATGAAATAAGTAATAGTTTAAAAGAAGATTCTATATTGGAATTAGATAAAATTTCAAAATTAACTATTAATGAAGAATCTTTTAATGATTCTTCATTAATATCATTAGTATCTCTACATACAATTTATGGAATATATTATAAAACTTGCTTAACTTCTAATACGTTAAGTGGAGATTCTTTAAATTTATCATTCTTACAATATGAACCAAAAAGCGAAGGAGAATCTGGAGTAACATTAAGCTATTACCATTATTTCTTCATTAAATCCAATGATAAAAAGGATATAAAAAGAGTAAATATTGATTTTAAAATTCAAGATGAATATGGTTTAATTTTAAAAGAATATTCTGAATCTATAACTTTAACTAAATAATCATATAAAGAAGTTATTATTTCAAAATAACTTCTTTATATCTACCTTTATAAGGCTCATATTTTATTCCTGCTAAATCAAAAAGTAATCTAGAAGCTTTAGTTTCAGTAGAATCATGATATTTATCTTCTAAATAAATTACTTTAGATATACCTACTTGAATGATTGCTTTAGCACATTCGTTACAGGGAAATAAGGTTACATAAATTGTACAACCTTTAAGATTTGTATTATTCTTTGTATTTAAAATTGCATTAAATTCAGCGTGACAAACATAAAGATATTTAGAATCTAAACCTTCATTTTTATTCCAAGATAACTTATTTTCATCAAGTCCTTTAGGCATTCCATTATATCCAATAGAAACTACTTTATGATCGTTATCAACAATACATGCTCCAACATTAGTATTTGGGTCTTTACTTCTTTTAGCACTTAAAAGTGCTATTCCCATAAAATATTCGTCCCAAGATAATATATCTTTGATTTTTACATTATTTTCCATTAGAACTTACCTCTTTTTTATTCTTTTTAAAGCTAAAAGATTTCTTATCATCTCTAAATATTACAAATACTGTTAAGTTAATAAAGAAAACAATAATTGAGAATATTAAAACTATGGTTGGAACTATAGTCAAAGAATAAGATACATCTAAATTAGAGTAGAATGTAGAAATTGTAAATAAAATCATTGATAAAATAGCAAGAACTAAAGAAAAAATAGAAAATAATAGTGCATATAATTTAAAATGATTATATAACTTAATCATCTTATAAGAATAATATGTTGTTAAAGCAATAAACATTACTTCAAGAGCAAACATAAAGTAAGCAACAAATCCTAAATAGAAAGATATTGCATTATTATTTTGATTAAAACTATTTAAAATTTCATGTAAATAAGAATAAATTGAACTAGATGAAGTTAAATTAGAATCTAAATTAGTAAATTGAAGTATTTTAGTACCTAAAATTATTAAAGTAATCATTCCAAAAACAAAAGATACTAAAAGTAAACTTCTTCTTACTATCATCATCTTATTTTTGACTAAAGCAACTTTATAAATATTATATCCACCTATTGAAATAAGGAATAATAAAGAAACTATGTAATATAAAATAGGCATAACTTCAATTGTTTCGATATCTGAACTAAATCCAATCGAAATTAAAATAAGTGAGAAAATAATAATTGAAGGTAATACAATCAAATAAAAATTATGTTGATAATCTTTATTTTTAATATCATTTAACCCTCTAATTAATACTAAAGCTGAAGCAATTAAAGAGAATGTCAAAAATGATGCTAAAAATATAAATTGTAAGAAAAGTGAAAAAGATGCCGTCATTGCATTTCCGAAGAAATTAACTCCTAAAGAAAATTCTGAGACAATTTCATTCCAGTTAGTAATTAAAATATTAATAAAATTAATAGTTCCATCACTTGTTTTTACAAGAGGCATAAAAGCTACAACAAAACCAAAAATTAATATTAGTAAAGAAGTAATAAATTCAGCTAAATGAACTTTATTTTCAATCTTTAACATCTTTTCTGGTGAAATTTTACTTTCTTTTGATAAATAATCTTCGTTATATTCTAAAATCTTATCACTTGGAGTAGATGAAATTTCATCTCTGTTAATATCTTTAATTTTTGAATTATATACTCTTTGTTTAATATTTTTTTGTTCAACTAAATAAGTTTCTTCATCAATTTTAGATTCATCAATAGTTGAAAAAGTCTTAGTTTCACAATCAGAAGTTGATGTAAAACGATATCCACAAACTGGACAAAATTTTGATCCTGGTGGACAAACATTATTACATCTAGGACATCTTAAATTATATTCGCTTAAAGAAGCCCCACAAGAAAGGCAGAATTTGGCATTATCTTGATTTTCAGCACCACAATCTGGACATTTTTTCATCAATTCTCCTCCTTTAGTCAGTAAATCTAATAGAAATAAATACTCTATCAGATGTAATCATAGCTTTATTTGAATAAGTTCCTCTAATCTCGGAATAAATAGCAATAGCTCCGGAAGTATTTGGAGTAGATCCTTCTTTTAATCTTAAGACTAAACCTTGATTCGTAATTTCATAGTCAACATTTGAAGTAACAGCATTTTCATCAACAATATAAGCAACATTTGCTTCATAAGGTACTCTTACTCTAGTTTCTCTATCATATAAAATGGTTTCTAAATTAAGAACAAACTCTTCATTTGGACCGATTTGAACTTCATTTGTTGTTCCTAAATCTATTTCTGAACGATATAAATCGGAAGAATAATATTTTTCATAATATAAATGTAAATCAAGTGATTCATGGCCCATAACATTAAAGTAAATGAAACTATTTTTATCTGAACTTGCTACTTCTACTGCACCATCAATTTCATCAATTAAAACACCCCTCATATTTGGGCGAGGTTCAAAATCAATTCTTAAAACTTCTTCTGGAATAAAGTAAGTTCCAGTTTGTGTTGGAGTTTCAGAATCTTCAATAGTATAAGTATATTGTCTTGGTGTAAATCCAATTCTAATAGCTTCTTGATGAGTTGTATCGCCATTAGGGAAGAAATCATAACTTGATGAGAATTGAGTTAAACTTTCTGTTTCAGCAAAAGCTCCATCACCTATCTCTTTTACAGAAGAAGGTAAAACAATTGAAGTTAAACTTGAACAATCTCTAAAGGCATTATTACCAATTCTTACAAGTTGAGAAGGTTCACTATTTGAGAAAATAAATTCTTCAAGTCTAACGCAGCCATTAAATGCATCGTCAGGAATTTCTTTAATGTAAGTTGAGAAATTAATAATTTGGGCAATTGAACGTTTAACTGATCCACTAAATGCTTCAGGATTCATTTCGTCAACTGGAACTCCTCCAATAAAGTGTCTTAAAATTAATGAATTTGTTGTAAAATCACTATCAATTCTTTCAACAGATTCTAAACGATAATGAGTTCTATCATCTAAAGCAATATAAGTGACTCTATATCCATTTTCAGCATCAACAAATCTTTCAGCAGTTAAATATTCGGCTTTTAAACCAAGTGAATAATAGCCTTGAGTTGGAATTGTAATTGTATCGCTATTTTCTTCCGGAGCAATTGTTGTTTCAGGATTTTCGTTAATTTCAAAACCAACGAAGTCGTAATTTTGTTTCTCAGGTAAAACAAATTCTAATTCATCCCAAGAATAAAAATATGTTGGTAAAGTTATCTCTTCTCCTTCAGAATCTAAAATTTGTCCATCATCTAAATCTATTTCTAAAGCTCTTTTTGTTAAACCAATATAATTTTCATCAAATTCATTATGAGTTTCTTTAGTAAGATTAATCAAATTTGGAGTATTTAAAAAAGCATCTTGACCAATATATTGAACAAATTGAGGAATGTTTAAAGTTGTAAGATAGACGCAGTCTTTAAAAGCATTTCCCCCGATACTAGAAAGAATTGATGAAGAAGATATTTCAATTTCAACAAGTGAATCACAAGATTCAAAACAACCATCAGGAATTTCACGAATATTATCAGGAAAATTATAAATGTATTGGATATCAGAATTTGCAAATAAAGTAGGATTAATCTCATTAACTGGAAGACCATCAATAGAATCTTCTAAAGTTAATGAATTAGATTCAAAATCATAAGCTGTAATTGTATAACCATTAGAATTATTTTTAGTATAAGTTACTCCATTTAAAATAACAGGAGCATCACGGGTATTAGTTGCAGCACCAATTCCAATTCCAATAAAGGCGATAACTAAAGTTGAACAAAGTGTTCCAACTATTAAAGCACGTTTATTTAATTCTTTGTTTTGTTTTAAATGAGGATTAATTAAATTAATTAAATCATCTGCTTCATGATTTACATAAGTAAATTCAAGGAATGACTTAATATCAATTAATTTATCTTTATCGTTATAACTATTTTCAATTACCTTTCTTAGCACCAATAAAAGATAGGTATTTAAAGCTTTATGTTCCTTGATAATTTGCCCAATAATATCTTTAATATCGCTAATATCATCAAAATGATAAAGAATATCAACATAATATTGGAAATTTCCTTCGCCTTTTCTAAGAATAGCAATCAAATTATCTTTTACAAGATTTTCATCAACAAATTGCTTTGTAATATATCTAAAAGATTTATAAAGCGTAGTTAAAATAAGCGAAATTGTATAGGTATAATCAACATGCTTCTGTTTTTGTATTCTTAAATGTTTTAAAAGTTGCTCAATATCGGCACCTTCTAGATTTAGTTCAACTCTTTTATATTCAACTTCTTCTACTACATAATTTAATTTATCTTTAAGTTTTTGATCTCCTAAATCATATGCAGCTTTAAAAAATGGAGAATTTACTATTTCTTCATTAGCTTTACTTCTAAGTTCATTATAAGTTTTAACATCATAACTTAAATAAAGTTTTGCTAAAAATATGTCAGCAAAGTTTTCATCTAAAGCATAAGCTTCATCAATTAATTTATTAGCTTCTTCTTTATTATCGCTTTTAATAAGCTTAAAAGCTTGATCACAAAGTTTCTTTGCTTGTGTTCTTTTTTTAAAATCAACTTTAGGATCTTTTTTATCTAAATCACCGTCCAATTTGTTTTCGACTATGTTATTTTCTTTTTCTTTCTCAGGCATTCTTAAATTATAAAGGAAAAAAGAATTTTATTTAAAAAGTTCTTTTAATATTTCAACCATTTTTTCCATTTGATTAATAGAAACTACTTCAAATCTACCATGAGGTGAGAAATCTCCAACACCTAAATTTGGACAAGGCAGACCTAAATAAGTAATTGTTGCACCATCAGTTCCGCCTCTAATAGGAGAATAAGTAAGTTTAACATTAGAATTTAAATATGCTTTATTGATTAAATTTATAGCGGTCATATCGTTTTTAAAATAATCAAACATATTACGATAATCATCTTCAATTGTTAATTCTAACTTTCCATGTGGATATTTATTTTTAAGAGTTTCGAGGGCTTTTTGCATAATTACTTTCTTTTCTTCAAGTAAATCTTTATCGTGATCTCTTAAAATAAAAGATAAGCTAGCTTCTTCAACATCTCCTTTAATATCAGTTAAATGAATAAAGCCTTCTCTATTTTCAGTTTTTTCTGGAACCATTTCACTAGGAAGAAGTAAAACGTATTCACTAGCTAACATAGCAGCATTTACCATTATATCTTTTGCACTACCTGGATGAACTCCTACTCCATAAATTTTTAAGGTAGCATGAGCTGCATTAAAGTTTTCATAACTTGCTTCAAAAATGCTTCCTCCATCAAGAGTATAAGCAACATCAGCCTTCATCTTTTTAATGTCAAAATGGAGTGCTCCTTTACCAATTTCTTCATCTGGAGTAAAAGAAATAGCAAGATTATAGTTAAATTCATCTTTATGATTAATATAATAGTTAACAAAAGTTAGAATGATTGCGATTCCAGCTTTATCATCTCCGCCTAAAAGATGTTCTCCATCAGTGACAATAATATCATCACCTTGAATTTCCTTTAAGAAAGGAAATTCATTAACTTCCATTAAATATTTATCGTTTAATTTGATGTCTTTTCCATCATAATTTTTAATAATACGAGGATTTTTTATCCCGCCTTTTAATGCTGGTGAAGTATCCATATGTGCAATTAATCCAATTGTTTTTTCTTTATTATTATCAACATGAGCATAGACTAAAGAATATTCATCTTTATAAGCATTACTTACACCAATAGAATGTAAAATTTCTACTAATTTATCAGCAAATTCACTTTCTTTCTCACTACTTGGATAAGTAGTAGAAACTTCATCACTCATTGTATCAAAACTAATTAAATCTAAAAATAAAGGTACTAAATCTAACATATTTTCTCCTTCTACCCAACAAAAAACCATAAATCTATATCACTAATATATAATTCAAGATCATAAAAATTACCACTATTATCTGAAAAAAGTAATTTATCTAAAGCATTAATATAAACTTTTAAATCTCTATCTATTAAATCACTTGTTGCAAAATCAAACTTAATCTCTTTAAAAGAGTAAGTTAAGTTATTTCCTCTTATTTCTAACGTATCAGAAAGTTGTTTGTTTAAAGTTGAAGAAAGATAAATAGAAGGAACACTAAGAAGTTTATATTCATTACTATTAGCAAATTCTTCAAATTCACCTTCTATGCCAATAACAACATTTAAGAATAAAGATATACTATGCTTATCACTACTTAAATTATTATCAGCATATAAAGTATTAATGTTTACACTTCCTAAAGTATTAGCAAATGGATTAAAATCATAAGAATAATTAACAGCGAATACTTTAGAATCTTCTTCACTAGATAAAGAATAAACACAATTTTCTTCATCATTACTAGTTAAATATAAATCAGTAACATCGTTACTATTTTTATATAAACGATAATTAGGAGTTGCTAAAGAAGGGATTAATATTGTTATTAATCCCAAAATAATGATAAATACTCCACTAATAGTAATAATTTTAGGTATATATTTTTTAATATCTTGCATAAATATAAATAGTTTAATTAATGTAATAAATGATTAACAATCATTTAAATAATTATATAATAAATTTATCTATGAAAAAACTTAATTATGTAATTGATACACACACTCATTTAGGATATTGGAAAACTTTAAAAGAATGTGAAAATAATCTTCTATATAATTTTAATAATTATGATATATCTTATGCTTTAGTAAGTATTGATCAAACAGAAATTTATAGAGAAAATCTTAAAGTAATGCCTTTTTTAACATCATTAGATTATATTTTAGATTTTGTTAGAAGAAATAAAGGTTTTGGTATATTAATTTGGTTTAGAACACTTCACTTTTCTAAAAAAGATGCTCTAGCTATTGATAAATTTATTAGTGAACACCAAGAATTAGTTCATGGTTTAAAATTTCATCCTACCTTAAGTCAAACAAAGTGTACTTCTAAAAAGTTAGAACCATTTTTAAAAATTGCTAGAAAATATAATCTTCCAATATTAGTTCATACTGCTTTAGATGAATATGCAAATATTAATGAACTTGCTACTTTAGCTAAAAATAACCATGATATTAACTTTATTGCCGCTCATCTTGAGTTAGGTTCAAATAATAAATACGCTCTAAGTAAACTTAAAGAGGTATCTAATTTATATGGTGATACAGCTTGGGTAAATATGGAATCTCTTAGAGAAGCTAAAAAATTAAATATTATAAATAAAATAATGTTTGGAAGTGATTCACCAATAGACGGGAAAGATACACTTAATCATAAATTTTACAAAGGTTATTTTTCAAATAAGATTGGTTTAAGAAAAGATGATTACGATAAATTAATGTATAAAAACGCTTTAAAAATATATTCTATAGATGAAAAGAATTTAATAACAAGATACCAATGGGACAAGTCCCCCCGTTAGATCCACAGTTGTCACTAGGAGAAATATTTCCTCCATTAAGAGATAAAATAACTACAAAACATATAATAATTATTAAAACTAAAGCGATAAATAAAGAAATAACAATAATTTTATTTCTTTTTCTTCTTTTTTCATCTAATTCATTTTCTTCTTCTACTTTTGGTTTATTTCTATTTTCTTCTAACATTATTTATTCCTCTCTTCTTGATTAATTTCTCTAGAAATAGCAAGCTTTGGTGATAAAAGTGCACCTCTTACTCCTATTTTTAAAGATAACGATAATGCTAAACATACAATAATTATATGAACAAACATCGATAAAAATGCGGTTAAAGATTTTGCACCATAAACTAGTTCAAAAGAAAATCCCATTCTATAAGAAGTTACCCATGAAGAAATAGGGATTTTAAATGCAAAATAAGTAAGAATTACTGATATTACTAAAACATAAAGTGAATAATTTTGATTAAATCTAGAATCTTTAAATCTTGTTTTAAAGATTATTACACCAATATAGAAAATTAATGACACAAGGAAAGAAACTAATGGAATTACCCATTTTAATGTAGGAGTAATAGTAATAGAATCTTCACCTGTTACTTTAACATTGGTATGAGTTAATACAAAAGTTATGACAATTGCATTCATTAAAAGAAGTAAAATTCCAAGAACTATAGGATATTTTCTATCAGCATGAATTTTAATAAATAAAACATAAAGTAAAAATGGAGTAAATCCTTGTACTATTGCTGGAATTGAATATAAAAAGTCATAAGGCCCAATAGGCATTAATAAAGCACCAATAAAATCAATTGCAAAAGAGATTATAGTTCCATAAATCGGGCCTAAATAAAAAGATGAGAATAAAACTACACTCATTGTTAAAGAGATTTTTAAAAATGGTAATCCTGCTAGAAAGTTAATCGATAACACTCTAGAAAGAATTACGCCTAAAGCTATAAACAACGCACTAAATGCTATTTTGTAGAGTTGTGACATCTTTCTCATGGAAACCTCTTTTCACGTGGTAACTTAAATTAACGTATTTTATCTTTTTAATGCTTTAGCAATATTTCTATCTATATCTCTATTTTTAATTGTTTCACGCTTATCGTAAATCTTTTTACCTTTAGCTAAAGCTATTTCTACTTTACATCTACCTTTCTTTAAATAAACTTTTGTAGGAACAATGGTAAAGCCTTTTTCTTTTGTATATTTAACAAATTTAGCAATTTCTCTTTTATGTAGAAGTAGTTTTCTACTTCTTAAAGGATCATGATTAAATACACTTGATTTTTCGTATTCACTAATATTCATGTTTAAAACATACATTTCATTATTTCTTATAACAACATAGGCATCATCAATAGAAACTTTATGATTTCTAATTGATTTAATTTCACTTCCTTTAAGTTCAATCCCGCACTCTAAAAAATCACTCAAGAAATAATTAAAATGAGCTTTTCTATTATTCGAAATTACTTTAATATTCTCTTTATTTTCTGCCATTTTTACCTACTTTTATAATAATCAATTGTTAAATCTAAAGCGTATTCAAAATCATAATCTTTACGATAACCAAGTTCATTAGTAATCTTAGAAAAATCTAAAGCGTACTTCTTATCATTAACTTTTCTATCTTTAACGAATTCAATAAGTTTTTCACTTCTTTTAAGTTTCTTTAATATGAATTTAACTAAATTAATATTGGAATGAAATTCATCTGCTCCAATATTATAAACCTCGCCATCTTTTCCGTTAAAAAGTATTAAATCTAAAGCTTTACAGTGATCTAGAACAAAGATCCAATCTCTTACGTTTTTACCATCTCCATAAACCGGAACTTCCATCTTATTTAAAGCTCTATTAATTACTAATGGAATTAGTTTATCACTTGCTTGGTACATTCCAAAGTTATTAGTACTTCTAGAAATAGTAACATTTAATCCATTTAATTTATGGAACATAAGTAAATATTCTTCTGCTTGGGCTTTACTTAAAGCGTAAGGATTTTTTGGATTAAAAGGAGAATCTTCTTTAAATTTCTTTTTAGAATCTAGCTCTAAATCTCCATATACTTCATCAGTTGAAACTTGATGTAATCTTTTAACTTTATATTTTAAACAAAGCATTGCAAGATTAACGACACCTAAAACATTAGACGAAACAAATTCATTTTGAAAAGTAAAAGATTTATCAACACTTGTTTCAGCAGCAAAGTTAATTACATAATCAAATTTTTCTTTTCTAAATACTTTTTCCAGAAATTCATAATTAGCAATGTCACCTTTAATGAATTTAAAATTTGAAAAATTTTTAAATTCATTAAGCATAATCTTATTTGCAGCATATGTTAATTTATCTAAAACTACTATCTTATAATCTTTATATTTACCTAAAAGCATCTTAACAAAGTTAGTGCCTATAAATCCTAATCCGCCAGTAACAAGTATTTTCATTTCTTTTAATTCCTCTAATCTTTTAAAGTATATCAATTATAAATGGACTTATCTAATTTTTAAATCAATATTATTTAAATTTGTTGCACCAACCTACAATCTTTATTAAGCTTATTTTATAAAGGAACAAAATACTATGAAAAAACTATCAACTTTAGTCTTGCCTCTTTTGACTTTAATATCTTTAACTTCTTGTTCTACTAATAATAAAGATGATTATATTTTAGTTAAAAAAGATCTATATTTTCTTAAATATTTAACTTATGGTGATATTTTAAACATGAAAGAGATATATGCTAAAAACCTAAATGAAAATAATAAATATGAAGATCCTTATAATGATATTCTTTTTGAAGGATATTATGGAACCTATTTTATTGGTGAAGAGCAAGAAAAAGTTCATATAGTTTCTTTTTTTCCTTACGATTCTAGTCATACTGCCGATGTAAAAAAGATCAAAATTGGAGAATATGAATTAGTTTATCCAACATTAATTCCTAATGCATTTTATGATAATAAATTCTATTCTTTAAACGATGCTTATGAGTCTTCAATTATTGATAACAATATTCTAGAAAGATTATCAAAAACCTCTAATCTTCTTAATCCAAAATACTAAAATAAGTACAAACAAGTACTAATTTAAAATTTATAAAAATAACGATAACTTTCATATAAAAAGAGGATTACCTTTATGAATAACCCTCCTATTTAATTATTAGTTCTTTTTAATAAATAAAGTTAAAGCATTTAAACATACGGTAACGCTACTACAAGCCATAAGTATAGCGCAGTACATTGGTTCTAATATAAAACCTAAGAAAGAGAATACTCCTGCTGCTACTGGAATAAATATAATGTTATAAATAAATGCCCAGAATACGTTAAAAGAAATGTTATGTCTAATTCTTCTAGAAATATTAAGTATTTTAAATATATCGTTTAAATTATTTCTCATTAAAATAAATGTTGCACTCGCAATAGCAATATCGCTACCTTTTGCAATAGATACTCCAATATCAGCTCTAGTTAAAGCAATAGAATCATTAACTCCATCTCCAACCATCATTACTTTATATCCTTCATTTTGTAACTTAATAATCTCTTTATCTTTATCTAAAGGTTTAACTTCGCTAATAACAGTGTCTATTCCTACTTCTTTTGCAATATAAGAAGCAATATTTTTATTATCTCCAGTAAGAAGAACTATCTTTTTGAAGTGTTTTTTAGCTTCAATAATAAATTCTTTAGCTTCTTTCTTTAATTTATCTTTCAAATAAAATAAAGCGTAAATATTACCGTTTAAATCATATACAAGTATTGATAATTCACCATTATATGTCGAATTATCAATGCTTTCTTCTATATCTTTAGGTATAGAAATTAATGTTTTAGCATGTTCTTTATTTGTAATAAATATTACTTCATTATTTTTAAATGTGGCTTTAATTCCTCCTCCAGGAATAGTTTCATTCATCATAAAATCACTTGATAACGTAATATCTAAGTTATTTTCTTTTAAATATGATGATATTGCTTTAGCAATAGGGTGTTCACTATATTTTTCAATAGTATATATTTTTGATAGTAAGCTTGTTTTAGTGTTATCTAAGATATTTAAAGAAGATACTGATAATTCTCCTTCAGTTATAGTATTTGTTTTATCAAGTACTAAACAATCTATATCTTTAACTTTTTCTATACCTTCACTTTTTTGTACAAGGACATAATTTTTTGAAAATACACTACTTCCTACAAGTAAAGAGATGGGGGTTGCAAGACCTAAAGCACATGGACAAGAGATTACTAAAACTCCTACTCCAAAAGTAAATGCTTCATCAAAAACTGAATTAAAGTGTCCTATTGAAATAATTGGTGTATTGTTATTTAAAATTCCAGCAATTAACCATGAAATAAAAACAACTAAAGCAATTATCATTACTGTAGGTATAAAAATCTTAGCAACTTTATCTACTTTTTCAGTTAAAGGTGTTTTCATATTACTAGCTTCAGCAACTAAAGAAGCTATTTTATTTAAAACACTATCTTTTCTTTCTTTATTTACTAAAATGGTAATTGGTGCTTCTTTATTAACACTTCCTCCAATAACATGATCATCTTCTACTTTTAATATTGGTAAAGATTCTCCTGAGATAATTGATTCATCAACACTTGTTTTTCCACTTAATATAATTCCATCAGCCGGAATTGTTTCTCCAACCTTAACTACTAATTTATCTTTTAATTTAATATCTTTTGAATTAATGTCAATAATCTCATTATTTTCTAACTTATGTGCAGTTTTAGGTCTTAAAGCAAGTAACGCTTTAATTGTTGATTTTGCTTTATTTTTAGATAAATTCTCAATATATTTACCTAAAGAAACAAATACTAAAATCATTGCACTACTATCTAAATATAGATGGAAATGCTCATAAGTATAATGATTAAAGAAAGCACTAATTGTAAGATAAATTGAATAAATTAAAGAAAATAAAGAACCTAAGAATACTAAGGTATCCATATTAAATTTAAATTTAATTAAAGTAATAAATCCATTTTTATAATATTTAAAGAATAATCCTATAATTACAAAAGAAATTACATATTGAATAGCATTAGATAAATAAAAAGGAGGTTCTTTAATAATTTCTGGCATAATTGATGGATACATTGGACCCATTCCAAAAAATAAAAGAGGAATAAGTAAAACTATACCAATAATTATCTTAATTAGTTCTTTATAATCTTTTTTAGTTTCAAAAATAACTTCTTCATCATAATTATCTTCCAATTTATAACCAGAAGAAGCTACTTCTTTATATAAATCTTTTTCGTTAAAAGTTTTCTCATCATAAGTTATTTTAATGGAATTAGACATTAAATTGACTTCAGCATTTTTGATTCCTTTAACTTTATTAGCAGCACATTCAACATTATTTTTACAAGCTGCACAATGCATTCCTTCAACACTATACTCTTTTTCTTTCATAAATTTATTCTCTCCAAACAAAAATAGAAATAATAAATTTATGTTATCACTTTAAAATTAGCATAGAAAATTAAATGCTTTTATTTTTCTTCTTCTTTTTGTTTATTTTCAAAATCGAGTTTAACTTTGCGGTATACATCGATCATTCGATCTAAATAATCCATATTGGTCATATCAATTGGGTTTTTAAATCTAGAAATAAGGTCATCTGCATTAAGATTTTGTTTTCCTGCACCAGCTTTTAAACCTAAGGTAATAAGTTTTTGAGTTAATTTAGACATTTTTGAATAATCCATTCCACCCGGTAAAAGATAAAGTCTAACATGATAATATTCTAAGCCATTAGCCATAATTACATCTTCTTTTTTAGAATCAGTAACAGGTTCTATTCCTGTTGCAAAAATAAATATATTTTTATCTTTTATCTTATTATATTTATTTAAAAGTTTATTTAATCCCTCAATTTTATTCGCTCTTAAAGGTCCGCCATAAATAATAGTATCATAATTTTTAAGTTTTCCCCATTTAGCTTTCTTAAAAGGAACAACTTCAATATCAACTAGTCTTCTTTCAATTGAATCAACATATTTTTTAGTATAACCAGTATTTGATTTATAAATTAGAATCGTTTTCATATGTAGTTATTATAAATAATTTAAATTATTTAATAAATATTGAAAAACTATTGACAGTTGAATAGTTGTTCAACTATTATATTGTCGTAAGGAGAAAATTATGGAAGAAATGGTAAATCAAAAAGAACTTAATGATGAAGAAATTTATGACTTAAGCGACTTTTTCAAGGTATTAGGTGATTCAACTAGACTTAAACTTCTTTATTGTCTAGACAAAAACGAGATGACCGTTACTGAACTTTGTAACAAATTAGGTATGACTAAAAGTGCAGTATCACATCAACTTAAAGTACTTAAAGATAATAAGTTAGTTAATTATCGCAAAAAAGGCAAAAATGCTATTTATGAACTTGATGATGAACACATTTCTACCATCATTGAAACCGCTGAAATTCACTTAAAGGAGAGAAATTAATTATGGAATCGATTTATTTAGTTAAAGGCTTAGATTGTGCTAACTGTGCAAGAGAATTCGAAGAAAAAGTTAATAAAATTAATGGTGTGGATGAAGCTACAATGAATTTTATGTCTTTAAAACTTATTGTTAATTCTTCAAGCGATTGTACTAATGAAATTAATGAAATTGCTAAAAATTTTGAAGATGGCCTTGTTTTAAGAAAAATTAAATAATTTCTAATTAATATCCTTATTTATATATAAGAAGGAGGTATCGTTTATGTCTAAAAAACAAAAATTTGATATCGCAAGGATAATAATTGGAGTATTTACTTTAGCTGTTTTACTCCCATTACACTTTGTTATTGGAGAGAACAAATTAGGTCCAAGCGATATCAATACATTTATTATATTACCAATTTCAATAATAGTTTACATTTTAGTTGCTTATGATTTCTTCATTAAGACATTTAAAAACTTTAAAAAGAAAAGATTCTTTGATGAAATTACTTTAACTTTAATCGCTTCTATTGCTGCTTTTTGTGTAAATCAAGCGGTTGAAGCTCTTGCTGTTGCTTTATTTTTCCAAATTGGTGAAAAATTCGAAGATTATGCTGTTAATAAATCAAGAAAATCTATTAAAGATGTCTTAGATTTAAGAAGTGATAAAGCTAGAATTATTAATAATTTTAATTTAAGTAATGAAGAAGAAAAAATAGTTGATCCATATGATGTTAATATTAACGATATTATCTTAGTTAATCCAGGAGAAAGAGTCCCTCTTGATGGAGTAGTTATTAAAGGAAATGGATTTATTGATACTTCTTCTTTAACTGGAGAAAGTGTTCCAAGAAGAATAAAAGAAAATGATGAAATTTTATCAGGAGTTATGGTTAATGCTTCTCCTTTATATATAAAGGTTAGTAAAATGTTTTATGATTCAACTACTTCAAAAATAATGGATTTAGTTGAGAATGCTACAAATAATAAAACAAGTAACGAAAAATTTATTACTAAGTTTTCGAAATATTACACACCTATTGTTGTTATTCTTGCAATTTTAATTGCAATAATTACACCTTTCTTTGGAGATTTCACTTTAGCTTCTACTTGGCAAAATAGTGTATTTAATGCTGCTAGCTTATTAGTTGTTTCTTGTCCTTGTGCTTTAGTTTTAAGTGTTCCTATGGCTTACTTTGTTGGAATTGGTGAAGCTAGTAAAGTTAAAATGATTATTAAAGGTAGCGTATATCTTGAAAAATTATCAAAACTTGATACAGTAATTCTTGATAAAACAGGAACAATTACAAAAGGTAATTTCGTAGTTAATAAAATCAATACTGCAAATAAAGATATTTCAAAAGATTATGTTTTAGCTCTTGCAAAAGTTGCTGAATCTAATTCTAATCACCCTATTGCTCATTCTATTTTAGAAGCAAAATCTCAAATGATCTTAGATAAAAATAAAATATCTAACTTAGAGGAAGTTGAAGGTAAAGGTATTAAATTAAATTATGATAATAAAGAATTATTAGTAGGTAATGCTTTATTATTAAAAGATAAAAATATTGAGATTAATAACTATGATCCTAATGATGTTGGAACATTAATCTATGTTTCTTATGACAATAAATATTTAGGATATATCTTAATTAAAGATGAGATTAAAGAAGATAGTGTTAATGCAATTAAATCATTCTCTAAAGTTGAAATTAATGATACTTATATGTTAACCGGTGATAATGAAGAAACTGCTAAATATATTGCTTCTTTAACTTATATTAAAAACTATAAATATTCTTTATTACCTTTAGATAAAGTTAATGAAGTTAAAAAGATCAAGAAAGAAAAAGGCAATAAAGTAGTTGGATTTGTTGGAGACGGAATTAATGATGCTCCTTCAATGTCAATTGTTGATTTAGCTTTCTCAATGGGAAATATTGGAAGTGATGTAGCTATTGAAGCAAGTGATATAGTTATTATGGATGATAAACTTTCAACATTAGTTAAAGGCAAAAAGATTGCAAAACGTACTATTAAGGTAGTTTATCAAAATATTATCTTCTCACTTGTAATTAAACTAATTGCAATTATATTAACTACTCTAAATACTATTACTCCATTCCTTGGAACTTACATTATGTGGATATCAATCTTTGCTGATGTTGGTGTAACATTCCTTGCCGTATGTAATTCACTTAGATTAATGCTATATAAACATAATAAAATATAATACTATTACATCTAGTATTGAAAAACCAGGAATTATAAAGTCTCTAGAAATAGGGGCTTTTTTTATTTGACTTAGTTCATATTATAGTTTATATTTTTCTTAATCATTAATTTATTAATGATTGTTTTGAATAGTTATAAATTTTAATTTAGATATATGAAAAGTCATCAAAAACTAGTTTTATTTTTATCAGCATCATTCTTAGCGATTACAACAATGCTTTATAATCCTTATTTATATAAACTTAATGAGGTTGAAAACAAAGATAATGTGAGTCAAAATGATAATGACTTAAATTTTAATAATGAAAATATTTTAGAAGAAACTAATTCTTATGAACTAGATCAAATTAAGACTATTACTACTACTTTTTTTAATTCATTAAACGATAAAAATACATACTTTTTTGAACCTAATAAATCTTATATTGAAAATAAAATTAATCACTCCAAATTAATTTTAAATGGTGAACTTAATTTTGATTCTACTTCTTTATCTTCTTATAACTTAAATGGAATATATTCTTACTCTAATTCAAAAGAATTTATTAATTTAACATTAACTAAAGAATCAAATTTAACTTCTTTAACTATCAATAATTCATCTAACGTATTAGTAAAGAAAAATAAAGATATTAATTCTACTTTTGCTTTCTTTGAAGGTAGTTTAAAAGAAGAAAATCCATATTCATCTAAATCTTTAGGAAGAAGTAATTTAGATATGTTAAACTCTTCTTCTTTAGGTCTAACTACAATATTTAACGAAGCATTTATTGAACTACAAACTAATAATGAAGATGAAATAGCTATTTCTTATATTGATTCACTTAATGAATATAAGATTGATACTTCTTCTTATTCCTTATATTTTGATAGTTCTTATAATTTAAAAAGATTAACAAATAATTCTTCTTTATCAAAAGCTAGATCTAAAGCATCTAATTTTGATATAGATTTATCTTTTGCTAATAAAATTAATAGTGTTGATGATTTAATTAATGAAGCTTCATCTATTTTTGATACCTTATTTGAATATTTAAAAGGTACAAGTTTATCGTCATTACTTGATATAACTTTAGATGATTCAAAAAATAATAAAACATTCCACTTTGTTGGAGATATGTCTCTTGATTTTACTAACTATGATTTAGCAGATAATGGTATTATTGATTTAAATTTAAAACATTACACTAATGGAAATACTGCTAATGATATATTTTTAAGATATCAAGATACTGATATATTCTTTAAAGATGGGGATTTAATTCAAGGAAGAATGGAAGATAAAACAATAAGGGAAACTATTAAATCTTTAGATAATCTTCTTGATAATAATCTTATTAGCCAATATATTGATAACCCATTAAATAACATATTTAATAATGATGATTTTAAAGATATTTTCGATAGCATCGAAAATATAGATTTACATTTACTATCTTTATTTGATTCATTAAAGAATTTAGAAGTTAGACATAATGTTATTTCTTTTGATATGGATGGATCTAACTTTAATCTTCCATCTAATTTAATTCATTTTGAAATTGGTTTAGCAAATTTAAAACTTAAAACTATCAAAATATCTAATTTGAAAGTAAATGATGATATAAATCTTGATCTCAAAGTTAGAATCATGCCTTTTAAAAACTTATTAGACTTAGATTTAAACGATTATCCTTCTTATGACTTTATTCCTGGAGCTCTTGATTCGATTGATAGACTTCTTAGAACAAAAAAACTAGGTGGTTCTCTTTCTTTAGATGTTATTTCTAAAGATGGGGCTCATACTTTAATAAGTAGTGATATTGACACTAATTTAAGTAAAGTTGACTTTAGTAATCTTGAAACAATTTCTGATGCTGATCTCGCGCTAACTAATATTACAATAAATGATGTTGATAAAGATGGTAATCCAACAACCATTCAACAAGTTTTAGATAAATTCTTACCTTTAAGTATTAGAGTTGAAGAAGACGTTGATGATGCAAGAAATTTATTCTTAGATATTGAAGGCGATAATTTACTTACAATGCTTTTCGGGCATTATTTTAAGTTTGATTTAGATGCTCTTGATTCACTTTTAGGTCAAGTAGGAGGAATTTCCCCAGATTTAATTAATAGTATTTTATCCTTACTTGGACTTGGTGATTTAGATTTAAGTAATATTGAAAATTTATTCGATACACTTATTTCACTGATTGGTTCTTTTGGTTCTAATGAGCAAATAGAAAAAATAATTAAAAAAGTCACTGAAGATTATTCTTTGCTAGCTCTAAAAGAATTAGCTGGAGAATATCCATTCATTTATAATGATGGCTATAACTTTGTCATTAATATTAATCCAGAAGTTCTTCTTGGCTTTGACATGGATACAACTTATGGAGATGTAACAACTTCTTCTACATCCTATGTTCCACCAACGATTTCCTTCTCATGGAATACAACCTATAATCGATTAAATAGTATCTTCATTAGTATGGAAATTCCTGAAATATACAATTTAGATGCACATGTAGTTCAATTTTCATATCATTATGATTACTTTAATTCAGCAAATTTCCTCACTGATTCTGAAAAAGGTGAATATAAAGAGCCAATAACTTTTGGCATGCAAATTGTTGATTTTTTCAAAGCAAAACATTCTTTGTTAACGCCTAATAAATATGATTTAAATTTAGATCTTAATGGAACAAAAGATTTAGTTGATGCTACTTTAGGTTTAAAAGATAACAAATACGCTGAAGGAAAAGTAAAAATTAATACTCAGTCCTCAATATTTAATAATCCTGAATTCCAATTTATTTATGATAATCGATACAAAGAAAATCTTGCTAAATTTTCTAGCATAAACAAACGTTATTTTGATGGAAATGTAATTTATGAAGATATTATAAGTGGATTGGAAAAATTTAAAGAAGGCACTTTACAAGCAAATGTTAAACTAGATACTGTTCAAAATTCTCAATCTACATTAAAAATTTATTCAAGCGCAAATTCCTTGTTTGATATCGTCACAAATATTTTAGATATTTCATCTGATAATATTTTATACCCATATGTTAAAAAACTTTTAACATTAATCGAAAATTTATTCTCAGGTAATAACATTCTTATTTTCCAACTTCTACAATCAGGCGATTACTTAAAATTAATTGACCAAAAATATATTAAGAATATAAATTACTCAATAACAAATTCCAATGTTTCTTTAAGGTTGGAATTAAATCCTTTACTTTTTGATTCTCCTAATTCAACAACTAATTACGACAAAAATTTTGTTATTGATTTATCTTTTGATTACATTAAAGAAGAAACTAACTCCTATCAAATAACATTAAAGCATTTACTAATAGATGCACCTGTTCTATCTAAAATTAATAATTTTAAGTTAGAGTTAAAAGACACAGAAGAAAAATTTCACGAACCTTTAGAATCAGAATCCGGCTCTTCTACTTCTTATAGTGTCTTAGACAATACTTTTGAGGCATATGATCCTAATAAAAAAGATGAATATGTAAATTTAGATGACGTTAAAAAACTTGTCCAAATGGGAATTAATACAACTGAGTATAAATATTTTGAATTAAAGGGAAAATTAGATTTAAGCATGTATCTTGATATTCCCGTAATAGGAAGTTGGGTGGACTTTTCAAAACTTTTAGAACCCCAATATGTTACAGCTAAAATACAGTTAATGAAACCTAAAGACAGTGATTTATACTCGCAAACTCGTGCTCATGTCACCATAGATAGAAATAATTATGGTCTATTTTCAAACGAATCTCGTTACGTTGAATATTTCACTGAAAGAAATGAAAATGGTGAAGAAATTGCATATATTTCTTCTATTACTGGAAGAAGAAAATCAGAAGAAAGCGTTCTTGTTGAAGATTCTAAACTAGTTGAAACTATAGACAAAACTGATAATTCTCTTCTCGAAACTGACCTTTCTATTCAATACCCAAACCATAAAATAGATAGAATTAACAATGGAGAACAAGAGATATATTCAAATAAAGGGAATAAAAAAGCAAGAGATAGAGAGTTTGATCGTTTACAATCCGAACATCCTGAATGGACACTAAGAAAAGATTCCCAATTCGTATTCGACTGGTTTTCTTCATATACTAAGTACCAAATTTTCAAATCTTATTATAGATACACTGTACAAACATACCCAAAATATGAAATAATCCCTGAACACAACGAATACAGTGTTGAAACTTTTAAAGTAACACAAAGCGAACTTCTTGGAAGTGTTAATAATATTCCTAATCTTGTTTATTACTTACTAGATTATTCACTTATGGGAAAATTAGGTGGATTAGGAAGCCTTTTAAGCAGAGAAAACTTAATCGGAATCATCAATTATCAAATTTCATCACAAACAACTTCAAACGAAGAAAGTGAAAGTATTGACTTTATTTCTTCTATAGGAAACTTTCAAACATCTGATAATAGTTTTTCAATGAATTTAAATTTATATAATCTCTTAAAAATGGATGGCTTCAAAGGTCTAAATGTTTCCCTTCATTTTAATGAAGATAATAATGGCGTTCCTTTACTTGAATCATTAATTATAGTAGGTTCAGGTACTGATAATAAGATTCTCGAGGATTTCAATTCCATTGATGCGTCTTTAAAATTTGAAGCAGTTGCTTCTTTGAAAAAAGAAGTTACAAACGAATTTGATAGATATGACGCTTTTATAAACGCATTTAAAAATAGCGAAAATACTAAAGATCTCGATTATCACCAAATTATCGGATATAACGAAGATACTGCTTTATTTTTTGTTAATACAAAACTCGTTCAGACAAACGGATTAAAAGCAAACTTAACAGTTTCTGCCTTAGAAACCGGGATTAATGCTGGATTTATTTATGGCTTAGAATAAACTATTTCTTTAAGATTTTAGCTAAGCCGCCAATACTTGTTTCTTTATAAGAAGGATCAATATCATCACCGGTCATCTTCATTGTTTTTATAACATCGTCATAAGAAACTCGATTTTGTCTAAGTGGTGCAATATTTTTAGCGTATAAATAAGAAGCATAACTTCTTAAAACACCAATTCCATTTCTTTCAATACAAGGAATTTGAACATAACCTTCTACTGGATCGCATGTAAGACCTAAAAAATGCTCTAATGCCACTTCACTAGCATATTCAATTTGATATATTGAAAGATTATTTAAGTAAGATAAAATTGCTGCACCCATTGAAGAAGCAACACCAATCTCAGCTTGGCAACCATCCATAGCTCCAGAAATTGATGCATTTTGTTTTGCAAGTAATCCAAAGAAAGCACCGACTTTTAAAGAATTTATTAGTTTTTCATCGTTAGTATTTAAAT
Organism: uncultured Bacilli bacterium; assembly: GCA_944369075.1. Lineage (GTDB taxonomy): Bacteria > Bacillota_I > Bacilli_A > RFN20 > CAG-826 > Onthovivens. The sequence continues at coordinate 43,029 of CALVXK010000004.1, forward strand.
ATTTTTTATAGTAATAAAGAATTGATGGAATAATTCCAGCACTTCCACACGTTGGAGCTGTAACAATCATCTTTCCATCAGCATTATTTTCGCTTACTGCATAGGAAAAAGAAGAAAGTAACATTTCTTTTCTTTCAGCAACATCATTAATATTTAATGCATTTTCATACATTTTCTTAGCAACTTTATTAAGTTTTAATGTTCCTGGTAGAACTCCTTCTAAAGATAAACCAATTTCTACTGACTTAAGCATCTTATTTAAAATATCTAATAGATAAGAATTTATGTCTTTATCTTCAAAAATATCAGCTACTTGAGATAAATCATCAATCTTATTTTCTTTTACATATTTTTTAATGTCATCAAAAGAAGAAAATGGATAAATATATTCTTTCTTCTTTCTTAAAGATAAATCGTCTTTAACTATTTCTCCTCCACCTACAGAAAAATATTTATTAGATATAGTTTTATTTTTATCGTTATATCCTACAAAAAGCATTGTATTTGGATGAACTAGGTTTCTTTCGTCTACATTAAAAAATACATCGCATTTAATATTAAATTCTTTTTCAATAGTATCTTTTATAATCTTATCTGTACCATGTCCTTTACCAGTTAAAGCTAAAGAACCATATAATGTAACTTCAATTTTAGAAAAATTGAAGTTACCTATATTAGATTTAATAAAATCTAATGATGCTCTATAAGGTCCAATTGTATGAGAAGATGAAGGACCAGGTCCATAAATATATAAATTTCTAATTGAATCTAACATAACTACTACTCTTTTTTCTCTATATTATTATAACGTTCTCCCATCTCCCTTATCTTAATAATAAGATGGTTAACATTAGATTTAGATATATTCATATTTAATTCTTTAGACATTAAAGAAGCTAAATCACTATAAGAAGATTCCGGATATTCTAATCTTAACTTACATAATGTTTTAAGTTTAACGTTTTGTATATTGTTAATTCCAAAAAACTCATCGATATTTTTAATAGTTTCAATTAGTTTCTCACTATTACTAATTGATTTATTATAATTATACATATCTAGGTTTGTTTGCCTATTAGTATAATTTTTAAAGTCACGGTCAAGTCTAAATCCTTCGTAAGTTAAAGAAGAATCATTTGCCCCTAGATAAGCAATAAAAGAAGCAATTTCATCGCTTTTTTTAAGATAAATAACATATTGATTTCTTCTTTTAATCATCTTAAAAGAGAAAACATATACTTTAATTTTTGATATTAGTTTTAAAATAGATTTAGCAAAATTTTCATCTTTAGAATATATTTCAAAATGATAATTACTACTTTTAGGATTAGAACAAGATCCACTAGATAAGAATAATCCAATTAAATATCCTCTTAACTTATCATCTTTATTAACTAATTCGGTATTAATTTTATTATCAAGAAAATCAATTTTTAATAAATCGATTACTTCATCAATATTTGATAAAACATTAAGCAAGTACTCAGTTGATTTGTTAAATCTCATTCTTTTACGATAGGCGAAAGAAAGATTAATGTTATCAAATAACTTCTTAAATAAACTATAAATATATTTAATTACTTTAACATCATCACTTTTAATAATAATTTTTTCGTTTTGACCAAAAACAAAATCGCCATTACATTTAATAAAGGCGCTTAAAAGAGATATTGTAGCTTCTTTAGTTAAATCATCATTTAAAGTAAGCTCTTCTTTTATCTCTTTTGAAAATGAAATATTGTTATTTAAGCTAGATGAATCATTTGCCATAAGTTTTATTTTAAATTATTAGTTAATTTAATAAAGCTAACTAAGTCATCGTAAGATTTTGCTTTTAGTGTAACTTTATCAAGTATAGGTTCCAAATTTACGCGGTATCTCATAGTCATTAAAGAAGTTAAAACACCGGCGTTAATGCCTGCTAAAGCATCATAATAAGTATCACCAACCATCATTATCTCGTCGTTATTTAATTTACATTTATCTTTTAAATAAAATATAGCATCAGGACAAGGTTTAGGATCAAATTTTGAATCACAAGTAATAAGTTCGTCAAAATAAGAAAATAAGTGAAACTTCTTTAAACAGTATGTAGTCATTTCAGTGTTTTTCGCTGTTAAAACACAAAGTTTAATATTGTTATCGTGAAAGAATTTAAGAGCTTTTTTAGCATGATTAAACAAACTTAAATCAGTATCATAATATTTTTTAGTTCTACTTCTATATTCTTTACGAATAAATTCTTTATCTTCGTAATCTTTAAAAGCATCATTAATCGCATAAGATAAAGGTGGCCCACTATATTCTGCAATCTTATTTGGATCAAAATATTCCCCGTTTTTATAAAGATTAAATAATTCAGTCCAAGTATTTACTAAAACCTTATCTGAATCAATAATAGTTCCGTCCATATCAAAGATCATTAATTTAATCATCTTTGTTACCTTTTTCATCTTCTTTCTTGGAAGAAGATTTAATTTTAGCTAATTCGTCTTTTTCACTTATTTTAACTTTTTTATTATTAGTATTTACTGCAAGTTTAGGAGAATACCAAAGTATCTCTTTTTTCTTAAATACATAATTATTAATAATAAAGAAAACTACAATTAATACCCCAGCTCCTATCATTGCATAAGAAGTATAGACTGAAGTAGAGAAATAATCATTTGTAGTTCTCATAGGTTCTAAGATTGCTCTAGTAACGCCATACCAAATTAAGTATCCGCCAGCTAAAGTACCTGCACTATGATATTTTTTAAATGCTTTTCTAAAGCCATATTCTAAAACGAAATAACCAATTAAATTCGTACAGAATTCAATAAAGAATAGGGGCATATAAATAACGTCGTTTTCTTTATAATAGTCTAATGCTACTTGACCAGTTAAAAGAGGATCTTCGCAAGGAACTACTCCTCCATGTAAATAATACATATTATTCCTTACGAATGTTGGTAGCCAAGAAAAAGCACTTTCTGGAACTAAGTAACCAAATACTTCGTTATTAAAGAAGTTACCCATTCTACCAATTGCTTGAGCAAATAAGATACAAGGAATAATAATATCGATTGCTTTTAAAATAGAGAAATTCTTATAATTTTCTCTTTTCATTGCATATTTAACAATTAAAACTTGAGAGACACCAGCAATAATACCAAGTATTGCTCCTCCCATAATTCCAAGTCCACCATCTCTAAAATTAAAGATGTTTACCCAGTTAGAACCAGTAAATGTTGTTTCACCTTTAGAAACGGATAAAACTACATACCAAATTCTTGCTCCAATAACCCCGGCTGGAAAGCCAACTAAGAATGTATTGGTAATTAAATCATGCTTACCATATTCTTTAAATAACTTATAATCAGCAACAAAAAGAACTAAACACGCACCAAAAATAATAAATATTGCATATAAATAAATAGTTATGCCATCACTAAATTCTTTACCATAATCATAAACATTTATTATTTTTATACCCTTTGCACCAATATATAAACTATTGGCTAAAGGATATTCTAAGTAAGGAGCATGTCCTTCTGAATAAATATAAAAAGAAGCAACAGCAACAATAATAATTATTGCTAGAGCAATATGAGTATTTTTACGTTTAATCTTAAACTTATCAAAATCTAAGTATAATTTAATAAAAATAATATAAATTAAAGCAAATAACGATAAAGCAAAGATAAAACCAAATAAGTATATAAATAAATTATGATACCAAGTAACACTTAAAGAGTTATCGCTTAAATAATTAATCGTAACAGAATCTAAATAATAAGCGATATTAAGTAAAATAAATCCAATAACAAAAGATATTAAAGGAAGTAAATAATATATTTTATTTTTAAATACTAATTCTTTAAATGTATTCGAATTCTCTCTTAATTTATATACTTTTGATAGTCCTAAGAATAATCCTACTATTCCAAGAAGAAGTAAGATAATTCCAATATAATATACAATGTTATAAGTTACCATAATTTATCCCTTAAAATATTTATACTCTTTATACTACTATATGTTACACATATAGTAAAAAACTTTTACTTATTCTCTATCTTTTTTAAGAATTTCTTTTAAATATTCACCTGTATAAGATCTAGGATTTTGTGCTACTTCTTCAGGTGTTCCTGAAGCAATAATTTCTCCTCCTTTATCTCCTCCATCAGGTCCAATATCAATTATATAATCAGCCATTTTAATAACATCGAGATTATGTTCAATAACTAAAACAGTATCTCCATTACTTACTAATGCTTCTAAAACCTTTAAAAGCTTAGCAACATCATCTGTATGTAACCCGGTTGTTGGCTCATCGAGGATATATAATGTTTTTCCGGTAGGTTTTTTCTCTAAATAGTAAGCAAGTTTAACTCTTTGAGCTTCACCACCACTTAAAGTAACCGCATTTTGACCTAGTTTTATATAAGTTAAACCAACATCACATAAGGTTTTTAATTTATGAGCAAGTTGAGGAATATTTTTAAAGAATTCATATGCCTCATCAACTCTCATTTCTAATACATCATAAATAGATTTACCTTTATATAAACACGATAAAGTTTCTTCGTTATATCTTTTACCATCACATTCATCACATTTTACATATACATCAGGTAAAAAATTCATTGGAATTCTTGTAACACCTGCACCTTGGCAGTGTTCGCATCTTCCGCCAGGAACATTAAATGAGAATCTAGATTTATTATATCCTTTGGCTTTTGCTTCAGGTGTCATAGCAAAAATCTCTCTAATATCATCAAAAGCTTTTATGTAAGTAGCTGGATTTGATCTAGGAGTTTTACCAATTGGCTCTTGAGAAATATTAATTACCTTATCGATATTTTCACTTCCTAAAAGCTCAGTATATGGCCCTGGATTTGTTTCCACGTGGGAAATTTCCCTATATAAAGCTTTATATAAAGTCTCATTAACTAATGAAGATTTACCACTTCCTGAAACACCAGTAACACAAATTAATGTTCCGAGAGGAAATTTAGCATTTATATTTTTAAGATTGTTCAAAGAACACCCTTGTATCTCAATATATTTACCATTTCCTTTTCTTCTAGTCTTAGGCACTAATATTTTCTTTTTTCCAGATAAATATTGTCCTGTTAAAGAATTAGGATTATCTTCAATATCTTTTAATGTACCCTTAGCAACTACTTCTCCACCATGTTCTCCAGCTTTAGGACCAATATCAACTATATAGTCAGCAGCTTTAATCATTTCATCATCGTGTTCAACAACAATTAAGGTATTACCTAAATCTCTCATTTCTTTTAAGGATGCAATGAGTTTTGCACTATCTTTTTGATGTAAACCAATAGAAGGTTCATCTAAAACATATAAAACTCCACTAAGTTTACTTCCAATTTGAGTAGCAAGTCTAATTCTTTGAGATTCACCACCGCTTAAAGTCATTGCGTATCTAGATAAAGTTAAATACTCTAAACCTACATCAATTAAAAATTCGGTTCTATTTAACACTTCATTTAATACAAGATTAACAATATTTAAATCGTGTTCACTTAACTTTGATTTTAAATCAATAACCCATTGATGTAATTTTTCTATTGTTAAAGAACATACATCCCAGATGTTTTTATTATCAATATAAACTGATAAAACAGCCTTATTTAATCTAGCACCATGACATTCACTACAAATAGTATCTTTTAAGAATTTAGCATAATAAGTACGCATAAATTCACTACTTGTCTCATGGTATAATCTTTCAATTCTTTTCTTAACGCCTTCGATATAATCGTATTTCTTTTGAATAGAACCATTATTTCTATAAATTGTATAATCAATTGGCTCTCTTGAACCATTTAAAATAATATCAACTTGATCATCGCTTAATTCAGAAAAAGGAACATCATCAGGTATTTTATAAAAATCAATTAATTTCTTAAAAGCAACCCAATCAGTATTATTTGTATCAATTTGATTTTTATAAAATAAAATTGCTCCTTCTTTAATTGATAAAGATTTATCAGGAACTAATAAATTAATATCTACTTCTTGTTTTATGCCTAATCCTGAACAAGAAGGACATGCTCCTAAAGGGTTATTAAAAGAAAACAATCTTGGTTCAAGTTTAGGAATAGTAAATCCACAAATAGGGCAGGCGTTTTTCTCACTATATAACTTTTCTTCACCATTTGTATCAACAACAACAAATCCATTACCATAATTTGTTGCTAGTTCAATATCTTCAAAAAGTCTAGATTTAATTCCTTCTTTTTTTACTAATCTATCAATAACAATATAAATAGAATGTTTTTGATTCTTATTTAAATCTTTTACTTCTTCAATACGTAAAAGTTCGCCATCAAGTCTAATACGAGTAAATCCATCTTTGGCAATTTTTTCTAAAGTTGCTTTATGAGTGCCTTTTTCACTTTTAACAACTGGAGCAAGAATAATTATTTTTGAGCCTTCATTACACTCTAAAACTTTATCAACAATTTTAGGTACAGAAAAAGCTACAATTGGAACATGGTGATTTGGACAATAAGGTATACCAATTCTTGAATATAAAAGACGTAAATAATCGTAAATTTCAGTAACAGTTCCTACAGTTGATCTTGGGTTATGTGAGGTAGACTTTTGATCAATTGAAATTGAAGGAGATAAACCTTCAATTGATTCAACATCTGGTTTTTCAAAATTTCCTAAAAATTGTCTAGCATATGAAGAAAGAGATTCAACATATCTTCTTTGACCTTCAGCAAAAATAGTATCAAAAGCTAAGGTAGATTTTCCACTACCTGATACTCCACTAAATACAATAAGTTTATTTTTTGGTAAATCTAAATTTATATTTTTAAGGTTGTTTTCTTTAGCACCTTTAATTCTAATCAAACTGTTATCACCTAATTTTTCCATACCGAAACATTATAAACTTTTTTAATTAATTATAAAAACGAGATATCTTCTTTTTCATAGAAAAAGAAGGAAGAAATTAAATTCTTCCTTCTTTCGACAAATTGATTATTTATGATTAACCTAGAATTTATATGGAGTGTTGTAGTAGCAGCATTTGAAGAGTTCTTCCATAGTCTTATCATCGATAGGATTTGGGTTAGTTCCTGTACATGCATCACCAACTGCTTCATGAGAAATGAAGGATAATTTTTCTAAGAATTCATCTTCTTTAACACCAAATTCTTTCATTGAATGTGGAATTCCGAGTAAAGTATTTAATTCATGAATTCTGTTAACTAAGCCTTGAGTTTGTTCATGAGCATCATGTCCTTGAATACCCATAGCTGTTGCGATTTGAGCATATCTTTCAAGAGCAACTTTATTGTTTGCATTGTATTCAATGACGTGTGGTAAATACATAGCATTAGCACAACCGTGTGGAATGTGACCTGTTGAGAAAGCAGCACCTGATTTATGAGCCATTGAGTGGACAATACCAAGTAATGCGTTAGAGAATGCCATACCAGCTAAGCATTGAGCATAGTGCATTTCTTCTCTGCCTCTTCCTTCTGGATTATTATAAGAATCAACAAGATAAGTATTAACCATTTGAATAGCTTTTAATGATAAACATTCTGTAAATGGTGTAGCGATTGTACCAACGTAAGATTCGATAGCATGTGTTAAAGCATCCATACCTGTATAAGCAACTTGTACTTTTGGTAAGCCTCTAACGATATCTGGATCAACGATAGCTACATCTGGTGTAATTTCGAAGTCTGCTAAAGGATATTTAATACCTTTTGCATAGTCTGTAATAACAGAGAATGCTGTAACTTCTGTTGCTGTACCACTAGTTGAAGGAATAGCGCAGAATTTTGCTTTTTCTCTTAAATGTGGGAATGAGAATGGTGTGCATAATGTTTCAAAAGTTGTTTCTGGGTGTTCATAGAATGCCCACATAGCTTTTGCAGCATCAATTGGAGAACCACCACCGATTGAAACGATCCAATCTGGTTGGAATTTTCTCATTGCTTCAGCACCTTTCATAACTGTTTCAATAGATGGATCTGGTTCAACGCCAGAAAATACTTCGACTTCGAAGCCCGCTTCTTTTAAATAGTTAACAGTTTTATCTAAGAAACCGCTAGCTTGCATTGCATGTCCACCTGTGACAACAATAGCTCTTTTGCCTTTTAAATTCTTTAATTCAGCTAAAGAACCACTTCCATAGTAAACATCTCTAGGTAATGTAAATCTTGACATATAATTCCTCCTATTTGTCAAAAATTCTATACCAATATTTTATACTCTTAGCGGTAAATATTAAACAGAAATCTTTATTTTTTAAAAGCGATTATCACTTGATTTACATTTATGATTTCTTGATTATTTTTTATTTTTGAATTGACAATTTTTTATAAGTTTCTAAACATACTAAGTATGTTTGATGGTTTATAATTAACTTAAATAGATTTTATTTTAAAAAGAATATAAAAAATGTAAATTATTACGTATCAAGATCTCTATGGAAAAGATTGCAATATTAAATGAGTCAAATTATTATAATTTTCGTTTTTATAAAAAGACTGTTTAGTCTTGAAATTATCTTTTACTAAACAGTCATTTCGTTAAACACTCTTTTTTGATAATAAATCGAGATTATAGTAGAACAAACAATCATTAATCTTTAATACATCATAGGTACCATTTTTGATATAGAATTCAATAATTAAATCAAAGATAGAACCTTTGCCAAAATTATAACCCATACTAGAAACTAACTTATTAATATCTTCAAGTGGTAGCTTCAAAGCTATACCGATAGAAAGAAGAATGCTCTTAGGAATGATATAAGTTTGATCATCTCTAATCTTTTTTAACATATCTTTATCAAGATTACCTTCAACAATAATTTCTTCATCGCTCATGCCTTTTTCTTTTTGGTATTTCTCTATTAATTTTAAAGTTTCTACATTATTTTCTCTTAGATTATTAGGAAGTGGTTTTCCATCATATCTAGAGTTCAAATATTTAGAAAGTGTTGCTTTAAATTCATCATCGAAAATATTTAATTGTTGTTTAAATAAAACAACATATAAATCAGTATCTAAATGCTTTGAAAAATATGATTTTAATTCACTTTTTTCAACATCATAGCATTCTTCTAAAGGATAATTAAAATCGCTAGATAAAATTGGAAAAGCAGCAGATTTAAAATTATTTTTCTCTAATAATTTAAAAACGTTTTCGTATGTTGAACGTAATAATTTTTCTTCTCTATGCTTTCCGTTTATATAATTAGGTGCAACAGCATGAATAATTGCTTTTGTATTATCGATTCCAAAAGATTCTGTAATTACCGCGTGGCCAACGTCGCAATGACCAATCTTTCTTAAAGCTCCTTGTAACTCTAAATCTCCAGCCTTATGAAAAATTGCTCTACTTACACCTTCAACCATTCTAAGGTTTACGTTTGCGTTTGCTACAATTGCATCAACGTACATGTTTACTAAATCACCACGAATCAAATAAATTGCCATATAAAAACTCTTCTTTTTCGAGAAGATAGTATAATAATTTTTGAATTAAATTTCAAACTTTTGTGGCAGTTTTAGCATATAAATTCTTAACTTTAGATTCGGATTTAACTATAGTAAAATTTATTATTAGTTTGTTTAACTTAAATTATTGGTACTCGACTATTTTTCTTTCTTTAAATCTTTGTTTATTAGAAAATACAAATTTATTTTCTCGTAACTTGTCAATTAAAACCACTAAAACAATCTAGGTTTTTTTTATAAAAATAATGTAATATTTAATACTAGAAAAACTTGTATATAGGCTAGATTTTAGCGTAATTACTACAAGATTTTAAAAAACGTCGATAAATGGTATACTTTTCCTCGTGAAAATTTGAGGAAACTTTTTTATGAAAATTGCAATTATTACAGACGATGCAGCTTCATTCACTAAAGAGGAAGCTTCAAAATTAGGAATTATAATTCTAAGAATGCCAATGATCATCAACGGAGAGGTATATTTCCAAGATGAAAACATTGATGAAGATACATTTATTAAGAAATTAGAGGGCGGTGAAGACTGTTCTACAAGTCAACCTTCTCCAGGTGAAGTAATGGATCTTTGGAGAAAACTTTTAAAAGATCACGACCAAATTGTTCATATTCCAATGTCATCAGGTCTTAGCGCAACTTGTACTACCGCTACTCAACTTGCTCAAGACGAAGAATTTAAAGGGAAAGTTTTTATTGTTGATAATCATAGAATTGAGCCAACATTAAAAGAAAGTGTAAGAGACGCTGTAAAACTTGCACAAAGCGGCAAAACTGCTCAAGAAATTCAGCAAATCTTAAATAATGATGGTCCAAATTCATCTATCTATATCATGGTAAACACTTTAAAATACCTTAAAAAAGGTGGAAGAATTACTCCCGCAGCTGCTTTACTTGGCGGAGCACTTCATTTAAAACCAGTCTTATCAATTTTTGGTGGAAAACTAGACGCTTATGCAAAAGCAATCGGTGTTAAAAAAGCAAAACAAGTAATGATTGATGCAATTAAAAAAGATTTAGAAACTAAGTTCAAAGGCGTTCCTAAATCTGAATTATATTTTTCAATCGCTTATTCACAAAACTTAGATGAGGCAAAACAATTCGAAAAAGAATTTAAAGAAGCAATTGGTATTGATCAAGTTGAATTAAATACATTGTCTTGTTTAATTGTAACTCATACAGGCCCAGGTATTCTTGCTTGTACCGTAGCAAAAAGATCAAGTTCTAATTAATCATAACTCTCCAAAATATGTCTCATTCAAAAATGAGGCATATTTTCTTTATTTAAAATAGTCTCATTTGTTTGTAAAATTAATATGCTATGGACAGAGGGATGAAAAAGTGGCTTCCTTTTGCTTCACTTATTGAGCAAGGCAAGTTCTTAGAACAAATGATTTATCAAAAATATAAGGTCGAAAAACCTTTAGTTTTTAACGAACAATGCCGTAAAATCAACAATATTTTATGTAATTACGATTATAAAACCCCTCTTGAATTAAAAATTTATTATGACGGATACATCTATCAAATAAAGGATACAATCGTATATATAGATATAAAAAAGAAGATAGCCTATTTTAATGAATTCTATCTTCCTTTAAGAAATATAATTGATATTGAGGATCAATCAAATCCTTTTGATTTTGTTTGCTAATAACTTTTCATTGCATATATTGGATAAAGCATAAATATAATAGCAAATCCAAATGAAAAGAAATTAGAAATAAAAGTAATTAAATATTGAAAGAATAAATCAAATCTTAAATTTAATAAAGAATTCCCAAGTGCTTCAACAACACTTCCATTATCTAAGAAAAATTGATAACAAGCTAAAGCAAAAAGAATAATTCCTAATACAACTAAAGCAATCAATAAACCTTTTTTAGGTTTTCTAGAGTTAATAATTAAGATAATAGAATAAGCAATTCCAATAGCTAATGAAGATAAAATAGGAATAATAATCAAATTTCCAGAAAACATACCTTCTAAAAGCATCATAATAGTAGGAATAAGATAAGTGCAAATTGCAAGGCAAAGCATTGCATAAAGTGCACTTCCATTATCTCCACCTTTTGCTCTATAGAAATAAAAAGCTACTAAACAATAAAAAATTACATCAATTGCTAAAGAAAATATATTTAAACCTGATAAATTTACATTGTGACTAACGATTGCTCTCACAACTAAATCTAATATCATGAATAAGACATACATTAAGCAAACAATAGTCGCAAAATTTAAAAATCCATTACTAAAATTCAATCTCTTTTTCATAATAAAAACCATTATACATTAAAACTTGGTTTTAAAAAAGAGAGCTAATCACTTGACTAGCCCTCTATTATTACAAGTTAAATATAAATTGATTAGAATCTATATTTTTTGAAAGCTTTTAAGCCTTCGTAAACAGCTTCATCGCCTAATTCTTCTTCAATTCTTAATAATTGGTTATATTTAGCCATTCTATCTGTTCTTGAAGCAGAACCTGTTTTGATTTGTCCAGCATTGACTGCAACAGCTAAATCAGCGATTGTTGTATCTTCAGTTTCACCTGATCTATGTGAAACCATAGTTGTATAGCCATTGATGTGAGCCATTCTAATAGCATCTAATGTTTCTGTTAAAGTACCAATTTGGTTAACTTTAATTAAGATTGAGTTAGCGATACCTTTCTTGATACCTTCTGCTAAGATTGATGGGTTAGTAACGAATAAATCATCACCAACTAATTGGATTTTGTTTCCTAATCTTTCAGTTAAGAGTTTCCAACCTTCCCAGTCTTTTTCTCCTAAACCATCTTCGATAGTGAGAATAGGATATTTTTCGACCATTTCTTCATACCAAGAAATTAATTCTTCACTTGTTTTAACGCCTTGGCCGGATTTCTTTAAATTATATGTTTTTGTTTCATCATCGTAGAATTCGCTAGCTGCGACGTCCATACCCATGAAAATGTCTTTTCCTGGAACATAGCCTGCTCTTTTAATAGCTTCAACGATTAATTCTAATGGTTCTGTATTTCCTTCTTTACAAGATGGAGCAAAACCACCTTCATCACCAACGCCAGTTGAGTAGCCTTTTTCCTTTAAGACACCTTTTAATGCATGGAATGTTTCAACACCAGCTCTTAAAGCTTCATGGAATGTTTCAAAACCAGCTGGAATAAGGAAGAATTCTTGGAAATCAACAGTAGAATCTGCGTGAGCACCACCATTAATAACATTCATCATTGGAGTAGGTAAAACTTTTGCATTAACACCACCTAAATATTGATAAAGTGGTAAGCCTGCATCAGCAGCACCTGCATGAGCAACTGCTAAAGAAACACCAAGTAATGCATTAGCACCTAAATTCTTTTTGAATGGTGTACCATCTAATTCTAATAATTTTTTATCAACACCTACTTGATCGCAAGCATCATAGCCAACGATTTCAGGAGCGATAATTTCATTAACATTATGAACAGCTTTTAAAACGCCTTTTCCGTCATATCTAGCTTTGTCGCCATCTCTTAATTCTAAAGCTTCTCTTTCACCTGTAGAAGCGCCTGATGGGACGATAGCTCTTCCATAAACACCTGAATCAAGTGTAACCTCAACTTCAACTGTTGGGTTTCCACGGGAGTCTAAGACTTCACGTGCGTGTACATCAATAATTTCTGACATTTAAGTATCTCCTTTTTAAAGTCATAATAATTATAGTAAAAATGAAAATAAATTTAAAATGAAATTGATAGTAAAATTACTAATCAATTAAAGTTTTTTTGCATTGAGTTAATTGTATCCTTATAAAGAGTATAAACAGGGTTATTTTTATCTAAAAATCTAATATAAATACTACATGATAAAAGTATAGAAACTACTTCTTTATATGATCTAGTTATGATAGTAATAATTTGAAATGGTTTAGTATAATCAATTTTAATAGTATTTTTGAAAGATTTTTTTAATCTATTATAAACTTCTTTCGAAGCTTCAATTACAAAGGAACAAGTTGGATCTTTACCATAAATTTCATGATTTGGTAAGCTCTTAATTAAATCTATATCTTGTTTATTCCTTTCAAATTTTTGATCAGGAACATAATCAACAAATTCAAGTTTTTCAACTGAATAAATTCTTAATGAATTTCTATAATATGCGAATAAATATACGAATCCATCGTAATTTTTAAAGCATAAAGGTTGAACGGAACACTCAAAAGGTTTCCCTTCTTTTATATATTTAATACGGATTGTTTCTTGAGTTCTAATAGCATCAACGATTTTAATCATTTTATCTAAGACTTTATCAGGAATTGTATCATTATGAAAAATAATATCATCTGATAAAACGATTCCACCAATTTTCTTGGTGTTGAACATTTTTAAAACTCTAGGTGAGTTGAGTGTTAAATTAATAGCGTATAAATCATCTATAGAATCAAAAGCCGAATTATATAATTTCTTTCCTTCATAGGAATAGCCACCTTTTTTTCCTTTTCTAGAAACTACTCCTAAAGGTTGAAGACGTTTTGCATATCTTGTTACAGTTCTTATATCAATATTAAATATACTTGCAATTTCATCACGAGAAACGATTTCAGGAGAATGAGTTTGCAAGTATTCAAGAATATTCACACAATTAATTAAATCTTGAGTTTGAATCATAAATCTACCCCTTTTTACTTATTTAAATTGATATAAGAGCTAAATTAACGTGTTTTAATCATTTAAATGGGTATAACCGTCTATTTTTAACATTGGTGGAGATGCGGAGAGTTGAACTCCGGTCCATAAGTAACCCTACATTACTTCTACAGCTTAGTAAGAATGTAAATTTAATTCCTCAAAGCTATTCTTACAAACTTTTAAGGAACGAGATTATAGATACTAAGTTAGATTTATAATCATCACCTAACTAGACTTCTTAACTAATTCAAGCAATAAACTTAAGAAATTGAACGTTTAAGGCTTGCGCATTCCTTTAATCTAAGATAATTCTGCAACTAAGCAGCGAATGCTAAATTTTGTGTTCTGTTGCCAGATATTTTTATAGTGATTAGGTCACAACTCCGCTGCACATAATGCCAAGTCGAGATATGTCGAAACCAAGACATCCCCAGTAATTTAATTATAAGTGTCAAAAAACTTAGTTTTCAATCATTATATTCAGCAATTCAACAAAATCTTGCGATAAATCAAATTTGTTTATATCGTTCCTATTTACCAACAAAACTTCTCCTTCTTTGCTAGATTTAATAGCACCTCTAAATTTATTGCTTTTATATAAAAATGCAAGGTATCTAGAACCATCTTCCCAGGGCCATTCATATACTCCACAAGGTTTTACTTCTAAAAGTTCTAAACCAGTCTCTTCTTTAGCTTCTCTAAAGACACTTTCTAAAATAGTTTCATCTTTTTCAACATGTCCTCCTGGAAATGTTAATCCAGGCCAATCTTTCTTCTTTCTATTAATAACAAGTATCTCATCTCCTTTATAAATAAGAATCATGTTCGTTAATATGCATTTTTGATATTTGTTATCCATTTTAATTACCCACAATTTAACAAAATTTCTCTAATAAGTTTTTGTTATTATACCTTAAATAGTATATACTATTTAAACGTTGAGGTGATTATTAAATGGCAAGTAAAAACGCGAAAGTCTTAAAACCAAAAAAGAAAAAGTTTAATTTTAATAAAGTATTCTTCTACTTAAAATCATTAATTAACAACGGCGTTGTTAAAGAAATTGGTATAAAACACTGGATTAGTTCTATATTCGTTATGTTAATTGCACTTTTTATTAGTGTAATGCCAACATTAACTACTGAAGCAACAAGAAATGGTTCTTCTGGTATCAATAACCAATATAATGACGTTTTAGTTGAAGCACTTTATAACTATGTTAACGATGATAGTGCTCCAGATTTAAAGATTGTTGATCATAAATTATCAACAGTTGAACCAGTATCAAACTCCTTAATTTATAACTACGAAAGAAGCAATTTAAGATTTGATATTTATTATTTCAATACTGATGCAGGAATTTCATTCAATGATCAAATTAATTCTGTTTTAGAGAATAATCCAAATGTCTCTAATGCTATGTTCCTTGGAAGTGATCAATATACAGTTTCAATTTACCAACAAGGTTCTACCCAAATCGTTGGAAATGCTGCCGGAAGATATGGACACATCGAAAATATTGAATCATTCAAAGATTATTTAAAACAAAATACATCTTCTTTAAAAGATATTAACGAAATTAAACAAGAATATATGACTAACTTCTATACCTTTGCAGATCAAGGCTATCTTGATGTAAGAGGTCAACAAGTTGGTTTAATGGTTGGAATTATTTTAGGAATTAATGGTGGTATTACTCTTATTATTCTTCCTATTTTATTCTTAATGTCTAGAGGTAAGAATAATCCTAATAGAGTATTAAAATTCTACCAAGTTATGGGTATTTCATTCCACGCAACACTTTCTCCAGCAATTATTACATTGATTTTAGGTTATATCATGGGTTCTTCAATGCAAATGATGTCTATGATTTATGTAATGTGTTATGGATTCAGAGCTATGTGGCTCACAATGAAATATTTAAGAACTCCAATTCAATAAAATTAAAGTTAGTAGTTTTAAGAGCTAATTAGATATTCAAATTATGTACATCTAATTAGCTCTTTTTTATTCACAAAAAATTATTTTTAAAAAAAATAACTTAGCCATTTAGCTAAGTTATTAACATTCTCTTAATTAGATAATTACACCTAAGAAGTTTTGAATAAGATGAATTGCAGTTGTAGTTGTTTCTCCTGTTGTAGCAGAATCACTACTTCCACTTGTAAGAACTGTAGAAAGTAATGCTAAGAATAAGAATACAATTCCAAATCCAAGTGTAAGATAAGAAACAATTAATTCAGAACCTCTTTCTTTTGTTTTAACGAAGACATTTAATCCGCCACCAGTAATAGCACCAGATGCACCTTCACTTTTACCACCTTGAAGTAACCCCAAGACAATGATTACTAAGCAAATTATCCAGAATATCCAATCATACCATTGCATAAAATTACCTCCTATAAAAAATGCTTAAATATTTTAATATGATTAATGAGTTAAGTCTAGAAATATCATTCTTTTTCTTCAACTTTAACATTTCTATTAACTTTCATCCATGTTGGTTTAGAGAATATACCAAAAAAAACCGTAACAATATAAACTACTGAAAATAATGGGAAAATAAATGCACCACTTAAAAGTTCTTTTCTTTTTTTAACTCCCATTTTCTTATAGTCCAAGATTACCAATAATAATCCTTGTAATACACCTGCAAAAAGGAATAAAACACTAACACAAGTCGCAATAACGATTAATATTAAATAGAATTCATCCCATCTTCCAACTGCCCCTAAGTAACTTAGAGCATAAATATAATATAAAGGAATCCATGTACAAAGAAGCGCACAAATAGGAACTAAGAAATAACTAAAAAGATTCTCAATATAAGAAAATCTAAGCGTTTTAAAGAATTCTACAATTAATTTCCATCCATATTTTCCAAGTAATCTTATAACTCCTGCTCCAAATCTTCTATTACGAGCATAAGTATCTTTAAAAGTTGATGGAAAATCCTCATAAACTATAGCATCCTCAACATAATGACATCTATATCCATCAAACATTCTTTTAAAATTAAATTCAACATCTTCAGTAATTGAAAAAGCATCAAATCCATTTGCTTTTTCTAACACTTCAGTTGCAAACATACTTCCTGGACCATTTACATGAGCATCTAGGCCAAATCTTTCTCTAACTCTTGAAGAAAATCTAGAATCAAACACGTAATATAATCCACAAGCTTTTGTAAATGTTGAATCAGTAATATTTAAACAACTTTCATATGGTCTAGCAATCTTACAGCCAGCATTAAAAGCATCATTCATAATTGATATAAATTCGTCGTTAATATGATTATCAGCATCTAAACGAATAAGAAAATCATATTTTTTCATATCAAGTATCTTTTTAAAACCAAATTGTAAAGGATATGAGACACGATGATGTTTAGGATTAGGATCATCAAGTTTATAAACAGTTGCTCCCGCTCTTTTTGCTTCATCAAAAGTTTTGTCAGTACAATTATTTGCTACAACATAGACATCGAATAGTTCTCTAGGATATTTTTGCTTATCAAAAATTGCTTTTACAGTCGTGTAAATAACATTTTCTTCATTTCTGGCACAAATAATAATTGCAACTCTATTAAGTTTTGTTGTTTTTTTATATGTTTTCTTTTTTACCCAAAAGAAAATCATATAAAAAATTTGTAAGGCAAATGGTATACCTATCACACACAAGATCGCATTATTAACATAAGTTAATATTTGGTAAAGTAATTCATGCCATGCCATATCTCTAGATTATAACACCAAAATTTATTTCATTCCTTTTAATTCGAAAAGAATTTCTCTTAATTCGATTGCCTTCTCAAAATCAAACACCTTTGCTGCTTTTTTCATTTCAGATTCAACAATCTTAATTCGTTCATCAATTTCTTTCTTAGATAATTTAGCTTCATTGTTTTTAATCTTAGAAAGTTTATTATCTTCAAGAGTAATAGCGTGAATTGGATCAACAATTTCTTTGATAATTGTTGTAGGGATAATGCCATATTCTTCGTTATATTTTTCTTGAATCTCTCTTCTTCTATTAGTTTCTTTAATACATTCTTCCATAGAGTCAGTAATCTTATCTGCATACATTATAGCTTCACCATTAGCATTTCTTGCAGCTCTACCGACTACTTGAATCAAGCTCCTTTCACTTCTTAAGAAGCCTTCCTTATCAGCATCTAAAATAGCGACTAAAGAAACTTCAGGAATATCAAGACCTTCTCTTAAAAGATTAATTCCAACTAAAACATCGTATTTCCCTTTTCTTAATTGATAAATTATTTCACTTCTTTCCAATGTTTTACATTCGTTATGTAGATAAACGGTTTTAATTTCCTTGCCTTTAAGATACTCTGTTAAATCTTCAGCCATACGAATGGTTAGAGTAACAATCATAACTCTTTCTTTTCTAGCAATACGTTCTTTAATTTCAAATAATAAGTCATCAATTTGTCCTAAAGTCGGTCTTACAACAATCTTTGGATCAAGAAGTCCAGTAGGTCTAATGATTTGTTCAACAAATTTACCATTAGTTTGTTCGAGTTCAAAAGGACCAGGGGTAGCACTTGTAAAAATTACTTGATTAAATTCACCGACGAACTCATCAAAATTAAGAGGTCTATTATCTAGAGCCGAAGGAAGCCTAAAGCCATAATCAACTAAATTTTGTTTTCTTGATCTATCACCATTATACATCCCTCTAACTTGAGGAATAGTTGCATGGCTTTCATCAATTATCATTAAATAATCTTTTGGAAAATAATCCATTAAGCAGAAAGGTTTCTCTCCTTCTTTTCTTCCATCAATGTGGCGAGAATAGTTTTCTATTCCAGGACACATTCCAAACTCCATAAGGGATTCAATGTCGTGATTAGTTCTTTGTTCAATTCTTTCAGCTTCTAAAAGCTTGCCTTCACTTTTAAAATATTCAATTCTTTCTTTTAATTCTTCTTTGATTCTTTCACAAGCTCTAGTTATTCTTTCTCTTGTTGAAGCGTGATCATATGCAGGAAAAAAGGATAAAGCTTGATAACTTTCAAGAATTTCTCCGGTTAAATAGTTACATTTATATATACCATCGACAGTATCGCCAAATAGTTCAATACGGATGTATTCTTCTTTATCTCCAGCTCTCATAATAGAAATAGTATCCCCATGAATTCTAAATCTACCAGGTGCTAAATCCATTTCGTTTCTCGTATAAGCAGAATCAATTAATTTCTTCGTAAATTCTTTTAAATCAAGTTCTTCATCAACTCTTACTTCAAAAGCTAACTTTTTGTATTCTTCTGGATCTGTTAAACCATAAATTGAAGCGACAGAAGCAACAACGATAGTGTCTCTTCTAGAAACAATAGAGTTAACCGCAGCAACTCTCATCATTTCAATTTCTTCGTTCATTACGGCATTTTTTTCTATATATGTATCGCTAGCAACAACATAAGCTTCTGGCTGATAAAAATCAAAATTAGAAACAAAATATTCAACTCTATTATGAGGAAAAAGTTCTTTCATCTCTTGATATAATTGACCAGCAAGAGTTTTATTATGAACCAAAATTAAAGTAGGTTTTTGAACAGATGCTATAACATTTGCCATAGTAAAAGTTTTACCAGTACCTGTAGCACCGAGTAAAACTTGAAACTTTTTACCTTCGTTTACACCTTCAACTAATTCTTTAATAGCTTTAGGTTGATCACCTGTAGGCTTAAATTTTGAAACTAATTCAAAACTATTTTGGCTCATCATTTTTACCTTCTTCGCCTTCTTTTTTATCTTCAGCAAGTTTTTTTATTTTCTTAATGGCATTCTCTTTACTTGAATGGAGTTTAGAAAAGCCTTCCCCAGCAACGTTAGAACATTCACCTATTATCATAAAAGCTTTTTTATCTACATCAGCAACTAAATCTTTAACATTAATTAATTCGTTTCTTGCAAAAATTATTCTTACACAAACTTTATCTTCTTCAGAATAACCACCTTTAACGTTATAAACTGTTACACTTCTATCTAACTCTTTAATAACTCTATCACTTAATTCTTTGGGTTTATCTGTTACTATATCAGCAAAATAAGCTCCGCTTTGTCTAACATACACAAATTCAATCATTAATGAGCATAAAACCGCCGAGAATATACCTATTAAGGAAGCCAAAAATCCATAAGATGATTGATTAACTAATTGAATAATAATTCCGACTAAAACTATTGTTACATCAAAAATTAAAGAACAGTTAGATGTTTTTATTCCTGTAAACTTATTTAATATAAAGGCTAAAATATCAAGCCCACCTGTAGAACCGCCACCGATAAAAGTAATTCCACATCCAATTCCCGTTAAAGCTCCGCCAACTAAACCAATAATTATTAATCTACCAGGCTGGAGTAATTCTAAATTAACGATTTCAACAACCCCACTATTACTAGTAACAGACATACCATCGTTAATCAGCAAATTAAGGATGTATTCACTTATTCCTGTTCTTAAAATAAGAGAGAATATAATTGGATAAACAATAGAAGAAATTAAAGTATTGATTGAAAACTTAAGCCCTAAAAAAATTAGTCCTAAAAAGAAGATTAACCAAGTAAAAATAGTGATAATAACGTCAATATCAATAGGAATATATCTTGATAAAATAATTCCTAAACCTGATAAACCACCAGAAACAATATTAAAAGGAACTAAAAATACCGCTGCTCCAAAGGCTACGATAAATGTACCTAAAATTACTAAAAAAGTTTTATAAATATGCTTTAAAACGGCTTTTCCTGATAATTTTTCACTAATTTTTACTTTCATTCTTTTTCCTCAACTCTAAATATGAATAAATAAATCCTTCTATCTCACCATCCATAACTTTATCAACTTGAGTTTCTTCATAATTAGTTCGATTATCTTTAACTAATGTATATGGGCAAAAAACATATGATCTAATTTGAGAACCCCATTCGATATTTTTTTGTTCACCTATAATATTCTTTAATTTTTGCTTTTTCATCAGCTCTTCTCTTTCAAAGAGTTTTGATTTTAGCATATTCATTGCAAGTTCTTTATTTCTAAGTTGTGTTCTTTCAACTTGAGAAGAAACAACAATTCCAGTTGGTAAATGAGTAATTCTTACTGCTGTTGAAACTTTATTAACGTTTTGACCACCAGCACCACCACTTCTATATAAATCAATTTTTAAATCATCTGGATTTATTTGAATATTAATTGAATCATCAAATTGTGGAGTAACAGAAACGCTTGCAAATGAGGTATGTCTTCTCTTATTAGAATCAAAAGGAGAAATTCTTACTAATCTATGAACCCCTTTTTCTGACTCTAATAATCCATAAGCATTTTTTCCTTCAATTAGCATTGTAACTGATTTTACACCAACTTCTTCTCCTGGGAGAAAATCAATTATTGTAAATTTTAATTTTTCTCTTTCACAAAAACGTTCATACATTCTTAGAAGCATATTAGCCCAGTCACAAGCTTCTGTTCCACCTGCTCCTGGGTGAATTTCTAAAATACAATTTAAATGATCATATTCCCCAGAAAATAAAACCTCTATTCTTAAATTTTGAATATCTTTAAATAATTTGCAAGCTTCTTCTTCAAGTAAAGCTAAAATATCACTATCGTTGAGATCGATAGTAGAAGCAAAATCAGATAGTTCATTTACTCTTTTTAAGCAATCATTAAATTTTTCCTTGTTTTCCACCAAGGAATTTCTCTCATCAATTAATTTTTTTGCTTCCCTTTGGTTTGAATAAAAATTTTCATTCAAACTAAGTTTATCTATTTCGTCTATTCTTTTATTAATTGATGGGTTGTCAAAGTGAGTCACCAAGAACTTTTAATAGTTCTTCCTTTTCTTTTATTTCGTTTCTAAGTTGTAATAAATCCATAATTAATTAGTGCGAATTGAATCAAAATCTGTATCTTGAGCAGCTTCTTTATCTTTATCAATATCGCTTATATTTAATTCAGCTTTAATTTCATCTGAATTAGAAACAACATTTTCTTTAGGTTTATCTTCGTTTGCCTTTACTTCTTCGGCAGGTTTGTTTTCTTCTTTAACCTCTTCCTTAATAATATCAGGAGTTTCAGGCTTAATTGCACTTTCAGCGGTTGGTGTTTCACTAACAGTCGAAGTTTGCGTTGAAGCAATAACAGGTTTAGCTGAACCATCTAATGTAGATTGAACTTCTACTACAGGTTGGCTTGCTCTTTTTTCACGAAGTGCTTTTCTTTGCTCTTCGAGTTTAGCTTGCCTATTCATGATATACTCTCTAATTCTTTCTTTTCTTTGCTCTTCTTCACTCAAACGTTTAGTTCTTTTTGGTGCAGCTGCAGTTGTTTCGGCTTTTTCGCTAACATTTACCTTTAATCCTTCGGTATTGCCTTCTTTTTGTTCAACATTTTCTGCACTTGGTTTCATTTCGGTTGTAAATTCTTCTTTCTTAGCAATTCTAAGATTTAACAAGTTTAAAACAACCTCTAAAGCAATAGTTTCTTGCATTTCTCTAAATAAGCCCCAACCTTCATTAACGTAATCTTGAAGTGGGTTGGTTTGAGCATAGCTTCTTAAAGTAACTGATTCTCTAAATCTAGTCATGTTATCGATTTGTTGAGTCCAGTTTCTATCAATAACTCTTAGAGTAATTTGTCTTTGAATTTTTTCAGCTTCTTCAGGATTTCCCCAAGTCTTTTTCTTATCTTCATAAGCTTGTAATAAAAGTTCAGTTAAATCACTTGCTGCATCTTCAACGCTAGCATCATCCCAAACTTGAGGTTTAATTACTCCTTCAGGTAAGAAACGAGGTGTAACAATACTTAATAATTTATTTCCATCAATAGTAGAATTTTTTGATTCATCCTTTGTGGAACGTTTTGCAATGGCAACACCACATTTATCAAACATTTCGAGTAATAATGGATTAATATCCTTTGCAAACAAAATTTGATCTCTTTGTGCATACATAATATGTCTTTGTTTACTCAAAACATCATCGTAATCGAGTAATGTCTTACGAACATCAAAGTTTTGTCCTTCAATACGTTTTTGAGCTGATGTAATAGCATTAGTCATAATTCTCATATCAAGTGGTTCATCACCAAATGAAGCGAATGTCTTTCTTAAACTATCACTAGCAAATCTAACCATTAATTCATCATCTAAAGAAACGAAGAATTGGCTAGTTCCTGGGTCTCCTTGTCTACCACTTCTACCTCTAAGTTGGTTATCAATTCTTCTTGATTCATGTCTTTCAAAACCGAAAACATATAGGCCACCTAATGCTCTTGTCTCATCAGTAAGTTTAATATCAGTACCTCTACCAGCCATATTAGTAGCAAGAGTAATTCTTCCTTTTTGACCAGCTTGAGCAACGATTTCAGCCTCTCTAGAGTGGTTTTTAGCGTTAATCATCTCGTAATGAAGTCCGGCTTTGTCAAGTTCACGAGCAACTTCTTCAGATGCTTCAACTGATGGAGTACCAATTAAAATTGGTTGCCCAGTTGAATGAACTCTTTGAACTTCTTTTATTAAAGCTTTCATTTTTGCTGCTTTATTAGCAAAAACTAAGTCGTTTAAATCTTTTCTAATTACTGGTTTGTTAGTAGGAATGCAAATAACTTTCATCGAATAAATTTTGTTAAATTCTTCTTCTTCAGTTTTTGCAGTACCAGTCATACCAGAGAGTTTTTTAAATAATCTAAAGAAGTTTTGATATGTAATAGTTGCCATTGTTACAGTTTCTTCTTTAATCTCAACGCCTTCTTTAGCTTGAATAGCTTGTTGCAAGCCATCAGAATATTCTCTACCTTTTAAAACACGGCCTGTAAATTGGTCAATAAGTTGAATTTCACGATTTTCATCAACAAGATATTCAACGTCTCTAGTCATAATAAAGTTGGCTTTTAAAGCTTGGTGAATTCTATGAACTAGTTCTTGATATTGAGGAGCATAGAGGTTTTGAATACCAAACATTCTTTCAGCTTTTGTAACACCAGAATTAGTTAAATTTACTGTTTTTGATTTAACATCAATTTCATAATCACCATCTGGTTCATAATCTGGATGTTTTCTTTTATATTCTTCATCTACTGGTGTAGAAGCTTTAAGCATTTTACAGAATCTATCAGCAACTTGGTAAGCACTAGCAGCAACTTTTGAACCACCTGAAATAATAAGCGGTGTTCTTGATTCATCGATTAAAACAGAGTCAGCTTCATCAACGATACAATAATTTAGTCCTCTTAAAACACGTCTATCAGCAGTTGGAGCCATATTATCACGAAGGTAATCGAAACCAAGTTCTGAGTTAATAGTGTAAGTAACGTCACAAGCATGAGCTGCTTTCTTTTCGGGATTTGTAAGAGAATGTAAGTTAACGCCGGTAGTTAATCCTAACCAACGATAAATTTGGCCCATTTCATTAGCATCTCTTTGAGCTAAGTATTCGTTAACTGTAACGATATGAACCCCTTTTCCTTCAAGAGCATTTAAATATGTTGGCATAGTTTCAGTTAAGGTTTTACCTTCACCAGTTTTCATTTCAGCAATTTCGCCATCATTTAAAACTAAACCGCCAATAATTTGAACTTCAAAAGGGAACATTCCTAAAACACGTCTTGCAGCTTCTCTACAAACAGCAAATGCTTCAATTTTAATATCTTCTAAAGTTTGACCATTTTTAAGCCTTTCTTTAAATTCAACAGTTTTATGCTTAAGTTCATCATCACTTAAAGCTTTCATTGTATCTTCAAGTGCTTCAACTTTTTGTGCTTGTTTTCTGTATTTTTTTAATAATCTTTGATCTACTCTAAATATTTTATTAATAATATCACTCATATCTTTTCCTTAATATATAAAAAATCCTAATTATTTTACCATTATAAACACTCTTGGGCAAATCATAATAATCACGATAAAACAAACCTTTTGTCCTTAATTTTTTCAAGTTCATCTTTCGAGAATTCTCTTTTTGCAATTACTACTATTTTTAAGTCTTTATTAACATAAGGTTTTATTAAATCAACAGCCGCTTTTAAAGAGCTTCCGGTCGTACAAATGTCATCACAAATTAGTATTTTTTTATTTCTTAAAATTTCTTTATTTGTAACTAAAAAATTATCTTTTACTTTTGTTCTTTCGACGTAACTTTTTAAGTGTTGATTATCATCTTTCTTCTTCATTAAAACATCTTTTAAAACCGGTAGTTTTAAAGAGGAAAACATTTCTTCTACCTGGTTAAAACCTCTTTTAAGATCTTTTTCCTTAAAAGAGGGTATGGGGAGTATATAATAGTTTTTATATTTTTCTTTTAGTTCGTTATTAAAATAAGCGATAAAAACATCTTTAAGTTCATAATCTAAACATCCTTTAAATTGATAAATTAATTTTTTTAAAACTTCGTTATATTCAAAAATAGCAAGAGCTTCTACATCTTCTATTTTAAATTTCTTAAAAACGGGGTTTAATTCTTTTAGACATTTGCTACAAATTGGCTCGTTGTATAACAAAGAATGGATATTATTAGTATAAATTTTATTAAAACAAATTTTACAAATCCTTGTTGTATCCTTCAATGGTTCGAATTGATTTATCCATTTCTTTTGTTCTTTTTTTAGAAACATAATAAATATCTCCACTTGGAAAATCTTTTACTCTACCTACTCTTCCAGCTATTTGAATCAATGCTGCTGAATTATATAATTCGCTATCACTATTAAAAATAATTACCTGTAAGTTTTTTAAAGTAACTCCTCTTTCTAATACCGAGGTAGTTACTAAAAATGAGTATTTATTATTTCGAAAATCTTCGACTAATTTCCCTCTTTCTTTTCTTTTTGAATGGACAAAGTTTCCGGACTTTATAAATAATTTAACTATAGAAAATAAAGCTTCACATTCTTTAATTGTTGCACAAAATACTAGTACTGGTTTCTTTTCTTTTTCATACTCTTTTAGTTTTTTAATTACGAATAATTCTTTAAATATAGAATATCTTATTTTTACTTTAGGAACTGGTAAAGGATGATGGTGATAACGATGAAATAATGTTAACATTTCGTGATTCTTTTGTTTAAATTCTTCAATAACTTTCTCGCTTGGTGTGGCTGACATTAAACAATAATTACCTTTAATTGATCTTAAAAATAATGCATGTAAAACATCGTTATCACGATAAGGAAAAGTATCTATTTCATCTAAAATTAATAGGTCAAAATAATGATTATAACGGTAAAGTTGGTGTGTTGTTAAAACGATTATATCACCTTCTTTTTCTTTTGTATTTCCTCCATAAATAGCGATAACTTTATTGTTTGAAAATGAACTTGCTAATCTATTTCTTAATTCAATTACTACATCTCTTCTAGGGATAGCAAACCCAACATGTTGAGACAAACTTAATGCATATTCAATTACTCTAAAAACTAGTTCTGTTTTGCCCGCTCCACAAACTGCATAAATAAGCGTGTTAATCTTATTTTTATAGTTTTCAAGAACTTTCATAGAAATATTATCTTGTTCAGGTGAAAGAGTGTAGTTTATTGTAAGTAAATTGGTTTCGTATTTGGTTTTGTTATATATTGTTTCATCAACTACTTCACCTTGGAAAGAAATACATCTTCTACAATAAGTTTTGCCATTTCTAATTCCTAAATATTTTTCATCACTATTTCCGCAAAGCGGGCAGACATAACTAATAAAAAATCACCCCCTTACTATACAAGAATGTTTTAATGGAGGTGATTTATCCCTATAAATTTAAAAAAAATTATTTATTTTCAAAATCAATGATTGTTTGAACTCTTTTTTCGTGTCTTCCACCTTCAAACTTTGAATTCATATAGATGTGAACTCTATTTAAAACTTCGCCGAAAGTCATAAAGTTTGCACCAAAAGCAATAGCATTTGCATTATTATGTTCTTTAGCTAGATGAGCCACTTCATCATTATATAAAATTGCACATCTTACTCCTTTAACTTTGTTAGCAGCAATTGATACTCCTTCACCACTATTACAAATTAAAATTGCAAAATCAGCATCGTTACTTCCAACCTTTAATGCAGTTTTTAAAGCAAATTCGGCATAATTACAACTTTCTTTTGAAAAAGTTCCATTATCAATAAGAGTGTGACCTTCTTTTTCTAATTCTTCAATTAATCTTGCTTTATAATCAAATCCACCATGATCTGAACCAATAGAAATTCTCATAATTATTTATTAATCTCCTTTAAAATATCGTCAAGTTTGATATTTCCTTGCCTTAAAAGTATAACATTATCTCCATCGACTTTAATAACTGTTGAAGGAACATTTGACTTTGTTTCACCTTCGACAATAGCTGCTAAACCATCCTTGAAGTACTCATAAACTTCTTTTGAATTTTTTGCTGGTGGTAAATCACTAGGATTTGCCGAAGGCACTAATAAAGGTTCATTCAAAGTATCAATAAGTTTTAAAACATATGATGAATTTGGAATTCTAATACCAATAAATCCAGTTCCTAAATCTAAATATTGTGGAATATTTGACTTAGATTTAACAATAATAGTAAGTTCGCCAGGAGTAAATTTATTTATGATTTTTTTAGAAACATCGTTAAGCTCTACATAGTCTTTTACTTGTTCGATGTTTGAAATCATTAAAGTAAAAGGTTTATCTGGATGACGATGTTTAATTTTAACAAGTTTATCGAAATTTTCTTTTGAAGTTGATAAAACAGCAAGACCATAAACAGTTTCTGTTGGAAAAGCTATAATTTCTCCTTTTTTTAAGAAGTCACATGCTTCTTTTATTTGATTTTCGTTAAGAAATATCATCGCTTTCATAACCTCCTAAAATAAATAAAAATCTTGTTTTGCCAAAACTATCTTTTTGAAAACGATACATTGAGTTGTTTTCATCAAAATATTTATAAATTAAATCAGTAAGTTTATCTTCTTGATCGTAATTAATTTCAAAAGCCATTAAAAACTTATCTTTCATTATATCTTTATAATTTTTGAAGATTTCTTCGTAAAAATACGTTCCATTTTCGACATAAATCGCATTTAATGGTTCATATTTTTTTACGTTTTCTGCAATATCTTCCATTTTCTCAACATATGGAGGATTAGAAATAAGAATATCAAATTTTTTATTCAAGGCTTTTGCTGGTTCTAATATATTTCCGACTAAAAACTTTACATCTAAGTTATTATTTTTAGCATTTTTAAAAGCGATTTTAATAGCTTCACTAGAAATATCTGTGCCATACACTTCACTTTCATTAAATTCTTTCTTTAAAGAAATAGCAATTATACCGGAGCCAGTGCAAACATCAATAATGTTTTCACGTGGTAATTTATTTGCACGAATAACACCAATAGTTTCTTGAATTAACTCTTCAGTTTCTGGTCGAGGAATTAATACATTTTTATCAACATAAAAATTCATTCCAATATATTCATGCTTATTAAAAAGATAATCTAAAGGCTCGTCATTGTTTGCACGTGAAAATAAATTTAAAGCCATTTTCTCGTCTTTACACTCTTTATCAAACTTAATAATTAAATCAGTAAATGAATTTAACTCATTTACGTGAATTAAAATCTCATAAAGCATAGAGTCAGTTACATAGTCACTAACTCTATTTTTTCTCATATCAAAAAATAATTCTCTATTAGTCAATTTTGTTACCCTTAATTAATTGTTCTTGCTCGTAATTTGTTAAAGCTTCAATAATATCATCGAGCTCACCTTCCATAACTCTATCAAGTTTTTGGACTGTAAAACCGATTCTATGATCAGTCACTCTATTTTGAGGATAGTTATAGGTTCTAATCTTTTCGTTTCTGTCTCCAGAACCAACTTTAGATCTAAATGAAGCTTCTTTTGCTTGTTTCTTTTCTTCTTCAAGTTGAGCTAATTTAGATGCTAACATTTGCATACAAATTTCATGGTTTTGAATTTGTGATTTTTCTGTTTGACAAGAAACAACAATACCTGTAGGAATATGTGTAATTCTAACTGCTGATTCAGTTTTATTAACGTTTTGACCACCAGCTCCTTGAGAACGATATCTATCAACTCTTAAATCTTCTGTTCTAATATGAACTTCATCAACTTCAACTTGTGGCATAACAACTACTGTTGCAGTAGAGGTATGAATTCTACCACTTGCCTCAGTCTTTGGAACTCTTTGAACTCTATGGACTCCACTTTCATATTTTAAGTGAGAATAAGCATCTGCCCCACTAACTATAAAAGAAACATAGGAATAGCCGCCAACTCCACAAGGAGTTTCGTCTAAAATTTTAACTTTATATCCTTCTTTATCGCAGTATCTTACATACATTCTAAATAAGTCACCAGCAAAAATATTAGCTTCATCTCCACCGACTGCGCCTTTAATTTCAAAAATAATATCTTTACCATCATTAGGATCTTTAGGAATTAGTAAAATACGAAGTTCATCAATAATTTTTTCCATTAAAGCATCGTTATTTTTAATTTCATCTTTGCCCATGGCAGCAATTTCTGGGTCGGAATCATTAGCCATAACTAAAGCATCTTGTTTATTCTTTTCGGCTAATTTATATTCATTATATTTTTCAACAATTGGTTCTAAGTCACTTCTTTCTTTACTTAAAGATTTAAATAATTTCATATCTTTAGATGTATCTTCTTTAAGTAATAAATCATCAATTTCTTGAATTCTATTCTTACTCGCTATAAGTCTATCTTCCATGTTCTTTTCCATATACTTCCTCCCACAATAAAAACTATCTTTAATCTAATACAAAATCTATTAAAATAAATTTAATATCTCGTAAACGTAGATATTATATTAAAAAGCAAGTTCATTTTAAATAATAATATTATTTAAGAAAATGCTTAATTAGACTTTTTTATTCTACTATTTTTATATAAAATATTGTTATTGAAAATTATGTCATACCAAGCACTTTATAGAAAATATCGTTCAACAAATTTTGAACAAATTTATGGTCAAGAAGCCATAGTAAAAACGTTACAAAACGCTTTAAAATCTAACAAGATAGCTCACGCTTATCTTTTTTCAGGTCCAAGAGGAACTGGGAAAACATCAATTGCAAGACTTTTTGCAAAAGCTTTAAATTGTGAAGAAGGCTTAGGAAAAATCTGTGATAAATGTTCTAACTGCAAGGAAATAGCATTAGGAATATCTCCTGATGTTATTGAAATTGATGCTGCTAGTAATAGCGGTGTTGATGAGGTTAGAAATTTGATAGATAAAGTAAAATATGCTCCTACTAAATCAAGATATAAAGTTTATATCATCGATGAGGTCCATATGATGTCAAATAGTGCATTTAATGCACTCCTTAAAACTTTAGAAGAACCTCCTTCTTATGTAGTTTTCATTCTTTGTACAACTGAATTATATAAAGTTTTACCTACAATTGTATCAAGATGTCAAAGATATGAATTTCAAAAGTTAAGTGATGAAGAGCTAACATCTTTGATTAAAAAAGTTTTATTAAACGAACACGTCACATATGAAGAAGAGGCTATCAAAGAAATAGTAGAATTAGCAAACGGGGGAGCAAGAGATGCTTTATCAATTCTTGATCAAGCAATATCTTTTTCAGGAAATTCGATTAAATTAAGCGATATTGAATCTCTTTTTGGTCTAACTTCTAAAAAAGAAAAAATAATGCTTCTAGAGTCAATTAAAAAACAAGATTATCAAGCTTTATTTAAAACTTTTTCTCAATTAACTGAAAAAAATATTGATCTAGTTAGATTCATTAACGAAATATTGACCTTATTAAAAGATTCATTAATTTCAAAGAAAACTAAAATTGAAAATAGCGATATGTATGTTTCACTAGTTTCAAAATATTTTGATGAATCTCAAACTCAAAACCTAATCAATGTTTTATTAGAACTACTTAAAGAAATTAAAATTTCAAATAATCCTTCTTTAGTTGTCGAAATTTATTTAATCAAAATGATTGAATCAATTAATAAACCTAAAGAGGTAACTTTTGAAACCAAAGTTGTTCAAGCTAAACCTACCCCTCAAGTAGACAATAAAGTTATTAAAGAAACAAATACTATACCTGTAGTTAATAAAGAAGTGGAAAAACCTAAGCAAGTTCAACCTTCAGTTACTACTTCTTTACCTAAACACGATGTTAACGTAACTAAAGCAGTTCAAACAAGTGAACCTATCAAAAAAGATGAGACACCAACTCAAATGATGGATGCAATCGATAACTTAAAACCAATTTTTGATGATGCGCCATCAACAAAAAACGAACCAACTGTAGAAACAAACGGAGAAAAATATCATTTAGATATTGATTCTTTAATCAAACTTACCGTTGTTTCTAATAAAGAAGCAAAAAAAGAGTTACTTAAAAGATGGAAATATCTGGAAGTTTATAAAAAAGATGCTAAGTTAAAACCTTATGTTGAACTACTTTTAAAAGGAATTCCATATCTTTTATGTGATACAATCTTAGTCTTGATGTTTAATTATTCTAAGGATTCTAACCTTGCTAATATCAAAGCAAATCAATCTAGATT
This sequence comes from uncultured Bacilli bacterium, assembly GCA_944369075.1. Lineage (GTDB taxonomy): Bacteria > Bacillota_I > Bacilli_A > RFN20 > CAG-826 > Onthovivens. The sequence continues at coordinate 74,765 of CALVXK010000004.1, forward strand.
AGTTGATTGTGTAGAAAAAATATTATTAAAACGTGTTAATATTTACGCTTTAGATAGAATAGAAGGCACAGAACTTATAACTAAATATCGTAATTTAGACGAAGTAAGAAAACTTCCAAAAGCAAAGGAAGTTAATCTTGACGAAATTAAATTTTAAGGAGTTTATTATTTATGAACATGCAACAAATGTTACAACAAGTTAAAAAGATGCAAAGAGAATATGAAAAACAACATAAAATATTAGAAGAAACAGTATTTGAAGGTTCTGCTAATGGTGTTGTTAAAGTATTTTTAAAAGGCGATTTTACTATTGATAAAATTGAGATTTTAGATGATGAAATTTTAAATAAAGATGATAAAGATACTTTAGAAGAATCGATCAAACTTGCTTATCAATCTGCTAAAGATCAAATTATGGCAAAAGAAGATGAATTAACTGCAAAATTCCAAAAACAACCTGGAGGAATGTTGTTCTAGATGCGAGAACTTCTTTCTATCGTAAATCTAACTAAAGCTTTTTCTCAATTTCCATCAATTGGCGAAAAAACTGCTGAAAGAATGGCATATGCCTTACTTGAAATGGACCAAGAACAGGTCCAATTTCTAATGTCTTCGATTATTGACGTAAAAGAAAATATAAGACATTGCCCTAACTGCGGAGCATTAATCGATACTTCTACTTGTCCTTATTGCAATGAAGAAAGAGATCATTCGACATGTATTGTAGTTCCTTATCCTAAAGACATTATGATATTTGAAAAAATGGATAATTATCACGGAACTTATCATTCATTAAATGGAGAATTATCTTCTATTAAAGGTATAACTATTAACGACTTACGAATTAACGAACTTAAAGAAAGAATAAAAAAAGAAGGTATTAAAGAATTAATTTTAGCGACAAACCCTACGGTAGAAGGTGAAACAACTGCACTATATATAGCAAAATTATTTGAAAACGATGATGTTACTATCACTAGACTTGCTCATGGTATTCCAATTGGAAGTAATATTGAATATAGTGATAAACTTACTCTTTTAAAAGCGATTGAAAATAGAACAAAAATTAAATAAGGAATTTTTATGTTTATAACATTTGAAGGAATTGATGGCTCAGGAAAATCAACCGTAGCTGAGTCAATATATGAAAAATTAGAAAAAGAAGGCTATAAAGTAATTCTAACTAGAGAACCAGGTGGAGTTAGAATTGCCGAAGATATTCGTAAAATTTTAGTAAATAAAGAAAATACTAACTTAGACGAAAGAACTGAGGCTCTTCTTTTTGCAGCTTCAAGAAGACAACACTTAGTTGAAAAAGTAATTCCAGCAATAAAGGAAGGAAAAGTCGTCTTATGTGATAGATTTATCGATTCTTCCTTAGCTTATCAAGGTGGAGCTAGAAAATTAGGGGTTGAAAATATATTAAACATTAATCTTTTTGCAACAAAAAATCTTCTTCCTGATTTAACCCTTCTTTACGATATTACTCCAGAGCTTGCTTTAGAAAGAATTAATAAAAATAAAAACAGGGAAGTAAATCGTTTAGATTTGGAAAAAATTAATTTCTATAGAGATTGCCGCACTACTTATCTTGAACTTTCAAAAAAATATAAGGATAGATATAGAGTTATCGATGCTTCTAAACCTCTAAATGAGGTAATAAAAGAAACTTACGAGATTATTGAGGAAAAATTAAAAAAATAATGACTATAGAAGAATATTTAGCTAAATATCAACCAAATGCATATCAACTTTTTAAAAACGTTCTATCGAAGAATATTTTCTTTCATGCCTATTTATTAAGTGGTCCAAAAGGATCATCTTTAAATAAGATTGCATTATTTTTGGCTAAATCTCTACTTTGCGAAAACTCTATTTTTGCTTGCGATAATTGCTCAATATGTAAAAGAGTCGATGAACTAACTTATGGCGATTTGTTATTTTTCGATGCTAAAAATGATCCAATAAAAGTCGATATTATTAGAGATAAAATCGAAGGCTTATTCTCTCAAAGTGCAAGTGAAAAAAGAGGCATTAAGGTTTATGTAATTAACAATATTGAATATTTATCAACTCAAGGATTAAATGTTTTACTTAAATTTTTAGAAGAACCACCAAATAATACTTATGCTATTTTCACAAGTGAAAACGAAGGTGGAGTTTTGTCAACCATTTTATCAAGATGCGAAATTGTTAGATTTAAAAATATAGATAAACATAATTTTTTAGAAATGGCTAAAAAAGAAGGTTTTGAATCTCAATATTTTGAGTATGCTGCTTTAATTTCTAATGATTATGAAGAAATTAAAGAATTATGTAATGATAAAAACTTTAATCTTGTTGTAGATAATTTAAAAGAATTAATAAATAGACTAATTGATAAATATAGTGCAAGATTTTATCTTGAGTCTACTTTCTTAAAAATAATTAATTCTAAAGAAATGGCTTATTATTTCTATGATTTATTAATTGCATTATTAAACGAGACTTTAAATAAAACATATGTTGATCAAATTGTTTTTTCTTTAATTGAACCGTTAGTAAATATTTTAAAATCCAGAATAAAAGACTTGAATAAAGTAATAATTTCCACTATTGAAGATGAATACCAAATTAAAAATAATATCAATTTGAATTTGCTTATTTTACATACGTTTAAAGCTATAGTTTTATAAGTTTTGTTTATAAATTTAAAACGAAACTTTTTTGATTGACAATTAAATTTTTACAATTGTCAATTTTTTTATTAATAAAACTCTTGCCAAAACTTAAAAAAGAAATTAACATATAGACAATAAAAGAGTTCAGAAAGAACTTAAAGATTCTTCAACCTATTGAATAGAATCTCACCTCTAGAAAAAATATAATGTATTAAAAAGTGAAATTGAAAAATAGAGGTAAATAATTAAACAATTAAACGAAATTCTTGATAAAATAGGTATGGATAAGGGTTATGTGAAGAAGAGATAACGAAAGTATTAAACGAATCCCTTAAAGAAGGAAAAGTTAAATTACTTGTTATTAGAAGTGAAAGTAGAAATCCCGAATGAAGAATAATCCAATTAAGGTTTGATTAAGTTGCCGGGTTAAATAAGACTTAATTAAAACGAAAAAAGGAAGTTAAAGTGATCTGAGCTCTTTTAATTTTGACAATAATATGAAAAATATTCCTCTTTATTTATGAGGAATATTTTTATTTTAATTACATTTATAAGATAATAAACGAAATTATTTTACTTCTAATTGATAAGCTAACCTAGGTTCGCCATTAGCTAAATTTATAGTTCCACAATGTATAAATCCGTATTTATGTAATATATGTTGCATAATCTTATTATCTTCGTGAGTATCGATTCTAATATTTTTCGTAAATTGTAAAGCATAATTTAAAATATATGAAAATGTATTTTTAATAATAAAAGATGAAACTAAAGAATGAATTGTCATGTATGGTTCATTATTTAACCACTTTCCATTATAAATATAATTATAAGTTGGATCGATTCCATCAATTAATGCAAAAGCAAAAAGTATTGGAGATGAAGAGTTATTTTTATATCTTCCGATGTAAAAATGATTGTCATTAATATATTTTTTAATAGTTTCAGCTGTCGGAGTAGTAGTTTTCCATTGATTAGGATTGCCGCTATTTCTCATCATTTCCCTAGCTTTTTCATAAATTTTAAACAATTCTTCTAAAGAAGATAAATTACATTTAACAATTTCTATTTCGTCCATAAATATTCTTTAGATTTATTTAATTCAATAACTTCTTTCTTTAAAGTTGATAAAACATCTTCATTATCTTTGTTATTAATTGCTTCATCAATAAGATGTGCTACTTTAATAAAATCTTCTTCTTTATATCCTTTAGTAGTCATAGCAGGTGTACCAATCCTAATTCCAGATGTATACATTGGTTTTTCTTGATCATTAGGAATAGAGTTTTTATTTAAAGTAATATTAATTTTACCTAATAAATCTTCTACTTCTTTTCCTGTTAATCCCTTAGATGTTTTTACATCTACTAAAAATAGATGATTATCTGTTCCATTAGAAACAACTTTATAACCAAGATTAATGAATTCATTAGCCATTGCTTTAGCGTTTTTAATAACTTGATGAATATATTCTTTATAAGAAGGCTCTAAATCTTCCTTAAAAGCAACAGCTTTAGCAGCAATTACGTGTTCTAAAGGACCTCCTTGGCAACCTGGGAATAATGTTTTATCAATCTTTTTAGCAAATTCTTCATTATTAGTCATAATAATTCCGCCTCTAGGACCTCTTAATGTCTTATGGGTTGTTGAAGTAATTATATCAGCATAAGGAATAGGGGAATTATGATAACCTGTTGCAATAAGCCCAGCAATATGAGCAATATCAGCCATTAAATAAGCACCGACTTCATCTGCTATTTCTCTAAACTTTTTAAAATCTATTTCTCTAGGATAAGCACTAGCACCACAGATTATTAACTTAGGTTTAACTTCTTTTGCGATTTTTAAAACTTCATCATAATCAATATATCCAGTTTCTGGATTTACTCCATAAGTAAAAGATGTATAATCTTGTCCCGAAAAAGATAATTTATATCCATGGGTTAAATGCCCTCCAGCATCTAAAGACATTCCTAAAATTTTATCTCCGTGTTCAATTAAACTTCTTATTGCAGCCATATTTGCTTGAGATCCTGAATGAGGTTGAACGTTTACAAATTTTACATTGAATAATTTCTTTAATCTTTCTCTTGCTAAATCCTCAATTTTATCGATAAATTCACATCCACCATAATATCTTTTACCAGGATAACCTTCAGCATACTTATTTGTTAAAATTGATCCTTGAGCTTCTAAAACAGCTTTGGATACAAAATTTTCACTAGCAATAAGTTCAATATGTTCTTCTTGTCTAAGTTCTTCTTTTTTAATTAAATTATATATTTCTAAATCTTCTTTCTCTAAATAAGTCATTATATTTTCTCCTACAAAGTTTATTTATTAATTTTATCTCGTTATTCTTAAAAATAATAGTAAAACTAACCTTAACTTTCATTGAGATTTAATCAACTTTAGAGTAAACTATTTTTATTAACGCAAGGTTAAAATTATGATGAAATATTATTTAAATATAAAATTCCATAACAGCAATAAAACTTATTATTTTGCTAGTGATGATGATACACTTCAAGATGGTGATTTAGTTGTTGTAGAAACTATTGTCGGACAAGAAATGGGTATAGTTGTAGGTGATAAAGGCGATTTATCGACTTTAGATTTTGCTTTAGAAGTTAAGCCTATTACTCGTAAAGCAACAAAAGAAGATATTAAACAATATAAAATTAACTATATAGATTCTCAAAAAGTTAAAAAAACATTCACTAACTACACTACAAAACTCAATTTAAATATGAATTTAATTGATGCTATGTATACTTTAGATAGAAGCAAAGTTTTATTTACTTATGTTAGCGAAGAAAGAGTAGATTTTAGAGAATTATTAAAAGAACTTGCAAATGAGCTTCATTGTCGAATCGAATTAAGACAGGTAAATTCTAGAGAAAGAGCACAACTTACAGGAGGCTATGGGCAATGTGGTAGACCTCTATGTTGCACTACTTTCATTAATAAATTTGAATCTATTTCATTAAATAGAGCAAAAAACCAAATGTTATCTATCAATATTCCTAAACTTTCAGGGGTTTGTGGAAAACTTATGTGTTGCCTTAAATTCGAAGATGATATCTATACTGAAGAAAAGAAAAAATTCCCAGCAATTGGCACCAAAATTAATTTAAACGATAGCGAATATAAACTTACTTCTTACAATATTTTAAGTAAGGTTATGAAATTTGAATCAAGTGATGACACCCAATTTTTAGAATTTGACGAAGCTATGAAATTAATTAAAGCTAACGCTAATAAAACTAGTGCTAAAAAAGGAACTAAAAATGCAAAATAAAGGCATTTTATATCTTATTCCAACTCCTATTGGTAATCTTAAAGAGGTTAGTCCTCGTATTTTATCAACTATTGATGAAGTTTCTTATATCTTTTGTGAAGATACAAGAAATACTCAAAAATTACTTAATTTATTAGGTAAAACTAAGAAAACGATATCTTGTCACGAACATAATGAAAAGGCTATGTCATCAAAAGCAATTGAACTATTAGAAAATGGTGAAAACATTGCTTATATGTCAGATGCCGGCTATCCTGCAATCTCTGATCCTGGTTCAATCTTAGTTAAAGAATGTATTAATAACAATATAAAAGTAACCCCTATTAGTGGTCCTAACGCTTTTATTAATGCTCTTGTAGGATCGAATTTAGATACATCTCATTTTATTTTTTATGGATTTTTAAATTCAAAATCAAGCGAACGTAAAAAAGAATTAGAATCTTTAAAAGAATTTCCATTTACCATTATTTTTTATGAGGCACCTCATAGAATTAATGAGACTTTAAAAGACATTTATGAAGTATTTGATAATCGAAACATCACTATTGCAAGAGAATTAACGAAATTAAATGAAGAATTTATATACTCCACTTTAGAAGAGTTAGCATCAAATCCTAGAGAATATAAAGGTGAACTTGTTTTAGTTGTAGAAGGAAAAATAAATAAAAAAGAAACAAAATTAGAAGAAGAAACCATTAAAACTAAATATAATGAGCTTCTTAAATATAATTTCAGCTCAAAAGACGCAATAAATATTCTTTCAATTATTTATAAAGTTAACAAAAATTCTTTAAAAAAGATTCTTTACTAATTTACGACATTTCTAAGTTCGTCGCTCATTCCTTTAACGTCATCTACTTTTAACGAAAAAATAATTCCTTGTGCTTTAGAATCTAAACCACATTCATTATAAATTTCTTTCATAATGTTGTTTTTAGTATCTTCTTTTGAAACGATTAAAACTAATTCTTTATCAGGATGGATAACAATTCCATAATATTTTTCAATTTCTTTCTTTCCGGTTCCTCTAGCATTTAAAATAGTTCCACCTCTAGCCCCGACTTTTCTTGCAGCTTCCATTACTAAATCAGAGAAACCTTTATTAACAACAACAATAATTAAATAGAAATTATCATTGTTTTGAACTAAATTTTCATTATTTTCCATTATTATCCCTCCTTTCATTTACTCTAGTATCACTTAAATATCTATAAGGTAAAACGCCCATTACTGAATCAAAATCTATCATAAAAGCAATACCTTTTGCACTTTTAGAAAAATTAAATCTTTCATCAATGATCGAATTAACTTTGTCTTTTAAAGACTCTTTAATTACACTTATAACTACATCTTTTTTTGATTGTGGTGTTCCTAAAACATATAAAAGTTCACTAGGTGCTGTTCCTTTACCATAAATAATAAACGATAAAGAACAACCTTCTTTAATAAACTCATCTACATAATATTCACCTTGATAACGATTAACAATTATTATTGAAAGATATAATTTTTCAGTTTTATAAAGTTCTTGATAAGACTTCTTCTCTTTATTACTCTCTTTAGGTTCTTTTTTATCGAACTTTTTCTTTTTAAATAATTTATTTCTAATATTAAATTCAAGCATAATTAACTCCTAAAAAGTAATAATTTGAGCATCATATTCGCTTCTAATTTTATCTCTAGCTTTCTTATTAGAAATAACTGTATCAATTTTAGAGATAACACCAATAAGTTCAATAGTAACGAAAGGGAACATAACCATTGTACCAATGGCTCCAAATCCATTTGATTTAATAGGAGCAACTGAAGCAATTCCAATAATAAACGGCATAATAAAGGCTGAAGACATAGATCCAGCAGCAATTCCACCCCCATCAAAAGCAACAGCTATAAACATATCATCGATAAATAAAGATAAAATCACGCCTAGTATATATCCAGGAGCAAGAATATATAAAATTGATAAATTAGGAAAATATAAAGCTTTTAAAACAGAAATCAAAACGGATAAAGCAGCACCAATAGATAATCCTAAAAGCAGGGTCTTTTTCTTAATTCGACCATTAGAAACATCTTCAACTTGTTCGTTTAAAATATGTACCCCAGGCTCAGCTAAGACAACCAAAGCTCCGAAGATTATAGCTAAAATAATATACATAAATTTAGCATTTATAAATCCTACTCCTAAAGCTTTCCCCACAGGTATAAACCCATAATTAGCAGCAGTTAAAAAGACGACTAATCCAACAAAAGTGTAAACAAAACCAACTAAAATTCTAAATAATTCTTCTTTACGTAATCTTAAAAATATTATGTCATAGATAATTAAGAAGCCTAAAATTGGTGCAATTACTAAACTAACATCTTCTAAACTTGTTTTAAAAGCCTCAAATAAAGTATATGTATCATTAGTTTGAGATTCTAAATTAATTGGACCTAAAATTAACCCAAATATTAAAACCATAATAATAGGGCCAACCGAAGCAATTCCACTCATACCAAAGGAGTTATCTTTATCATTTGCTCCACCTTTAACACCAGCAATTCCAACACCAAATGAAATCAAAAAAGGAACAGTAACTTGCCCAGTAGTGACTCCAGAGGCATCAAAAGATAGTTCCAAGAAAGCCTCGTTCCCGTCTCCATATAAACAAGCTATCATAAAAACTATTCCATATAGCAATATTACCCATAATTTTATGGACTGGTTAAATAAAATTCTCAATATTCCTATAACTAAAAATAGTCCAATTCCTATTCCAACTACTACTTTAAAAACTAAAGGATTAAGTTGATCTGAAGGAATATATTCAGCTAAAACAGTTAAATCAGGCTCAGCAATTGTGGCTAAAGTTCCTAGTAAAAAGCCTACAATTACCATTAAAATTATACTTTTTCTCTTAGTTAAATCTTCACCAACATATCTACCAATTGAAGTCATAGACATATCAGCACCTAAAGAAAATATCCCCATTCCGACAGATAAAATTATTCCACAAATTATAAAAGTAATAAGCAAAGATAAACTTATGACTTCTTTATTAATATAATTTAAATCGAGCAATAAAAATTGGAATCCATAAACAATAGCAACAACAATTAATATAGGAAGTACGCTTGCAAAAGATTCAAGAAATTTAGAAAAAATTTCTTTAAATATTGCTTTAAAATTTTTAAAACTCAACACTTTGTTCATCAATATAATTTATAATAATTTAGGCTTTTTGAAAAGTAAAATTAATCATTAAAATAGATTTAAAAATTCTTTAGGCATCGGAGCTGTAAAATCGTATTTTTTGTTATCTAAAGGATTTATAAAAGTAAGATTATAAGCATGTAAACATAATCTATTTAAAGGATTTTCAGGATTACCATATTTATCATCACCTAAAACATAGTGATTTAGTGATCCCAAAGTAACTCTAATTTGATTTTTTCTACCAGTTTCGATATTTACGTCGAGTAAAGAATATTTTTTATTTTCTTTTATAACTTTATAGTTTGTAATACATTTTTGTGCTTTTTTATCAAATTTAGAAGAAATATACATTAAATTTAAAGAATTCATATTTAAATAATTAACTATATGATCTTCTTTTTTAGACATAACGCCTTCTACAACTGCATAATATCCTCTTTTTAAGACAATATCATTCCGTTTTTCTTGTAAAGCTTCTTTAAGTTTTTCGTTTTTTACAAACATTAAAACACCACTAGTTTCTTTATCTAAACGATGAACTACATAGATTCTTGCTTTACGATCTTTTTCTTGCAAATAATCCATTACCATCCTATAAGCTGTTGAAGATTTTTCTTTATCACTAGCAACAGAGAGTAATCCATAAGGCTTATTGATTGCAATAATTTCATCATTTTCAAAGATAATCGGCAAATTACTTCTTTCTTTTCTTTTTATAGGTCTTTTAGAAATAATCAAGTCATCATCTTTACTTAATATAAAATTAAATTGGGAAACTGGAGCACCATTAATTGCTACTAAATGGTGGGAAAGTAAAGATTTTGCATTATTTCTAGAAAAACCTAAATTAGAAATCAAATAATCTAATAATTCTTTTGATTCCTTAACTTTATATTCTTTAATATCTAATCTTTTCTTAGTTTCTTTGATGTTTCTTGTTTTTAAATTTTCTTTATAATTTTTATTCATGTTCTTCTCTTTTAATAGCAGCCTTAATTAAACCTAAAAATAATGGATGAGGTTGTAATGGTCTAGATAAAAATTCTGGATGGAACTGACAAGCTATAAAATAAGGATGATCTTTAAGTTCAATCATTTCACAAAGGTTAGTTTGTGGATTAATTCCTGAAAAAACTACACCATGTGCTTCAAATTCTTTCTTAAAGTCATTATTAAATTCATATCTATGTCTATGTCTTTCATGAATTAAATCTTTTTTATACAAAGAATATGCTAAAGTATCTTTTAAAACTTTACAATCATATTCTCCTAATCTCATTGTTCCACCAAGCTTAATTCCTTCATATTGGTCTGGAAGATAATCGATAATCTTATGAGTAGTTTTTGGATCGAATTCAGTAGAATTTGCACCTTTAAGTTTTAAAACATCTCTAGCTATTTCGATTAACGAAAGTTGCATACCTAAACATAAGCCTAAGAAAGGTATTTTGTTTTCACGTGCAAACTTAATTGCAAGGATTTTACCTTCAATTCCTCTATTGCCAAAACCGCCAGGTACAACTATTCCATTGACATCTTTTAATGTCTCATTTATGTTTTCTTCTGTTAAATGTTCTGAGTTTACCCAAGTAATTTTTACCTTTTTATTTACTTCGTAGCCAGCATATTTCAATGATTCAACAACTGAAATATATGCATCATGAAGTTCAACGTATTTTCCGACCAAAGCAATATTAACACTCTCTTTTAAATTAGAAATTTTTGTAATTAAAGCTTTCCAATCATCCATATTAGCTTGTGGTAAATCGTTATATCCAAAATGGTTTAAAATAATATCATCTAAATGTTGCTTTTGAAGTTCTAAAGCTACTTGATAAACGATCGGGACATCTTTAACAGAGATAACGTTTTCTTTAGGTAAGTTGCAGAATAAAGCAACTTTATCTTTGCTTGTCTTATCAATATCTTTTTCGCATCTTAATAACAAAGCATCAGGTTGAATACCTAAGCCAAGTAGTTCTTTTACTGAGTGTTGAGTTGGCTTAGTTTTAATTTCGCCACTAGTTTTGAGATATGGAACTAAAGTAGCGTGAATAAAAAATGTATTTTTATAACCTAATTCTCTTCTTACTTGTCTAATAGCTTCGATAAATGGTTGAGATTCGATATCACCAACAGTACCGCCAATTTCAACAATACAAATATCTGTATCGCCTTTTGCATTAAATCCTTTTTCTAATCTAGAAATAATTTCATTAGTAATATGAGGAATAATTTGGATTGTTGCTCCTAAATATTCTCCTTTTCTTTCTTTTTCGATAACGGTCGAATAAATTTGGCCACTGGAAACGCTACTTTCTTTTGTTAAGGATGAATTGATAATTCTTTCATAGTGTCCTAAATCAAGGTCAGTTTCAGCTCCGTCTTTAGTAACGAAGACTTCACCATGTTGATATGGTGACATAGTTCCTGGGTCAACATTTAAATAAGGATCTAATTTAATCGAAAATATATTAAGTCCACGTCTTTTAAGTAATCTTCCAATACAAGCAGCGCTAATTCCTTTTCCTAAAGAAGAAACAACTCCACCTGTAACAAAAATAAATTTCATATCGTTTTTCATAAAATAAAAAAGACTCCCTTTTCTTATAACGGGAGTAGCCCTTTAATATTTTATAAAAATTAAAGCTTATAAAAAAGACTAAAGTGAATAAATTTTACACTGAACTAAAATGTCTAAAATACTAATTTAAACTAAATATGCAAATTAAAATTTTGAACACCAAAAATTGTTCATGATATATTTAAAATTAAATCAAAAATTAATTGATTTTATTCAATAAACAATGAAGCTGCACCAATAATTCCAGCATCATTTTTTAGCTTAGCAACAACTACTTCACTTCTTGGTGCACTTTCATAACCATAATTATGATCTTCAAGATATTTTTGTAATTTATCAGTTAAATATTTGCCTTGATTTGAAATTCCTCCACCAATTACAAATACTTCTGGTCTAAAAATATTGCAAAAGTCTAATAAACCTTCTCCAAGATACATTACATAATTATCGATAACTTGATTAGCCCATTTATCGCCTTTTTTAGCACATTCAAATGATGTTAAACCACTAACATTATTTATATCGTTATTTGCATATTCCCACATCATAGAATCTTTGTGTTCTTCCATCATTTCTTTTGTTTCTCTTAAAAGTGCGCTAGCAGAAGCATAAGTTTCTAAGCATCCTTTTCTACCACAACCGCATTGTCTGCCATTTAATACTAAAACTACGTGACCTAATTCTGCGCCTTTTCCTTCATTTCCTTCATAGAGTTTTCCATCGCAAATAACTCCACCGCCAACTCCAGTACCTAAAGTTAACAAAATAACATCTTTATAGCCTTTTGCAGCTCCAAATTTTTGTTCAGCAAGAGCAGCAACGTTAGCATCGTTAGAAATATAAATGGGTAAATTTAAGTCACTTAAATAGTCTCTTAAAGGGATATTTCTTCCACTAATATTAGCCATTTTATCAATAGTACCAAGTTTATTATTAACCATTCCAGGTACACCAAAACCTATGCCACCAATTTCTAAATTTAACTTCTTACCTTCTTCAATAACTTCCTTTAAAAGATTTTTCATGTCTTCTAAAAACTTTGGTACATTTTTCCCATCAGTAACACAAGATTTTTTAAATAAAATATCGCCATTATTATTTACTAAACCGGCTTTAATAGACATTCCACCAACATCTACACCAATATTAACTTTTTCCATATTAAAATCCTTCTTTTATATATGATAATTATATTTTATATAAAAAATTAATGGGATTAAACTAAAATTTAAAGATATTTTTTAATAACTTGTTTACTAATTTTATCGATTTTTCTTTCATTTAAAAGCACATCTATTTATAAACGAAAATATATTTAAAAAAACTATAATTATTCAACTTTTTGCTTAGAATTAAACAAAATAATAATCGATAATATAAATAATATTATTAAATAGAGAGGTAAAAAATATGCCATATGTATCTTCAGATTACATCTTAAAGTACGCTAGAGACCATAAAATTGCTCATGGTGCTTTTAATGTAAACACATTAATCCAAGCTAAAGCTATCATCGAAGCTTGCGAAGAATTAAGGTGTGGAGCAATCATCCAAGTAGCTGAACCAGGTTTAGCTTATATTGGTGGAAATCCTGATTTCTTAAACGGAACAATGGAAGAAAAGAAATTAGGTGCAAAAAGAATCGCTAAATATGTTAAAAAATTAGCTGAAAAATCACCAATTCCAGTTTCTTTACATCTTGATCATGGTAGAAGCTATGAATCAGCAAAAATGTGTGTTGATGCTGGTTTTAATAGTGTCATGATCGATGGAAGTGCTCTTCCATATGAAGAAAATGTTAAATTAGCTAAAAAAGTTGCAACTTATGCTCATAAACATGGTGCAGTCGTAGAAGCTGAATTAGGTGTTTTAGCAGGTGTTGAAGACCATGTTTTTGCAGCATCTTCTACTTATACTAATCCTATTACTGCAGTTGATTTCTTAAAAAGAACAGGGGTCGATTCTTTAGCAATTTCCTATGGAACAAAACATGGTGCAGTTAAAGGTGATAATGTTAAATTAAGAAAAGAAATCGTTATTGCAACTATGGAAAATATGATGCATGAAGAAATTGATGCTACTCTTGTTTCACACGGTTCAAGTTTAGTTCCTCAATATATCTTAAACGAAATCAATGCTTTAGGTGGTGAAGTTGGTGGACATGGAATTCCATTAGATCAATTAAGAGAAGTTATTCCCGCTGGTATCTCCAAAATTAATATGGATACAGATATTAGACTTGCAACAACTAGAAACTTACTTGAATACTTTGATCAACATAAAGAAAAAAGAGAAACTTCCAAAATTTATCCGCTCTTAATTGCTGATAGAAAATCTTTTGAATATAGAAAATATTTAAAAGAATATATCAATGAACTAGAAACAAATAAAGGTTGGAACGAAGAATTAAACGAAATCGCTCCTTTACTTGTTTTAGCAGTTAAAGAAATCGTTTTAAGTGCTTCTTCTTATTTCGGCAGTGTTGGTGATGCTGTTGAAATCATGAAAACAGTTAAATAATCCATAATACATCCTTTATAAAAAGAACTGCTGGTCAATATCGTGCAGTTCTTTTTTATATTATTAATACTTTGTTTATTAATCTTTATCTACAAAAGAAATTGTCTTTTTAGGTTCATTTACAAGAGGTTTTAACCATTCAACAAACTCATCACTAACATCGTTTCCGTTTTTTATATATGATAAAGGGAAAGTTCTTTCTTTCATCATAACTTCATCAATTGGAATTAAGATGGTTTCAATTTTATATGGGTTTGAAGAAATTCTTTTAATACCAACCATTACACCATTTTTATGTGCTAAAGCAGCTTTTATAGCTTCTTTTCCGCATAAAACTGCTTCATCTACATCAACTTTAGAAGTTAAAGTTGAAGAACATCTTTGTAAAAGTCCTGGCTTTTCACTTCTAGCTTTAATACCAAGTCTTTGAATTACAAGTGTTGCCAAATGAGTAGAAACATCTCCAAAATATGTTGCTCTTTCTGTTTTATAAATAGGTTTGACAATAGGTTTACCATCTTTATCTTTTAAACCTTCGCTACAGCAAACAACTACCCCACCATGGTGTTTATCCCGTTCTCTTTTAACATCTTCAATAAATTTATCTTCATCAAAAGGTACTTCTGGTAAATAAATTAAATGTGGAGCTGAACCTTCTTTATCTCTAGCTAAAGCACTAGCAGCAGTAAGCCATCCAGCGTTTCTTCCCATAAGTTCAATAACACATACATGGATTGGGAAACCTTTTACATCGTTACAGACATCTTTTACAGATTGAATAATATAATTTGCGCAAGAGGCATAACCAGGTGCATGGTCAGTAATTCCAAGATCATTATCGACAGTTTTTGGAATTCCAACACAAGTTACATCGTAATTTCTCTTTAAAGCATGTTTATAGATATTACCAATTGTATCCATTGATCCGTTTCCACCAGTAAATAAAACATAACCAATGTCATATTTAATTAAAACGTCGATAATTTGTTCATATTCTTTATCATATAAAGGGAATCTAGATGAACCAATTGCACTCCCTGGTGTAGTTTTTAAAAGTTCTAAGTCTTCCTCAGATATATTTGTTAAATCTACAAAATCTTCATTAACTAATCCATCGCTTCCGAATCTTGGGGCGTAAATCTTTCCATCAAATTTAGAATCTTTTAATTCTTTTAATGCCCCATAAAGTGAAGCATTAATTACAGCAGTTGGTCCACCGCCATGAGCAATTAGTAAATTTTTTGACATAATTTATTCCTTTCTATTATTTTTTATAAACTCTTTCACCATGAACGTATACTTCTTCTATTTCATAGTTTCGGTTCATAACTACGAAATCAGCGTATTTTCCTTCTTTTATTGAACCATATAAATCATCGATGCCAAGCATTTTTGCAGCATTTAAAGAAGTAATATGAGCAGCTTTAACATCATCAATATGAGTAAAACTTTTTACGTTTGAAAAAGCTCTATCCATTGTTAAAGTTGATCCAGCTCTAACATCAGTTCCTTTGATCTTACAGTCATGATTAAGTACATAAATAGGAGTATTTCCAAGCATATAATCTCCATCAGGTAGACCTGCTGCGCTTAAAGAATCGGTAATACCTACGACTTTCTCATTTCCTTTAATTTTACGAATAAATTCGACCATTTCAGGTACCACGTGGATACCATCAAGTATTAATTCGTTATATAAATCCTCAAAATAGAAAGCAGCTGTAGTAATTGAAGGAAAATGTTGATGAAGTCCTTTCATTGCATTCATACAGTGGGTAACATTAGTGGCTCCGGCCTCGATAGCTTTTTTACAATCATCAAAAGTTGCAGCACTATGCCCCATAGAAACCCTAATTCCTTTAGAGACTAAGAATTTAATTGTTTCAACACTACCTGGAAGTTCTGGTGCTATAGTCATATATTTAAATAAACCATTAGAATGCTTGATAAATTCTTTACATTTTTCGATAGAAGGATTTTGTAAACATTCTTCAAGTTGAGCACCTTTATATTCTTTTGATACGAAAGGTCCTTCAAGATGAATTCCAATTATTGATGGTTCACTTTTACTAGCTTCGCTAATTAATGCTTCTTGTTTAAATATTACTTCATCATGTTCAGTTAGTAATGTTGGAAGTAAGGCAGTAACACCATGTAAATGATAAAATTTTAAAACTTCTTTAATTTCATTAACACTCTTAATTGTTGTAAAATCATAGTTATTTCCACCATGAGTGTGTACATCAATAAAGCCAGGAACCATTATTTTTCCAGTATAATCTACTTCTTCTAACTCTAAATTTAGATTATTGTCGTTAGAAAGAAACTTATCGCTAAAACAGATATCATCGTATTCTTCACGATCTTCTTTTACTACCAAAATATTTTTAAATTTCTTTATTTTTTCCATAGCACTTTCTATCCTTTTTATCTAATAATAAGCACTAAATACTGCTTTTAAAATTAATGAAATTATAGCATAATTATCATAGTTTTTGACTTATTTAATGAAAAATCTTTAAACTTTTCGTTTAAAAGATAAAGGAGTTTCAAATGGAAGAGATTAGCAACGAATATCTTAAAATATCAATTAATGAAATTGGTGCAAGTTTAACATCAATTCTTTCAATAAAACGTAATAAAGAATTACTCTATCAAGTTGAAGAAGGTTCTTGGGGCTTTCAAGATGTTGTTTTATTCCCTTTAATTGGTAAAGGTGAATATGAATTTAATAATACTCATTATTCTTTCCCTTTAAGACATGGTCTTGTAAGAGATAAAAAGTTTAAAGTTATTGATAAATCTTCAATAGTTTTAACTTTAAGATATGAATCAACAACTGAAGATCTAGCTTTTTATCCTTTTAAATTTACCTTCGATATTACTTATATGTTATTAAAAAATAAAATTGTCGTTAGAACAAAAGTTTATAACGACAATGATAATAAAGAAGATAGCCCTTTAATTTATTCTTATGGTTCTCATACTGGACTTAAAGCTTCTTCAACATCAGGAAGTATTTTACTTTCTAATCAAGAAAATAAAGATATTACATTTTATCCTTTAGATAAAAATGGACTAATTGATGTTGACCATCCACTAAACTTTTTAGAACTAAATAATAACGATGTAAATTTATCTTTAAATAAAGAAACGTTTAAAAAATACGATACTTTAATATTTAAAAATAATTCAGGTGAAGTAATTTTAGATAGTGGACTAAATTATAAAGTTAAATATTCATTTAATGCACCTTTATATGCTATTTGGTCAAATAAAGATAAAGGTGAATTTGTTTGTATTGAACCTTGGTGGGGTGTTTCAAATTATGTAAATGAATCTAACACTATAGAAGATAGACTTTTTATTAATAAAACATTTATTACAAATGAATATTGTTATTCTTTAGAATTTATTTTTAATGATTAATATCAACTAAATCTAATTTTAATTTATATAAATTAAAATAATCTATATATTCTTTAGATAAATTAGAATCTGTAACTAATTCACTTACTTGGTTTACTGGGAATTGAACTAGTAAACCTCTTTTATCAAACTTAGAAGAGTCAGTAATAATAATTATTTTTCTTGCAGATTCAGCCATATTTCTAATAGCGTCAGTTCTTAAAGAATCGCTTCCCATAAAACCAGCATTTTTAACAAATCCATCTGTTCCAATAAAAATTTTATCAACGAAGAATTGTCTAGAACTACTTCTAACAAGTGGGCCTACTAAAACTTGAGCATCTTTTTGTAATTCTCCACCAAGCAAAATAATATGATTATTGCCTAATTTTGATGCGTGTTCAGCAATATAAATTGAATGAGTAATAATTGTTACTCCGGGTTTAGTTTTGGCAATTTCTTCAGCAAGTAATGCGCAAGTTGATCCACTACCAATTAAAACAGATTCATTCATATCAATTAATGAAGCAGCTTTTATAGCAACTTTTCTTTTAATTTCATAGTTAATTGATAATCTATTTACAATATCAGCAGTATTCTTTTTTAAAGCATAACCATGGTGTCTAATTAAAACACCATAATCATTTAATACATCTAAATCTTTTCTAATCGTAACTTCACTTACTTCTAATCTATTAGATAAGTCTTTGACGCTAATTTTCTTCTCAACATCGACCATCTCGACGATTTTAGCTTGTCTTTTATTTATTTTCATTATTAAATTTCCTTTTCTTTTATAGTTTCGAACTATGTTTCGTATTATACTATATTTCTTTCGTTTCTTCTACATAAACGAAAGAAATATTTTCATTTTATTATTATTAATTATATTAATAATAATATTCTTTAAATTCTATATTTATAAGAGTATTATAAGCCTATATGATTTATTATTTTATTTTTCCATTAGTTGTAATTATTGCTTCAATTGTTGGAGCAATCGCTGGTATTGGCGGCGGTGTTATTATTAGACCAGTACTTGATGCGTTTAACTACTTTGATACCGCCGAAATTACAAATATGATTTCTACTTTCTGCGTCATATTTGGTACATCTACTTCGATTATTAGACATATCGCTTCAAAATCGAAGATTGAGAACTGGAAAACAGCAGTATTCTTAGGTATAGGCGCTGTAATTGGCGGTGTTATTGGACAATTCTTATTTGGGTTTGTAAAAGATGCTTCAAATGATGACATTTTAAAAATAACTCAATCGATAATTCTTATTCTTTTACTCATATTTGTAATTATTTATATGCAAATATTCCTACCAAAAGGAAAAGTTATGCATATCAAAAACTTCATTGTTACAATTATTATTGGTATATTCTTAGGAATTTGCTCTACTTTCTTAGGAATTGGTGGTGGTCCAATTAATGTTGCTGTTTTACTTCTTTTCTTTGGAATGGATATGAAACAAGCTGCAATTAACTCACTTATCACAATTATATTCTCTCAACTTTCAAAAATTGTAATGGCAGGAATTGATGGAACTTTTGTAACAATTTTCTCACAATGTACAACCGATTTAGCAAATGGCACTCCTGATCAAGTTTGGTGGCTATTCTTAGTTATTCTTGTTCCTATATCAATTATTGGTTCACTTCTTGGAACTTGGTTTAATAAGAAAATGACTAATAAAGGCGTTTCTATTGTGTATACTGCAACTACTGTCGCAATTATTTTGATTAATATTTATATTATTGTTAATTCATCAATATCGCTTTTAGCTTAAAATAGACAAAGAAAAATATATCTAAAGATAGCAAAAATTGCTATCTTTTTTAAGAAATATAGTTATAAACTAATTCACCATCTACTTCATAAACATAATGGGAACCAGCATATCTAAAAATAAAATATTCTTCTGGCTTATCATTTCTATTTTCAAATAAAAGATCTATATCGTCTTTTGATGTTACCAAATCGATTCCATCATTATAACTTTTTGCAAAATCTTTATCTAAAATATATTTTTCATATGTATTTAATACATCATCATAACTACTTTTGATCTTCCATTCTACTTCAAAAGGCGAAAAATATTCACCTAGTTCATCGTATCCAAATATCATTAAAGTATCTTTAGAATCTAAACTTCCATAAGTTACAAATGTCTTACAATAAAAATTTAAATTATAATTTGTTCCATCTAAAAGATAGTTATTGTAGGCAACTCCTTCGCTTACAAAATATAAATCTGAATATCCTATTTCGAGAGTTGCTTTATCAATAATTTTTTCTCTAGTTGGCATTTCATAAAATAAATTGCAAGAACACAAGAAAGGTAAAACAAGTAAACCAATAAATCTAAATAATATCTTTTTCATAATTTAATAAAGAAGGTAGCATTGAGCTACCTTCTAATAATATCAACTTTTAATTATTTTATTAATATTAATTATGCTAAAGCTTCACATGCTTCTTTTAAGTATGAGAAGTCAGTTGCCTTTTCTGCAGTAACAGAATCTGACATTTCAGCTGAAGTTTGTGATGCTCTAATATTTTCGACATATTGCATAGCTCTACCATCATTTAAGATTTCGAGTTGTTCTTTAGCGCCTAACCATTGAGCGATATCAACGGCGCCTGTAGCTGTATATGTTCCAGCTGTAACTACTTCAACGTCTTTTTCGGATTCTTCTGGATTATCTCTTCTGAAATTCATACCTTTGACTAATCCTCTCATGAATTTCTTGAATGTTTCTTCATGAGTTTCTAACCAGCTAGCATTGACAGCCCAAGTAGATGGAGTATATGTTTCTGGGAAGTGTGTTAATGTTGAAGCGACCATTGTAAAGTTAGCACTATCTTCGATTAATGTTGTGGAAACTGGAGCGAATGCAACACAGAAATCATATTCACCGTTTTGCATAGCAACACCAACGTTAGCATTGGATGCTTGTGAAACATTAACTTTATTTGCTTCCTCATATGTTGATAAACCTTCTGGAAGGTTATTTCCTTCAAGGTCAGTCCACCAAAGTTTTTCTGAATCTGCTAAATCAGCGTTAAGTGTATTTAATAAGTTTGTCCAGAATGTTAATGGTGTAGCGTTTTGATCGAATGCAACTGTTGCACCTTTTAAAGCTTCAACTAAATCTTCTTTTGGTGACTCTGCAGTAAGACCTTTTCCTTTTCCAGTATTAGAAGCAATTAACTTATCATCGTTTGTTAAGTTATCAAGAGCGACTAATTTAATTTCTTGCTTATCTGTGAAATAGTTCCAAGCAACACCGTTACCCATGAATGAAACATCGATTTGTCCTGCAACTAAAGCAGCTGCTAAAGCTGGACCTTCACCTGTTTGAGCATCGATTGTAACGCCTTCTTCTTCAAAGAATCCTTGATTAATTGCACTATAACCTGCACCAGCACCAAAGTTTAAGTGTAAACCTAAACGAACAGTATCTGTAGCTGTTTCACCACAACTTGTGAGCGAACCAACCAATGCACTAAGTGCAACGAGTCCTGTTAATAATTTAATTTTCTTCATTTTTAATCTCCTTCAAATTATATTTAAATTTAATTATTACCTAAATTACTTATTGTTAATGCTTCCGCTATCAACATACATCTTATAAACAACATCCCAAATATGATTTCTATATTCTTGGAATTTTGGCTCAAGTTTTGTAGCTTGTGTACGAGGATATGGTAAGTCAATATCAATAACTTCTTTAACTTGGCCTGGTCTTGCGCTCATGATAATGACTCTTGAAGCAAGTAAGACGCATTCATCAACATCGTGGGTAATAAAGAAACATGTTTTTCTTTCTTTTTCCCATGTTCTTAATAAGTCTTCTTGTAATTGAGATCTTGTTTGAGCATCAAGAGCACCAAATGGTTCGTCAAGAAGTAAAACTTCAGAATTTAAAGCATAGCCTCTAGCAATAGCAACTCTTTGCTTCATGCCTCCCGATAATTCTTTTGGGTATTTATTAGCGAAAGCACCGAGTTGAACCATATCAATATATTTATTTGCTATAGCTTCTCTTTCTATTTTAGAATATTTAACTTTTTTCATTACTGGAACACGATTACCTTTATCATCTAAAGTGTAAACTTGTTCTTCTTTGCCTGTTTCTTTATTAAATTTAGTTTTTGGTACTAAATGTCTAATGAACTTCGTAGCATAAAGAACATTTTTCTTAACCGTTAACCAAGGGAATAATGCATATTGTTGGAAAATAATTCCTCTATCAGGACCTGGACCAAGAATAGGTCTTCCATGAATTGTTGCACTTCCACTAGTTGGTTGTTCAAGACCACCAATAATATTTAATAATGTTGTTTTGCCACAGCCAGATGGACCAACAACACAAATAAATTCATTTTCTTTAATTTCGAGGTTAACTCCATTTAAAGCGACAACGTCATCTCCGTTTTCGACTGGATAAATCTTTTTAACGTTATCAATTTTAATAACTACTTTGCCTGTATTTTCCATAACTATCTCCTCAAAATTCTATTTCCATCTTGTTAATTTCTTTTCGATAACAAGTAATCCTTTATCAAAGATAATACCGAAAATACCTAAGACGAGAATACCCATAATACAGTTATCCATTTGTAATCTACTACCTTGGCTGTTAATAAAGGCGCCAAGACCAAAGGCTGTACCAGTCAACTCAGAAGCAACAAGGGTTGTCATTGCAGCACCAACACCAAGTCTCATAGCTGTAAGAATGAATGGGAATGCGCTAGGAACGATAACACCTAAGAATAAGTTTCTATCTCTAGCACCAAATGTATAAGCTGCTTTAACCAATGTTAAATCAACGTTTCTAACACCTTGATAGATTGTAACAGTCATCGTTAAGAAAACTGCTAAGAAAATAATAAAGTATTTTGAATTTTCACTAGTACCTAAAGCCGCAACAACAACTGGTACGTAAGCGATAGGTGGAACACATCTTAAGAATTGAATAAATGGATCAAAGAATGCTCTAACAGGTTTATACCAAGCCATTAAGAATGCAACTGGAATTGATAAAACTAATGCAATCAAATAACCTACAACAATTCTTTGTAATGAGAATCCAAGATGTCTCCACAAGTTTGTACTTGCAATTGCTTGATTGTAGAATGCTTGACAGACATCAATTGGTGAAGATAAGAATGAAGTTTTTCCGTTAATTTCGCAAACATAAGCGTAAATAAACCAAATAATTATAACGAATATGACTCCACCAATACCAACAAGTGCTGTTTTCCAACTAGCCCATAAAGAGAAGTCTTTCATCTTTTTAGGACCACTTGTTTCAACGTCGTTTACTGGTTTAGAAAGCCTACTTAAATCGACAGCAGCAATAGCCTCATTTTTCTTTGCAATACTGTTTTTAATAAACTTTGGAGTTAATTTTTCTTTTAACCAGCCACGTGGTTTTTTCACCTTTGGAGTTTTTACTTTCTTTTCTCCCATAACCTTTCTCCTTACTCAGCAACTTCTTCACTTATTCCAATTCTAGTATCAGGATGATCTTGGAGTAAGCTTACAGGGAAGAATACTGATTTATCTAAGAAACTAGCTCTTCTAACAACTGATTTATGCCAGTTTCTAAAGCAATATAATCTAATTTTCTTAGCTTTTAAGATTTCTTTGAAACCAATTGTAATTGCATATTTTGGAACTAAATAATAAGCACCATCATAATCATCCATTGAATTAACTACTCTAGTTTCTTCAGAGATTTTCACAACTCTAGTTCCTAAATTTTTATACGCTCCAATATCAATTGTTTCACCAACATGAGGAGGTTCATTAAATGCAACGTGTCCAGTAATACCTATACCACCAAAGCAGATATCAACTCCACCATGTTCTTCAATAACCTTATCGATTAAATCGATATTATTTGGATTTGGAAATATTCTTTGACTTTCATCCATTAATAAGTCTTTATCAATTTGGTTATAGCATAATCTATACATTGTGTTTTTGAATGAAAGAGTATCTTCTTCGCTAAGAAGTGTATCTTCATCAACCATGTATTCGTCCATGTTGATGAAGGTCACATTCTTGAGGGGGATTCTTTCTTTGTTCACAATTTCTACAAAGTATTTATATTGACCAACAGGTCCAAGTGGCACAATGAATAAAGTTTTCTTTCCTTTTTCATTATTTTCTTTAATGGTATCAGCCATTAAAATTGCCATTTCCTTAAAAGTAGTTTCCTTATCTTTATAAATATCAATAGGAATTTTACCTTTTGTAAGTTCTTCTCCTTTTAAAGATAACCATTCTTTATTATTCATCTTTTTCATCCTCCATACATAAATGTACTGATGGACGTTTAAATGTCATTGGGAGAACTAGTACATTAGGATTATCTCCAACATATTTTTTAGCATCTTCATATGCTTCCATTACTGTATTTCTTGTTTTCATTCCCATTTCTCTAGCATATCCTGGGACTTTAGCACCAACAATATAAACAGCTTTACAATCTCTTTCAGCAATGTGAGCACAAGAGATCATTGAGAATGCATGGAATGGATGGAATGCATATTTGAATCTATATGCTTCAATATATTTTTCTTTGTCCATTATATCGTAATAATGTTCAATATCAGGTAATGTATTGCCGCGGGCAACATAGTAATCATAAACATCTTTCATTGCAGGGAATTCTTCATCACCGAAGTCATCACATTGAGCAAGAGCGATAATTACTGGATTTTCAACCATGACTCTTTTTAATCTTACGATTTGAGCTGCAATAGCTTGTTCAATTAAGATAGGGTTTCTTCCTTGTCTTGTACCATATTGGAAGTCATTTGGAAGACCCATAATAATTACGTCGTATTTTTTCTTTGCCCAGTGAACGTAGGTACGTTTATCAGCTACTTCCCAAGAAGCTTTTTCAACTGCATGAGCTTCACCAGCAAATACTGCTATTTGATGTGAGAATGAATCAAGGACTGCATCAACGCAGAAGAAGCTTTTACCCATTCCGTGTTCCATCCATTCACCAATTGCATCAAATTTTTGTCTCATGAGTGAATGTGAAGTAACAGGAACGAAATCTTTTCTATGCATTACTTCTGGGCAGTGGTGAGATGAGATAGATTCCCAGTTGGAAATACCAGTTGCACAGTGTTTATATCCACCGCTATATCCACCATATGGGTTTCCTTGTGTATGCCCAATTAAGAAGCAAACATCAGAATCAAAAACATATTTATTTATAACAACTTTTGCGTGGAACTTTGGTTCATATCCTAAATCAACGATATGTTCTGGATCTTCACTATCGTGATTAACAATTTGACCTTTGTCCCAGAATCTATTAAATAATTCATCGCCTAAGATTTTTTTGATTTCTTCTGGCTTATTTTTTCTATGTAGACCATTAGAACAAATAAGCATAATATCTTCTTCTTTTGCACCGGCTTTTAAACATTCATCAATAATTAATGGAATAGATGTTTTTCTATGTGAATCATCTTGGAAACCACCTTTAACCTTGTCAGGGAAGACGATTGTAATTTTGCTTCCTTCATGAACAAGTTCTGGGATAGTTTTCATGTTTAATGGGTGATGAAGTGCATCAAGTGTTGCTTGTTTTACATCATCAAGACCTTTTGGATCCTTTACAGTAACGCCAGTTTCGAATATATCACTATTATCAGGTACATTTACTTCAACTTGGCCGTCGCCATACTCTAATTTAACTTTCATTATTTTAACCCCTCTTTATATGTTTCAACGATTTTCTTAAAATCATCAAGATAAAAACCAAAATCTGCACCAAACCTTGTTAAAGCAATTAATCCTCCATCAAGTTCTTTTATTGAAGCTAGCATTTTAGCGTTATCTATTTTTAATCCGCCACCATAGACGACTCTAACGTCTTTAACTGATTTAATAAACTTAACGATATCCTCTATATAATCTTTATCTGGTGGGGTTCTACCAGGGCCAATAGCCCAAACAGGTTCATAAGCGATAGTAACTTTCGATAAAGATACATCTTTTAAACCTACTTCGATTTGATTTTTTAAAACATTATATTTATCACCTTGTTCTTCAAGTTTTTCACCAATGCAATAAAGTACGTTCATTCCTGCATCAATTGCACATTTAACTTCTTTATTTAATATTTCGTTTATATCAACTTTATTTCCGCCTAAAGAAGTTAAATAATTTAAGTGATTTCTTTCTTCACAGTGTCCGATTAAAGCATCTTTTACTCCAATTGCTGCCATAGATTTAGCAGTTCTAGAAGTAGTAAATGCACCAAAATTGCCACCTTTTGATACATCAGCATAATGTACCCCTTGGCAGCCAATTCTTATTTCTTTAGCGGCTTTTTTTGCACTAATTAAATTTGATTCTTGGAAATATATGGTGATTGGAATATCTAGATGCATGTCTTCGATTCCTTTAGTGATATCTTCACCATAAGTTTCGTTTGTAAAATTGTTATTGATTCCATCTAAAGAAGTTGGAATATCAAATCTTTTAAGGTTGAGATATATATTTTTCATAACATGAAAGCCCTTACATTGTTAATTTAAGTTTAACTATGTTCTTAGATAAAAACAATATAATATTGACTTTAGGTTCGTTTTTTCTTGGATTTGTTTCGTTTAAATATTATTTAGTTTCATTTGAAAGATTTTCATCTTTATTAGAGTATTTAAAGACAATCAAATCGTTATTTTTTAAGTTTAAAGATGAAAAATAATTTCTTTCAAGTCTCATCCATATATTTTGAAAATTATTAAAATTAGATGGACTTTCACGTAGTTTTAATCTTTCAAGTTCTTCTTCTTTAGTTAATACTAAAAATAAATCTAAATCACTTCTTAAATCAATTTTACTAGATAAAGAATATGTTCCTTCAATTATAGTTAATCTAGATTTATTTTTAATATTAACTTCTATTTCTTTATTTATTTGTTGTTCTTTACACGAAAAAATACCATATTTAAATGAAGATATAGTTTTATTAATTAATAGATTTATTAAATTATTACTAATTTCTTTATTAAATCTAAGATAGTCTATATTTCCATTTAAATATGAATCTAATTTATCTAAATTATTAAATATATTTTCTTTATTATTTTTAGGTAAATAAAAATCATCTATATGAATAATATCTACTTTATCTTTTAAGTTATATTTATTTTTTAATTCATTTAACGATAAAGAGGTTTTGCCGCTAGTGGCAAAACCATCTATAAATACTATTACTTTTTCTTTTTTATATAATAATTCATCTATATATTTATATATTACATTTATATCTTTATTTATATAATAGATCGATAAATCCATAATTATTATTGTTTATTATCGTTAGAATCACTAGTATTATTTTTATTTTTATCTTTAATTAGATTAAATGTATTAGTATTTTTAAGTAAATTTAATCCATATAATAATCTAATTAAAGCAGGAACTACTACAAGTTGTAAAATCATTCCTGGCCAAGCCATAACAAAGTAGCTAGTCCAATAAGCACTCCAAGTATAACCATTACTATTAACATTAAAGAAAGTAACAATATAAGAAGCTAAACCTCCAACAAGTCTACCCCCAATCATTGCAGCGATTAAAGCGATATATATAGCAAGTAAACTATCTACTTTATTTAATTTTTTAACTAATAATGAGAATAATAATCCACTAATTAAACCATATGTAGCAAGTTCAAAACACATTGGAATAGAATTATAAATAGGTGGAGCACCAAAGATTAATGTTCTAGTAATAGGAACAATTAAGCCAATTAATCCTCCATAGAATGGTCCTAAAACGAAACCAGCAATAAATACTGGGATATGCATTGGTAAAAACATATTACCAAGTTCTGGATTAGATGCTGTTAAAAATGGCATTAGCCAACAAAGGGCTAAAAACATTGCCGCTAAACAGATCTTATTTATTTGTCTCGCAACTTTATTCATAAAATGACTCCTGAAATTTACTTTTATATTATTGCTTAGCTAATAACATATAAACAAATATAAATTTATATTTCGAAACTAAAATAAGTAAATAACTTACACTCGAAATAATTTTAGTTTATATTCATTTACTTTCTTCTTGTTTTACTTTCTTTTTCTTAAATTTAAATAAAGATGGCGGAAGTTGAGATAAAATAACTGCTAAAAATACAATAACTGATCCAATTATCTCTTCAACGCTCATATTTTGATTTACATCACTAAATGCATAAAACTGATAGATTATAACCGCAGAAATTGCACTAAAGACACTTTCTAAAGATAAAATAATCGAAGAAACTGTCGGATTAACATATTTTTGTCCAACCATTTGTAACGTATAAGCTATTGCACTAGAAACTACACCCATAAATAATATAGAAATAGTTGATTCAACATTAAACATCGAAGCAAAAGAAGTTAAAGTTATACCTCTAATTAAAGAAATAACTAGAGCAATTACTCCTTGTGTTAAAAGTTGAAAGCTAGATAAATAATATACATTTAACCTTTTAGAAAAATAATCAACAAATAGTATCTGTAAAGCAAAAAATATTGCACCTATAAAAACTAATAAGTCACCAATAGTAAAATTAAAACCTTCTTTAAAATCAAAAGAAAGAAATAGTAAACCAATAACAGCTATTCCAACACTTATATAAACATTAATTCCACATTTTTTCTTTAAAAACAAAGCAAAGATTGGAACTAAAATAATATATAAAGATGTTATAAACCCTGTTTTTGCCGCACTTGTAGTCTCTAAACCTAATTGTTGAAATAAAGAAGCAAGAAATAAACAAATTCCACAACAAATTGGTCCTAAAATTAAATCTTTTTTATTTCTTTTAATATTATTTTTCTTATCTTTTACTAACGAAAAAATAAGAAAAGGCGATAAAGCTATAATTCCAATAAAACTACGTAAATATAATATGGAATAAGAATCCATATATTTAGTAACATTTGATTGAAATACAAAAGAAACACCCCAAAGAAAGGCAACAAGAAGTAATATCAAACTACCCCAAATCCCTTCTTTTTTTGCTTTTAAAACACCTTCATTCATACCGAATAGAAATTATATTAGATACTTATTTAAAATTCAAAATTATATTATTTATTTGCTTTAACAGTTTTCATTATACATTTACATAATTTAAACATATTAGAAATATAATGATCATCATTTAAGATTTTAATTAATAGATCAACTTCTTCATTTCCTAAAAAGTTACCAGCATAATATCTCATTTGTCTAATAGGAGAATCAAAAGCTAAAGAATAAATAAAGGAATCTTTCTTTAACATAGGAATGTGTTTAACTAAGAAACCAATCAATTTAGCACCTTTTGATTTATATTTAATTGCCTTTTTAATCGAGAAATTTTCATCAAAAACTACTTTATCTTTAGTAATATCAAATAATTTAGCTTCGTTATTCATCTTTAAATATTCCTCATCGCTTATTAGATCAACATCGACTTTAAAATATTTTTGAACACTACTTCTTACATAAGGAGGGTTGTTTTCAATGTTAATTCCTTCAACTAAAAGATTATAGGATTCAATGATTTGATAAGAATTTTTACCAACTTCGATTTGGTAGAGACCTTTTTCAACAACCCATTTTTTTAATCCTTTGTCAAAATAAGCAAACTCAGAATAAGGAATAGAAATTTCCACGTGGGAACTTGTATGAGCCTTAACAAAGACTTTTTTAAATCCTTTTAATTCTCTTTTAGCGTTAAAGATATTTTTACTAGGTTTAGCAATATAAACTTGAACAACTTCTTTTCCATCAATATCAGAATCATTATAAACATCTAAACTTATTTTAATATCTTCATTTTCTTCTAAAGATGATTTATCAATGCTTATATTTTTATAAACAAAATTAGAATATGAAAGACCATAACCAAAAGGATAAAGAATTGTTGAAGGATGAGATAAATAATATCTATATCCGACAAAAATACCTTCTTTATGAATGTTATCCATCAAATTATTTTCTAAATAATTATAAATATAAGAATCTTTTAAAGATTTAAAGAAAGTTTCAGAAAGTCTTCCACTAGGATTATTATCTCCATAAATTGTTGATAAAATTGCTTCATTTATAGCTTCTCCTCCAAGATAAGCTTCTAAAATTCCTTTTACTTTATCAACAAAAGGAAGTTCAACTACACCACCATTTTCTAAAACAACAATAATATTTTTATTAACTTCATATAATTTATTAATAAGTTCAATTTGAGATAGAGGTAAAGAAGCGTCTTTTCTATCAAAGCCTTCACTTTCAATTTCGTTTGGTAAACCTAAAAATACAATAATGGCATCTTTATTTTTTGCATTTTTACAAGCTTCGCTAATAAGTGATTTAGATTTTGCTAAAGAAGTAGAATCATAGCCTCTTAAATAGGTATAATGACTTGAATATTTTCCTAATTCTTTAAGTAAAGAAGTTAAATTTAAAGGTTCGATTTTAGAAGATCCACTCCCTTGATATCTAGGTCTTTTAACAAATTCACCTAAAATAAGCACTGAATCACTTCTTCTAATTGGTAAGATATTATCGCTATTTTTAAGTAAAACTAGAGAGTTTTCTGCGATTTCTTTTGCAATATTGTGATCTTCTTCATAATTAACTCTTTTTCTTTGATTTCTTTCAAGATTTAAAACATGCTTTGCAATTTCAAAAACTTTTTGATTAACTACATCAACATTAATATTTCCTTTTTTATACTCATTTAGTAACTTGAAATAATTAACATTAAAAGAATTTGGCATCTCTAAATTTAATCCAGCATTTATAGAATCTAAAGGATTATTTACAGCAGCCCAATCGGATACTACAAAACCATCAAAACCCCATTCATTTCTTAATATATCAGTCAATAGATGCTTATTTTCACATGCATAATAACCATTTACTCGGTTATAAGAAGCCATAATTGAAATTGGTTTTGCTTCTTTTACAACCATTTCAAATGCTTTAAGGTAAATTTCTCTTAAACTTCTTTCATCAACAACTTCATTTATTGTGCATCTTTCATTTTCTTCGCTATTAACCGCAAAATGTTTTAAACAGACGCCAACATTATTTGATTGAACACCTTTTACAAAACTAGCAGCAAGTTTACCCGTTAAAAAAGGATCTTCACTAAAATATTCAAAATTTCGACCACATAAAGGATTTCTTTTAATATTTATTCCAGGTCCTAAAAGAATTTGAACATCTTGATCTAAACACTCTTTTCCAATTGTTTCACCGAGTTTATAAAGTAAGTCTTCATCAAAAGAACATGAAGTTAAACTAGCAGTAGGAAAACAAGTTGATGGAAATACTTTAGCTCGAACACCATTTTCATCTTTTTCCGTTAAACTTTCCTTTCTTATTCCGTGAGGTCCATCACTAAGCCAAATAGATTTAACATTTAAACTAGGCAATGGATAAGTAGTCCAAAAGTCTTTTCCGCGAAGAAAAGCAAGTTTTTCTTCTATTGGTAAAACTTTTATTTTCTCTTTAAGTTCAATTTCGTTTACTTCAAATTCATTATTCATAAGCTTACCTCAAACAATAAAGTAATTTTATCATAAATAAAATTCAAGAAGCATTATATTTATGATAAAATTTCTTACTCTTAAAGGAATTTATTATGGATAAAAACTACGAGATTATAGATAAATCAAATTTTAAAAAAATAAACCAATATAACTGGTTTAGAACTTTTCCTGATCCAACTTATGGATTCAACGTAAAAATCAACGTTACAAAATTAATCGAATTTAACAAAAAACATCATTATTCTTTCTTCATTACTTTTATTTATTTAGTTACGATTTCAATGAATGAAGTTTATGAAATGCATTTAAGAGAAATAGATAATAACAAAACTATTGCTTTTTTTCCTAAAATAAATCCTACATATACTGTCTTATCTCATAAAAATGGTGTTTTTTATAATGCCAGAACTGATTTAACTTCTTCTTTTAAAGAATTTTATACAAACTGCCGTAAGACTATTGATTATTTTAAAAATAAAGAAGATATAGTTTTAGATTATAATTCCGATGATTTAGGTGTATATTACATGTCTTGTATTACATCTTTATCTATGGAAAGCATGAAACATCCAACTCCTGCTAATAATTATGTTTCTAATAGCGTTCCTAGAGTGTTTTGGGATAAATATTATTACAATGAACTTGATAAGAATTATTATGTCATGCTAAACATCACGGTTTCTCATACTTTAGTAGATGGCTTCCCTTTAACCGATGCATTCAATAATTTAATTAAAAATATTAATAATGTAGAAAAATTATTAAATAATTAACACGTGGAAATATTTTTAAACGATATTTATCAATTGAAAAGAGTTATCTTGAAATTTCAAGATAACTATTATTTTTATATTTATAATCTATTTTGTATTAAAGAATAGTTACAGTTCCATCTTCTTTAACTTCTAAAGTATCCCCTGTTTTAACTGTATTTAAGAACTCTTCACCAAGTTCATCAATACAAATAACTTCAGAATTTTGCCATACTTTTGCTAAAACAATTCCACTAGCTGCTAAAGAATCGATTGGCATAGAAAATAAAAATACTCTAGGATTGATATGCATATTACAAACTGTTTGGATAACTAATCCACCAGTAGTTGAACCGATAGTTATAGGTAAACAAAGAATTTTATTTGTAATATCTTTTCCGTATAAATCTTTATTATTTTGGTCAGAAACAATAACATTCTTCTTATTTAATAAAGCACTTTTTTGGAATGATGCAAGAGTATTAAAACCTTCATGAGATACGACCGCTTCTCCTTTAAAGTTACCTTTAGCAATTACTCTACCTTTAAAAACTTTCTTTTCACTCATATCTTTCACCTACTTTGTAA
This sequence comes from uncultured Bacilli bacterium, assembly GCA_944369075.1. Lineage (GTDB taxonomy): Bacteria > Bacillota_I > Bacilli_A > RFN20 > CAG-826 > Onthovivens. The sequence continues at coordinate 107,366 of CALVXK010000004.1, forward strand.
TCAATTTTAAGATATCTTCATCTTTAAAGTATCTTGCCATAGAATAAGTTCTAAGTTTATTAGAATTAGTCATAATAGCTTTTCCATGTACCAGTGGATTGTTTGTATACATTAAAGGACAAATTGAAGAAATAGTAACGCCAACTCTATAAAAATCATCATACATATCTTTATTTACTTTCTTAAATTCATTAACAACTTTTGGGGCACTTGTTAAAACAACTTGGCAGTTAACTTTCTTTTTATTATTTGCTTTTAAAGAAGAAATTATATCATCATGCCATTTTCTTAATTGATATAAAGATAAATGTGGGCATCCTATAAAACAAAGTTCAGGATCAGCATCTTTATGTTTCCACATATTAGGATAGGATTTATAAACTCTTTCAAGTTCAGCATCATCAATAACGTAAGTTTTAGCACCTTCTTTAATTAATTTTTCGCCTTGATCTTTAGCTTCAGGAGTTAAATTTTCAACATGGAATAAACCAACTGCACCATTTGAAGCACTTGCTGCACCCATATCTTTAAGATAACTTTCAGTTTCATCATTGATTTCTGTTCCTAGGAATTTATCAAGTCCTTTAATATACGGAACATCTTCCATTACTTTTAATCCAATCGCAGACCCTAAGATTTGAGCTTCAGGTATTTTTGATGTTTTAACTTCGATTACCCATGTAGCTTTTCTATTTTCATCTAAAAGTAAGCCAAATTCTGGAACTAAACCTAAAATTGAACCAAATAAGTCGAGCATACCAGAGTTTCTATTACATCTAGCTCCTAAAACAGAGTTAGCAAAAACAACTGCACTTGATTCAGCCCAAGATAAAATATCACCTTTTTTTGGTCTATTTCCACATTCTTTTAAATAACAAGTACAAGAAAAAGAATCTTTATCCGTTAAGCCTGCTTTTAAAAGTTGTTCCTCATATTCTTTTTGTTTTCCGTATAAGATTTTGTTAAAAACGATTTTTTCTAAGAAATTACATTTAACATTTTGATAATCCAAAGGTCTTGGATCCATTGTAAATCCACCCTTAGCTGTAATATTTTGATCGTTAAGTTCCTTCATTGTATCAAATAAAGGATGAAGTAAAGGAATACCAAAAGAGGTAACTAAATGTCCTTCTAAATGCGTAACAGAAACTAATCTTTTTGCATCAAAAATATCACCGAACAAGACAACGGTCTCCATTATTTTTTTAAGAGTTTCCCCTTTCTTGCCTTCTAATATCTCCTTTTGATCATCAGTTAAAGTCATTTTGTAGTCAATCATGTTTTTCACCTATAATCTTAAACCTAATTCATAAGCTCCCCAAATAACATTTCTAAGGTTACCAACTTTACTAGCGTCGCCAATAACAGAAATATTATTACCCTTTTCGAATGTAGGAGCTGGTTTATAACCAATTGAAGAAATTACACTATCATAAGAAACTGATACTCTATTTTGTTTTTCATCAATAAATACAACTTCTTTATCAGTAATTTCTACTACTTTTGCATTTAAATGAACTTCAGTTTTATGTAATTTAAAGTAATCTCTTAAATATGAAGTATTAGGGAAAGGTAATCCTCTTCCAACCATTAAATCTTGGAGAGCTTCAATAATAACAACTTCTTTTCCTTTTAAAGATAAATCATAAGCAATTTCACATCCAGTTAAACCGCCACCAATAACGACAATCTTTTTCTTGTCTTTTAGAACGTCTTTATCTTTTAAATAAGAAACAGCTTCTAAACATCTTTCACTACCTTTAACAGGCAAAATCTTAGCAACTGCACCGCTAGCAACTACAATTTTGTCATATTGTACTAAATCTCTAACATCTTTAATTTCTTGATTAAATTTTATTTCAACATCAAGATTTTTCATTTGATGTTCATACCATTTAAGCAAAACTTTATCGGCTTCTTTGAAATCAAAGTTAGCTGCTTCGTTAAAAACACCACCTAGACGATTGGTTTTTTCAAAAATTGTACATTTATGGCCTCTTAAACTTGCAACTCTTGCAACTTCCATACCACCAATACCACCGCCGATAATAGCAATAGATTTAGGAGTATCAGTAGGTTTGATTTTATAAGAATCTCCTGTTCTAGTTGATGGATTAAGTGCACATCTAGACATATGGTTTAAATCTGCCATTGATTCATCATTAGGAACACCTTTATAGTGTGCCATCGCAAAACAATAGTTATGACATCTAATGCAAGGTAAAATATCTTCTTCTTTACCTTCAATAACTTTAGTTACCCAATCTGGATCTGCTAAGAATTGTCTAGCTACACCAACGGCATCGATTTTGTTTTCTTTAACAGCTTCGCTACCTGCACTAAGTTCCATTTTACCAGCACAAACAACAGGTAATTTAGTATATGGCTTGATTGCTTCAACATCTTTTAAATTACAGTTATTTGGCATATATACTGGTGGATGTGCCCAATACCAAGCATCATATGTACCATTGTCACAATTAAGCATATCATAGCCTGCTTCTTCTAATATTTTGACTACTCGTTTTGATTCTTCAAAATCTCTTCCGACTTCAACATAGGAATCTCCTTCTTCTGGTAAAGCGCCTGAGTCAAACCCTTTTGTTTTTGAAACAACACTATATCTAACAGAAACAGGGAAGTCATCTCCACAAGCTTTCTTAATTGATTTACAAATTTCAACAGCGAATCTTAATCTATTTTCTAATGATCCGCCATATTCATCTTTTCTAAAGTTTGTATATTTTGTAGCAAATTGATCTAACAAATATCCTTCATGGACTGCGTGAACTTCAACACCATCTACTCCAGCATCTTTTAATTTCTTGGCAGTTAAACCAAATGCTTCAATCATTTCATGAATTTCTTCAATAGTTAATGCTCTACACTTAACTTTATCATCCCATCTACAAGGAAGTTCGCTTGGTGAAGCGGTTAAATATTTAGCATCAATAATAGGTTTAGCAAGTGTTCCTAAAACTTTATTTTCGTGTAAAAGTTCAAGAGCTTTTGTAATTGAAAAAGATCTACCAAAGCCTGCTGTTAATTGAACAAATAACTTGGCTCCAGTTTTATGGAACTCTTCCATATATGTTTTTAAGTCTTCATACATCTTTTCATTTTTGTAAAGCCATCTTCTTCCAATCATATCTCTAATTGGAGCGATTCCAGGAATTACTAAGCCAACATTATTTTTGGCAACTTCTAAAAAGAAATCAGCATTAATCTTGTTAAAAGATGATGGTTTCATCCAACCAAAAAGTGATGTTCCTCCCATTGGACAAAGAACAATACGGTTTTTAATCTCTAAATTGCCAATTTTCCAAGGTGTAAAGAGGGATTTATACTCTTCCTTCATGATTTTATCTCCTTCAATAATTTATAAATAAATTATAAACTTCTAAACTAAATTCTAAAAGAAAAACTGAGTGAATTCACCGTTTCCACTCAGTTGATAAAGGAGAAAATCAAGCAGTTTTGTATAAAAGCTTAATTATTATGACATAATGTTAGCATAGACTAACAACGTTTACAACTGTAATGATAATTTATTTTTATAAATTAAAAATTAAAATGCAGGAATAAAAATTTTACCTAAAAATTTTCTTAGTATTTGCTTCTGATAATGAGGCAACAGTTTCCACGTGGAATGTTCTAGGGAACATATCTACAAAATCTATTGAATCAATATTGTAATTTTTAGTAAGGTAAGTTAAATCTCTAGCAAGTGTACCTACATCACAAGAAACATATACGATTCTTTTTGGATGAGAATTCATTATTTGCTTAATCAAACTTAAATCTAAGCCTTTTCTTGGAGGATCTAAAAATATAACATCATAAGCTTTTTTAAGCAAAACATCTTTAGCATCTCCAACCATAAAAGATATATTCTCAATATTATTTAACTTAGCATTTTCTTTAGCATCAATAATAGCTTCTTTAACTATTTCTATACCTTGTACTTTTTTTGCATATTTTGCTGCAATTAAGCCTATAGTTCCAATTCCACAATATAAATCAAGAACATCGTCTTCTTTAGTTAACATTGCTTTTTGAATTGCTAAAGAATAAAGTTTTTCACATTGATCATGATTAACTTGATAAAAAGATTTAGAAGAAATTTTAAATTTAACTCCTAAAAGATAGTCATAAATATATCCTTTACCATAAGCAACTTCTTCTTTTTCACCCAAAATAACATTGGTTTTTCTTAAATTATAATTATAAATAACAGTCGTAATTTCTGGATGAAGCTTAACAAGTTCATTTACAAAATTTTTCTTATTCTTAAAATTAACTTCATTAACAATTAAAACAACCATTATTTCTTTAGAAGCTTTACCAACTCTTATTAAAACGTGTCTTAATACACCTTTTTCTAAGTCTTCATCGTAGGCCTTAATTTTCATATCTAGCATTAAATCTTTAATGCTAGATAATATAGAAACATGTTCTTTAGAAGAAATAATACATTCCTTAATTGGAACTATATCGTGTGATTTATATTTATATAACCCATAGACTAAACGATGTTGTTTATCATATCCAAAAGGTATTTGTATTTTATTTCTATAATAAGTTGGTTCGTCCATTCCAATTATCTTAGGATTTAAAGATTTAAAATTAACTTTTCCTATTGTTTTTAATGTATTAATAGCAAGATTTTTCTTAATCTCTAATTCTTTTTGATAATCTAAATTTTGAAAAGAACATCCTCCACAAGAAGTTGCACATTTACATAATGGATTAATTCTATAAGGTGAGAAAGTAATAAGTTTAGTAATTTTTCCTATATCATAATCTTTTTTACGATATAAAATTTCAACTTCTGCTTCTTCATCGATTAAAAGAGATGGAACAAAAATTACACGGTTTAAATATTTAGCTAAACCTTGTCCATCAAAAGTAAAATCCACACATTTTACTTTTATCTTATCTCCTCTTTTAAAACTTAGTTCTTTTAAATTATTTTTCATTATTTAGAACTCATTAATGATTTTACGTATTCAACTTCTTTATTTACATCAAGTCTAGGGAATAAAATTTCGCCCTTTTCTACTTTCTTGTTATCTAAAAGACGTTCATTATAAATATTATCAAAATCAGCTTCTTCTAAAGTAATTCCAAGTTGTTTATAAACTTCTTTTGATTTATTTACTAAAACAGGTTCAAGTAGTTTTGTCGAAACAAAAATTACTCTACATAGGTGAGCCATAACAGACTCTAAATTCTCTTTCTTTGTTTCATCTTTTGCTAAAACCCAAGGAAGAGTTTCTTCAATATATTTATTTGCTCTATAAATTAGATTCATTACGTCCATATATCCTTCAGTAATTTTTAAATCATCCAATTCATCAATAAATTTCTTAATAGTTAAATCAATTAAAGAATCTACTTCATTATCTTCTTTATTTATATTCTTTTTATAAGTAGGAATAACTCCACCAAAATATTTGATAACCATCGAAATTGATCTAGAAACTAAATTACCGTATGAATTAACTAAATCCATATTTATACGATCAATAAATTGTTCAGGAGTAAATTGTCCATTACTACCAAAAACAATTTCTCTAACTAAATAATAACGAAGTGCATCAACGCCATATTTTTCAATTAATGGGTAAGGTGAAACGACATTTCCTTTTGATTTAGACATTTTTCCGTCTTTCATCATAAGTAAACCATGAACAAATACTCTATCTGGTAGTCTAAGTCCCATTGATAATAAAAATTCTGGCCAATAAATAGTATGGAATCTAGTAATATCAGCTCCGATAACATGAATTATTTCAGTATCTTCGTCTTCCCAGAACTTTTTAAATAATGAATCATCATCACTTAAATAGCCTAATGCACTAACATAATTAAAAAGAGCATCAACCCAAACATAAGAAACATGATTTTCATATTCTTTAATTGGTACACCCCATTTAAAAGATGTTCTAGAAACACATAAATCACTAAGCCCAGGATTAATGAAATTATTTAACATTTCAGTTTTCCTACCTTCAGGAGTTATAGATTTATCTTTATCAAAGAACTTTTTCATTAAATCTGGAAGATATTTTTGTGTCTTAAAGAATAAACAAGTTTCTTCTTGTTTTTCTACTGGTCTACCACAATCAGGACAAAGGTGTTCTTCTCCTACTTGAGCATCGCTCCGGAAAGATTCACAAGGAACGCAGTACCAGCCTTTATAAGATCCTAAATAAACATCATCATTTTGGATCATATGAGAAAAAACATGTTGAATAACGTTAATATGTTTTGGATCAGTTGTTCTAATGAAAGTATCATTAGAAATTTCCATTACTTTCCAAAGGTCTTTAAATTTAGCAACTATTCCATCAACATATTCTTTAGGTGTGAGATTAGCAGCTTTAGCATTCTTTTCAATTTTTAATCCGTGTTCATCGGTACCGGTAACAAAATAAGTTTCGAAATGTCTCATTCGTTTATAACGTGCAAAAACATCACATAATGTGGTGCAATAAGCGTGCCCAATATGAGCATTACCGCTTGGATAATAAATAGGTGTTGTAATATAAAATCTTTTCTTTGTACTTGCCATAATAATTCCTTCATTTCAAAACTTAAAATATCATACCATTTTATACATTTAAATAATATTGAAATTATAAAAAAGAGTTACATCTTTTATTAAGAAGTAACCCATAATTAATAATTGATTTTTTATTATTTATTATCTTTTTTAAGACCGTATTTTCTATTGAATTTATCAACTCTACCATCAGCTTGTGTAAATCTTTGTTTACCAGTATAAAATGGGTGGCAATTTGAACAAACATCAACTTTAATTTCAGATAATGTTGATTCGGTTTCGAATGTTGCTCCGCAAGAGACACAAGTTACAGTACATTTTTTATACTTTGGATGAATTCCTTCTTTCATAATCTTTACTCCTTCCGCCTTGAATTACTTTCTAATTTATTTTCACTCAAAGAAAGCATGTGCACGAATTATATAACATAAAGAAGATTAAAAGCAAGAAAAAATAGCAAGAAATTCGTTATTTTTGATAGTAAGAAATTAATGAATCCTTCTTAGCATAAACATATAAATTATACAAACCAATTATTAAATCTAAAGGATTATCTAATTTATAATCTGATTCTAAGTTAAGAGAGAAATCATATATTTTAAATACTTCCCAAGCATCGTCTTCAATACTTATCTTAGAAAAAACATATTGTCGATCTTTCTCTGTTCCTTTTATTCTTAAAGAAGGATAAGAAAGAGGTATATCATTATAAAATGTAGTTAATAATACAATTACATAGTAGAGTAATATTTTATAATCATTATCACGTGGAATATTATTTAAAAGAACTTTATCAATATTTTCTAGAAAAGATTCGACTTTATCTACTATTCTTATATTAGAATTAAGAAGCTTAATTAAGGAATCATCAAAATATTTATAGTGTTCTTTAAACTTTCTTTCAAGTACGTCAGTTGAGAATAAATCAGTTTTATAAATATGATCAAAGATTTTCTCTTTGTACATATCAAAATTAAATTTTTCACCTGCTCCTAAATAAGATAAATTTGAAACTACTATAACTTTTACTCCTCTTAAAACTAAAGAAGATACATACGATAAAAATTCATCATAATGAGATGAAGCATAACGCTCTAAATCATCTAATATAACAATATATGAACATCCTTCCTTAATCTTCAAGGCATAATCTAGAGTAGGAATATTAGCAAATGGTGAAACACTTGAAGGAATAACGTTTTCTATAACTCTATCTCTATGAACTTCCATATATAAAGAAGTGTTAATATCATCAACGTTTCTTTTTCCTAGTAATGAAACATAATAAATAGGATGTTTAGTATAATTTTTTATAAACTCATTTAATAAATGTGTTTTACCTGATCCCCATTTTCCATCAAGTAAAATAACACTATCTTTTGACTCATCAAGAGTATTTAATACATTTAATAATTCATTTTTATTCATATATATAATAATAAGACTTTAAACTCTATTGTTAAGGTGTAATTTATATAAAATTAAAAATTCTTATAAAAAGTTATATTAAAAATAATAGTTTTTTGCAAAATGTAAAGAAAAGTTTACATAAATTTATAAGATTTTTCTTTACAAAAATTTGCCTTAATTCATAATGTATCTATTCGGAGGTATTTAACTATTAATAAGTCAACTAAAATTAAAAAAGCATTATAAAAAAGTCCAAAAATATGGAATTTTAAAA
>CALVXK010000005.1 GCA_944369075.1 uncultured Bacilli bacterium
GTTGAATTTATTAGAAATTTTAATGTTACTGAAAACTACGATGGTACTTTTATAAACACTGCAACTTATAGTGCAACATATAAAAAGATCAAAGAACTGCTCGGATTATCTAAACTTGGAAATGTATATTTGAAAAACAAAGATATACAAAATTTTCTCAATATTGAATTTTAGAGCACCTTATTTTAGGAGTAAAACTCCAAAGTCAGGTATAAAAATATTAAAATACCCCTTCAATTGATATATTATATTTCCTAGTATCAAAAGTTTCAAAAACATCATTAAACATTTCTATTTCTTCTTTATCTAATTCTTCAAAAGGAAATATAATTTTAAAATTAAATTTAAAAATGTTCTCCATTTTTAAATTTAAAGCTTTAAACATTAATATTTCCTCTTCTTTTGCAATTAACATTCTTTCATTTAAGATATTCCCTACATAAACTAAAAACTTTAATAAAACATCCTTAAATTTATTAATATTTGTTAAATAAAACATTAAATCATTTCTATTTATACTCGTTAAAATAGTTAAATGAATATTATCGTTTTCATCTTTACTTTTTAATAAAGCTTTTACTTTAAAAGAATCATTTGTTTCTTTATTAATTAATTTGTTATAAGTTTTTAATATAGAATCTTCCTCTTTATTAAAAACTTTAACAAATATATAGGTATAAACAAGTTTACTAGTGAATGGAAGGTCAATAAAAAGAAAAGGTAATGTATTATTTTTAATTAGTTGATATAAAATCTCTTTTAATTCATTCATATATTCATTTTAATGTTAAATAAAATAAATTTTATTTAACTAATTATATAATAGAAATTTATAATATAAATATATAAATTATTATTTAATTAATAGAAGGATATATAAATATGTTTGCTAATAATATTAAAACTATTTCTACTTTATTAATATCGCTATTAGAAATATCTAATACTTCATTTTTATATTATTTTCTTTCATATATTTATCTATTTATGATAGGAAGCATGATTGGTTATATTTTAGAAGTATTATTTAGAAGATTTGTTTCAATGAAAAGATGGATTAATCCAGGATTTTTAAAAGGACCTTATTTACCTTTATATGGTTTTGGGACATGTATATTATATTTTTTAAGTGATTTAGGAATTAGATATATCTCTTCTTTATCTTCCTTACCTTCTTATTATTCATTTTTTATTAATTTAAGTAATATAGAAATTAATGGGAACCTTAATTTCTATATTACTAGTTTAATAATTATATTAATTATAGGAATATCAATGACTTTAATAGAATTAATTGCTGGAATTATATTTATTAAAGGATTACATATTAAACTATGGGATTATTCATCACTTAAAGGTAATTATAAAGGTATAATCGCTCCATTATTTTCATTTATTTGGATGATGATAGGAGCTTTATATTTTTTCTTTATTCATCCTCTTATTTATGAAATGATTAATATTTTTAATAATCATTTATTAGGTTTAACCTTTATTTTAGGCTTATTTAGCGCAACATTTTTAATCGACTTTTATAATTCAATGAAATTATCTTTATCTTTAAATAAAGAAGCAAAAGCAAAAAATATTCTTATTGATTTTGAAAAATTAAAGTTAAATGCTAAAAAATATAAACTTAAAGCAAAACGAATTGAAGAAATTAAAAAGATTTTAGATGAAGCTAGTCAACCTTTAAAAGAAAAAATAACTAAGTTTCATAATGAAGCAAGAAGACATTTATATATAAATAATGAAATTCCTACTAAAAGCGCTAAAGAAATTGATGAAACTCCAAGAATGAAAAAAGAAAGATTAGAAAAAGAAAATAAGAATGAAAATATAAATTCTAAATAAAATGATTTTTATAAATTTTATTTCAATCACATTTTATGAAGGAATTGTTAAAAATTTGGTAAATAATCTAATAAAAAATCAACTATATTTATAAATAAGATATTATTTTCATCATACCTTTTAATAAAATATGGATCATTAACGACTATCACTTTAGCAATATTATCTTTTAATAAAATAAATGGCTTGATTTCTCTATTCAATACATCATTATTATTTATTGAATTACATACCTGAATATAAATTCTTTTATCATTTTTTCTAGCAAAGAAATCAACTTCATAAGTTTCCTAACACTTTCTTTATTTATATAAGAATTTATTTCTTTTAAATAAGATTCCTTAGGAATATTTCATTTACTCGAAAAATAAATTGAAGCATTTAAATTTAAATCACTTCTATTTCTTAAACTAACAATTTTAAATTCATTCATATAAAATTAATATTACCTAAGTTAAATCAAAATATTAACTAATTTTAATTAATTTATAGTATATTAATGTTATGAAAGATAGATATGATTTAATTGGTAAATCTTCGATCAATAAACATAACATCTCTTTAGATTTATATTTACTTAACTCTAAAGAGTATTATTTGGTAATAAATAATAACTTAGAAAAAGATTTTTCTAAGTTAAGTAAATATAAAATTAAAGATAATGAAGACTTAATTAAGCAAATAACATCTAATTTTAATTTTGAAGTAAGACCTTGTTCGATATTACTTATATTTAATAAAGCATTACTACAAATGTATGAAGTAAAAAGAAAGATGTATTTTAAAAAGATAACATTAAGATCTTTAAAATATATGAAATCTAAGAGAAACAAAGATTTAAATAATATTAATCCTTATGACGAATCTTGTTTTATTAATTTACAGCAACTTTTAGAGGTAATGAAATTACTCATTAATCACTTAATTAAAAATAGATTAATTACTACTTTTAAACTAATTGAACTTGCTTCTTTATATAATGAAGCTAACTTTAAATATGAAAATGCTAAATCTCCAAGTTCGACTAATATTAATGTTGAAACAAATGATATATTAATTTATGGACATATATTTAACATTAAAAACTTCATTAATTTAAAGTTAGTTATTGCAAGTATTAATCTAATAACATTTAAAGGTGAAATAATTAAAGAAAAAGTTACTTTATATAAAGATTTAAATACTAACTACTACTTTATTTTAGATAAAGATTATGATGATATTTTAATTAAAGGTAGAGCGTTATGTTATCAAATTAATTTAGTAACATATCTTTCAAGTTTAAATAAAATTGATGATAAAAATATTAAAGTAAGAAGTATTAAAGATCTATTACCTTTTGAATTTTTATCTTTACTAGGTTATGATACTTCTTCTTTAAGATTTTTATCTAGTAAACAAAGAGAAACAATATTATTAACGGCAATTAAAAATAATATATTTAATAAGCATTCTTTAACAATCTATTTAAATCAATGTTTAAATGAAAAACGTGATATTTATTCTAAAGGTAAGATTGTAAATCGTTTAACTAGTGATTTAAATTTTATTAAAAATATAGATGAAAGTAATCTAGAACCTATTCTATAATTAAATCTATGATAGATGAAAAATTAAATAAAACATATGAAGATATTTTAATTAATGAATTAATTGTAGCAAGAGGCTGCACTGAACCTATATCTTTAGCTCTTTCTAGTGCTAAACTAATAGAAATTAAAAAAGAAATTCCTCTTCATATTGAAGCCTATATTTCAGGTAATATTATAAAAAATGTACAAGGAGTAATAATTCCTAGAACTAATAATCATAAAGGTGTTATTCCTTCTTTACTTGTAGGACTTCTTATTGGTGATACTTCTTATAATTTAGATATTTTATCTAAGTTTAACGAAGATAAAATATCTAAATTAGATGAATTAGTATCGAAAAATATTATTAATGTTAATTTGGCTAAATCATGTAAGAATCTTTATATTAAGTTAGAAGCAACATATTTAGATAATGATAAAGTAACGATAATTATCGAGGATTTTCATAATAACTTTACATTAATTAAACATAATGAAGATATAATTTATTCTAAACATGATTTAATTAAGAAAAAGAAAGAAGAATATAATTTACTTAACGTAAATGATATCTTTGAATTTGCAAATAGTAATGATTTAACAAGAATTAAACCTTATTTAGAAAGACAAGTTGAATATAATTTTGAGATTGCTAAAGAAGGTATTAAAAATAAATATGGTTCAATGATTGGCAAAATAATTCTCGATCATTCAAATGAAAACGTAAAAGAAATTGCTAAAGCCTATACTAGTGCTGCAAGTGATGCAAGAATGGCTGGATGTAACCTTCCTGTTGTAATAATTTCAGGTAGTGGAAACCAAGGGCTAACTACTTCTGTACCTTTAATTGTTTATGCAAAACACTTTAATATTTCTCATGAAAAGTTACTTAGAAGTTTAGTTTTAAGTGATTTAATCGCTTTAGAAGAAAAGAAAGATATTGGTAGATTAAGTGCTTTTTGTGGAGCAATAAGTGCAGGAATTGCTTCTTCTAGTGCTATTGCTTATATGCTTGAAAATAATTTAGAAGCTATAAAACATACAATTATTAATGGCTTAGCTTTAGCTAGTGGAATAATTTGTGACGGGGCAAAAGCTTCTTGTGCTGGAAAAATTGCTTTAGCTTTAGAATCCGGTTTACTTGGTTATTACATGTATAAAAATAATTCTAATATTCATGCAGGAGATGGAATTATTAAAGAAACCTGTGATGAAACAATTAAATCAGTTGGAAGACTTGCCAAAAAAGGAATGAAACAAACAGATAAAGAAATCTTAAATATAATGATTGATAAATAAATCGATAATTTTTTTCTATTTTTTGTATAATATTAATAAGGAAAAAATTATGACAAAGAAAAAGAAATTAACTCTTGATGAAAAATTATATAAAAGAAAAATTCATTTACCAAACAAGTTTTTATATGGACTAATTTATCATTTAGGTAAAGTCGTCTTTAAAAAATATAACATGCATTTTAATATCATTGATGATCCTAATAAGCTAGAAAATGGTCCTATTGTTGTAGTAGCAAACCATGCTTCTAGAAATGATTTCTTATACGCTGCTATTCCTCTTTATCCTAGAAGATTAAGCTTTGTTGCTGCTTATAATGAATTTATGAGAAGCAATCTTGCATGGCTTTTTAGAACAATGCAAATTATTCCAAAAAGACAATTTTATAATGATACTTATACTGTTTTTGAAATTATTTCGATTGTTAAAAAGTTAAAAGGTAATGTAGTTTTTTATCCTGAAGGACTACCTTTATTTGGAGCAAGTTCTCCTATTACTCCTGGAACTTCTAAACTTCTAAAGTTTTTAAAACTTCCTGTTTATAGTGTTGTAACTAACGGTGCTTTTCTTATTCAACCAAAACATAAATTTGGTAAAAAAGAAAGATATGGTAAAACCGAAACTACAATTAAAAGACTTTTTAGTGTTGAAGATTTAAAAAATCTCTCACTTGAAGAAATGGATGATAAATTAAACGAAACTCTTTATATAGATGATTTTAAATGGGCAAAAGATAATCATGTTATATATAAAGATAACAAAGATCCTATTGCTGAAGGATTTGAAACATATTTATATAAATGTCCTAAATGCGAAAAAGAATTTACTTTAGAAGCAAAAGGGAACCACTTATATTGTACTTCTTGTGGAAATGGCGCAACTATTAATAACGATTATTCTTTAACGCCTAATAATGATGAATGTAAGATTCCTTCAAGTTTAACCAAATGGTATGACTATATGCGAATAAAAGTTCATGAAGAACTTCTTTCTAACCCTGATTATAAACTTGAAGTAAAAGCTAACATCGCTGGAATTCCTCCTTATCGTTATGTTAAACCTTTTGAATATGCTGTTAAATATGGCGAAGGTTTATTAACTTTATCATTAAAAGATGGTTTCTCTTTTGTTGGTAAAAACATTAATACTAATGAAGATATTGTTATAAAAATGAATAATAAGGAACTATATAACTTCATTATGTCTTATGGAACTGATAGAATTCACTTCTTCTATAATGGCAAATTAACTGAATTTACTTTCCCAGATTCTCCTAAAGCAATGGCTGCTAAAGTTATGTTAGTTCAACAAGAAATCTCTAGAATTTGTGATGGAGAATATCCTAATTATAAATTCTTTAAATACGATGAGGATGAGTGTTTCAAACCTTATTAATTATTAAATAAATTATTAAAAATATGAGAACCAGTAACTAGTTCTCATATTTTTTTATTGATATCAAATCTTAAATTTATTTAAGTAATAATTTATTTAATAATGATGCAAATTCCTCCTTGTTTTCAATATCTAAACCATTAAGTAAACAAGCTTCACTGTATAAAAGTTTAGAATATTCTTTTACCTCATCATCACTTAAAGTTGATAATTTCTTAAATATCTCATGATCTGGATTAATTTCTAATACTTTCTCTGATTTAAATCCATTATTTTCTCTATTTAAGTTATTTAAGATTTTCTCCATATTTAAGGTAATACCATCTTTTGATGATAATGAGACTGGAGAATTAACGAGTTTAGTAGAGAATTTAACGTCACTGACTTTATCTTTTAAAGCTTCTTTAATATCGTCTAATTGTCTTTTATAGTTGATATTTAAGTCTTCTAACTTCTTCTTTTCATCTTCGTTTAAATCTTCTTCGCTAGATGTAGAAATAGATTTAAACATATGAGTGTCATATTCTCTTAAAGCATTAATTGCAAATTCATCGACATCTTTATCAAAGAATAAAACATCTATTCCATCTTTTTTAAATCTTTCAAGTTCTGGAGAAAGTTTAATTTCTTCAATTGATGAACCACTAGCAAAATAAATGACTTTTTGGTTTTCTTTCATTTCGCTAACATATGTTTTTAAATCGATATATTCACTATCATGATTTAATGATTTATAAACTAAAAGATCTTTAAGTAAATCGTTCTTCATTCCATAGTTTTCATAAATACCATATTTTATTGAAGAACCGAATAAATCGAAGAATTTAGCATATTTTTCTTTATCTTTTTCTTTTAATTCTTTTAAATTTGCAACAACTTTATTTTCAATATTATCTCTAATACGAGTAATATTTCTATCTTGTTGTAGCATCTCTCTAGAAATATTTAAACTTAAATCATTAGAATCGACAATTCCTTCTAGGAAGAATAAATAGTGAGGTAAAAGTTCCTTACATTTATCCATTATGAAGACGTTTTTAGCATATAAAGATAATCCAGCCTCATCACGGTTATAAACTTCGTTTCTAAGATGAGAAGGAATGAAAATTAAAGCTTGATAAGAAAGTAATCCTTCTACGTTAATTTGAATTGAATGTAAAGGATCTAAATAATCGTGGAAATTATTTTTATAGAAGTTATTTAAATCTTCGTCTTTAATATCTTTTTTAGGTTTTTTCCATAAAGGAACCATAGAATTTAAAGTTTTAACTTCATCTCTTTCGTCATATTCGTTATCAATATACTTACCATCCTTATCCTTTTTAGGTTCTTTTATGTGTTCACTCATTTTAATAGGATATTTGATGTAATTTGAATATTTTTCTACTAAATATTCAATTGTAGGATAATCTAAGTAAGTAGAATATTTTTCTTCATCTTTATCATCTTTAAGATATAAAGTAATCGATGTTCCGACTTCAGCTTTAGAAATTTCTTCAATAGTATAAGTATCGCTACCATCAGATTCAAATCTATAGCCTGAGGTTTCGTTAAGTCCTTTAGTTTCAATAACTACTTTTTTAGCGACCATAAAGGCACTATAAAATCCGACACCAAATTGACCAATAATATCAAGTTCATTGTTTTCTTTAGCTTCTTTAAGCTTAGAAATAAATTCTTTTGAGCCAGATTTTGCAATAGTACCAATGTTTTTAATCAATTCATCATGGGACATACCAATACCGTTATCTTTAATAGTTAAAGTATGTTCATTTTTATTAGGAATAATATCAATTTCAGGATTTTCTAATAATGGAATTTTTCCGTTTGAATTAAGTGATTCAAATCTTCTTTTATCGATTGCATCTGATGCATTTGAAATCAATTCTCTTAAGAAAATTTCTTTATTTGAATATATAGAATTTATCATTAAATTTAAAAGTTCTTTTGATTCAGCTTGGAATTTATTTGTTTCAATAGCCATGTTTATATACCCCCTTCAAAAGATTACTAGATATATTTTAATACAAATTTTAGCACTTTCAAGTATTAAGTGCTAAAAATTTTATTACTAAAATAAATCCTTAATAACAACTAAATAACTACTAATGCTAATATTTACTTCTAAATAATATATTTTTTATATAAATTGAACGTTTTTTGATATAATAATAAGGAAATATGGAGAAATAATTTTATGGCAAATATTACAGATGTTGAAAATTTAATTAAAGAACAATTACATGTTAGTGAAATTGATCCAAACGCTACTCTTTCAACTTATGGCTTAGATTCTCTTGATGTAGTAGAATTTTTACTCTCTTTAGAGGAAAAATTTTCTATTTCTTTTGAGAGCGAAGAAACCAAAGATGTTAAGACAGTTGGTGACTTATTAAAACTTGTTAAAAAAAAGTTAAAATAGTTGTTGTTTTTTAAATTCTTCTTTGGTATATTATTAAAGCGCGTTTAAGAGTGCTGACTTAGCTCAATGGTAGAGCAATCGGCTGTTAACCGATCGGTTGTAGGTTCGAGTCCTATAGTCAGCGCCAGATGTATGGCCTATTGGAGAAGTGGCTTAACTCACATGCCTTTCACGCATGCATTCATGGGTTCGAATCCCGTATAGGTCACCAGATTAAGATGTACCCCCTTTACTGGACAAAATTGTCTAATGTAAGGGGGTTTTTAAATGGCAAAATATTCATTAGAATTTAAACTTGAGGTTGTTAAAAAATTTATAGCAGGGGAATCTTTGCCCAAACTAAAAGGTGTTCAAGATAAAACAATACTTAGATATGCTCAATCACGGGCCAAAATATACAAGGAATTTGATAAAAATATACTCAACCCTAAAATAATTTATCGTACATATACATTGGCAGAAAAAATAAAAGCTTGTAAAGAGATAATTAAAGGGAAATCAATGAGACAAGTGGCAAGAGAATTAGGAATGGAATCTCACGGAACTGTTAGAAGATGGTATAATGATTATATAAAGCACGGAATTGCTGGCCTTCAATATAGGAAAGGTATTAAACCAATTACTAGTGTAAAGGAAACAAAACCTATGAAAAAACCATTAACCAAAGATGAAAGGGAAGAATTAATTTCGTTAAGAAAGAGAAACGAAATATTAGAAGCGGAGAATGATTTCCTAAAAAAATTAAACGCCTTGGTATCGAGCAAAGAGGGAAAAGATACCAAGGCGAAATAGCAAGTGTAATAAAGAAAATGCATGAAGAAAAAAAGTTTTCTCTTAGCTTAATTTTATATGTATCAAGGATGTCAAAATCTACATATTATTATTTGTTAAATAAGAAGGATTTAGATAGTAAAAATGCAGATATAATTGCTAAAATTATCGATGTTTTTTACGATAATAATCAAAACTATGGTGTTAGAAGAGTTTATCATCATTTAAAAAATGAAGGATATAAAATCAATCATAAAAAGGTTCAAAGATTAATGAAAAAACTCGGTCTAAGCGCTAAAAAACATAAACAAAAATATCACTCTTATCAAGGAACTGTTGGACCTGTTGCAAAGAATTTAGTAAATCGTAACTTTAAAGCAAATAAACCAAATGAAAAATGGACAACAGATGTTTCTCAATTTAATTTTTCTCGGGGCAAATGCTATTTAAGCCCTACCATGGAATTGTATAATAACGAAATTATAGGATATGATTTATCGTTAAATCCTAATTTTAGTCAAATAGAAAGAATGCTTGGCTCAATCGTATTTACTGGTAGAGATATTTCAAATTTAGTCTTTCATTCTGATCAAGGTCGGCAATATCAAAACCCTAGATTTGTTGCTTTTTTAAAAAATAAAAATATTATGCAATCAATGTCACGTAAAGGTAATTGTTTTGATAATTCTATAATGGAATCTTTCTTTGGCATTATGAAAAATGAAATATATTACGGCAAAGAAAACACTATAACTAATTTTAACCATTTTAAATTTCTAGTTGACGAGTATATGCGGTACTATAATAATATAAGAATAAAGAAAAAAACAGGCTGGCTATCACCTGTCCAATACAGGCTTAAAAATGGTTATAATTGGTAAAAAACGATAGCAAAAAACAGTCCAGTAAATAGGGTACCCACCAGATTGTAAAATACGCGATGTTAATCGCGTTTTTTTGTTGCTTGGAAACAATGAATTACGTCGAAATAATATTTATTCATGTGAAATTAAAGCCATTTTTAAACTTCTTCTCTTGCAGCAAAAGAATAGACAATGAAAATTTTCTTAGTACTAAATAAACATACATTCCCTGAGCTAAGGTAAGCTAAATAATTCTAGTTCAATGAATAACTTTTACTTGCTATTTTAATAATTTTCAAAACGATTATCATTAAATTTTTTCAAAGGAATTAGCTTATTAAATTCAATTAGTTTCGGTTTATTAAAGATACCGGACCAATGTCTAGTATTTAATGTTTTTATCGGATAAGGTGTAATTATTCCTCTTTTAGCTTGCTTTAAGGCTTTATAATCATATAGCATCTTTTTCTTACCATATTTATTTTTACTAAGATGTTCTAAGGATGTAATGATTTTAACTACTGCTACTTTTGTTTCGTGATCTATCCAAATTACAATAACATTATGATAGCCATCATGCTTAATACCTAAAAATTTATTATTTACACGATAAACCCTATTAATTTTAATATATTCTTTTCTATACATTATTCCTCCTTAATCTTTTTAAAATAAAAGGCTATTAGAAACTATTTATAATAACCTCTAACAGCCTTCAAGAAATTTTTTAGTCGAAAAATTAGAATTTTAATAATTCACTAGCGACTAATGCTTCGCCTTCAGTTGTAACATCTTCTGCTTTATCATCTGCAGCATTTTCGATTCTTTCAGCAACTGTTTGTGAAGCATTTGTAAATGCTGGAACAAGTGCTGCTGCAACTGCACCAAAAACGATTAAAACTAAAACAACTCCTAAAATTTGACCTTTTACTTCTGACATATTTTTAATTCTCCTTTTTTTTAATATAAATTAATTGTATATAGCGACGATTACAGTTCTTGTAACCGTAATTTCGAATGCCTTATTTCCCATAACTAAAGGGGAATAAGATCTTTTTAATGAATAAGTACATGATTCGCCTTCAGCATATTGACCACTTTCAGGCGGATTATCTTCAATGATATAAATGTTTTTCTCTTCTAAAGTGTCTTTTAAATACTCACTAACTTCTCTTTCTTTAGAAATTTTATATGAAACATATGTAGACATAGCATCTAAATCAGTGTAATTAATTTGGATCATAAATAAATCTGCCCCAAATAACAAAGCGATAAAAATAATTCCTAAAGATAGAATCAAACCTAACTTAGAACCCATTTGTAGCTTCTCCTAAAAGTTGAATGACACAGAAAGATAAAATAATCATGATATACCCACTTCCAACTAAGGACATCATATTAATAGTATCGAATAATCTGAATCTTTTATCTTTGTCTTCATTCTCTCTTCTATTTTTGAAATCTTCAAAAATCTTAATAAATTGATTTAAATATGCTTCATTATTGCCGTTATTAATAAGTTCAAATAAGGCAATCATAACTTCTTCAATAACTTTATTTTTAAATTTACGGGCAAAATTGATAAATGGTTGAATGGTTTTATCATTATCAATTTCATTAGTTAAATCATCAAGTCTTTCAAGCATTCTAGGGCTTGCAAACTCTTTAATATTTGTTAAAGCTTTATAAACGCTTTCTTTATTAGCAATATAGATTTTTAAATATGAAAAGATTTCTATAAATTCATCATCTAAAGCTAATTCTTTTTTAAGTAACATTGAATCGTATCTATTTAAGTAATAAAAACTAAACACGATAATGCCAAGAAAAACTAGAATAATTACTAAATAAGAAATGTTAAAGAAATATAGTGCAACTCCAAGAGCAAGAAGAATAAAATCAATTATTCCAAGAGTTAGCATTTCTTTTTGAAAGTTTAGATTAAGCTTTGCTATCTTCTCTTTTAACTTGTTCATTAGACTTTGCCTCCATATTTTTATTGATAAAAGATAAATTAAATCTTTGCAAAAGAATTAAATATAAGAACACTAAGAAAACAACAAAGAAACCAAATATTGCTCCAGAATAGAAACTCATTTCTAAAATTGTTTCATAAAACATTGATAACGAGAGTTGAACAACAACTAAAATAATAATTGTAATTCCCCATAAAGTTGCAAATTCAATAAGTTTTCTTTTAGCAACTGCATTAAAATCATCTAAAGTTGCTTCAAGTCTTCTTGAATCAAATATTAACATTTGAGATATATTTAAGATATCACCACCATTAAAGATATATTGATGCATCATTTTTACAAAGAAATCATATAAATTTAAGTTAAAATAACTTCTTAAAGATTCAAGTTGTGCTTCTATTTCTAATCCACTTAAGTTATCAAGTTCTTCTTTAAATCTACCCGAATAAGAATCTTTAAGTTGTTCAAAAGTTGAAGTAGGTGATTGCGTTATTGATAAATTTAAAATGTAGTTATTAACAAACGAAATACATTCATGAGTTCTTCGATTCTTTTCAAAATATTGAAGATATTTCTTTTCAACAAGAAGGAAGAAAAATAATAGATTAATTACTAGTAAAACTAAGCTAAATATTATGTGGCGAGTTGTATAAAAATATATAGCAGTTAAAACTAGTGATAAAAGAATATAATAAATAAATCTATTTCTTGTTCCTTCTTTACTAGAAGTTTTACTCCCTTCTTTCTTTTTAAATATATTGAGTTTTTTCATAAGTATTTTCCTTATACGAAATAAAATTAGACTGACTCGTCCAAGCATTATTAATGAAATTAAATTCATCATCACTTAAGTTGAGCTCTTTTTTAAAATCTTCAGGGAAAGGATGATAAGTATTTGGAAAGGAATATAATTCATAATACTTATTATGATAATTGGTACCAATTTTATCTAAGTATCTAAATATTTTGCCTTCATTATCATATGATTTATTAACATAGAAGATAATTTTAAAATGATCATAAAGATCTTCTAATACTTCTTTGTATCTTAAATTTTCACCATTTTGTAAACACATTCTAGCCATTCTTCTATATACAAAATCAGCGCCTTTTGCATGAATAGTTGAAATTGTAGGATGTCCTGTCATAGCAGCATTTAAGATTGAAAGCATTTCTTTTCCTCTAGCTTCACTTAGAACTAACCAATCTGGGTTATTTCTTAAAGCATTTTTAATTAAATCGTTATATGTTAAATCTAAATTCTTTCTTAGTAGCCATGTTTGGGAATCAATATCATTTAAAAAATCATCTGTCTCTAATTCTTCAACATTATCTAAAATAATTAATCTAGAATTCGCATCTAACTTTGAAATTAAATACTTTTGAAGCTCTGTTTTACCACTTGAAGTTGTTCCACCAATAATAATAGATAATCTTTTCTTTAAAAATATTTGAGCTAAAGATAAACATTTTTTGGTTATAAACTTTTCATCATCTTTAATTCTTAATTTTGTATAACCAATTCTGATTGAAAAGTTTATCGCTTGCTCTCTATTTTTCCTTGCTAAAGCAAAATGAGTCGCATTGATTCTATATCGATCAACTGAAACATCTAGAATTGGTGATTGAAAAGAAAATTGTGAATCGCTTAAATTGGCTATTTGACGTATAAAGTCATAAGCTTTTTGATTAGTTAAAGGAAGAGTATATTTTTGTCTTCCTAAAATATTATCTTGATAATAAATATCTTCACCGTTATAAGAAATATCTGTAACTGTATCAATTTTAAGCAAATCTTTTAGGAATGAATTTTCAATAAATTCTACTAATTTATTACTCATAACTTCCCATCTCCTTTTCTTCGATATAAAAAGACATTTGCGAATCTATTTGAAAAGATTCATAGTATGTGCATTTAAATCTAATTAAAACTCCGATTGGTTCTAAAGTTGAACTTTCAACAAAACTTCCATCTTCTTCTTCATAAAATTTAAATGCAATTTGATAAGAACTTATCTTATCTTCTAAATTTAGTTTTAAATACTCATTTACGTTTTGCTTCACTATCTCTTTATCAAAATAGAAGTTTCGTTCTTTTTCTAATATTTCTTCATCAAAAGTTAAAAGATCATCATATCTTAAGACTTCTAATGTTGCTTCTACTTTATTCTTATCGATAACCGAATTTTCTAGAACAGTTAATGGCATATTTAAGAACGTTCTGTTTATAAACATGCCCTGTGTTCCAAGCATTAAACAGGTTATTCCTGAAACAATAATCGCAAATGAGGCAAATATTGGTATTAAACTCATGGTAAATCTACCCCTTCTAATTCATAATCTTCTATTTCATCATCTATTTCACTTTCACCCATTTCCCCAACTACATCAAATATTGTATTGTTAACTTTTCCAGTAAATTTAACATTAATTTCAATCCTATAAGTTAAATCATATTTACCAAATTTAGTTAACTCTACATACCAAGTAGATTCTTTTAAATCCTCATAAAATTCCTTAGGAAGATAATAATCTGTAGTAGGTTCATACCCTTCAGTGTAACTAGAAACTATATGGTTGTTCGACTTATCAACGTAATATTCTATATTATTTTGAAGTGTAAAACCGACACCATTATTTTCGGCCCAGGAAATACGTGTATAAGACGAATTATCATAAACTTTATATAGATCTTTTTGTTCTTGAGGTAATGATGCAAAATTTGATGGTTTTGGAACAATCATATTTGCTTTTCCTTCTAAATTAGAGTAATTAACCATTTCTGTATATACTCTTAATTTCAAGTCATTAAATGTAAATCTTAAATAAGTTGGGATTTCATATACTTCTTTAAGGTTTTTAATTTGAATGACATCCCCAAAAACTTCTGAATACCCACTATTTGGATAACAAGTTACCTCACTTCTACTTATTGCTATTGGGTTATCCCAAGTTAAAGTAGCACCTTTTGGCATAAGAGCAAATGTGGCAACAGTCCAAGTTTCAAGTAAACCAGATATCTTAAATTTGAACGTAACTTCGCCTTCATGGTTATATGTTTTTGATGTAAATTTAAAGTCTTTAGTGAAGTTATATGCATCAGTATTATGACGATTGCTAATCGTCTCAATCAACTTATTATTTTCGTCATAAGTCGAAAAATAAAATCCATAATCATAATGGTCTACACGCCAAAATTTAACTCTTAATGGAGTCCCTTTCTTTAAAGATGCTACTGAATAAGAAAAAGGATCTATTGTAAATTCTTTAAAGGCTGTAGTTTTATACTTTTGATAGGCTTTATTTTTATATTTACTTACTTCTACTTCGTCAGGGTAAGGATTAGAAGCTTCAGCCGATATAGCTTTATTTCCTATACCTAATAAAAAGACTGAAATTGGAATCATGAATAGACTTTTTATCATTAGTTTTCCTCCTTCCATTATTCAAGAATGTTTTGATCAAGAAAATTTATCCCCCTAAATTTAAAATTTTTTTATTTTTTTATAATTCAACATTTACTAACTCAGAATCATCGATATTTCCATCAATTTCACCTTCACCAATTTCACCAACAACGTTATACATTGGATTAGGTACATATTCAGTAAAACGAACTTTAAAATTAATAAGTGCATTTACTCCACTCCAACCAAAATCACGTAATTTTATCCCAAAATAGCATTCTTTTAGTTCAGGATAGAATTCTCTAGGTATACAAAAATCTTTCGTTGGTTCATAGCCTTCTTGATACTTTGAAGAATGGTGATTTGTTCCTTGTTCTACATAAAAATCATTGTTATTACAAAATGTTATACTTTCACCATTATCATCTTTCCGAGCTAGGCCTTTATTAATTTCATCACCTATAACATCATATAAACTTTGAATTTCTTCACTCATTTCATAAAATCCTTCTGGGATAGGAAAAAGAATAAATGCTTGTCCTCTAGGCTTTTGATTTTGAGCAAATTCATATTTAAGTCTTATTTTTAAATCATTGAGGGTAAATCTTAAAAAAGTAGGTATTTCATATATTTCTTTTATATTTTCTAATTCGATATAATCTCCCCAGGCTTCGCTATAGCCTAAATTTGGTTCACATATAATTTGTGTTCTTGCAGCAAAAGAAGGATGTTCATAGTCTAGAATAGCTGTTGAAGAAAGCATTTCAAATTTTCCAACTACATATGTGTTATAAACATCACTTATTTCAAAAACATATGTAACTAATCCATAAGCCATCTTTGTTTTATCACTAAATTCAAATTCAAGATCATAGTAAGATTTTTCTCCATGAGTCATGCAATTAGAATTTTCTAAGTAGTTTCCATTAGAATCATATGTCGATATTTTAAATTTATATTTATATTGTCCTACATTAGTAATATGAACAAGTATTCCTAAATTGTTCCATAAATCTTTCATACTATAAGTAATTGTTCTTATATTAAACTGAGTAAAAGGCTCTGTTTCATATTTCTTATAAGCTTTATTTTTGTTTAATCCAAAACGAAGATTCTCATTTTCGTTAACAACTTTATATTCATTGGAAACAAAATTTATAGAAGAAAAAAGATAAATTGATAAAGGAAAAATATACAAAAACTTCAACATAAAATACCCCTTTATATTCAAGAATGTTTTTACTTCTAATCTTTATCCCTCTAAATTAATTTTTATTTTGTATATTTTTATTCTCGTCATATAATAAGTTTATGATTATTATCGTTGGACCAAGCGCTTCTGGAAAAACAAGCGTTGCAAAAGAATTAACTATTAAATATGGCTTTAAAAAGTTTGTAACTTCTACTACTAGATCTCCTAGAAATAAAGAGATTAATGGGGTAGATTATAATTTCATAACTTTTGATACATTTAAAAAGAAAATAAGCCAAAATGATTTTATTGAATATACTTTTTATAATGGAAATTATTATGGTAGCGAACGTAAACAAATTGATCAAAATACTGTAATAATTGTTGAATCAAATGGTTTAAAAGCCTTTAAAAATTTACATATCGATCATATTGTTAGTTATTTTTTAGATATTAATGAAGAAACTAGAATTAAAAGAATGGAAGAACGAGGTGATTCAAAAGAAACGATTCGTGAAAGAATCATCCATGATAGATATAAATTCGATAGTTCTTTACTTTCATATATCGATAAAGTAATTAAATGTGAAAATAAATCTATTGAAGATATTTCTAAAGAAATATATGATGACTATTCTTCTAGAATAAATAAAAGATAAAAAAATATGATACTAAGCACTTCTTAGTATCATATTTTAATTATTAATATTAATTATATTATTTACGAATTACTTGATGACAATGTCTACATCTAGGTTCATAGCTTTCAGTAGCACCAATTAATACAAGTGGTCCATCAGCAGGGGCTGGTTCTCCATTCATTAATCTTTGAGTTCTAGTCGCTTCTTTCCCACAAACTGCACAAATAGCAGTAAGTTTAGTAACATCTTCCGCTCTAGCAAGTAAATTAGCGGTAATTGGGAATGGATCTCCTTTAAAATCAGTATCGAGTCCTGCACAAATAACCCTAACTCCACGATTAGCTAAAATTTCACATACATCAATAATTTCTTGATCGAAGAATTGAATTTCATCAATACAGACTACATCAATATCATGAGTAATATATTTTAAAATTTCACTAGCTTTTGAAATATTATGTGCCTTATAACTTCTTTTTTGATGGGAAACAACTTCATCATCTTTATAACGATCATCAATTGTAGGTTTAAATACTAAAAAGTGTTTTTTAGCATACTTTAAACGATTAATTCTTCTAAGTAATTCTTCGCTTTTTCCAGCAAACATTGGACCAGTAATAACTTCAATCCAACCGACGTTACGATCTTCTCTAACCATAATTTTCCCCTTTTTGTGTATTAATTTATATAAAATAAATAGCTATTGATAGGATCTAGAATCTAAATCAAGAGCTTCAGCAATAAGTCTAATTAAATAAAATTCATCAAAATAAGACTTAAAAGCACTCTTATCAAATGTTTTATATATATTTAGATTTTGATATCCATCATATTCACCTAAATAAACGTAGATATAATTATCAATAATTACAATTGCTAAATCGATTTTAAATCCATGAATAAGATTAAGTAAATCTAATTGAACTTTAGGATTAAGTAATTCTCTTGCTTTATTTCTAGAAGATGATTTAACAACGAAATAATCATTAAAATCACGATATTCAAAATCAATTTTTTCTCCAATTCGAGGATCTACTAAAATCTCTTTTGGAAAATCTTTTGTAATTAAAGAAATAAATGCAACATTATCTTTTTTTACTTCATAACGAATAAATTTTCCTTTATAAGATACTTTTACTCGATCAATTTTATCTTCTCTTTTTTTAGATACTCTATCATGAATATAATTTAAGTTATAATCACTTGAAATAGCATTAACATTATCATAAGAAACATATAATCCCTTACTAGAAGAAAATTCATCTGGAGTAGCAATTATTCTTGATTTTGCAAATAAATCAAATGAAACTCCGGTTTTTCTGTCATATTTAAACTTATCTTCATATAAATATTTAAGAGATTCTAAATCTAAATTCCCAATAAAAGATTTTAAATATTTATTATTAAAATAATAATAAGTTGAACCATAGATTATTGCTGCTAAACCAATAGAGATTAAAGAAGCAAGTAATAAATAACCAACCTGATGAGTTGTATCAGTCACAAAACAAAAAAACAATATTAATAAGATTAAAGCTATGCCTAAAAGACACAATGAAATATAGAAAAAAATGTCTAATTTTTTCTTTAAGTTTAATCTTACTTGTTCAACGCTTTCGACAAAACTATTCATCGGTTATTTATTATACTTGTTTCTAGTTATTCGTTCAATTGTTTAAAGGCATGATTAATAAGTAAAAAACAAATTATAAAAACAATGTTTTTAAATGAATAATTTTTATCCAAATTTCCATAAATTTATAACAAAAAATAGATCTATTTTTAAATAAAATCATTACATTTTATAGGACTAAAAATTATCATTTTTTCTATCTAATTTTTAAGAAATTAGGCTTAATTTTTATAGCAAGTAATTAGCCTATTTAAGCATCGGCTTTCAATAATCTTTCTTTTATATTAACACCTTTAGAAGATAGAAATATTTACATAAAAATTTTTTAATTGACACTTTTTATATACCTAAATTTTAGCAATTTTTAATTCAATTTTTAGGATATTTTAATAAGAAAAATTCTCAAATATTTTTACTAAGTTTTATAGAACGATCATTGTTTTTAAGGGAAACTGTTTCTGTTTCAAAATTCAAACATACGTTAACCAAATAAATATATAAAAGGAAACTAACATATGTTCGTGGATAGGGCTTTAAGATGATCTCTTCTTCTTACAATAGAAGTAGAACCGCCTAGCTTGCAAAATTGTAATTAGGCTTATTAAGAAAATAAGAAGCTCTAAAAAAAACCAAAAAATTCATGTCTTAAATTTTCACAAAAAAACACTTAAATTTAGAAAAATGAATTTATGAGACAAAAAATTAAAGGAGTGAAATTTTGTCAAAAAAATTTTGCTAGTTCAATATAACAATAATTTTGATTATTTATGTCAATTAAAAAAGTAAATTTCTAACTTTTAAAAATTTAAGGATGTCAAAATAAAACACTAATCAAAAAGGATTTTTTTGAAAACAATGAGCTTTACTAGGTAGTAGTTTTTAAAATCTACTAATTTAAGGACATAACTTACTAAAAATATACTAATCGTATATATACGTAAAAATTACATATACTATTTAATTCCTAAAATTATGTATTTAATTTAAAAAATTGTCAAAATTAGCATTCATGGGGGTTAAACACGAAATTGTGAGAACTAAAATAAGTTTAAAAAATTGTTGATTTTAGCCCTTCTTCTATCAATAAAAACTAGTGTTAATCGTAGATTCAAAATAGTAAATTTTACAATCTCCATTTTTGCCAAAAATTGATCAAAAAAATTGTCAAAAAATTCTTGAAATTGGATCTTAAAAAATATATTTGGGTCAAAAAAATAATAAACAAGCGTTTTATGTAGTTTTAACATTTTATAAAAAATACTTGTAATTTTTACTAATAACTACTACTATTATCGATGTATGGAATTAAAGAATATGTTAAAAATTTTGAGAGCTTCAAAAGGGCTAACTCAAAAAGATGTCAGTAAACTTTTAAACGTTAAGCAATACAATATTTGTGATTGGGAAAGAGGAAGATCCACTCCAAATACAGATATGTTAATCAAGCTTGCGAATATTTATGAAGTCAGTTTAGATGACCTTTTAGGTAACAAAAAAACACCAGAATCTACTTCTTCTACTTCAGCAATTAATGAGTATGTTAAAGACCTTCATACTTTAAAAATTATTCGTCGTATTGAAAATTTAGATACAAAGGAAAAGGAACAATTATACAATACGATTGACACTATTATTAAAACTATGTTTGGCAAATAAGAAAGGATATTTTGACACTATGATTAATTTTTTTAAACACCTAAAAGTAGTCTCTTCGCATAGATGGAAAGTACTTCTTTTTTCATTTAAAGTAGGTATTCCATTAAATGGTTTTAAACACGATTTATCTAAGTTTTCTTACACAGAATTTTCTAGATCATTAAAATACTTTCAAGGTGTATCTTCTCCTATCTTAGCTGAACGTATGGATAATGATTTATATAGTGAAGTTGCAGTTCATCATACTAATAGAAATAAACATCATTTTGAATATTGGATCGATGTTTATAAAGGACAATTAGTAATTAAAAAAATGCCATTTAAATATAACTTAGAATATTGTATTGATATGATTAGTGCTTCTATGACTTATATGAAAAAAGGTTTCACAAGAGATAAAGTATTAAACTTCTTTTTAGAAAGAAAATCAAATTACTTTATGCACCCAGGAAGTAAAGAATTCGTTATTAAAGTATTAGAAGAATATTCTAAAAATGGTTTTAAAAACTTAAAGAAAAAGAAACTACTTCCTTTATATAAAGATATTATGTCTAAATATGATAAAAATACTATTTTAGTAAGTACTAATATTAAAGATTTTGATTATAACTATACAAAATAAAAGAAAGATATTTAGCCATATAACAACTTTTAGTACCGTAGCATTTTATGAAAAAAAGAGACTTACTAAATACCTTTCTTTATTAATCATATTTATACATCTATTTTTACTTTTTTAGCGATTTATTATCTTAACTTAATATTAACTTAATATTATTGAAATTTATCCTAATAATGTATATACTAATTATCGCTAAAAACTTGCGCCAGTAGCTCAACTGGATAGATCGCTTGGCTACGAACCAAGAAGTTGCGGGTTCGAGTCCTGCCTGGCGCGCCACATTAAGATGCACCCCCTTTAGAAGAAATTACTACTTCCCTTAAAGGGGGTTTTGTATTTATTAGAACTTTAAAATATAATTTTTGATATTTTCCAATAAATTTATAAGCAAAATCGTTTTTATTATATGGAAGGTAATTGTAAAATTTAAGCATGGAACAAGAAGACTTAAGATCTTTTATAAAAGAATTTAAAAAAGGTGATTATTCTAACTTTAATACTTTTTATGAACTTACTAAAAAGTCTGTTTTTTACAATATTTTATCTTTTGTTAAATCTTATGAAATAAGTGAAGAAATTTTACAAAATACCTTTGTAAAATTCTTATCTACAATTAAAGATTTAAAATATCATTCTTCAATACTTGGTTTACTAATAACAATATCTAAAAATCTCTCGCTTGATTATTTAAAGAAAATTAAAGATGAAGAGATTGAAGATAATACATTAATTAAAGATGAGAGTAATGAAAAAGAAATATCTAATGACAATCTAGATTCAATGTTACTTCTAGATAAACTAAAAAAGATACTAAAAGAAAAAGAATACGAGGTAATTTTATTCCATATATATGATGAACTTACCTTTGAAGAGATAGCAAAACTAACTTCTTCACCGTTAGGAACAATATTATATCGATATAACGTAGCAATTAAAAAAGCAAAGGAGGTGTTAACAAATGAAACGTATTAGTGATAAAGAATTAATTTCTAAATTAACTAAAGATAATGAATCTTATGAAATTAAAACTACTGCTAATCAAATTTTAGCTTCCTTTGAAAAACAACAAGAATCTACAAAAGAAAATACAAAATCTAAATTTAAATTCCCAATGTTTTTAAAAGTAGGTTTACCTACTCTTGCTTCTTTATGTGTCATTGTAATTTTATGTGTTACTTT
Source organism: uncultured Bacilli bacterium (assembly GCA_944369075.1). Taxonomy (GTDB): domain Bacteria; phylum Bacillota_I; class Bacilli_A; order RFN20; family CAG-826; genus Onthovivens. The sequence continues at coordinate 22,480 of CALVXK010000005.1, forward strand.
AATTGATTTTACTCCTTCTAAAGTTGATCCTATTCCAGGACCAAGTGATAACCCATCTATATTAAATCTATCTTCCTCTCAGCAAGAAATGATTGGAAGACAACTTAATACTTTAGCTTCTTTTGGAGAATTAACTTCTTCTAATGAACCTATAACTTTATCAAGTATTAAAACCTCTTCTATATCTATTAAAGATGATGACGATGATTTTAATCCTAACTCAATTAATAGTGTTATAGATTTATATGATCCATATTCTTTAGTTGTTCTAAGTTTAATTAACAACCAAACATTCGATGTTAATAACAAAGTTTTAGATGATACTACTTTTGCTAATCTTTTAACATTAAATAATGGCGAAGAAACTTTAGCGATTGAATATAACTTAACTTTCCAAAATGAAGATAAATCAAGATTCTATTTAGAAGGAGAACTTATCACTACGACTGGAAACTATAAATTAACTATTTCGACTCAAAAAGAAAATGATGGCGAAGAAGAAATTGAAACTATTATTTATTATTCACCAACTAATATAGTAAAAATTGAACAAGAAAATGAACCAGGAAAATTCGAAAGTGAATCTTCTTTATCTTATTCAACTTATTCTAGTGAAACTGATTTATATTTTGATGAAAGATTCATAAATAAATTTACTTATGAATATGAAAGTGAAATGAATTCAGATATTGAAATGGAAGTTGAAATTGAAAATAATCGCAATGAAGAGTTAAATCTTGAAGTTTTACATCATACTAAAGATGAAATTTATTTTGAATTTGAATATGAAGGTAGAGGCGAAAGTGAAGGTTTTTTAACAAATATTGTTAATTTAGACACTAAAGAAAGAACCTATTTCTTCAATAATTCTTCCACTCCAATTACTCGAAAATAAAATTTTTAAAATTTTTCCAATAAAAGTTTTCATTCATTCGTTTTTATAGGTAAGAAAACAAAAAACTTAATCGGAGGACTTAATATATGAAAAAGAAATTATTTGTTTTATTACCTTTACTTGGAATCGTTGGAACCTTAGCTTCTTGCACTAGCAAAGAAAATGTTAATCAAAATAATCCTAATCACAATACACAAATTCCTGGAGGAGACGTTACGCCTGATACACCAGTTACTACTCCAAGTGAAAACGAAGTTGCTAATAGTGAACTTGGAAACATTCAAGCAATTAGTGCTTTAAACTTACTTAGATTTGCTCCAACTACTTCTAGCCCAGGAACATTAATATCTAACTTAGATTTTAATACTCCTATTACAAGTGAAGAAAAAGAAGAAATTAAAACTATTCTTCCAACATTAGATTTATTAATGAACGAAAACGAAACTTATACTTCAACAATTAGTGAAGTTAATCAAGTTGTTAATGGCGTTACCTATCAATATAAAGAAGAGTTAACTTATCTTGATAATTCATTAAATTCATCTACTTTCACCCTTTTCTATAATGTTACTAACCAGGGAAATTTTGGAAGAGAAAACTACTTCCAAACTTCTACTGGCGTTGCAATGTTAGATGAAAATAGAATTTATACTTTCTCATCTTTAGCTAAAAAAGAAACTGAAGGATTTGGAGAAATCGAAATTGAATCTAATTTCAAAATCAATACTGGTGAAAATTCATTCATCTTAGTTGAAACTTCTTCTGAAGAAGAATGGATGGAAAGTGAAAGTGAACTTGAATTCTTATTTGTTGAAAATGGAAGAAGATCTTTAAACTATAGTTTATCTATTGAAAACGAAAACGGAAGAAAGAAATTTGAATACGAGAAAAATAACAAAGAATATGAATTATTCGTTAGAGAAAAAAACGGAGAAACATATTATTATGTTGAATACGAAAGTGAAAACGGATTTAGTGAAACAGAAGCTTTCTTAATCTTCAAAAAAGTTATATCTAATAATCAAGTTAGCTTTGAAGAAGTCTTAACAGTTAATGATAGATAGTTAAAAATATATAAAAACTAAGGAACTACCATAATTAAAAAAGGTAGTTCTTTTTTTGTGCTTATACGCACAAAAAATACGTTAGAAAAAAATTTTAAAAACCTATTTAAACTTAAAATTTTTCGATTTAAAATAAATGTATCAATTTAAATTTTCTCAAATATATAATAGGAGGTTTTAAAAATCTAAATGGGAAAAGAATATAAACTTGGAACAAGTGAACAACAAGAATACTTACGTTCATATAATTATGTTCCAAAAGGCTATTGTTTCTTAGAACCTGGCGCAGTAGCTAGTGATTCAAATGATTATGCAGCATATAACATTGCTAAATCATTTTATCAGGTCTATCCAGAAGTTTTTAATATTTCTTACATTTCAAAAGTCACTGGATTAAAAGAAGACGACATTAAAGCAAGAATTAAAAAAATGTATGAAAATAGAGAATTCATGCTAGTTTATAACCCTTGCGTTAGTGTATCTGGTTTTGGACTTTATTATTGGGTAGTAAAGCTTAAGAAAGATACTACTAAAGAAGAAAGAGAAGAATTAACAAAATGGTTCCAAGATAATGATCAAATTTGTACCGGCTATATGATGAGCGAAGGTGGAGATTTTGACTATTATAATGGCAACCACATGAGAAATATCGATAATCTAGTTGGTGGTGTCTTAGATAAATTTAGATTTAGAAGATGCGTTGAATATGTACATATTTGTCCAATTAGAAGACTTGTAAGAGAATCTCACGTTAATCAATTTGATTCGCTTAAAGATTATCGTCGTTATTTCTTTAACGAAAACGCTATTGATAAACTTTGTAAACTTCAAAAGAAGATGGATAAGGATGACTTTAAGATCATTGATGCTATCAATAACACAAAGACAATCAAAGATATGTTTGACTATGATTTTTTAGCTAAACTTTCTGGACTTGATGCTAATGATTTAAGAGAAAACTTATCAAGAATTGTCGATAAAGAAAAACAAATGTTCCCAATGGTATATTTCAATTACCGTGCTTTAGGTTTAAAAATGCACTTCTATTTAGTTTCATTCTTTGAAAATACTCCAACATTTAGAAGTGAAGAAATCGTTGACGAACTTGCTAATGAAGATGTCTTTAATAATATCTTTGATTTTGGTGATTCTCATCATAATATAATGCTTTCTTGTTATGAAGATATTAACGATTTAGATAAGGTTAAGTCCAAACTTTTAAGTTATGGTGAAGTTAGTGAAGTTCTTGAATCTACTTCTCCTCGTCAATTTAGGAGATGGACTTGTAGATTAGATGATGATAATGGATATTGGGAAGAATGTGTCTTCACTGATGACGTTTTAGTTGATAGAAGCGTTAATGATACTAGGGAGGATAAATAAAATGAAAGTCGAAAAAGCACGTCAATATGTTGTTGACTCATTAAAATATGCTCTTAATCCTTCATCAATTGCTGTTGTTGGAGCTAGTAGATACGAAACTAAAGTCGGTAATAAAGTAGTTTACGAACTTCTTAAATGGGGTTATAAAGGCAAAATTTATCCTGTTAATCCTAGAGCTAATAGTGTTTTAGGAATTAAAGCTTTCCATACATTAAAAGATATTAAAGAACCTGTCGATTTAGTATTTGTTGCTGTTCCTGCACACTTAGTTACTGAAATAGTAAAAGAAGCTGTAGAAATTAAAGCTAAAGTTATTACAATCGCTACTTCTGCTTTCAAGGAAATTGGAAGAGGAGATTTACAAAATAATATTACTCAATATTGTAGAGATCATAAATTGCCTTTAATTGGACCAAACCTTGTTGGTATGGGTTCTCCTTATGATAATTTTAACTGTGGATTTATTCCATATCTTCCAGTTAAAGGACCTATTGCAATGATTTCTCAATCTGGCGCAAATCTTCTTGCTGCTTTAGGTACTAGCCAAGAATCTCATTTTGGTATGTCTTTCTTTGTAGGATTAGGAAATAAAGCTGATGTCGATTTCTCAGAATTCATTGAATATGCTGGAAAAGATCCACATACTAAATGTTTAGCAATTTATATTGAAGGTCTAGATTCTCCCGAAGCATTTGTTGATAGCGCTAAAAAAGTTGATAAACCAATAGTCGTAATTAAAGTTGGAGGATCAAAAATTGGAGTTAAAGCAGCTTTTGCTCATACTGCTAGTGAAAATCCAAATGCTGATGATTATTACGATAAGATTATTAAAGAAAGTGGTGCTATTAGAGCTACAACATGGCAAGAATTCTTAGATGTTTCCTTAGCTTTAGGCTATCAACCACCTCTAAAAGGTGACCATATTGTTATGATTACTAATGGTGGTGGTGCTGGACTTCTTTCGTGTGATCACTTTGAAAGATCTAATTTACCTCTTCATGAACTTGAAGAAATCTCACCTTTATTAAAACAAAGAATTAGAGCATATATGCCAATGTTTGGTTCACCTTTAAATCCAGTAGATATTTCAGGAACAGCTGGAGTTATTCAATATAAAGGTGCCTTTAAACAAGCCTTTAGAGATCCTAATGTCGATGGTGTTTTAGGAGCTATTTGTCCTACTGCTGTTACTGATGTTCCAGGAGTTGCAGATGCCGCAATTGAAGTCTATAACGAATATAAAGATTTAGGTAAACCATTTATTATGATTTGCCAAGGTGGACAAGAATGTAGCGAAGCTATTCAAAAACTTAGAGATAATGGAATTCCTGCATATAAGACAGCTGAACAAGCAGTTAATGCAATGGTTGCTTTATATAAATACGGAAAGAAACACTTTAAAAAATAGTTAATAAATAAACAAAAAATACTCTAGAAGCAAAGCCTCTAGAGTATTTTATTTATATAACTAATTTAAATCTTGGTAAGTTCTTTAACTATAATTCTATTATTTTATAAATAACTAATAACTATAATTATTGAACGCTAATAGATTTAACATCGTTATCGTGATTAACTTTATGTAAGACGACAATCAATACGCCATCTTTATAGTTAGCGGCGATATTTTCTTTATCAACATCTGAGAAGTAATATGACCTAGAATAATCGCCATAGAATCTTTCTCTCTTTAAGAACTTACCATGTTTCTTCTCACCTTCGTTTTCTTTTTTCTCTTCATGGTAAGAAATCTTTAAAGTTTTATTAGAGAAATCAACTTTAATATTTTCCTTTTTTGCACCTGGCATATCGACATAAAGAATATATGAATCAGGATTTTCTTCAATATCAGTTCTTAAAATACTTAATTTATTAGAATTAGAAGTACTTGGTTCATAAACTCCATCAAAGAAATCATCAATTAAATCAAACATAATTTTTACCTCCGTGGTAAGTTTTTCTTACCTCTTTAGCACTCCTTTTCCTTAAGTGCTAACTATATTATAGTCTGCTTCTTAGCACTGTCAATAGGTAAGTGCTAAAATATTTAAATTTTTATATTTAATATTTTTATCCTGATTTTCTTCACATATTTAAAGGTTCATTTTCTTATAAATATAGAAAAAAAGAAATATTAAATAAGTTTTAATATCTTAATTGCCACTTAGAGTATTAATATTAAAAGCTAAAATTCAAAATATAGATTTTTAATAAATTACTATTATCTTGATTAATATAACGGCCTCAATTTTGAAGTAAAAAAAATAATATTACTTATAATATAAGTAATTGATATTAATGACGCATAGTTTTATACTAAAAATTATCATTTTTTGAAAGGTCTAATTTGCCTATGTGGAAACTACTTTTTAAATACTCCAAACCCTATAAGAAAGAATTTTTTATTGCTTTAATTACTGTTACTTTTGAAGCTGCTCTTGAACTATCTTGTCCATTTTTAATGAACTTAATTCTTCAAGATGGAATAATTCTAAATCCAGATGGTTTAACATATACAATCGATGTTCCTTTTTTGATTACTATTTCAATAATAATGGTCGTATGTGGTATTTTAGCATTCGTTTTCGGGGTTATTTTTGCTAAATATGTAGCAATTTATTCTAAGGCAGTCGGTTATGAAATAAGAAAAGAAGAATATAAAAAGATCTCTTCTTATTCATTCCGCAATTTAGATAATATTTCCACTTCTTCTCTTTTAACAAGATTAACTAATGATATTCAAATTATTTCTGATACTATATCTAACTCTTTTAGGCCTCTTTTTAGAAGCCCAGTAATGATGATTGGTACTTTAATTGTTGCTGCAATTACCTCTCCAGAATTATCTTTAGTTTTTTTTATTGCTATTCCACTTTTAGCTTTAATCATGTTTTTTATTGTTAAAAACGCAAAACCTAAGTTTTTACAAATTCAAAAAATTGTCGATAAAATGAATTCAACTACTAAAGAAGATATTGTATCGATTAGAACTATTAAATCTTATGTTAAAGAAAATTATGAAGTTGAAAGATTTAAAAAGATCAACGAACAATCTAGACAAATCTCAAATAAAGCAAGTGGTATTAACGCTTTAATGATGCCTGCCCAAGAATTAGTTTTATATGCAACAATTGTAGGTATTTTATTCTTAGGTGGTTACCTTAACCAAAAACCTGAATTTGCTTACATTGTTTTATCAATCTCAATGTTTTTAACCTACGTTAATCAACTTCTTGCAACTGTCCAAATGTTTACTAACGTTGCTTTACAATTTAATAGAGCAGAAGCTAGTGTTATTAGAGTTAATCAAGTTTTTGACGTTAATTCAGAACTTATCGATAATAAAGATTCTACTTTAAAGATTGGTAATGGTAATGTTACTTTTAAAAATGTTTCATTCTCTTATTCAAATGATAAAAATTATGTTTTATCAGATATAAACTTTACTATTAATAACGGGGATTTTATTGGTATTGTTGGCCAAACAGGATCTTCTAAAACTACTTTGATTAATCTTCTTCTTAGATTTTATGATGTTAGTGAAGGTGAAATATTAATTGATGGCAATAACATCAAAAACTATTCCTTACATGAACTTAGAGAAAATATTGCTGTTTCTTTCCAAAACCCTTTCTTATTTAATGATACAGTTAAAAATAACATCAAATGGGGTAAAAAAGACGCAACTGATGAAGAAGTTTATAAAGCTGCAAAAATAGCTTGTTGTTATGATTTTATTACAAACGATTTAAAGGATGGTTTCGATACAATGATTTCTGAAGGTGGAACAAACCTTTCGGGAGGTCAAAGACAAAGAGTATGTCTAGCTAGAGCGATCTTATTACATCCAAAAATCTTAATTTTAGATGATTCATTCTCTGCCTTAGATAGACTTACAGAAACTAAAGTAAAAGAAAACCTTAAAAGAGAATGTAGCGATATAACAAAGATTGTAATTTCTCAAAAAATTTCGACTATAAAAGATTGTGATAATATTATTGTTCTTGAAAAAGGCCATATTACACATATTGGAACACATTCTTATTTAAACGAAGTTGATGAAATTTATAAAGACATCAACGCTATTCAAAACGAGGGACTTTAATTATGGAAAAAAAGTATAAAAACGCCTTTGCAACACTCTTAAAATTGTTTTCCTTTTTCAAAGGCTATGAATTATTACTAGTTATTGTTGGAATTTTAATTGTATACACTTCTTTTGCTAATATTTTTGGCACATACATGTTAAAAGATGTTATTGCAAATGGAATTACAGCTGGAAATTATAATTATTTGCTACGTTCAGCATCTATTTTAGGTTTAATTTACTTTTTAGGTGCTACGAGTGATTTAGCTTATACTCAAATAATGATTAAACTTTCTCAAAGAGTTATTTATCGTTTAAGAGAAAAATTAAATAAAAAAGTTTTATCTTTACCACTTTCTTACTTCGATCAACATCAAGTTGGTGAAATTATGAACTTCTTTACTAGTGATATTGATTCAACTATTAATGCTTTAAATCAATCTTTTGCTAACATTTTGTTCTCGTGTTGTAATGCAGTTGGTACGATGCTTGGAATGTATCTAATCGATTGGCGTTTAGCATTAATTGCGACATTTATTATCATAATTACTGTTATTTTTATTGCTATTAACTCTGTTGAATGCCGTAAATACTTTAGAAGACAACAAGAAACCTTATCAATAATTAATGGTTGCGTTGAAGAAGATCTTAGAGGTATTAAGGTAAACAAGGCTTTTGAACACGAAGATCAATCCTATAAAGTATTTGAAAAGAAAAACGCTGATTGGAGAGATGCAACAACTAAAGCTTTCTTCCATACCCAATTAAATACTCCTTTTATTGTTTCTTTGTCGTATTTAAACTTTGCAATTTGTGCTATTGTTGGAATTATTTTTATTGCTAATGGTATGCTTCCAGGTGGAATTGCTGCTTTAACGCCATTCGTAATGTATGTTAGAACTTCTGCTCAACCTTTTAACTTTTTTACAATTCACTTTAATACAATTTTAAACTGCCTAGCAGGTGCTGAAAGAATCTTTGCTTTCTATGAAACCGAAGAAGAAAATGTAAATGATAAAGGGCATGTTAAACTTGTTAAAATCAATGATACATATTATCGGGAAAAAGGCCCTAATGATCATATATTACTTGAAGGAGATATTATTTTTGACCATGTAGTATTTGGCTACAATAAAGAAAAAATCATATTAAATGATATATCTTTTTATGCTCATAAAGGTCAAAAGTTAGCCTTTGTTGGTTCTACTGGTGCTGGTAAAACAACAATTATTTCCTTAATTTCAAGATTTTATGAAATAAATTCAGGAACTATAACTTACGATGGAATTAACATCCAAGATATAAAAATTGAATCACTTAGAAGAGCAATGTCAATGGTTACCCAAGAAACACACCTTTTTAGTGATTCAATCTTAAATAATATTAAATATCCTAGAATGCACTCCACTTTTGAAGAAGTTCAAAAAGCTAGCGATATAGCTGGAGCTTCACATTTTATTTCAAAACTAAAAGATGGCTATAATACTTTACTCTACGATGATGGAGCAAACCTTAGTGAAGGCGAAAGACAACTTCTTTCATTAGCTAGAGCTGCTATTTCTCATCCACCTTTATTAATCTTAGATGAAGCTACATCAAATATTGATACTAGAACTGAAAAAATAGTTGAAAAAACAATGGATACATTAATGCAAAATAAAACTGTTTTAGTTATTGCTCACCGTCTTTCTACCGTAAGAAACTCTACTGCAATTCTCGTCTTAGAACATGGTAAGATTATTGAAAGAGGATCTCACGATGAATTACTTGCTTTAAAAGGCAAATATTACGCATTATATAAAGGAATCGAAGAATTAAGTTAATCATTCCTTCTTAGTTTTATCATCAACAATTTCACCTTCTACTATATTATCTTTATTCATATTATAACTAGAAGTATTTAGAGCATTATTTTCATTATTACTAACATCAATATCTTCTTTATGATGTTTATGAAAATAATGCTCTTTTAAATATTCATCTGATTTATTCATTGCATTTAACATTCTTATTTTTAAGATAAAATCAATAACTAAAGATAAACCTAAAATTATAAAAATTACTCCAACTAAAATACCTAAAGCTTTTGATAATAAATCATCAACAAAAAGTAAAGTAACTCCTAAAACTAATAAAATTAATCCATAAATTAAATTAATAAACCAAAATTTGTAGTTTATAGCTTTTAAAGTAAAAGAATTTACAATTTTACTAATTCCATTAATGAATAAATATATAAATAAGAATATTGTAATAGTCGAAATAACAAATCCATTATCAGCTAGAAACAATATACCAAAAATCACCATCAATACACCGGTAATAATATTCCAGATAGAAGAAAGTGCTCTTCTAGATAAAATAAATGCTGTAACTAACATTATTACCCCTAAAACAATTAATATAGAACCCGTAATAACTCCAATTGAAGTAATAAATGTCGAAGGTAAGCAAACAAAAACTATTCCAATTACAGAAAGTATTATTCCAAGAACTAAACTAACTATATGATTTCTTAATTTCATAAAAACTCCTTTTAATTAACTACGTAGTCAATATTAAAACACAATTTAAAAATAATGCAATAACTTTGATTTCTTAAAATAAAAAATGTGCATAGGATGAGACTCGAACTCACACGAATTTCTTCATAAACTTCTGAGATTTATGCGTCTACCAATTCCGCCACCTATGCATCTAATTTATATTAAATAATATTTTAATAAATACTATTTATATACTTCGCTATCATCATCATGAATAAGAGGATTCACATGTACTAAACAGTTTTTAACATCTGCATTATTACTTAAAACAACATGTTTTACGTTATCTGCAATTTTATGTGCATCTTTAAGTAATAAATTTTCATCGACAGTAATTTCAACTTCAATAAATACTCTATTTGCTGCAATTCTACTTCTAAATCCATCAATATGAATTACACCACTAACACTTAATATTTCTTGTTCAATCTTAGTACATAATTCTTTTGATGCTGATTTATCAACTAAACTTGAAGCATTTTCAATAAATATTTTTATTGCACCGGTAATAATAATGATTGAAATAACTATTGAAACAATTGGATCAAACATTTTAACAATATCATTATCTTTCATAAGATAAATTAGAAGTAAAATGATAAATGTTAAAAATGTTCCAATAGAATCAAGAAAATGATCTAATGCTTGAGCTTTTAACATTGGTGAATTGGTCTTTTTTCCACCTTTATAAACTATAACTCCCATCACTCCTTTTATTAAAATACAAAAGAAAGTAATAATTAAACCAATTAATAATTTAATAGAAATATCAATATCTAAGTATTCTTTATTAATTAATGAAGTTACTGCTTCAATAATTAATAAAACACCAGAAAGAATTAAAACAATTGAAAAAACAAAAGTAACTAAATTCTCAATCTTTTCGTGACCAAATTGATGAGAATCATCAGCTTTTTTTGAACTAGATTTATTTCCTATTGCTCCTATTAATGATGTTGCAATATCTCCTAAAGAATCAACACCATCAGATATTAATGCACTTGATGTAGAAATAAATCCCCCAATAAATTTAATAATAGTAAGAATAAAATTTACAATAATTTGGAATAAAGCGTAACGTCCAACTTTCTTATAATATTTTTCATTAAAATCATTTTTTTCCATGACCAACATTATATAATAAAGTTAGTATGAATAAAATTATTTTAAATTTATCTGAGGCAATTAAAGATGCAAAGAAGATTGTATTTTTTGGAGGAGCAGGTGTATCTACTGAAAGTGGGATACCAGATTTTAGAAGTAAAGAAGGTTTATATAATTTAAAATCAAAATATGGTAAACCATATGAAGAAATGCTCTCTCACTCTTATTTTGTAAGTAACACTTCTACTTTTTATAAATTTTATAAAGAATTCATGTGCAAAAAAGATGCCAAACCCAATTTTGCTCATGAATATTTAGCCAAGCTAGAAAAACAAGGTAAAAACATCACAATAATTACTCAAAATATTGATGGATTACATACAAAAGCCGGAAGTAAAAACGTTATTGAACTTCATGGATCAATCTATCGTAATTATTGTTTAAAATGTGGCAGATCATATTCTTTAGATTACATTTTAAATAGCAAAGATATCCCTTGTTGTGAAAAATGCGGCGGTTTAATTAAGCCTGATGTTACGTTATATGAAGAACCATTAAATGAAATGACTATGACTAAAGCTCTAATTGCCTTAAGCGAAGCAGATTTATTAATAATTGCCGGTACTTCTTTAAGTGTTTACCCAGCAAATGGACTAATTAATTATTTTTACGGAGATAACATCTTTGTAATTAATAAAGATAAAATAAATACATATAAACAAATTAAAGGTGAAATTAACGATAATATTGCTAAAGTCTTTGAAGAAATAGACTCTTTATAAAACAAAATTAATATAATACATTACCCATACAATAAACAGGATATATAATGAGTTAGAAATAACCGAATTAAATCCCCTATAAACAGCAATACTAGAAAAAAGTTTTATTTGACGAATTTGTTGTTTCTTTTAAAATCCTCCCCTATTTTAATTTGAAAATGGATACAAGAAACAAATTTTTCTACTAATAAAATTAATGTTACTTTTCTCTTATTTTAAGGATTAAGATTAGATTAATAATCAAATTATTTTACCATTTATAAAATCTATAAATGTAAAATAATGAAAAAGAGAGGTGATAATATTTATGCTAAAAGAAATAATTGGTGTTTTTCTCGCTATATCAACATTGAGTTCCAATGTAACTTCAAAAAAACTTTCTTTCGCGAATTCTGAAATAAATTCAGCGATTCAGGAAACAGCAAAGGAAGAATTCACAGAGCACACTGAAGAGGATTATTACAACATCCTAGGAAACAATCTCGCCCAATACTATTACGACAATTACCCAAATAGTAAATATAGAGAAGAATTACATACTTTTGCTTTTGGATCGAATAAAATATCAGGAAGTTGGAATGAATTTCAATTTGCAGACTCAGGTTCTGGTTCTGGAGGCGGAAGTTCATACAAGTTTGAAAAAATTTCTGGCTCATATGCAGACAATGGCGCCTACGAAGAGAATAACGAAAATAATGATGATGTAATTTTTGAAATTGTAGTCGAAAAAGAAACGATTAGAGCCATATATAATAGTTTATATGATTTTTTAAACACTTTAGATCAAGTTACATCAATCGAGACAGCTTTTAATGCGGCAATAAATTTATCTTTTGATTATTTTCTTTCTGCAATGTTTTTAAAATTTGGCGAAATTGGAGCACAAATTGTTACTGCTGTAGCTTCAATTTCTAGAACACTAGCTCTTATTCTTGTAATTGTTGAAGCAGCAGTAATTATATTTGTCTGTGCTATAAGTTATTTGGCTCATAGAGGAAATGATTTAGTTATTGGTTTAAGAAGAGACGGATTTATGCACCGGGAATTATATATTGATTTTTAGGAGAATACTATGAATAAAGTAACTTCATTAAAAAAATCTAGTTTATATATATTCTTATTATCGATAATCGAAATATATATTATTACAACATTTAAATTAATAGGAGATAATATAAATAAAATTTCTTATTTATTTTTAGGTATATCTTTAATTTTATTATTATTAATCTTTTTTATATCGTTATCGAATTATCTAAAAATAAATAAGAATAAAGATAAAGCTAAAAATAAGAACAATATAGTTAACTTTATTTATAACTTTATAGATTTTATAGTAATTATAATTTTGTTAATATTGATACTTGTATTCGAATTAAATGCTAATAGTAATAATAATGAAGAAAGTAGATTAATCTTATTTGATTCTTATACTTTGATTTTAATCCTACCTTTATTAATAATATTCCTGTTTAAATATTTCTTATCAAATAAATTTTTAAAATCATATCTAGATGATACTAATATTAAAGATGCTAATTTTAGTTTTATATTTAGTTCTAATAAGTTAGATTTAGATAATAATAGTAATAATAAAGAATATAAATTATCAAAAATATCTTTAACAGTAACTACATCCTTTTTCTTTCTTTATTTAATTATTATTTATGTATTATTCAAATTAATGATGACTAATCTAAATATATTTGATTCTAGTAATTATATTGATATTTATGTTTTACTAGGAGTATATCTTTTATGTTTAATCTTTTATTTTTTAAGAATAAAAGATTATAAGATATATAATAAGGTATATTTAATTTATAATTTTTTACATTTCATTATTCTTTTTATTGTAATTTTAGTTACTTCAATTAATTTTAATATTAATAATGTTAGCTCTGATATAGTAAGTAATAACAATAATCTAGAACTGACTAGTAATATATTTATGTTAATTTATCTAATAATTGATGCTATATTTACTTATATTTTCGATAATTCTAATTTAAAAAAGAAATTTTTATAAAATATACATTGTTAATGGTTAAATAGCTAAATTCTTTTAGTAACTTTAAGTTTTAAATAAAAGTCGAATTACCTTATTGAAAAGAAAAAAGTGCGATAATTACCGCACTTATATAATCAATCTGGTGGGTGCTATAGGGATCGAACCTATGACCTTCTGTACGTCAAACAGATGCTCTCCCAGCTGAGCTAAACACCCAACGCTCAATAATATTACCATAGACTCGCATCGATAACAAGTTTATTTTTATTTTTTTTCATGATATTATTTTAGTCGTGCCGACTTAGCTCAGTTGGTAGAGCAACGCACTCGTAACGCGTCGGTCGTAAGTTCGATTCTTATAGTCGGCACCACTTTTTTTTATATATTTAATTTTTTTAGTTCTTCTAAAAATAATTCACTAACTTTAGTAAATCTTTGGTATTTTCTTCAAACGATTGCTAAAGTTGTTTTTATTTCCGGCTCTAATAGTTTAAAACATAAATCACTGTCACTAGATGCATCAATGATATTAGTTATCTCAATTAGATAACCAAGTCATTTGTTCAAATCGCAAATAATCATAATATAACTACTGCTCAAGTTATTTTAAGATGGCATTTACAAAGAGGTGTTGTAGCAATTCCTGGATCAAGTAATCCATTTCATATTAAAGAAAATATTTCTGTATTTGATATTCTTTAACTGATGAAGAAATGGCTCTTATTTCTACTTTTGATAGAGGAGAAAAACACGACTGGTATTAATTTGAAGAAGATTCTAAATCTAATAAATATTTCTTTCTATCAATACCATAAGCATAGCCTTTTAAAGACTTATCACTACCTATTACTCTATGACAAGGTATTAATATAACTAAAGGATTCTTATTTAAAGCTTGTCCTACTGCTTGAAAAGATAACTTTTTGTTATCTTTTCTTTTAGAAGAAACAAGTAAAGCTAATTCTTTATAAGTAATTACTTCACGATATTTCACATTTTCTTTTAAAGTATTAAGTACTATTTTTTGAAAAGGTGTTACATCAATTAAGTCATATTTAAAATTAATTAAAGGATTTTTCTTAGCAAAATAATCATCAAGATATTGTTTTACTTTGTTTGTTAAACTTGTTTCTTTTAATTCTAGATTGTAAGAATTAAAAGAAATACCAATTAAAACATCATCTTTTGCTTTTAAATATATATCTCCAATATTTGATTTATAAATAGACATGAAATACATAGATAAAATTATACATAAATTAATATAATTTAAGTAGAAATAAATAGTTATTAGTTGTATGATATGTCCAATGAAAAAAGAAAGAGAAACTTTAATACATATTTATATTTATAAAATAGATTATAGTTCTACTTCTTTTACTATTTATTAAATGTTTATTAAATATCAAAGTGATACTTCACTTTGATATTTTTTTAAATAGATTGGAGGAATAAAAATGTTACATGTAGTAAATCACCCATTAATAACAATGAAGTTAAACAAAATGAGAGATGAAACAACAAATACTAAGGATTTTAGAACACTTTTAGATGAAATTGCTTCTTTAATGACTTATGAAGTATATAAAGATTTAAAAATTGTTCCTACTGGTAAAAAGATTAGAACTCCTACTGGTGTAGTTATTGATAAACTAGGTTTAGAATATGATTTAATTGTTGTTCCTATTTTAAGAGCAGGTATAGGTATGTCTAACGGAGTTATCAATATGCTTCCAACTGCTAAAATTGGTCATATTGGTTTATATAGAGATGAAAAAACTTTAAAACCTGTCGAATATTTCTGCAAACTACCTAAAGTAGAACATCCTTTAGTCTTAGTTTGTGATCCAATGCTTGCTACTGGAGGTAGCGCCAGTGATGCAATTAAAATGCTAAAAAATAGAGGCTATAAAAATATTAGACTTCTTTGCTTAGTTGGAGCACCAGAAGGTGTTAAAAAACTTCAAGAAGATCATCCAGATGTCGATATTTATCTTTGTGCACTCGATGAAAAGCTTAACGAAAAAGGTTATATCATTCCAGGACTTGGTGATGCTGGAGATAGAATCTTTGGTACTTATTAATCTTCTTTCTTAATATATTTAATATATTCAACTTGATTATAACTTGAAGCGATGGTATCCATCGCTTTTTGTGTTTCATCTCTTAAATAAACTTTATTTTCACTAACACTTAAATCTTTCTTAGGAACAATAGGTTTTCCAATAACAAGAGCTTTTCTAGGTTTTGAATTCTTTCTTTTTCTTGGTAAATAAATTGTAACTACTGGCAAAATTGGCACATTAAATTTTGCAGGATAATGAAAAGCTGCTGCTCTAAGAGGTCTAATCTTTGTATAATATGGCCAAATATGAGCCTCAGGATAAATTAAAATATCTTGTTTTTTGTTATATAAATAATATTTAAAGCAATCTAACATCTCTTTTTGGCTCTTTAAAGATGTACCTAAAGGAATATAACCTCCTGCTTTACATATAAAAGATAAAAATTTTTGAGAAAGAATATTCGAATTAGCTAAAGCATTTACTCTTCTTTTTCCAATAATTCGAATTTGTCGGTCAAAAGCATCTTCATTAGAAGTATGATTTGAATAGATAAATCCGGCGCTATTATTTTCCTTACAAACCTTATAATATTCCTTAACATTTTCTCTTCCGATTATTTTATATCCTCTAAAAATAGTGTATAAACCTAGGAAAACTTTTAAAATAAGCCAATAAAACCAAGAAGAAAATAATATATCAAAAGTCTTACTTCTAATATATTTATAATCACTTGGAACATCTTTTTGTTCTAATTCAATGTTTCCAAAGTCATCATTTAACTCATTTTTATAATATAAAACTCTATTCTTCTTATTTATTTTCATTGTTTAAATTCCTTAAAGCATCTTTATTAGATATTTTTCCTTCATGAGCAATTTTATCCCAAGTAGTTCTTTTATATTTATGAAATAAACCATCCACAAAAGCAAAAACAAAATCAGCAAAGAAATAGATATAAGTAAAACAAACTCTAATTCTTGTTCCAATAGAAAACTTTAAGTATTTATTCGAAATTATAAAAGTAATTAAAGCAGCAAAAGAAAATGGCAAATTTAGACAAACAAAGTAAATTATAGCCCATAAAAACATTGATAAAGGTACTAGTTGGTTCATGAATTCTTGATAGAAAAAACAATATACAAGAGAGGCTATAAATAAAGCAAAAGAAAATAAAAATGCTAAAAGGAGCATAATTGTCATAGCAACAAAGGGATAAATCGAGACATTAAACTCAAATAAAGAGGCATTCATCAATCCTTTAGGAAGTGCACCGTAATCTATGTTTTTAATCTTAAATCTCTTATCATTTTTAAAATATCCCCATACCCAGCGAATATGTTGTTTATGAATTACACTTAATTTAGTAGCTTGTTCATCATAATATTGAGCAATTGGATAATATTTCATCGGAATATTGTGATAATAACAATATTTAGTAAGTTCAACATCTTCAGTCATTCCGTTAAAAATCCATCCGCCTTCAAAGTCTATAATGTCTTTATCAACAAAATAACCTGTACCAGTTAAAGTCATTTTCTTAAAAAGTCTAGATCTACCTTTTGAAGTATATTGATTCATATAGGCAAAAAGAGTTGCACTTGTTGCACTAATCCAGTTAGATGAACCATTAGTAAAATTACGATAGCCCATTCCAACTTTATAACCAGCATTTTTAACATCGTTCATTAAATCAATATAATCATTTGAGGCGACATTATCAGCATCAAAGATAATAAAAGCGTCATATTCCTTCTTTTCGCTTTTTATATATTGATAAACTTCGTCTAAAGCATAACCTTTTGTACGTTTATTAATTAAATCTTTTCTAATAAAAACATTGTATTTATATTTTTTTACTATTTTAACAGTTGGATCATCTTTTGATTCAACAATTACATATACATCAAAAAGTTCTTGAGGATAAGTTTGATTTTTTAAACTTTCTAAAATATTAGCAATAACTTTATCTTCATTTCTTGCAGGGATTAATACACAGTATTTATATTTAACTTTTCCTTTAGGAAGAACTTTATCTTTTCTTAAAGCATAAGCAAAATAAGCAAAGTAATACCATAAAAGGGCACAGAAAATAATAATAGCTATTGCTACAAAGATAATTAAGCCTCCAGCGGTATTATTAAACCGTGTAATTAATTCTTCAGCACTCATATTTTATATTTTAAATGTATAAACATTTAAAAGCAATTCATTTTTATTTATTAAACATTACATATACTAGTACATCTAGTATTAAATACTTGGATTATAATGCAATAAAAAAAGAGCCGATTTACGACTCTATAATTAACAAATGGTTGCGAGGGTAGGATTTGAACCTACGACCTCAGGGTTATGAGCCCTACAAGCTACCAGACTGCTCTACCTCGCGATATATCATAACATCTAAGATGCTATTAACATTAGTGGCGGAGAAAGAGGGATTCGAACCCTCGCTAGACTTGCATCTACTATCGGTTTTCAAGACCGACCCCTTCAGCCGCTTGGGTATTTCTCCATTGGATGGTGGACCATCTAGGACTTGAACCCAGAACCTAACCGTTATGAGCGGTCCGCTCTAACCAATTGCGCTAATGGTCCAGCTTTTTTTGGTGGCATCGGGGGGACTCGAACCCTCGACACACCGGGTATGAGCCGATTGCTCTAACCAACTGAGCTACGATGCCAAGTAAAATTAATTTTTCTATCTAAATTAACTTTAACAGTTAACGCTTTATCCTAAATTGGTGGACCCTAGGAGAATCGAACTCCTAATCCAAGCTTGCAAAGCTAGTGTTATCCCATTTAACTAAGGGCCCATTTGTAAGCGCTCAAATAATATACCAAGAATAGAAGATAAATTCAAGAAGGATTTTAACTTTTTTAATTATTTTTCTTTACACTATTCTTATTTACACCATTACTCTTCTTATATTTTTTATGATAATCATCTAAAAGATTATTTTTTGAATAAGTCTTACAACTACAATCATTTAATGGGTTTTTGCCTTTTCTTTTTTGTAAAACAAAATATAAGATTAATAAACTTACAATAATTAATACAATTATTAAAACAAAAATATCTATTAAACTCATATATTTTAATCCTTTCTTTTATGTTCTTATTGTTAATGGAGCGAAATATTCGCTCCATTAACATATTTTAGATATCTAGTTATTTAAAGTTAGATTTGCTTTCTTATCTCTTGCTTTATTAATAAAGTGGATAGAAACAATTGCTAAAGCAATAACAACTAAAACAATAAACACTGTCCACCACCATGTTCCAACTAGATAAATGATAGTTCCAGCAATGTAAGATGTAATTAACCAGAAAACGATTGTATTTTTAAGTTTTCCTTTATTTAATTCAGCTTTTGCAGTAGCCACTGCAGCAAAGCAAGGAATTGTCGTCATATTAAATACTACGAAGGCTAATATACCAGGAATGTTAATATTTGTTGCTTGAATCATCATTGCAACATCGCTTGCTCCTTCAATATCACTAACTATTCCACCAACTCCAGGAACGCTAGCTACTACTGCTCCTAACATTGCAAAAGTTGCGATAACATTTTCTTTAGCAATAAGACCAGTAATAGCACCGACTGCAAATACCCAGCCAAATGTACCAAGTTGCGATCCAAATCCAAGAGGAGTGAATAAAGGTTGAATAATTTTACCAATATTAGCAAGAATTGAATCGTTTGTTGTTAAACCTGTTACAAATCCGTCGTCTCCATATTCAATATATTGCCATGATGGAGTAAATGATTGAAGGACCCAAATAACAAGGTTAGAAACTAAAATGATAGTAAATGCTTTTTTAACGAAATGTTTGCATTTGTCCCAAACATGTAACATTAAAGAAGAAAATTTAGGCCAGTGATAAGCAGGAAGTTCCATAATAAATGGTGGAGTTTCCCCTCTTAAAGTTGTGCTTCTTAAGACTAATAAAGCAATAATTGCAATAATTATACCTGCTCCATACATTCCTAAAGTAATTAAATCAGCATTGCCAACTCCAAATAAAGTAACTGTAGCCCCAGCACAAGCTGTTAAAATAGGAAGTTTTGCACTACAAGAGAAAAATGGAATAACTCTAATTGTAGCTGTTCTTTCTCTATCTGTAGCTAAAGTTCTTGTGTTAGTCATTGCAGGAATAGAACATCCAAATCCCATAATCATAGGCATGAATGCTCTACCACTAACACCAAATCTTCTAAATATTCTATCAAGAATAAAGGCAACTCTTGCCATATATCCACTATCTTCTAAAATTGAGAAGAATAAAAATAGTAATAAAATTTGAGGTAAGAAAGATAAAACCGAGAATATACCAGCTAAAATACCATCACAAATAAGTGCATTAGCCCAAGAAGAAGCTCCAGCTAGATCTAAACCAATTCCTACTTGTTCAGTAATAAAATCGGTAAATCCTACTAAAATTGTTTGCAATAATACACCAGGGGATTGAATTCCAGTTCCACTAGAGAATAAAATTCCTTCCCAAGTTGTTCCAGCACCTAAAGTAACGTCAGTATTATTAAATGCTCCCATCGCTTTAAGATAGAATAAATCTTCACCAAAAGTTAAATGGAAAACAAAGAACAAAATAACAACAAATATGATTAAACCAAATATTCTATTTGTTAAAACCTTATCGATTCGGTCAGAAATTGTTCCTTCTTTTACTTTTTTCTTACGTCCTTTTTTATCAACTATATATTCAGGTTCCTGATGTTTTTTAAAAGATATTGAGCACTCTTCTTGAATAAATTTATATCTTTCATCAGCAATAATAGCTTCTAAATCATTTCCAAAAGTTTCATCATTAAAGTTAGATTTAAATTCTTCTACTTTTTGATAAATTTTTTCATGATTTTTTCTTTCTATTGAATCACCTTCAATAAGTTTAATACTATGGAAAAGAGAATTATTTTCTCCTTTTTCTTCATATAAACCTTTAATCTCATTAACTAAATCGTTTAAATTAGTTTTCTCAAGTAATGTTGTTCCTTTTCTTTTCTTGCTAGCTTCTTCATTTACTACTTGCATTAAACTAGAAAAATCTTTTTCTTTTAATGCAGAAACTGGCAGAACTGGTACGCCTAAAGCTTTTGAAAGCTTATTATAATTAATTTCATCTTTATTTTTCTTAACAACATCAATCATATTTAATGCGATTACAATAGGTACATCCATTTCTAAAAGTTGTGTTGTTAAATAAAGATTTCTTTCTAAGTTTGTCGCATCAACTACGTTAATTACACAATCTGGTTTCTCATCAATAATATAATTTCTTGAGATAACTTCCTCTGGTGTATAAGGAGATAAAGAATAAATTCCAGGTAAATCTATAATTGAAATAGGCTCATATCCTTTTCTTTTATATTCACCTTCTCTTTTATCAACAGTAACTCCAGGCCAGTTACCAACATGAGCAGAAGACCCAGTTAAAGCATTAAATAATGTAGTTTTTCCCGAATTAGGATTACCCGCTAAAGCAACTCTAATCATAATTAGTCCTCAACTTTCAATGTAACTTGCTTTGCTTCGTTTTTTCTTAAAGTAAGTTCATAATTTCGAATTGTAATTTCGATAGGATCTCCAAGAGGTGCTTTCTTTACTAGTTTGGCGTTTGCTCCAGGTGTAACACCCATATCAAAAAGTCTTCTTCTAGTAACACCTTCACCATTAACCTTGATGATCACTCCTTTTTCGCCAATTTTAAAAGTATCAAGTGTCTTTTCCATGACTTTAACCCTTTCTTTTTAACCTACGAAAATTTTTCGTGTGACATTTGAATCTAAAGCAAGTCGAAAATCTTTGACCAAAATTATGACATTACCATTACTAGAAGATAGAATTTTTATTCTTGCATTTATCGTTAATCCTAAAGATTCAAGATGTTTTTTCACCTCTTCTTCAAGATTAGCAATACGAATAATTTTAAGTTCAACATTTAATGGTGCTATAGCTAAAGGCATAAGTTCTCTCCAAAAGAAAAATCTTCTTTACTTTATCTCAAATAATAAGATGTTAGTTATCACTAACAACTAATATTTAACACCTTCGATTTGAGTTTGTAAAGAAGAAAGTTAGTTTAGCCTAACAAAAATATTTCTACTTAATATATTCTTTAATTTTTTCTAATGTTTCATCACTTATAACGTGCTCGATCTTACAAGCATCTTCTTCAGCGACTTTTTCATTAACACCAATGGATACTAAAAATTTAGTTAAAGTTAAATGACGGTCAAATATTGCTTTAGCATAAGTTTCACCTTCTTTAGTAAGAGCTAAAGATTCGTCGTCATTTACAATAATATATCCTTTATTTTTTAAGTTTTGGATAGCTCTAGAAACACTGGCTCTTGAAAAATTCATAGCGTTAGAAATATCAATAGCATGTACATTTTCTTTATGTTCTTTAAGTCTAAGAATAGTTTCAAGATACATCTCTTCACTTTCATTATAAAATTTTGCCATACAATACTCCTTATTTAGCGTATTTGTTAGATATAAATAACTAGATTATTATATCGATATAAATTTATTTTTAAAAGGATAATACTTCTTTATTTTAGACGATATTGATTTAAGTTTTCTTTATCATCTTTACTTACTCTAAAAGAATCTTTTATTTTAGAGATAGTTTTATTAGTTATAAATTTATTAAATCTTCTTTCTTTTAATAAATTTATAACTAATTCTTTATCATAGATATAAAAATAAGAAAGTAACCAAGCTACCATCATTCCTAAATAGTAAGATGAAGGAAAAGAAGTCGAAATAGTTTGAAATACATCGTCAATTATATATGAGATAATATAGTTTTTATTATTTAAAAATAATTCTTTAAGTTTAGGAAAAAGCAAATTTAACCCAGTTCTAACATAGATATCGAAGTTACTTATTTCATTTGATTTGCCTAAATATGAAATGAAATAAGGTATTAGATCATAAAGATATTTATTAGTATCTATTTTATTTATCTTTTTAAGTTTAACACTATCACTAATTGCCCAAGAATCAGCATTTTTAAGCATTTTAGTTAAATAAAACTTAATTTTTTCTATATCACTAAAATAAGAACAAACAACTTTAGAGTAAATTTGTTTTTCTTCAAATATAGTTAAAGGAGAATTATCTAAGAAATAATACATATTTTCTTCATTATTTTTTGAATCAAGTAAAATTTCTTTACTAATATCATTAATTTTAGAAAAATAATAACCTAAAACTTCTAACTTGGTATTTAAAATATTTCTTTGATAAATAATACGATTTTCATCGCCTTTAAAACTTAGTAAATATGATTCATAATTTCTTTTATAGTCTTTATCTTTTTTAATATCTAAATATGATTTAATTTCCATAATCACCACTCATCCATAATAACTTCTTGTTCTAATTTTTTATTTGTTTCAAGCATAGCTAATATTAATTTTGAAAACACTTGATATTCTTTTTCACTTTTTATTTTTGATAAAAGCTTTAAATCTTTTTCATTTAATTCTTTCGAATATTTTAGATACTTTCTAAATATTTCTTCATTCATTAAATAATGAATAAACTTAATACCAGTTTTAGTTTCTAAATTTACAAAAATTTCTAGACCAAAAGGATCTAAGTCTCCAAAATGATAAAATTCTTTAACCTTATTTGATTTTTTAATTTTTCTTAATAACACATTAATTTGATTAGAATGAAATCCGCCTAAAAATATTAATATAAAGTCATTAAATTCTTTTAAAGATGATAAATAGTTAAAAGTTGTTAAATTTTCAATCGTTAGAAGCTTATATTTACTTACTTTTGTTATTTTTAATGTTTCAATTTGGTTTTTTAATAAAGAAATAGGGGAAGATAGTTTATCTAAATTAATTTTGATTTTATCAATTTTTAAAGTTAATCCGTTTTTAATTAAAACATACTTTGAATTTTTATAAATGTTGAAATATTCATAAAATTCTTCTTCATTAACTTCTTTAATTCCTTCATCATTAAAATTAATAAAAATACGGATAAAGAAAGAAATATTATTTTCTAAAAATTTAGAATCATTAAATATTTTTTGAGATAAAGTTCTTAAAGGTAAAAAATTATCTTTATTTTTTAAATCATATAAAAATTCGAATAAATTAGAAGTTAATTTTATGTTTTTAACATTCATTTCTTTATTTAATAAAAGCATTGTTAATGATTCATTGTTCTTAAGCTTTGAAGCAATAACATCTAAATATTTCTTAACAAAGCTAGTTTTATAGTTAGAATCTTTAAGAAAGTTAGCAAAATCTTCTTTAAAAGAAAATATTTCTTTATATTTAAAATTATAAGGATGTTCTAAAAGAATGTCGTTAAGTTTAGAAACATTCAAAATGATCTTATCAAAAAACGATAAGTTAACGTTTCTTAGTTTAAACTTTAAACTAATAAAATTTTTATCGAGAAGTTCTTTTAATATAATTTCTAAATAATCACGATAATTATCAACAAAATTACCATGTTTATTTATTTTATTAGCTGTTAAAGAAATTTCTTTTGTTAAATCCAAAGAATTTAACTTAATAATTTCATTATCATAAAGAGAAAGTAAAGAATCTAAAATATAATTTTTAACGTATTTTAAAGTTTCTTTTTCATTCATAGCTTAAAAATTAAATTCGTTTAAATATTGAACAGCAATATATTTATCTTTTACTAAATTTAAGGCAATAACATCATCAACTTCGTCTAAAAGAGAAGTAACATTTGATGGTGGAACGACTATAAAAATATTTAAATCTAGCTCTTTATAAAATTTAAGTAATGTTTCAATTCTACCTGGATCCATGTTATTAAATGCTTCATCAAAAAGTATTGGACATAAAGAATCGTCCTTTCTAATAATTGAATTTAAGAAACATGCAGCAATAATAATATAGAATGGGTTTTGTATTTCACCACCACTTCTTTCTCTACTTACCTTAGAAAAATAAGTAATTGAAGGAGAAATAGCACTCGAAATCTTAATATCATAAGACATAAAATTACGATAATCGCAATATTCATTAATTTTTTTCAAAGCATCATTATTAGGCGATTCTTGAGAAATTAAATCAAAAACTTTTTCTAATGTATCTCTATTTTTTGTAGATAAAGAATTATAGAAAACTGAGAAGTTTCCTTCATAATTTTGATTACTTTCAACAATTTCATAAATGTTTTGGAAAGTTTCATCTTTAGAATTAGCTTTTGAAACTTCAATACGATAAATTTCTTTCTTTAAACCAAAGATTAATGAAGAAAGTTTACGGTTAATTTCACTTATATCTCTTTTTTTATTATCAATTTTCGTTGCAAGTGAATTAATATATTTCTCTTTATAAAGTTCGTAGGCTTCTTCTCTAGCCTCTTCACATTTAACTTTGAATTCATTTAAATCATTATTTTCATAATTTCTAAGTAATTCAAGGTATGGAGAAAAATTACTAACATCAGGATTTTCTTCGTAATTAAATTCCTTGTTGTACTCTTTCATTCCGCTTTCAATTTCATATCGAGAATTTCTAATGTTTTGATCTAATTTGCTTCTATCTAAATCTTCTTTTAGCATCGAATCAATTTTTGCTTTATATAAGGAATCTTCAAAATATTCTTTAAGTTTTGACTTATCTTGAGATATTAAATTATTTAACTCTTCTATTATCGTTCCTGATTTTCCTAAATCAGAATTAATTTTTGCTAAATTAGTTTCAATATTATCAATTTCTTTCTCAGCTTCAGATTTAATTCTTCTTTTTTCGTCAATATCAGTTGATAGAGTCGATAAATCACTCTCTTTTAATTTATTAATTTCTTTTTTAGTTGATTCAATATCGTTTACTAAATTATTTTCTAAAGTAAAATAATCTTCATCGAAACTAAAGACAAACTTCGAATTCAATGTTCTTAAAATATTCCTTGAAAAATCGAAATTATTTCTTTCAACTTTTAACTCACTTAAATCTTTACTTAAATCAGAAATTTCTTCTTTAACTTCCTTTAGCCTATCTAATATTGCTTTTTTACCAATATAATAACGAGTATAAAGTCGAGGATTAACTTTATTTAAACGACCTTTTTTATATATAAAAGCATCACTTGTTGTTTCGTTTTTTGAAAAATCAAATTCTTTGTCGTTTAAAAATACATCTCCTAAAAGATAATCAACATATTTTCTCGCATAAGAATTACTTGTAGAAATTACTGAAGCTAAAGAAGCAGGGTCTTTTTGCTTATCTTTTATAGCTGAAATATTAACTAAACTAACGCTAGGATAATTTTCTCGATTATCTCTTAAAATTTCATAGCATTCTTTAAAATAAAGTGGTGGAACAATCAAATCGAAACGACGATTATTTAAGTTTCCTTCAATAGCATCACGATAACTTTCATCGTTAATCTCGATTAATTCGCATAAAGGCAAACATGTAAATCCGCTTTTTGATGATAATTTTTCATTTAATAAATCTCTAAAGGAAGAAATTTCATAAGAATAAGTCATTTTTTCATTATTTAATCTATTAGCTTCCTTTTTTAGCAAATCGAGTTCATTTTCTTTGCCTTTAATTTCTTCATCTAAATCATTATATTCCTTATCTAAATAAGAGTAATTTTCTACTAATTTCGATTTGATTTCGCTTAAAGCACTACTAACACCTTTAAAAGAAAAACTCATATAAGAAGATTTTAAAAGTGAATAATCGATTAAAGTTTTATCGAGTAAAGTATCAACTTTATCAAAAGATGAAGTTAAATCTAAATAGAAAGAATTAAAATTACTTAAAATGTTTCTAATTTTATTAAGTTCTACTTCTTTATTTTCATTCTTCTTCTCAAGATCTTTAATTTCTTTATATGTTTCACTATTTTCAAGTTTTAAAATAGTTTCAGCAAGTTCTTTAACTTTATTACTTATATCAAGTTTTTTAAAATTTTCAGATTTTTTTGAAGCATTTAGTTCATTAAACTTCTCATTTTCTTTATTTAATTTATCTAAATTTAAATTATATTCTTTTAATGTATCAACAATATCTAAATCTTTTATTTTTTCCTCATTCTCTTTATATAATTGATAGTTATTTTCAATATCTTTTAAAGCTAAAATCTTTTTGTTACAAGCTTCAACTTTTAACTTAAGTTCTTGATAAGTTCTAGCTTTATTTTTCAAGGAATCAAGATCTATTTTTTCTTCTTCCATTAAAAAAGAATAAATAAAATCATCAATATTATCGATTGGTTCAAATCCCATTGATTTATTAATTAAATTTGAATAATTCTTTTTTAAATAAAAATCATTAGTCACTATTTTATCGTAAATTTCTTGCTTATTTCCTTTAATTTCGTCTACTCTAAAATCATGTTCTTCATAGACCTCTTTAAGTTCATCAAAGTTTAGTATTTTTCCACTATCTAAAGAATAAGCTCCTTCAATTAATGGCGCATTTTTTACGCGATAGAATGTTTCTTTTAAGTTATTTAAAGAAGTTAGTTCAAAAACTACACCTAAAAC
Source organism: uncultured Bacilli bacterium (assembly GCA_944369075.1). Classification (GTDB taxonomy): domain Bacteria; phylum Bacillota_I; class Bacilli_A; order RFN20; family CAG-826; genus Onthovivens. Next base: position 49,954 of record CALVXK010000005.1, read on the forward strand.
ACTTGTTTTTAATGTTTTATCGTTGACTATTTCGATTGCAATATGACTTAAAATATCTCCTTCTCTTAAATTAGAGTTTTCTTCACTTCCGATTTTTCCTCTAATATAAGATTTAACACTTCTTGAAGATTTTTTATTTGCTGCACTATTAAATGAATAATCATTTCCTCCTAAAAGAAGATATTCAAGTGCATCTAAAAGAGAAGTCTTACCAACACCATTTTGTCCAGTAATAACGACGATATTATTTTTAAAAACAATCTCTTGATCAACAAATGATTGCCAGTTAATGAGTCTTAATTTACTAATTCGTTTCATCGTTAAACTCCTTAAATTCCTTAAAAGTTGCTATTAATTCGTTGATATCTTTAATATCAACTAAGTAATTAATAGTTTGATATAATTCAATTTTTATTTCGCCATTTTCATCTATTTTATAATTTAAACATTTATATTCTTCTAAAGAATCAAGGCTATCTCTAATTTGAGATAACTTTAATTCATTACGATATATTTGATAATTTCTAATAAAATCGTTAATTTCATTAATAGAAACAACAATATTATTTGAAGTTATATCTTTAGCATTTTTAATTTTATCTAAATATAAATATTTTAAAATTAACAAAATAACAGTATCTCTTTTATTTAATTTAACATTCGATGTTTCGTTAATATTATTTACAGCAATAATTCCATTATCTTTATCAATTACTAATTTTTTATTAATAATTGATAAATATGCATCAATCATTGAAGAATTTTCTCTAGAAATAGCAAAGTAATAGTCATCATAATCTTCTTTTACATCGCGAATTAAATAAGATTCACTTAATAATCTAAGAGTAATTCTTGAAAAATTCTTTTTATCTGTTGGATTAAGTTCGTTATATTTATTAATAAAATCAGTTAGTTCCATAAAGATTACTTCTTACCTCCTCTTTTCTAGAAATATAATAATTCGATAAATCGTTTAAATACTTATATGAATAAACATCCTTTAAAAATGAAAGATTATATCTACTTCCTTCGTCTTTTTCATATAAGAATAAATAGAAAGTTTTAACGATTAGTTCATTCTTTTTACTTACTTCTTCTATTTCTTTTAGTTCACTATTTATTAAGTTAAGTAAAGATATTCCTTCTGGGTATTTAGAAAGTATATAGTCAGCAAAAATATAAATATTTTTCTTAGAATATTTGGCTTGTTCTTTATATAAAGCATTATCTTGTTCACTAGTTAAACTTGCAAGTTTACTAATTTCTTTCTTAGAAATAACAAGTTTTTTAAATTCACGGTTATAAACTCTCTTTTTTGGTACATAAAGAGAGGAAGAATTTATAATATTTACTTTAAAGTAATTAGATTTAAATGAATATATTTTATCTTCATCTTCTTTTTCTAATCCTTTAAGTGCTAAAAGAAGTAAATCTTTATAAGCTTTACCATTATTTTCTAAGAAATTAATTCTGGCAATAGCTCTACTTAAACATTCTTCATCTTTTCGGTATATTCTTGCAATTTGAGGCAAAAAAGAATCAAGATATTCATCATTAAATCGATCAATATAAGCTTTAATTTTATCGATTGTTTTATTATTTAAATCAATAGAAAAACCTTCATTTTTAGATGTAATAATATTAAACGAAACTTGTTTTATTGCTTCTTCATCATTTATAAAATCATCAAGTTTTCTTCTTATTGAGGCAATTAAATTCTTTGCTCTATTTCCTTCTTCTAAAGGTTTGATTTTCTTAGTAAAAATACTTTGATATGTATCAAAAATTAAGGAATACATTTCCTTAATTGATAAATTTTCACTTGCTAATGTTTCATTTAAAAATCTAATTAAATCTTTACTTGTCTCATTTAATTGGTTCTTAAAATTGATAAAATTATCTTCAATTTGCTTAAAATCGCTAAAAGATTCGAATGAATTTAAATTTTGTAATGATTCATTAACTGATTTTAATGGTGTAATTAAATCAATGTCTTCATTATCGTTAGTTTCAATTATTCTTTTAAAAGCATCGTATAAATAGGATGTATATATTCCTTCTTCAACTAATTCGATAAAGTTTTTATAGTAAGAAACTAACCAATTGGTTCTTAAAAATAAATGATATTTTTTTAAAGCGATATCGTGAAAGGAAAGATTATTTTGCTCACTTATTTCAACTTCATTTCCATCTTCTAAATCGTATAATTCTTCTTTATTTATTTTATGATAATCTTTAAGTTCATCTTCAATAAAAATTATTAAAGATTGCCTTTCAACTTCATCATTTTTACTTAAATATTCGTGTATTCTTGATAAAAGAAAAAAGTTAGTTTTGTAATCTTTCATTACAAATACTTTGAATAAATTGTTATTAACCTTTGAAAATAAATTGACGTTATTTTTATCCATAACTAATTCTATATTTTATCATAATTATTCTTATAAGAATATAAATGATATAGGGGAAATGTAATATTTTATGGATATCCATTAAGGTAATAATTTTTAAATTACTTAATATTATCTTTCATAATGATTTTACTTTTAAAATACTTTTCTTGAAACTTAACTGCTTTCTTAATTTCTTCTTTGAAATAGAAATTGTTTTGATATGAGTTTCCCAAAAGCATCAAGAATATAAGTTTTTCTATCAGCAACTAATTAACAATCTCTAGATGTTCTTAAGTTCAAACCTCTAACAGTAAATCTTCTAATAATAAAAAAAGCCCGAGAACTTCGGACTACTATATATATTTACTCGATACAATTACTTATATCGAAGTTGTAATTAAATCTGGTCGGGACGACAGGATTTGAACCTGCGGCCTTCTGCTCCCAAAGCAGACGCGATACCAAGCTACGCTACGTCCCGATATTTTTAAAGCGCTCAAATATTATATATAAGAGCGATATAAAAAGCAAACACATTTTTATAAATGGAGCTTCCTAGCGGATTCGAACCACTGGTCACTGAGTTGCAGTCAGTTGCCTTACCAACTTGGCTAAGGAAGCATACCTTCATTTGTTTGCCTATGAATAATATCATAAAGAAGAAGGTAATTTCAACTTAAATGTTATCTTAAATGAATCTACTCTACCTTTAACTAAGGTAGAGTAGATATTAAGTATTATTTAGAAGAATTTTCTCTCATCTTCTTTCTATTTTTAAGTTTAATTACACGAATTAATTTGTAAGATCCTAAATAGCCAATAAATAAGACTAAGAATACGATTAAGGTTATAGTAATCCAAAGAGGTAATGGATTAACTTTAACATCTTCCCACATTTGAACAATCTTATCATTTTGTGGACCATAATCATTCATAACATAAAGGCTATCGATAGTTGATGCTTCAGGATATTGAGCTTTTAAAAGCCTTCCTTCAAAAGAATCAAAATCAGTACGAATAAGTATTTTAACTTCACCGTTTTCATCTTTTTTAAAGGTAAAGGTTCTGTCATCTACTTCTTCATCACCTAAAATTTCACCACTTACATAAGAAAGATCTACACTAAATTCTTCAGTAAAATTAAAGAATGGAGTTACATCATATAAATCATATGATTCGTAATCACTATCTTCATCCCCATCACTTAAATCATAAGAATAGAGCATATAAGCAAGCATAGCTTTAGCTTCTTGTTCATCATAGTTTAAATTTGTTCCACTAGTAATAAATGAAGTATAACCATTATAGTAGACATTACGAATAGAATTTTCAGGCATATTTAAATAATCTAAAAATTCTAAAGTATATTTATAAGTATCGCTTTCATAATATCCTGGAATGTTTGATTTAGGTGTAGCCCATATATCCGTCCATACGTTTGCCCCAAGTTTAGGCGCACTATAATATAAGTCTACTGGATCTTCACGAGGAATTGTCCAATCATCATCAGCATAATAACCTCTATTAATTGAGTTAACGGCATCTCCAGACCAAGCTACGTTAACACCAATTTTTTGAGTAACGATATCATTTTTACCACTATCAACTTCAAATCCAAAGATATTACCTTTTAATTCAATGAGTTTATTTTTAATTAATTCAATAGTTTCATCCGTTGAATCATTAAATTTTCCATTTCTTTTATCGTAACTTGGTTCATTTAAATATAGATCTTTAAAAACTTCAAAGTTACCAATAGCATAAGTATCTCTCATTGAATCTTTAATAGAAATTGTTCCATTTAAAAGTGGATTCCATAAAAATGAATAACCATCATTTCCTTCAAATGTTTCGACAATTTTACTAATTCTTTCATCACGAGATAAATCTTTCCATTCTGGATCATTATCAAATGCTTCACTATTAAAATTTAAAATATATTCAGGATTATATAAAATACCTAAAGTTCCCCACATGTATCCGGCACTATAATCATCAAGTTCGAAAGTGCCTTCATCATTATTTACTTTAAGTAAATTTAATTTTCCAGGATTACTTGTATCATCATTTGATAAAAATTTTGAAACGAAATTATCATAAAATGGAATATCATTATGATCAATTCTATGAAGATAACCTTCATTTGCAAGTCTTTGAACCATGTAATCTGAAGCACAGATTAAATCATAAGAGGTTTTTCCAGTTTGAATGGTATTATACATCGTTTCATTTGTATCATAAGTATCATAAATAATTGAAACTCTTTTACCATCTCTTTCATAAATATAATCTTCAAACTCACCAAGTAAATCTTCATCAATATAGTCTTCAGCATTTAAAACGCGAACATAAGTTACACCACTATCATTAGGAGGTACACTTTCTCCCCCACAAGAAGCTAAAATGGTAGCTAGAAGAGGAAATAAAGCGATCAAAGAAAATTTTGTATTTTTCATAATTAATAATTCCTCCTCTTTTTAACTTTTGTTGAACGTTTATTGTTATAAATTGTATAACCAATAACAACGATTAAAACAATTAAGAAAATAATTGCTGTTAAAGCTCTTAATTCTGGTGGAATAGGACCTTTTTTAATCTTAGCTTGAACTAAAGTTGAAAGTGTCTCAATAGCATTTTCTCCACTTAATAAACCTGGGCCTCTAACAAAAGCGGTAACAATAAAATCATCTAAAGATAAGGTTATAGCAAGCATAAAACCTGATAAAATTCCTGGAACTAATTGAGGAACCATAACTTTATTTAAAGCTTTTCTAGGAGAACAACCTAAATCTAAAGCAGCTTCATATAAACTTGGATCAAGTTGTTGTAATTTTGGCTTAACATTTAAATAAACAAATGGTGCAGCTAAAATTACATGACCTACTAAAAGTGTCCAGAAAGAGAATATTTGTTTATGGAAAATAACATTTCCAACAGAAACAAACATAACAACTAATGATAAAGCAATAACAATTTCAGGATTAACAACAGGGAGTTGATTTAAATTTTCAACTAATGCTCTATTTCTTTTCTTAGAATAGAAAGCACCAATTGCACCTGTAACACCTAAGAATGTTGAAACAACAGCTGAAATTACTGCAAGAATAATAGTATTACCAAGAGCTATCATTGTTTCTTGATCAGTAAATAAATCAACGTAAAGTTTTAAAGAAAAACCATTCCAATCACCAATATATGTTGTATTTGTAAAAGAGAAAACAATTAATACAAAAATAGGAACATACATCAAAATCAAAATTAAAAAGAGAAAGGAAAAACTTAAAATCTTTTTTACCATCTTGAGCTTCCTCCTTTAGCGTCTTTTTCAGTATAGTTACGAGTGACTAACATTGTAATACCAACAATTAAAAGCATAATAATTGCCATAAATGAAGCACTATTCCATTGATTATTAGAAAAACCGATATAAATTGAGTTACCAAATAAAACGATTTTACCTTCTGATAATGTTTCTGGAATAACATAAGATGACATTGTTGGCATAAAAACCATTTGAGCAGCAGAAATTACTCCAGGAATTGATTGAGGAAAAATAGATTTAGTAAAAACTTGTAATCTATTACACCCTAAATCAGTTGCAGCTTCAATTTGAGTTTTATCAAGTTTTAACATTGTGGAATATAAAGGTAAAATAACAAAAGGAATATAGTTATAAGCTAAACCAATAAAGGTGGCAATATAAGGATGATTTCCTCCAGCAATACCAATCCAAGTTAAAACATCTCTAGTAGCGGCAGTTCTTAAAACGAAGTTAATCCACATTGGCATAACAAAAAGCATTACTATAACATAGCTTGCCTTCCATTTACTTGAAGCAAGTAAATAAGCAATAGGATACCCAATAACCAAACAAACAATTGTGTTAATTACCGAAAAAAGCAACGATTGAATTAAAACATTTAACTTATTAGTAGATGTAAAAAATGAAATTAATGAATCAAATGTAAAATAACCATTAGAATCGGTAAAAGCATAATAAACGATAAATAAAATAGGAATAATAACAAATAAAATTAAGAAAAGTACGTAAGGAATACAAAGTTGCTTCCTTTGAAGTCTAAATCTCATAGTTGCTTACTTCCTTCTTAAGACGAATCTTAATATCTTCTTTATTAACGTGAATTCCTACTTTATCGTTTAAGTTATAAGCATAGTTTGAATATGTAACGAAATCTTCTTCATTTTCAGTTCTAATAATATAAAGATATTGATCACCTTTATAAACACTATCAACAATTTCACCAACAATTTGGCAAGCAGGAGATTCAATATCATCAATAATTTCAATTTTATCTAATGGAATTTCAGCTACAACATCAGCATCATTGAAATCATATTTTTTATTTTTCTTATCAACTATTTCTCCATCAACAAGTTTACCACCTTCAACAAGTTGAAGAATGTCAACATCAAATGGTTGTTCATCAATCATTACTTGATTTTCTTTATTAATCCAAGCATCGGTGTAAATATTTGTTGTGAAGTCTTTTTTCATAATATGAATTGAATCTGGTTCAATATCTAAAGAAACGATAGCTCCATCTTCATATTCTTTTGTTGATTTAACCATGACTTCATTTTTACCAACCATGACAACATATTGATAATTTAAGCCTTTGAAGATTTTAGAAATAATCTTTCCTTGAATCATTCCTTCCCCTTCTTTATTCATTACGATGTCTTCAGGACGAACGACAACATCAACTTTTTCATTAATAGGGAATTCATCAATACAAGCAAAGTTATGATCTAAGAATCTAACAACTTTATCTTCCATCATAGTTGCGTTATAAATATTTGATTCACCAATAAAGTCAGCAACGAATGCATTTTTTGGTTCATCATAAATATCTTTTGGACGACCAATTTGTTGAATAACACCATCTTTCATAATAATAATAGTGTCAGACATTGTTAAAGCTTCTTCTTGGTCGTGAGTAACATAAATAAATGTAATTCCAAGTTTTGTATGCATCTCTTTAAGTTCGAGTTGCATATCTTTTCTCATCTTTAAGTCTAAAGCTCCTAAAGGTTCATCAAGAAGTAAAATTTCTGGTTCAACAACAATAGCTCTAGCAATGGCAACTCTTTGTTGTTGCCCACCACTTAAAGTATCAATACTTCTATTTTCAAGAGCTTCTAAATCGACAATTTTTAAGGCACGAGCAACTTTCTCATCGATCTCTTTAGCACTAAGTTTTGTATACTTATATGCTTGTTCTTTTGTAGTAAGAGCTTCATTAAGTTTTTTAGAAAGTTCTTCTAACTTTAACTCTTTCTCTTCGTTACTTAGATGTTTATTTCTTTTTGTTAAATGCATCTCTCTTTTGATGTCTTTAACTTTGCCCTTGTTAATTTTTAAAATAGGATTTCCATCCTTGTCTTTTAAAGCAACAGGAATTTTCTTAAGTTTAAGACCAAAAGCGATGTTATCATAAACGTCTAAATGTGGAAAAAGAGCATATCTTTGGAAGACCATGTTAATTGGCCTTTTATTAGGTGGAAGATTTGAAATATTCTTCCCATTTAGCAAGATTTCACCTTTAGAAGGAAATTCAAATCCCGCTATCATTCTTAAAGTTGTAGATTTACCACAACCAGAAGGACCTAAAAGCGTAACAAACTCACCTTTACGAACATAAAAAGATACATCATCAACTGCAACTGTATCATCATCGTAAATCTTGGAAACGTTTTTAAGATCAATAATATAGTTCTTATTCTCCATAAGTAAGACCTCCTATTACCTGCCTTAAAAATTAAAACATTGAGCAAAAATATAAATGTTTTTTTGTCAAAATACAACAATTTTTTTATTAATTTTTTTTAACAAATTTTTAAATTTAAAAAAATCGCGATATTTACGGTCATTATCGCGATTTTCTAATGTTAAAAATTATCAAAATTTTAATAAAAAATTAACACGATTTTTTAGAAAATTTCTTTTCTAATTATAGTTTCACTTTTATCTTTACCAACACTAACAATTACAATCTCAATTCCTAAAAATTCTTCAATAAAATTAATGTAATTTTTTGCCTCAATTGGAAGCTCTTCATATGACTTACATTTTGAAATATCTTCCTTAAAAGATGGGAAAGTTTTATAAATTGGTTTGCATCTTTCTAACTCTTTTAAAGATGTTGGAAGATAGTCGATTGTTTTACCATCAAGACTATAAGCAACACAAGCTTTAATTTCGTTAACGTCTTTTAAAATATCGAGTAACATTAAAGCTCCATATTTAAATCCATTAACTGATTGAGAATATTTTAATTGTACTAAATCTAGCCAGCCAATTCTTCTTGCTCTATGAGTATTTACACCATATTCATGAGCATCTTCTCTAATTTTTGTAGCAGTATCATCAAAAAGTTCAGTAACAAAAGGTCCTTCCCCAACTCTAGTCGTATAAGATTTAATTATACCTAAAGCTCCTTCAATATAACCTAAACCAATTCCACTACCACTAATTGCTCCTCCTGCAATAACATTTGAAGAAGTTACATAAGGGAAAGTACCAAAATCAACATCAAGCATTGTGCCTTGAGCACCTTCAAACAATATTTTCTTATTTTCTTTTCTAAGCTTAGCAACAAAAGGAACGCTTTCTATAATATGCGGAAGTAAAATTTCTCTAGCTTTTCTATATTCTTCTTTATATTCTTCAAAATTAATTTTATTTCCGCCATAAAATTCAATTAAAGCATTCTTTTCATTAATTTTATTTTCTAAAATAGTTAAAAAATCTTCATCTTTTAAATCAGACATTCTTAAAGAAGATCTTTCAGCTTTATCTGTATAAGAAGGTCCAATTCCTTTTTTAGTAGTTCCGATTTTTTTAGAAGAAAGTTTAGCTTCTTTAAGCCCATCAAGTTCAATATCATAAATTAAATCTAATGTAGCTTGAGAAGAAATATAAAGATTAGATGATGTATAACCTTCTTTTTTTAATTCATCCATTTCTTTAACTAAAGAAAGAGGGTTAATGACCATTCCGTTTCCTAAAAGATTAACCTTTTCTTCATAAAAAATACCTGAAGGAATAGTTCTTAAATGGAACTCTTTTCCATTAAATTTAACGGTATGACCTGCATTATCTCCACCTTGATAACGAATAATTACATCAGCTTTTTCAGCTAAATAATTAACGATCTTGCCTTTTCCTTCGTCTCCCCATTGAGCGCCAACAACTACTAAACTATTCATTTTTTTAACTCCTTTAATCTAAAATTCCAACAGCTTGATATATCTTATCAACGTTTTTAAAAACGTAAGAATACGAGAATAATTCATCTAATTCTTCTTTTGTTAGTAAAGAAGAAAACAACTTATCTTCTAATAATAAATCTTTTAAAGGAATATGCTTGTTATATGCTTTAAAAGCTAAAACTTGAATTGCATCATAAATTTCTTCTCTAGAATAAGATTTAGTTTCATGAGAAAGAACAAAGTTCATTACTCTACCACTATAAATTACTCCATAATCAGAATTAATATCTTCAATCATCTTATCTTCATGTACTTCAAGTTTTGATAAAATATTGTTAGTTCTTCTTAATATATAAATAATTAAGGAAATATCATCAGGAATATATATTCTTTCATTCGAAGAATGAGAAATATCTCTTTCATGCCATAAATCATTATTCATTATTGACATAGTTAAAGAAGAAATAATGTATCTAGCTAAACCAGTGACGTTTTCACTAGAAATAGGATTTTTCTTATGAGGCATTGCACTACTTCCTTTTTGGTTAGGAGCAAAATATTCGTTAACTTCTCTTACTTCACTTCTTGATAAATGTCTAATTTCAGTAGCAATTTTAATAATTAAAGAAGCAATTGCAACTAAAGAATATGTATATGACATTAATCTATCTCTAGATAAAACTTGAGTTGAAATATTTGCTTTATTTAAATCTAATTCTTTAGCAACTAAACCCTCAATTTCATAAGGAATATTAGCAAAATTACCAACTGTTCCACTAATTTTAGCGCAGGTTAAATTACTTGATTCTTTAATAAATCTTTCTTTATCTCTTTTAAGTTCATCATAATATAAAGCAAATTTTAGTCCAAAAGATGTAACTTCAGCATGCATTCCATGACTTCTTCCGATTATTGGAGTCATTTTATATTTCAAAGCTAATTCTTTTAAAGTTTCTAATAAAGAGTCGATGGCTTCTAATATAAATTTATTAGCATCTTTAATTTGTAAAGATAAAGCGGTATCAACTACATCAGTGGAAGTTAAATTATAATGAACCCACTTCTTTTCATCCCCTAAAAAAGTTGATAAAGATCTAGTAAAAGCAATAACATCATGTTTAGTTTCTTTTTCTATTTCATTAATTAAATTTACATCTACTTTGGCTTTTTCTTTAATTTTTAAATAGTCTTCATTTGGAATAAGACCAATCGTAACATAAGCTTTAATTACGGCAAGTTCGACTTTTAAAAAGTAGTTGTATCTACTTTCAAGCGAAAAAATATCTTCAATCTCTTTTATTTGATATCTAGAAATCATAATTATACCTAATTATTACATCTTTTCTTTAATTTCAACACCAATTAAGTTTAAAGCATTCTTAATTACAATTGAAATTGCTTTAACTAAAGCAAGTCTTTCTTTAGTTAAATCTTTATTTTCATCAATAATTCTAACTTCATTATAGTAAGAATGGAATAATTGAGCGAGTTTATAAACATAGTTACAAATCTTATTAACTTCTTTTGAAATGGCAACATCTTCAATTAATTTAGGGAAAGAATCAAGATGCTTTAAAATTTCAATTTCTTTTTCATTAGTTAATAAAGAATATTTATCTTTAATTTCAAATTCACTATCTTTTTCTAAAATAGAAGCAATTCTAGCATAAGCATATTGAATATAATAAACAGGATTATCAGCGCTTTGTTTTCTTGCTAAAGATAAATCAAAATCTAAATGTGAATCAATAGGTTTAGAAATAAAGAAATATCTAGCTACATCAACTCCTACATCTTCACAAAGTTCTCTAATGGTAACAGCATTGCCTGTTCTTTTAGACATTTTAACTTCTTCACCATTTTCCATAAGTCTAACTATTTGAATAATTAAGACTTCTAAATTATTAGGATTATAACCTAAAATTTCAAGAGAAGCTTTAAGTCTAGCAATATAGCCATGGTGATCAGCACCTAAAATATCGATTAATTTATCATATCCTCTATCAAACTTATCTTTATGGTATGAAATATCAGGGGTGAGGTAAGTTAAACTTCCATCACTCTTAATTAAAACTCTATCCTTATCGTCGCCAAACTCGGTTGTTTTAAGCCAGAAAGCTCCGTCTTTTTCATAAGTATAAGGTGATTTTCTTAAGAAATTTAATGTATTTTCAACTTTTAATGTAGAATAAAGTTCTCTTTCGCTTTGATAATGATCAAAACTTACTCTATATAAATCTAAATCTCTTTTAATTTTATCTAATTCAAGTTTAATTCCAACATCTTTAAAATGCTCTAAAGACTCTTTTTCACTTACTTTTAACCATTTATCACCATCTTCATCTTTGATTTTTGCTGCTAAAACTTGAACATCTTTTCCTTGATAGCCAATAGAATCAAAATCAAAAGCTAAGCCTAGAGCTTCTTTATATCTTTCAAGAAGTGATTTTCCTAAAACTTCAATTTGATTTCCGGCATCATTAACATAATATTCTCTTAAAATATTATATCCAGCAAAACTCATTACTCTAGTTAAAGTATCGCCATATGCTGCACCTCTAGCATGACCTAAATGTAAATCTCCTGTAGGATTAGCACTTACATATTCAACCATTATTTTTTCAGGTTTTGCTTCTCCTTTTCCGTAATTTTTATCTAAAGTAATAACAGTTTTAATTACTCTTGATAAACTATCTTTTTTTAAAAATAAATTAATAAATCCAGGTTTAACTAGTTCAACGTTTTCAAATGTATCACTTTCCTTTAATTTTTCAACTATTGGAGTAGCAATCGAAATTGGATCTTTATGCAAAATTTTAGTTAATCTCATAGCGATATTTGTTGAATAATCACCATGAACTTTATCTTTTGGAATTTCAACCATCACTAAAGTTGATAAAGTATTTTCATCTATTTCATTAAATGTATTTTTAACAGAATTAATAATAATATCTTGAAGACTTTTTGTAATTTCACTCATAGTTTTCTTTCCTTAAATTCACGATAAAAAATATATCATTTTTAACGTTAATTAACAAACCTAAATAGTCTTATTTTTTAAACTTTTATATTATTTTTTATTTCTAAACTTTTATACATCTTTTACTTCTAAACTACCATCTATTTTTATCATATTATTTCTTACCTTTGTTGAAGAAATATTTGATAATTCTAAATTAGGATCAAAGAAAATACATTGATTTTTATATTCTTTATATAACTTGTTTTTATAAAATAAATCAAAATCTATACCAACACGTTTTATTATAACTATTTTGAAGTTTTCTAATATTTCTTTAGCTTTATACCATTTATAAAAACTAGAAAGTTTTTCATCTCCCATTGCAAAATATATCACATCATTTTGAGAATATTTATTTTTAAAATACATTAAGGAATCAAATGTTTTAAAGTTAGGATTATTAATTTCAAGTAAAGATAACTCAAAATTAAATCCTTTTTTAACATTATTTACTAATTCGTTAAGTAAGAAAATTCTTTTATTTTCCTCAATAATATCCTTTTGATTATATTTTTTTATATTTTTAATAAAGTTAGTTGTTGTTGGTAAAAAGATTAATTTATCTAAAGAAAGATTCTTATATAAAGATTTAGCTACACTAATATGGGCGATAGTTAAAGGATTAAAACTTCCTCCAAAAATCAATACTTTCATATATTTTATTTATCAAAAGTTTCACTAACTTTAACTAAAAGTTCACGAATATGAAGATGTTGTGGACAAATATTTTCACATTTTCCACATTTAATACAATCTTTTGCTTTTCCATTTTCTTCACTAGTACTACTTTTATAAGTGTTAAAAGAATCGTTATCGTTAAATAAAAGATGGTTATTATAAGCATAAAATAAATTAGGAATTTTAATATGTTTTGGACATCCATCAACACAATATTTACAAGAAGTACAAGCAATAGTAGGAATTTCATTAAATACTTTAACTACTTCTTTTAATGTATCTTTTTCTTTATCATTTAATGGTACAAAATCTTTCATAAATGATACGTTATCTTTTAATTGATCAAAAGTATTCATTCCACTTAAGACCATAAAAACATTATCAAAAGATGCTGCAAATCTAATAGCATAAGATGCATTACTTCCATTATTTAAATCTTTTAATAATTTATCAGCTTTTGGAGGTAAATTAACTAATCTTCCTCCTTTAACTGGTTCCATTACAATTACTGGTTTATGATGTTTAAGGCATACTTCATAACATAATTTAGATTGAACATCTTCACTTTCATAGTCTAAATAATTAAATTGAAGTTGAACAACTTCAATTTCAGGATGTTCATTTAATATTTTGTCTAAATATTCTGCACTATCATGAAATGATATACCAATATGTTTAATCTTACCTTCTTCTTTTAGTTTCTTAGCAACTTCATAAGCATGAGCTTTTTGATATTTTTCATAGTTATTTCTACTTTGAGCATGCATTAAATACAAATCAAAATAAGAAACTCCCGTGCATTCTAATTGTAGATTGAAAAATGGAATAATATCTTCTTCTTTTTCAAAACATGATGAAGATAGTTTATTAGTTAATACAAAATCTTCCCTTTTATATCTAGAAGTTAAACATTCTTTTAATGCTTTTTCACTTTCCCCATTAAGATAAACATGGGCTGTATCAAAATAGTTAAAACCACTTGCCATGAAATAATCAACCCACTTCTTAAATGAATCTAAATCAACTTTATTATTTTCATCTAAAGCAAGTCTCATTACTCCAAAACCAAAATTTTTCTTAATATTATCAAATGGATGTGACATATTTTTTCTCCTTAAATTCTTATTAATATTTTAATCTAGTTTTACAAATATAAGAACAAAAAATAAAAGACATAAAATTGTATAATAAAAAAACGCGATAATTATCGCGTTATTTTTAAATTGGTGACCTTAAGGCGAAGAAATTAGTTTTTGTGTGACATATTTTATCTATAAAATATGTATGTTGATGACTAAAGAACAGAACTTATAGTCATAAAAATAGATATATTTTTATAATTGATACTTTAGATTGTATCACTAATTATTTTTAATAGATCATCGCCATATTTATTAATTTTCGATTTTCCTAATCCACTTATTGATTCTAGTTCTATTGATGATTTAGGTTTTTTAATAATTAAATCTTTTAAGGTTTTGTTATTAAAAACTAAGTATCTTGGAATTGAATTTTCTTCAGCTATCTTATTTCGGTATTGTTTTAATTTACTAATAATAATTTTATCTTTTTCTGTGAAAGTATAATTACTTGTAAACTCTCTTTCTTGGTTATTATTTCTTGTAAATTTAACATTATCCATTGTTTTCAAATCAGATAAAATATTTTTTATGTTTTCTCTATTTTGTACTGTTATTTCGTGATTTGTTGCGTATAGGTTTGCTTCAATAGTAAGTCTAGAAGTTGTTATTATCCATAAATAATCTAACTTATAGAAATCTTTCCCTTCACTCATTTTAACTACTTCTTTTTTTGGAATTGGATTTGACCATCTTTTAGCTTGTATTCCTATATTCATATTTCTTTTTGTTTCATCATTAAAGAAAGTTAAGATTAAATCAATGCCGTTATCATTTGTTTTAGGAGTTTTCATAATTTGATAATTACATTTTTTGTAATACCAAAACAAAAAGTCTTCAAATTGTTCTCCTGTCATTTTATCTATTTCTTCTATTGAATTTGGAAATAGATATTGTCCTTTTTTAATTTCTTCCATTACATTAATCATTGTTACTATCTCCATTATTAATATTAATAACTCCATAATTGTTATCTATTTTTATTTCGTTTTTATAAGCTCTTTCTATGTTGTTTATGGTATCTCTAGCTCTTAGCAAATCTTTATATTGCTGAATTGTAATTGTTATGTTCTTATTTTGTACATCTATTAAATAAGAGATCGATACTTTATAGAATTGAGATAATTTTTTAGCATAATCAAAATTAAGAGGTATTTCATCTCTTTCATATTTCCCATAAGTTGATTGTTCAATACCTAATATTTTAGCAACTTCGGTTTGAGTCAAATTGTTTAGTTTTCTCAACTTTTTTAGGTTGTTCATGCTTTTATTTTATTTTTTTTACTATGTTTGTAAATTAAGACTTGACTTTAGGCATATATATATATATTAGAAACAGATTTAGTCATTTTATGACTTGAAAGGCTCGTTTTTATGCAAAATTATGTTATTAAAATTTTGGACTTAAATAATGATTTGAAGGAAATTAAGGTTAAAAAAGTTAATTCCAAATGTTTACGTTTAGGAGTTAAATTAATAACTTTTTATTTAGATGTTGAACAAAATAATCCTGTTCTTCCCACCCAAATTAGTTATATCAAGGGGACTAATTATTCTTTTGATAAGCTATATGAAGAAATGAGTTCTAGAGGTTAGTTTATGAATAAGAATCATCAAGTTGCTTATCAAGTATTAGATGAAATAAACGATATAACTATTGGGTATAAATTTTCAATTAAAGAAGCTATTTCTTCAGCTAAAGAATATTTAAATACATTTCTTGAAGATGAGTATACACAAGTTTCTATTATTAAATTTCGAAAATATAACAATAAGTTCTATAGAGAGAAATTTATTGGATATGTGAATAAAGAATGAGGAATGTATTTATGGTTTATAAAGTGATTACCGATTCTTTTAAAAAAGATTCTATAAATTATGAAATTTTAGATGGGACAGAATTAAATGAATTTACGAGATTTATATTTAATGAAGGAATGTTGATAGAACAAAGTGAATATGATCAAACTTCAGTTTATCTATTTTATCTCAAATCTGATGAGAATATAGAAATTATAAAAAGTGGTGAAGTTAATTATTTAGATCGTTCAACTAAATTTGCTTGTTTTGTAAATTTTATTCTCTATCGAAATATTAAAGATATTGATTCTTGTAATTTCTTAGCTTGTATGGAGATTGGAAGAGATAAAAAGTATGGCTAAAGTTAAATCGAATAAAGAATTATCTGATTCAATTAGAAAAGATATGGAAAATCTTAATACTGTGAATAAACGCATTAAAGATAATTCAATTAAGAAAAATAAGATTAAAGAAAGAATAGTAATTAATGTTAAAGCTCTTACATCCCGATTTTCTAGTAAAAGAAAAGTAAAGTCAAAAAGTAAAGGTTTGTAAGTTTTTATATATTTTGGGAGGTGATTAAAGAATTAAGAAGAAATTTAAAAGACATTTTAGAATCTATTTAGTTAATAATCATCCAGCTTATATTACTAATGACGATAAAGAAAATTATATTTTCCATAGATGTTCACATAATAAAAAAATAAGTGGTAAAAATGGATTTTATATAAAAGTTAATCCTATTGTTGGTGATTATAGGGAGATGTATATAGCTAAAAATAAGAAAAAAGAAAAGAAAAATAGATTTTCAAAATCTTTACTTCCTATTAAAGATGGTGTTGATATTGATTATAAATTTATAGATAGTGAGTTCTTAAATAAAAAAACTCCCTCGAAACAGATTTATAAAAATCGTTCAACTACATCTGGGAGTAAGAAAATTAAAACAAAAAAATAAAGGTTTGTAAATATGAAATTTATTGTAGTTACCTATAGTGATAATTTCTTAGATAAATGTTATAAAGAAAATCCTAATGAAAGAATTGAATTATTCTTTCATAGTAAAGGATTAGAAGAAATGCTTTCTAAAGATAAAGAAAATGAATTTATAAAAGATTTCAAGATTTTTGATCTATAGGATTTGGGTTAACTTTGCCGAAAGAAAGTAATTATTAAGAGGTATAAAAATGGCAGAAAATTTAGAAAATAAAACCGTTAATAAAGTTGATAATAACGGTTATAAGAAATTAAATGAACTTAGAAAAGATGATGTTAAAAATCTTGAACAAGTGCAATTTACTGTAAAGGTAAATAAAACAAAATATGGAACTACTTATCAAGGAACAATTCCTTTTGGAAAAGGTCATTTAAATTTTAGACTTGATGAAACAGCTGTATTAACTATTTCAGCTATTAGACATGTTGAATTTCTATCTAGAGAAACAACTATTCCTGCATTTGTTAGATATGTAAAAGGAATTGATAAAAATGGTAATGAATATCACCAAGCTCAATTGTTAATTGCAAGTGGTTGCTATTTTACATCTTTAATTGAATCTAGACTTTTAAGATTAATGGATTTATGGGTTCAAAATGATAAATCTATGAAACCTATTAAATGGTTAGATGTTGCTAGTGATCAATATGAAGATGGCTTAGGTTATTTTGAAGAATAGAGTCTTAATTTTCTCCTTAAATAAGGTTCTTTAACTTTCTTTCCTTAAAGAAAGTTCTAAATGTAAGGAGTAAGAAACATTGTGAGAAATATCGATGATGAAATAGCTGTTGCTAAATCTAACAATTATCATTTAAGAATTGTTTTGTGGCAGAAAGCGAAAAATAAGATTATGCCTAAATCTCTTAGAAAAAAGATTTATAAAGAAATCAAAGACTTTCATCATTAATATTTAGCATAAAAGAGATTTAGAGAAATAAATGAGTTTAAAGGATCATACATTGTTTTCTAGTTTAGAAAAGAAATTAGCAAAAATTAGTCCTAGAAATTATTTATTTAAAGAATATAAAAATAGTGAAAATGCTTTAGAACAAGCTTCAAAAAGAGGTGATTGGAATAAATGGAAAGAAGCCATGAAAAAACATCATACATTTGAATACGCTATTAACTATAAAAATTTCTTAGACAATAAATCAAAGATCAAAAAAGCTAGAAAACTTGAAAGGAAAAAAGAAAGATTAGCTAAAAGAAAAGCTAGAAATAAAAGGAAATAAAAATAGGCTCGGAAATGAGGTTATAAAAGATTAATGAAAAATAAAACAAAAGGTATTATTGGTGGCGTTCTCGCTGTATTAATTGTTGCTTTAGGAGTTGGAGCTCTTGCAACAGCTAGTAAAGGATTTACTGACTGGGATACTAATAACTGGAAAAACAATTTTGAAGATTTGTTTAATAAAGATGATCCTACGGATGTTCCAACTGATGAGAAATTAGAGACATTGGATGTAGATCAATTAGATGATACTAAAACATATTTAATGCCATCTAAATCTGTAAATTTTGGAAATTCTAGAATGAGCGATGATAAGGAAGCAACTTCCGATATTCTTTCCTATCAAGGAGTTGGTAATAAAAATGCAACTATGGCTAATAATGGTGTTATGCCCTTAGCTGCTTCTAGTCCTATTACTTATCCTCAAACAGTTCAATTATCTGCTACCGTTACTCCAGTAGAATCTGAAGCATACTGTGAATTTCAGTGGGAAGTATCTTGGTCAGGTGAAGAAGATATTTCCGATTATATTGTTCTAGAAAATTCAACAACTAAGACAGTTACTGTAAAAGTTCTTCAACCTTTTACTCATACAGCAACATTAAAGGTTACTGCTACAGCTAATGATATTCTTCCGGTAAGTGATACTTGTAATATTGAATTCTATAAACAATTAACTGGTATCGATTTAACAATGACTGGTGGAATGACAGATAAAATTTTAAGCGAAGGCGAAATGATTACTTATGATGTAACTGAGCACTATTCTACAGGAACAATTGATCAGGTTGATGAAACAGATACTGTTATTACTTATGAATCTTTAATTTCTGATTATGTGATTAATTATGATTTTAAGAAGAATGAATCAACAGCTTTTAGTCATAATGAGTTCTATAATGCTACTGGTAATTTTGAAAATGTTAATGTTTTAACAGGAGCTGGAAGAAATGCAATGAATGCAAAACTTAAAGCTTCAAGTGGAGATTTTAAAATTACAGCTTCTAAAGGTAGTTTTTCGAAGTCTATTAACTTAGATGTAGATCCTGAAACAGTTGTTTATCCGGAATCAGTTCAAATTGGTGATGGAAGTGACATTGAAATAGGTAAAAATTAGTTGAGGAATTAAATATGAATAAGTTGGTAAGAAATACTATAGTTCTATTGTTTTCTACTATTTGTTCTTTATCTAATTCATCTTCTGCTATTAATAAAAAAACTAATTTAAGTGTTATTGATTGTGGATCGTGTGTTCATGATGAATCTCAAAATCATCATGAACATGATTCATTAAATATTATTAATTTACCTACGACACTATCATTTGGAGTTAATGCATTATCTACAGATGATAATTATGGTACTTATAAAGTACAAGCTAATTATCAACCTGTAGGGTGTTTAACAGATACTATCTGGAAATCTTCTAATCCTAATGTAATTAGAATTGATATAGATCCTAATGATAGTTCAATAGCTACTTTAGTTTGTTTATCACCTTTTGAAGGAAATATAACAATTACAGCAACATCGAAATATTTCGCTGATATTAGTTATAGTTGTTTATGTACTTATAAGGAAAATTTTGAAATTACTCCTTTAAAAAGTACTATTTCATTAACAGGTTCAAGATATAGATCTTGCCCTGGTTTATCCTATACATTTTCTTATGATAACAAAATTCTTTTAACTTCATTATACACAATGAATCAAGATGTCGATGTAGATTATGAAGTTTCAGGTTCTGGTATTGTTATTGATGGTAGTTATATTCGTATGAGTTCAGCAACAAATTCATCATCAGGAAAATTAAAAATAATTCCTGAAGGTTATGAAGATCAAGCAATTACTATAAATGTTAACACTTCATATACTTCAAGTTCGGGAGATCATAATTATGTTAGAAGCACTTTAAAATCTGCTTATGATGGTCCTACTCAATATGGTTCTTGGAGTAGTTGGGAAACACTTTCTGAAGCAACTTGTCTTGCTTCTGGCAAAAGACAGAGAACAAGATCACGTTACTATTATCACTACACTACAAAATATGAATATGAATGTAGTAAATGTGGTGATTCATATACTAGTGGTGGAAGTTCTTCCAAAGTGACAATGGATGATGAAGTTGACACAGAAACTATTCCTGCATTAGGTCATTCTAATGATGGAAAAATGTATCATTCTAGATGTGCAAGAGAATTAACTTTTAATAGAAGTACACAAGAATATGATTGTTTATTTTGTAAAACTAATTCAGTTCCAACGAGTGAATATAGAAGAAAATGTTCGCGATGTGGTTCTTATTATAAAGGATAATTAAATTATGAAAAAGAAAACGAAAAATATATTAGGAATTACTTGTTGTCTGTTATCTTTAGTTGCTATCACTGGTGTAATTGCTGGTGTTGTTTATTCCGTTCAAAACGATAATCCCCCTTCTGTTGAGAACGGAATAAATAAACTAGATGGAATTGATAAAGTAGTTTTTAATTATAATGAGAATAAAATAGAAAACGGTATTGCTTATGTAAATGAGGATACTTATCAATATAAAGTCGAATTTGAACCTAGTAAAGCTACTAATTATGATTTTATTTTTACTAGTTCTAGTGAATATGTAAAAGTAGAAGAAAATGATGATGGTTTAAGTTGTAAATTAACAGTCTTAGCTCAATTTAAAAATGATGTTTATCTCAATATTAAAGAGGAAAAATCAGGTTTAGTTAAAACTGTTGAATTATCTTATTCTAATTATGAAGAAAATAAATTAGATTTAGTTGTTTGTTATTATTTTGATGGAATAGAAAATACTAATGAAAGAATTATTCAAGAAGCTTCTTTAAATGAAGAAATTGATCCAAATAGTTTTATTAAAGAATTTGATGGTTATTCTTATGAATCTATTTCAGGATCTATTGATAGTTTAGAGAAATTTAATATAAGTCAAAGCACTATTATTAACTTAAATTATAAAGCTGATAAGATTAAACTTACTTGTGAATATTATTTAGATAATGAATTAAATAGTAGCGATGAATATGAGTTTGATAAAGGAACATTAATTTACAGAGATTCATTTATTAAATCTATTGAAGGTGCTACTTATGATTCTTCTAATATAAGTGAAAGTATTACTTTAAATGAAGATTTGGTTATTAAGTTCTATTATTTATCAAATGAGGTAACAAATCCTGATAAACCTGGAACAGGTGATGAAGATAATCCAGGACATGAAGCAACTTATAAAGTTAATGGATCAGCTGAAGGTACTTGGTCAGGTATTGGAAGTGTAGCAAATGGAACAATTTCTGGACATATTAATGTTGAAGGATATTCTGGACTTGTTTATTTAAGCTTTAGTTCTTCTCTTGATACAGATAAAGCTACAGCCGTTTCAGTAAGTGAAGGCGAAACATATTCATTTACTAATGAAAAAGTTAGTAATGGTAGTTCAGGTTCAAGTGGTTTTGCTGGTGGTAATTTTAATTCTAATGGTGGTTCAATTTATGTTTTTACTATTAATGGAGTAAAAATTGGATCAATTAAATATACTATGAGTGAAATTAAAGAATCTATAGAAGTTAGTGGAGATTTATCTGCTTCTTTTGTTCCTTTAAATAATGCTGGATTAGGTATATTTAATGGTGAAATTACAATTAAAAATTACTCAGGCGATGTATATTTAAGTTTTGGTTCAACATTTGAACTATCTAAATCTAGTAAATATACAGTTACTGATGGAATTCCATTAAAAATTAGTAATGAAAGAGCAACAAACGGAAGCGCTGGTTCAAGTGGTTTTGCTGGAGGAAATTTTAATTCTAAAGGTGGAACACTTTATGTTTATATCAATTCAACTAGAGTTGCTTCTATTTCTTATTCTGTAGAAGAAATTTCTATAAGTGGTTCATTAACTGGCACTTATACTAGTGGTTCTAGTAGTGCTATGGCTAATTTTAATGGAAGTATTAAAGTAAATGGTTATGCAGGTGATATTTACTTGAGCTTTGAAGCTGTATTTAATTCATCTAAAGCAACTAAATTTAGTGTTAAAGATGGGGTAAGTTTATCAATTAGTAATCAAAAAGCTTATAGTGGTGTGTCTGGTTATAGTGGATTTGCTGGAGGTTCTTTTAATACTAATGGTGGAAAGATTTATGTTTATCTTTCTTCAGGAGCTTCAATTGGATCAATTGATTATACAATTACAGGAGCTTAAAACATGTTTAAAAAGTCTGCAATTTTATTAAGTTTAATTGGTTCATTTTTAACTCCTTATAGTGAGAATGCTTTAGATTTAAATATTAGTAATGTAGACAAAACGGATGTTATATCTGATTTAAGTGATGGTGTTACTGATTTAACTGATTATTATCAAGTTGAATCAGTAACATTTATAGATTTTTATGAATATTGTTATGGTGATTTTGATAATTATGAATTGTTGTTATATTTAGCAATTCCGAGTAATTTAAATATAGAAAATAATTCAAGTTTGAATAAGATTCAGATTTCCATTGGAAATAGTAATACTTATTATAAAAAAGGTTTAAAGCTTTTAGATCATAATAACAATATTTATAAATTTAAAGTTTTACTAAATAATAATGATTTAGATTATTATAAAAATGTATTAGATAGTAAAAATAGAAGATATAAAGTAAGTGGAGTTGAATTAAAGTTTATAGGTAGTAATAATTCTCAAGAATTTAAAATTGGATGTGATTATTCTTATTCTGGATATGCCAAAGGTTTAAACGAAGAATCTAAAGATAATTCAACTTTAAAAAGAGAATATCAAGAATTAACAACTTTAGATTTAGAAGTTAATTCTTCTGTATATAGATTTCATGATAATTTTGGTGATTTTAAACAACAAGATTTAAACTCTGTTTATTTTTCAGTTCCTAATAATTATCTAGAAGAATATGGTGAAGTGACTAATATTAGTGCTGAATATTATGAATATAGATTAGCTGATTTAGTTGTTTTAAAAACATCTGATTATGAAATTTTTAAGGATTATGTAGGAATAAAAATTACAGAAGATAATCATCCAGAATTTGCTTTAATGTTTGATTATGAAGGACAAATTGGTACAAATTGTGAATATTACAATTTTGAAGGCGCTGGATTTGAAGAGTCTGAATTATTTAAACCTTTTAAGAAGACTAATTTAATTACTATATTATTTGATGGTGGCGAAAATGGCGATAAAGAAATAAAATCAGATGAAATTCTTGATTATCTTTATAGCTATGATAAATCTTATTATAACGGTTCTAATTATAAGGGAATATCAAATGATTTATTTGATGGTGTAGATGAAGGACATAAGTTAGGTTATAACAGAATTGACATTTCTTCATTAGATAGTGAAGATTTATTAATTTATGAAGGCAATAGCTCTTGGGATCGTTTTTGGAATGTGGTTTTTGGAAATAATGAAGAAAATGAAGTTCCATTAATTGAAAAAGTTACATCTTCAAAATCTAGTGATGAAATTTATATTAATGAAGATGATATTAATGATTTTAATTCTTATGTTTCTGAATCTAATTTAAATAATAAATCAACATATGTTTTAAGATATTCTTTAACAGATTATTACACTTATGGTTTAAGAGATTATCGATATGGTGATATTTCTTCTATAGGTAGAGATGGATATGTTTCTAAACAGAGTGTATTTCTTGATTTTGACATTATTTCTTTAACTTTTGAAAAAGAAGGTCAAAATACGATTATTCCTATTATATCTAATCCTATTGATATTGTTGGCGATACAACTGTTCCAGAAAATAGTAATGAGAATTTTTTTAATTGGATTATAACTATTTTAAAAATTGTTTTTGGTGTAGCTGTTATTTTAATTTTAATTTTCTTACTAAATTTTATATTAAATTTAATTGGTATTTCATTCAAGGATATTCTTAATTTCTTATTTGTAAAACCTTTTAAATGGTTAAAAGAAAAAATTACTGGCAGAAAAAAGAGAAGTAAAAAAAAGTAAATTTTTCTAATAAATCTAAAACTAATTACAGGTCTACGAAGGTTGTAAAAAATAAAAACTATGGTGAGAAAAAATAAGTTAAAGAAATTTTATATTTATGAAAATAATATAACTAAAAATAAATATCAGAATAAATCTCACCCTTCGATTATGATGAGCGATAAAAAAGATTATATTGAAAATTTTATTATCACTCATAAAAAGCCAAAAAATAATTTTTATAAATTAAAGACAAATCCAAATAATAAAGATACTAGGGATTCTTACATTCAGAAAAGGTTGTATAAAACAACAAAAAATAAAATTGGTCATAAATATCGCTTTATTTTAGGAAATGATGATAAAAACTTAATAGAAATAATTTACAGAAAAATTAAAAATAAATAAAAAAAGGATACCTACAAAGTAACTTAGACTTCGTGTCGCTCCACTTAGTTGTGTGCAGAGGTATCTCTAAAGTTATTATAACAGAAAAAATTATTTGTTCAATTAAAAGAGGCTCATGAAATGAAAGATAGATGGAAATTTATATTAATAATTTTGATTGCTATAGTTGTTTTAATTATAGGTTTCTATTTATTTAAGCCTATTTCCTCTATAGTTGGTGGAATTCATGTTGAATTAGGCAATATTGTAAATAAGTATTATATGGATAAAGAATCAACTGTTATCTTTATTTTTAATGATAATAATGTTGGTTCTTATCTAGATATAAATGATAATTCAAAAACATTTACTTTTAATTATGAAGAAGGTTATTTGAAAAGTGATGATTTTAGTTTTTTGATACTTGATGAAAGTAAAATTTGGTTTATAGAAGGAAGATTATATTTATATGAAGTTGATAATTAATTTTATTAAAAATAAAAGATATTTAATTTTAGCTTTAACAATTCTTCTTTTGTTATTGATTTTATTTTCAGTTTTTTCTTATGGATCATATTTAAGATTTGGTTTTTCTTTTAAGTTTTTAATTGATTCATTTGTAACTTATTTTAAGTCTATTTTAAGAATGGATGATGAAAATAGTGTTTATACTACTTTTGATTTAATTAAGGATATAAATTCAGGGGTTGTTTCTGATTCGAGCCTTATAGAAACAATCCCTCAATTTGTATTACCTTTTAATTTAGAGTTAATTCCTATTTATATAAAAGAAGGATTTTTTATGATATTTAATAAAGATACTTTCTTAGAATATTTTGGAAATATATTTAATTTCCTTTCATATAGTAACTTAATTCTATTAATTATAATTTTGTTCTTTTCTGTAAAGCTTGTATTTTCATCTTTATTTTTTAATCCAATAGATGTAAATAAATTTGGATATACAAAAAGATATAAAAGCATAGAGAAATTTAATTTTAAAGTTTTTCATCCTATTTATAAGTTTATAAAAGAATTTTATAGATATATTAAAGAAAAACATTTTTTAACTTTAATGATATTTATTATTTTATTTTTTATAAATGTAATTTCAATAGTTATGGATTTCTTTTCTTACTTCTTCTTGTTTAGCTCTAATTTCTCATTAATTATAATTTTAAAATTTTTATTTTCTTCAATATATTTAGCTTTCCCTATTATAACTGCTATTCCTTTATTTATTTGGATATTAATTATTTATTTATTTATTGATAGAAAAAGAAAAAATAAAGCTTTATCTAATTTACTAAGACTTGAAACAAATAATATTAATTTTTGTAAAAATCAGCTTGGTTTAGTTAATTTAGTTGATGGATTAATGGGTGGATATAAAACATCAATGCTTACAGATTTTTCTTTAACACAGTCAAAAATATTTAGATATGATTTAGAAAATAATCTTTATTTATATAGATCATATTTACCATATTTTAATTTTGTTTATTTAGAAAAATATGTTGAATTTCTAGCTAAAAATAAAATTGTTTATAATCATGCACAAATTGAAAATTTACTAGAATTAAGATTTAAAGTTGCTAATAATTCATTAACTAAAAGAAAAAGGTCATATTATTTTGGTTATGATTTTGAAAAATATAAAGACTATTATTGGACAGGAACTTATAAGATTTCTTTAGATAGAATCTTAATTGAATATGCTAAAAATTATTTCTATTATGCTTGTTCTAATTCTTATATTTATTCTAATTATTCTATTCATGTAATAGAAAATGTAGTTAAAGAAGGTTATTTCCCTAAATATGTTTCTCAATATTTCTTTCTTAATGAAGAAGAATATGATTTGTACCAAACATATTCGCATAAGTTAGATTTAAATGAAATTCGTATTAAAAAATATAAATTAAATAATGATGAAGAAAAGACTCCTGTAATTTCTTTTGGAATTATTGCTTATAGTGAAGCTGAAAAAGATTTAGGGAATCAAATATCTAATAAAATTTATGATCAAAAGAGCGAAGAAACAAATCCTTTAAATGATGGAACGGATTTAATTTTAAAAATGATGAGGCATATATGTACTTTAAATTTTAAACCTTATCTAAAGATGTTCCTTGATATGCAAAGGTTTGGTGATTTAGCTTCTAAATATAAAGATATATCGACAGCTTTAATTAGAGCAAATAAAGTTGAAGAAAAATGTGCTTTAAAGTTTCGGACTTTAGAAGCTATTATCTGTAGATTTGTTATTTCTATAAGAAAAAGAGTTGATATTAGAATGAAAGAATCGAGAAATCGAGTAGGTTTAATCTATTATTTTTTCAATAAGCTAACATATGGTTTTGAAGTTTACTACAATCGTTTAAATGCTAAATATTCATATAAAAAGTTAACACTTCTTGTTAAAGGGAGGGAAGAAGATGAAGGCGAAGAATATGTTTATAGCCTTATGTATGCGAAGACATTCGCCAATTCTTATAGAACTGACTCTCATTATTCTTTATTTAAAGAAGTATTAGAGGATTCAACTAAGGGGATTTATTCTTCTGATATGTATGATTCTTTAGATCCATCTCTCGATGAACTTGAAATTCAACATAGTTATTTTAATGATAGGTTGTTCAAGTTGTTTAGAAGAAAGAAGATTGATAAGAAAGTTAACGATAATAAAAAGAAAATCGAAAAAGTGGAGGATTATTTTGATGGTGAAGATGAATAAAAGTTTTTCATTGACAAATAATGTTGATAATTCTTCCGATGTTAGGTGGGTAAGTAATACCCACCTAACATCCACATTACAAAAAAATTTTTGTATCGATTATTTTTCGATGGTTATCGTAGAAATCTTTGATTTTGATAGTCCTCATATGAGGCGACTATTTAAAAGCCTTAAGATTGACAAAAATAAGTATTCTTTAACTACTCAACATAATGGCTATAAATATACATTAGTATTCGAAGAATTTATATTTATTTCTTATGGTGGAGTAACTACTGAAAGTAATGGACAAGAAACTATTCACTTAGAGCTTAAAGGTCAAGGCTGTAGAAAATTTGAAGAATTAGGTGGTGATTGGAAAGAGTTATTAGAATGTGCTTGTGATTTTGGAATTATGAAAAGAATTGATTTAGCTATGGATGATTTTGAAGGTAGTCTTGATTATGATGAATTAATTAAAAAATGCTGGAATCATGAATATAGATCTATTTCTCATAAACCTCCTGTAGTTATTTGTTCTAAAGATGATGGTGAAATAAAATCTTTCTCAATAACATTTGGTTCGAGAAACTCTGAAAGGTTATTACAGATTTATGATAAGAAAACTGAAAGAGAAGCTAGAAATTATAATGTTGTAAACATTAATAGTTGGACTAGATATGAAGCTCGTTATAGAAATAAGTTCGCTGATGAGATAAAAGATTTAGTACTTATAAGTTTATATGAAAATAATTTTGATATATTTGTTAAAGGTATTATTAAAAGCGTAGTTGAATTTAAAGTTCCTAGTAATGATAAAAAGAATGTAGGAAGAGTTAAAAATTGGGAAAAATGGGATAAGCTTCTTGATTGTGCCGAAAGAGTTGAAGTCCATTGTCAATACGATTTAGAAAAAACAATAATGAAGAAGGCTAATTGGATGAAAAGAGCTGTTTCTAAAACATTAAAAACTATTTTCTTATCTAATCCAAATAACTTTAATAGATTTATTGCTTATCTATTATCTAGCGATGTTGAAAAATTAGAAAATATTGATTTAAGCGTTGTTAATAATGCTAAAGATAATTATATAAGCAATCTTGGATTTAAGTGTGTACAAGATATGGTTGATTTTTTAAGAGCAAATTTAGAAGGATATGAAAATCCTGATGATTATATCAATAGTTTGTTACACGAGGATTTATAAATGAGAAAATTTAAGATAAATGAGTTTAGGGATGAATTATTTAATTCTTTAGAGAAGAAAATCACTATAGGTGAATTTTTATTTAAATATCGTAAACTTGTTGATATTTGTACTTCTTTTAGAGTTGTATTTCTTCAAGAAAAAGAAAGATATGGATTCAAAGTTGGTTATGATTCTGATATTTCAGTATTAAGTTATAATGATTTATCTGATTATTGGGATAATACAATTATTGAATTTAGGACCTTATATTCTAAAAGTTTTAAGAAAAGAAAATCTCCTGAAGCTAGCCTTATTCTTTATGTATATGGATCTAAATATAAAAAACGGAATCCAAATGATGAATGTAATAATCCAGATGATGATTATGTTGATTTATTAAATGTTTTTAACGATTAAGGAGTAGCTATGTATAAAAGAAAATTTATTAATAAAAATAAGGTTTATAAAATAAGTAATAGATATTTAGGCTTAAGATTTCCTGGTATACATCATGTTATTGTTATTTGGAAGAATGGAAAATTACAAATTGCAAGAGTAAAAACTATCACTTCTTTAGAAACTGAAGTTGTTAATAAAAATGGTAAGAAAGTTTTGAAATATGATATGAAAGCATTGAATCAAGCAAAAAATGGTGAAATTAGACCTTATTCAATAAAAGAATTAGGTACAAAACATTGGAGTGGTATCAGTAATAAATCAAAAGTTGTTAGTTTGAAGCATTTACAAAATACAAGATTTAAGATTAAAAAGCCAAAAGGAGCAAAATAAAAAGACTCATTCAGAGTCTTAGGTTTTGCCTCATTGTATAAAATAATTTTATACTCGGCTACGGTCACCATTTCTGGCTGTTCCCACGAACATATATGACCTACAGATTTGCAACTTTTAGTTACAAGAATAAATTATCATTTTTTATGTCAATATACAAGGAAAATGGAAAATACATAGTAAAAGTTTGTATAAATGGTAGACAGATTTTACGTAGACAATATTTAGGAAAGACTATTACAACTAAACAATCAGCTTTAGAATGTGAAAGAGATTTATTTCTTTCATATGGAGATTCTTTACAAGATTATGAAATAAACGATTTATTTAATATCTTTGAAGAATATTTATTTAAGAGATTTAAAGAAACATCAGCAAAAAGATATTTAAATTCATTTAATCTTGTTGTTAAGAAATATTTTGAAGGAAAGAAAGTATCAAATATAACTAGAAGCTATTGTGAATTCTTAAATGATTCTTTAAATAACTTAGCATATAAAGCTATAGATCCTTATATTTATATTACAAAGTTATTTATAAATTTTCTTTCTAATTATGGTTGTAAAATTAATACTTCAAGTTTTTATAAATATAAGAGATCTTTAGATGTAAGAAAGAAATACAATTATTATACTTTTGAGCAATTTCAACTTCTTCTTTCTGTTATTAATAATAAAGAAGATAGACTAATGTTCTCTCTATTATTTTATTATGGTTTAAGGATTGGAGAATTAAGAGCTTTAAGGGTTTCTAACTTTATGAATGATAAAGTTTCTATAGAATATGAACTATCCAATAAAGGAAGGTTCGGTGGTCAAAAACTTTTTAATTTAAAAACAGTTTCTTCCTATCGTTTTTATCCTTATGTTGCCGATATTAAAGAGTTAGTTAGATCTTTAATTAATGACAAGAAACTAAAAAAGAATGATTTCGTTTTTATAAATAAAAAGAAAAACAAAGTAATTGGAGAAACAACAATTAGAAGAAATCTTGATGAATATATTTCTGAAGCTAATCTACATTATATTAAGCTTCATGAATTCAGACATTCTTGTGCTACTTATTTAATTAATAAGAATGTAGATCCTAAAGATATAGCTTCTTGGCTTGGACATAATTCTGTTAACGTTACTTTAAAAGTATATGCTCATTTATTTCCTGCAAGAAAAGATAATGTTAAAAAAGCTTTTGAAGAAGCTTTTAAGAAATAAATATCAATTTATAAAATTATTTTCTAGGGTTATTGGATAGAGGGAGGACTTGAGGAAATAAAGATAGTGTGGTAAATTATTTTATATCGATTATATCGATAGAAGTGTAACTAAGAAATAAGTTACTTGAAGTATTAGAAGGGCTAGTTCTAATACTTCTTTTATTTTGTCTTTATTTTTCATTTTCAAGTCCTCCTTTTGCGAATGAATTAATATCATAACTTGTTATGATAAAATGAGAAAAACATGGGACTTGAAAATGAGGGAAAATATATTTTGATACAATTGATACAATTTTTTGAGTTTCAAACAACAAAAAAACGCGATAATTATCGCGTTATTTGTATTTTGGTGACCTTAAGGCGATTCGAACGCCTGACCCACAGCTTAGAAGGCTGTTGCTCTATCCAGCTGAGCTATAAGGCCATTTACCTTTTAGGCTTAAATATAATACATTTAAAAATATAATAATTCAAGAAAAATATTACCTTAATTTTTACTTTTCCTTATCTTATTATATTAGTTAATTTTAACATTAATAAAAAAATTCATTCGTTTAAATTCTGAAAAGTTTTTGTTCCGCTAAATATCAAAGCCATTGCAACAGTCTCATCTCTTTTAGAATTATTTTCAAAATCATGTATTTTGGATGAATTTAGCAATTTATATTACTAAATTTCGTTGCGATGACATTGATAAAATGCAAAAACTATTTATTCTTTAAAAGTAACATCAAAATCGCCCAGTAATTATGTTTAAAAGAAAAGAATCTAAACTACTCTTCCTTTACAAGTGATAAATCGTAATTATTTTCATTTATTCTATATGTATTATCATAAACCAAATATCCACTTGGTTCATTATTTTCATATAGCTTAGCCTCATCAATTTTAAAAATAAGTTTATCTATTAATTCAAATCCTGCTTTAACATCAAGTTCTTCTACAATAAAACTACAAATATCATCAATTTTATTTTGATAAGGATAAGAATTAAGTTTATAAGGTCCTTCAAATTTATTAACTATAAAAGTTCTATCGAAATAAAAATAGTGTTCTTCTTTATTTTGTTCCTTACTTACATAAAGAAGATATCCTAAATCAACACCTCTAATTTCATCAACTATTGTTATTGAGCCTAATAAAGCACCATCAACATCACTTTTTATAAAATCATCTAAAACTAAATATTCTATATTTCTTCTATCGCAAGAAGTAACTAAACAAATACCAGCTAAACTTAAAGCTATAATCTTAAAAAACTTTCTCATATATTTTGTCCTTAAAACATATAAACTATCGCTAGAAATAAAGAAACTAAGCCAACAAGCATTAAAATTATATCTAAAATCAATAAACCAACTTTATATACTATATCTTTTTTTACTTCAATTAGATGTTCAAAAATTAGTGCTAAAATACTAGAAAATAAAGGAATAGAACAAATCCATAAAACTATACCTTTATAAACGATTCTAATATCAAAGATAAACAAAAATAAACTAGTTATAATGGCTATTAGGCCTATTATCCTAAAGATTAATGCTAAAACTGAATATCGACGATTTTCTACATACATAATAAGGCTACCTCCAAATAATAAAATCTCAATTAAATATTATTTCAAAGTAAAATTAGAGGTTCCTTTAAAAACATTAGAATAAAACTTAAAAAAATTAATATTTTTGTCAAAGTAATAATTTTTATTTAACATATTTATTTTATTATACCATAACGAAAAAAATATGACAGCACTAAGTAAACTTACTATTTAAAATGTCACTTAACTAAGAAATTATATTATTTTAACAATTTTGTATGATTTTTATTTATTTTCTATTATCTTACCTTCATTATTTAAATATTTCTTTAACTTATATCTATATATTAAATTTAAAATAATTAACAACATAAAAGATAAAACATAAATAATATTTTGGTTATATTCATAGTTTTTAAAGATAACGAGTGTAAATATGTTATCTTTAAAAACTATTAAGATTAATCCAATAATAATACCAATAATAAAAGATAATATAATTGTTAAATAATATAAAAATGTATTTAAATTAGATTTATTTTTATTAATAAAATATAAGGATAAATTAGTAGTAGCCATTTTAATATTATTAGTCATCATAGTAGGAACATAGTTTATTGATTTAAAACTAATAAAAGTAAAAATAAGTATTACTCCAAATAATGTATTTAATGTTATTCGAATAAATTTACATATATTTAAGTTATTATCTATATTATTAGATGTATTAGAAGGAATAAAAATAAGAATAAATGAAAGAATAAGTAAAATAAATAAGGAAATAGTTACATAATTCTTATTATTTTTAAGTAATTTATTTTTGATAATAATTAGGATAAATATAAAAATAATAAATAATATTAAAGAATATAAAGGATAAATAAAATTAAATGAATAAGGTAATAAATTAACAATAACATTAATTAAGTTACCTGTTTCCATAAAAGTAAACATATTATCTATTTTTAAAGAATATATTTCGATTAATCCACTAACAAAAGTTAATAAAATAAAGAATAAGATATATATCTTATTAGGGAATATACTTTTAGACTCATTATTCGAAATAGTATCACTTTCCATATTATTTACTTATTTTCTAATATTAATTTATTTACTACTTCTTTTAATTCGTTTAAAGAAGTAATTACATTAGGATTAAGCTTTTTAATTTCTTCTTCTTGATTTTTGTTATAGTAAGTAACGCTATAAAGTTTTACTTTAGCTTCTAAACATGACTTAATATCATTTTTAGAATCTCCAAAATAAACTATCTCATCATTACTTAAGTTATTATCTTCTTCTAATTTTTTAAATGAATCAGGCTTATTTACCCCTAAAACACTTCCAAAATAATAAGAATCAATATATTTTCTAATCTTAAATTGATCTAAAGATAAATTTAATGTCTTTTCACTTCTTCCAGTTAAAACAATAAGTTTAAAGTTATTTTTCTTAATATTATCAAATATTTCATAAAATATTGGATCAATATCTTTATCATATTTCTCATGATTAATCTTATATAATTTAAGATATTCATCAAATACTAGTTTAGCTTTCTTTTCATCTTTATTTAATATATTTAAAATAACTCCTTCTTCACTAGGTCCATAATTATTAATAACTTCTTCAACAGTTAAATCTTTATTTAAAATATTTTTAAATGCTTCCATCATCGTTCTAACGATAAATTCATCAGTATATGAAAGCGTTCCATCAAAATCAAAAACAAATGCTTTAAGTTTTTTCATATGTTCTAAATTTTAAAACTTTTAAAAATTATTTTAAATATAGAAAAACTAAATCGAATACTATTTAGGTTAGTTAAAGTCTATTTTAATAAAGATTTTCGATAGTTATGCAAATTTTTATTGATTTAGATATCAAATAAGTGTATATTCTTGACGTAGGTAGAAAGAAGAGGTCCGCTCTCACCAGATTTATCTTAATAAATTGGTTAAGGCTACTAAAAATGCTTTGTTTTAAGAAATTTTTAGACGGACACTTCTTTATGTCCGTTTTTTATTCGTTTAAGGAGGAAAAGTTTTATCGCTTTAAATAATGGCCAAAAAGATGGCAAGAGTCGCTTTACTAATAAAAATGGCGATTTAGTTAATGAATTTATTCGTTTCAATGAAGTATTAGTCATTGGACCAAATGGAGAATCCCTTGGAAAAATGTCTAAATACAATGCTTTAAAAAAAGCTGAAGAATATAGTTTAGATTTGCTTTGCGTTGCTCCAAATGCAAAACCACCAGTTTGCAAAATTGTAAATTATGGAAAATACCGCTATGAAGCTCAAAAGAAAGCAAAAGAAGCAAAAAAGAACCAAAAAATCATTGAGGTCAAAGAGATACAACTCACTCCTCAAATCGGAGAGCACGACTTACTTACTAAAGTAAAAGCTGCAATTAAATTCCTACAAGAAGGAAATAAAATCAAAGTTGGTGTTCGTTTTAAAGGGAGACAACTCGCTCATGTCGAGGTTGGCGAAGCTGTCATGAACAAATTTATCGAACTTACTAAAGATTATGCAGTAATCGACAAAGCACCAAATCTTGATAGAAAATGGTTAACATGCCTACTTAGTGCAAAGCCAACTAAAAAATAGTAGAAAGAGAGGAAACATTTATGCCAAAAATGAAAAGTAAAAAAGCATTAACAAAAAGAATTCATGTTACTGCTTCTGGAAAAATCATGAGACATCACGCTTATGTATCTCACCTTGCTCCACATAAGACACATAAACAAAAAAGACACTTAAGAAAAGCAACAGAGATGAATAAGACTGATTACAAGAGATTAAAATATCTTATTCAAGAATAGTTCAAGAAAGGAGTTAATAACATGAGAGTAAAAGGTGGAATTGTTACACATAAAAGAAGAAAAAAGATAATTAAACAAGCTAAAGGTTACTTTGGTAGTAAGCATATTTTATTCAAAACTGCTAAAGAACAAGTAATGAAGTCAAAAAGATATGCTTATATTTCAAGAAAAGATAGAAAATCTGACTTCAGAAAATTATGGATCAAAAGAATTAATGCTGCTTGCAGAATCAATGAAATTTCATACTCAAAATTCATGCACGGCTTAAAAGTTGCAAAAATTGACTTAAACAGAAAAATGCTTTCTGAAATCGCAATTCATGATGAAAAAGGTTTTGCTGAACTAGTCAAAATTGCAAAAGAAGCAAAATAATAAATTAAACTAATTTACATCCAATAAAAAGCGTGTTATAACTTAACATGCTTTTTTAATTTGTTTGGAGGAATTATGTTAAGCGAGAATTTACAAAGTGCATTTAATAACCAAATAAATGCCGAAATCTATAGTTCGTATCTATATTATTCAATCGCAAATTTCTATGAAGAAAAAGGTTTACATGGATTTGCTAGTTGGTTTAAAGCTCAAGCTAAAGAAGAATTAGATCACGCAGATAAGTTTTCTACCTATCTCCATGATCAAAATGCAAAAGTTATCTTAAAAGATATACCTAAGCCAAAAGCCGAATTCGCTGATTTTAAAGAACCTTTAACACTTCAACTTGCCCATGAAAAGAAAGTCACTTCTGCTATTTTTAATCTTTATTCTGCTGCTAAAGAAGAAAAAGATTATTTCACTGAATCTTTTATTAAAATTTTCATTGATGAACAATTTGAAGAAGAAAAGACAGCTCAAGATTTACTTACTAGATATGAAATATTCTGCTTAAATTCCAAAGATATTTACGAATTTAGCGAAAAACTTGGCGAAAGAAAATAATTTAATTACTTACTTTTAAAAAGACTTTCTCTAAACTTAGGGAAAGTCTTTTTTTGTTTATTCAGCTTTTATTATTTTTATTTCAGTATTTTCAATCGCTTCATTTAAAAGAGTTTCGTAATCAAATCTTTCTTCGATTTTTAAGCAATCTTCAATTTTCGGAGCAGTTTTAGGTTTTTTAATAGGAAATATAGTGCAGCAATCTTCATAAGGCCTAATCGAAATATCATAAGTATTAATATCTTTTGAAATCTTAATAATATCAACCTTATCAAAAGTTGAAAGAGGACGAATAATAGGGTAATTTGTAACCGCATTAATTGCGTAAAGAGATTCAATAGTTTGAGAAGCAACTTGTCCTAAACTTTCCCCATTACAAATTGAATAAATATGTACTTTTCTTGCAAGCTTTTCAGCTAAACGATACATCATTCTTCTCATAATTGTAACTTCATAACCTTGGAAAGAATGGTTATATATTTCTTCTTGAATTTTTGTAAAAGGAACAATATAAAGATGGATTTTGTTTTGAAAAGTTGTTAATTCCTTTAAAATATCTTGAAGTTTTAAAATAACTGCACTTGAAGTATATGGTGGGGACGCAAAATGAATACAAGAAATTTCAATTCCTCTTTTCATCATTAAATAAGCTGCTACTGGCGAATCAATTCCGCCTGAAAGCATCATTAAACTTCTTCCTATCGCACCTTTAGGATATCCTCCTAAACCTTTGATTGTTTGAGTAAAAAGATAAATTCCATCATCTCTAATCTCGACATTAAACATAATATCAGGATTATGAACATCAACTTTTAAAGATGTATTTTTTAAAATATGACCTGCTAAAATGCGGTTTATTTCATCGGAATTATAAGGAAAAGACTTATCAATTCTTCTTGTTTTCATCTTAAAAGTTTGTCCATCCTCTTTTTTTATTTGCTCTAAAACAAAATCTTTTAATTCATCTAAATCGGTAATATCTGTTTTTAAAGCAAGTGAAAAAGAATACATTCCAGGAACTTCTTTTAAAATATCGATAATTTCTTGGTTTTCTTCTTTTAAATTTAAATAAATATGATCATGCCTTTTAACTAATTCAAAATCATCTTCAAATTTCTTTAAATGCGATAAAATTGAACCAGCAAGTTTATTAATAAAATCTTTTTTGTTTTTTCCTTTAGTAGACATTTCACCAAAGCGAACAATAATTGTATTATAATCCATGTTTATTCATCCTTTATTTTAGTTAAGATTTCTTTTAATTCTTTAATAAATGTTTCTGCTTCTTCAAGAGTGTTATATTTTGAAAAAGAAAGTCTAATTGAATTTCTTGCATTGTTTTCATTGCGATTAAACTCATAAATTACATAAGACGATTCGTTTATTTTTGATTCACAAGAAGACTTAGTAGAAACATAAATTTCTTTATTTGACAATGCTTCACTTACAACGCTTGCTTTTTTATGAAGTAATGAGAAATTTAAGATATAAGGTGAAGAATTTTTACCTAGATTAACTTTAATTCCGTCAATTTTTGAAAGTTCATTAGCTAAATAATCGTGAATTTTTAAAACTATTTCATAACTTTTTTTCTTTTCTAGTTTAGCAAGCTTAATTGCATTAGCTAAAGAAGCAATTAAAGGATAAGGTAGCGTTCCACTTCTAAGATTATTTTGTTGTTCTCCTCCAATAATTTGAGGTTTCAAATTAATCTTTTTCTGTTTAATTAAAGCACCTATTCCTTTAATTCCATAAACTTTATAACCAGAAATTGACATTAAATCAAATAGTTTATAGTTAAAATCTATTTTTCCTAAAACTTGAGCTAAATCACTATGAAATACAATTTTTGGAAAATCTTTAATAATTTCTTTAACTTTGCTTAAATTTAATATAGTTCCAGTTTCGTTATTTACTCCCATTAATGAAACTAAAATTGTATTTTTATCAACTACTTCTTTTAATGTTTTTAAATCAACATTACCATCAATATCAACATCTAAATAAGTAACTTTATAACCTTCTTTTTCAAGTTCTTTAAAAATATTTAATACACTTGGGTGTTCTACTTTCGAAGTAATTAAATGATTCCCTCTATTTTTGTTAGCCTCAACATAACCTTTAATAGCTAAGTTATTAGATTCTGTTGTTCCACTAGTAAAAATAACATCATAAAGTGAATAACTTAAAGAAAGAGATTCTAGAATCTCTTTCTTAATCTTTTCAATCTTATTAGATAGTTCTAGTCCTAAATAATGAGAAGAAGATGGATTTGCATAATATTTCTTATTATCTAATATAAATTCATCTAAAACTCTATCATCTACTCTAGTACTTCCGGCATTATCAAAATAAATCATTATTATCTATCAACCTTATCTTTATCAGAGATTCTATGAATAATAGTTTCTGTCATCTCATAAGAAGATTTATATTCACCAGCAAAGAATAATGATTCAGCTTGCATCAATAGATTATGAACATCAGTAAATTTCATTCTATCTCTGTTTATTAAAGTAACATTATCAATGCATAAATTGTAGTAAGAAGATAAGTTATCAATATCAGTTAAAAGTTCAATAGTTACCATATCTAGTTGTTTAGTTAAATCACTAACTCTAATAACATCAATAGGTAAAGTTGTAATAACTTCATGTAAAGCGTCGATAATATTATATGAACGAGTAATTCCTTCTTGGAACTTATTAGTTAAATAATCATTATTAAAACCTCTAATGATATATTCAGCTCTTTTAAGTTGTAAATATCTAGTATTGATCATTTCATGACCATTATCGACTGTTTTCTTTAAAGAATCTAAATAAGTATGATATTCTTCATAGTGAGATTTTAAGTCGTTAATACCATTTGATAAATCATTAATCTTAGTTAATAAATCAGTATAATATGTAGCTTCAGCTCCATGAACATAGAAATCAACTCTTCTTTTAAATTTAGATAAAGTGTCTAAATCTGTTCCAAGTTGTCTAAGTCTAATTTGATTAGATTCATCAATAACATAATATTTTTCATAAGATGGAATGGAGTTATTTAATTTAATGATATTTTTTTCTAATTCTGTATAAGAATTAATTGTATCTTGATAAATATCATTAAATTCATTTCTAGCTTTTTCTTCAGCATCCATTTGTTCATCAAGTCTATTTAATATTTCATGAAGTTCTTTAATTCTAGTATCTGCATCTTTAATATTAAGTGAATTAAAATTCTCTCTAAGTTCAATTAAAACATTCTTAATTTGTTGTATCTCATCATCTATTTTTAAATGTCCTAAAGGTAGCTTAGTAAGTTCTAAAGCATGATATTTATCTAAAATATTTCCCATTTCTTTAGGAACATTTCCATTAACTTCTTCTAAATATGTTGGTAAAACTTCTAATACATTTTTAATTTCAGTTAAAATCTTAGCTAAACTTGGAAGCATAGCTTTAGCTTCGTCATAATCAGCAGTTTCAACTAAATCTTCGAATTTATTAAATTTTTTATCGATATTTTTAAAGACAATTTCAAACTTTTCTTGTACAGGATCAAGTCTATCAATAACGCTTTCATATAGAGTTTTAACTTCTCTATACTTATCTTTAAGCATTAAAGAATCTCTTCTACAATCTTCTTCAGGTCTAATAATTACTTCTAAATCTTGGTCAAGAGCTAAGACTTCTTTTTTATATTCATTAAAATGACCGATACCTTCTTTATAGGTTTTTTTGAAAGCTTTAACATTTTTATCTTCAAGGTTAACACTTAAAGCATTTAAAAATTCTTCAATTTCTTTATCAAATTCATTAGAAAGTTCCAAAAATCTATCTAAATATTGATTATAGACATCAGCATAAAGAAGGTTAGTTCTTGAAATAGCATCAAGTTTACCAATATAAGTAAAATCTTGTTTTGTTAATAAATTGTTTAAATATTGATAATCTTTAGTTAAATTAGCTAAAGTTTTCTTAATTTTTTGTCTAGAAAAAACAAATTTATTTAAAAGTAGAATTATTATAATAAGTAAAATAATTCCAACAGTTCCTCCAATAATTGTATATAGAATTTCAGGTGGTAATCCTAAAATAGTTTCATTCTCAGCTAGCAAGTTTATTTTCATATATTAACCTCAAAAAATATTTTAAACTAAAACATAGTTATT
This sequence comes from uncultured Bacilli bacterium, assembly GCA_944369075.1. Lineage (GTDB taxonomy): Bacteria > Bacillota_I > Bacilli_A > RFN20 > CAG-826 > Onthovivens. The sequence continues at coordinate 90,198 of CALVXK010000005.1, forward strand.
TTAAATAAAATAATATTCTAATTTTGTTAAGATTTATCTTTAGATAAAATCTCATTAATTTAGCTTCTTTACATCAAAAATTTTACTTGTCAATTATAACAAAATAATGTATATTTTTTAAGCATGTAAATGCAGCATATAAATATGTTTTTGTCCGATGACTCAATAAAAGTATTCTACTATAAAAGATACTTTTTAGAAAGTAAGACTACGCTACAAGTTCGAAATCCTAAATTGAATCATCCGAAAAACAGAATTTGTATCTCGTTTTATGTAAATTAATAACTAAAAGGAGAAAACTACATGAGAAATTTTGACTCAACATGGAAAAGATCAAGAAGACTTAACTTCTCTTTAAGCGAAACAGGAAACGAATTAAAGAAAAGAGCATATGCACCAGGTCAACATGGTCAAGAAAAGAAAAAACTTTCTGAATACGGAAGACAATTAATTGAAAAACAAAAATTAAGAGACCTTTATGGCGTAAACGAAAAACAATTCGTTAGATTATTCAGAATCGCTAGCGCTTCAAACGAAATTACTGGTTCAGCATTCATGGTCTTACTTGAATCAAGACTTGATAACATCGTTTATAGATTAGGCTTTGCGACAACAAGAAAACAAGCTAGACAACTTGTTAACCATGGCCATATCTTAGTAAACGGTAAAAAAATCGATATCCCATCTTATATCTTAAAAGTTGGTGATAAAATCGCTTTAAGAGAAAAGAGCAAAGACTTAGCTATTGTTAAAGCAGCTTTAGAATCAATCACAACTACTCCAGCTTATGTCAAAGTTGACAAAGAAAAGAAAGAGGGAAGTTTTGAAAGATTACCAGAAAGAAGCGAACTCTCTCAAGAAATTAACGAATCATTAATCGTTGAATACTACAACAAGAGATTATAGTTCTAAGATAAGAGTAAATGTAGCAATTAAGAGGAAGTTGTACTTCCTCTTTTTCTTTTAATTTTATAAAATCTTATCTATGGAAAAATATAGTACTACTTTAGATTTAACAAATAACTTAGTAAATCTTTCATCTTCGATTTTAAAAAGATTTGGCGTAACTCCATTTCACGAAACAATGAAAGATGTTGATGAATTATTATTAAAAAATAAAGATAAAAAAGTTGTTTTATTTCTTTTTGATGCTTTTGGAAAAAACATTATCGAACAATATAAAGGTTCCATTCCTTTTATTTATTCTAATATTTATAAAGAATTTTCTTCAATTTATCCTCCAACAACTGTTGCAGCGACGAATGCCTTAATCACCGGAAAATATCCTAAAGAAAATGGTTTTGTTGGATGGAATCAATATTTTAAAGATGAAGGTAAATTTATCGATGTATTTTTAGATCGAGATAAAGTAAGTAACACTATTATTGATAAAAATGTAACTTCAACTTATCTTAAACCTACTTTTATTTTTGATTTAATAAATAACCAAAATAAAAAAGAAATCGCAACTCAGATTAAAGATATTGATTTTAAAGATGAAAAAGATAGTTATAAAAAACTTGATTTATTTTTTAACAAATTAAATGAAGAGATTAATACCCATGAATTTATTTATGCTTATTCTTCTTTACCAGATCATACTATGCATCAAGAAGGAATAAACGGAGAGCATGTAATCAATGATATTTTAGAATTATCTTATCGTTTAGAAAAATTTGTTTCATCTCATCAAGATGTCTTAGTCTTGCTTTGTGCAGATCATGGTTTTATCGATATTAAAAATATTAATATATTTGAAGACAAAGAACTTATGTCTACTTTAAAAACTAAAAATGTTGGTTTTAGTGTTGAAGGTCGTTTTGCTTCTTTAATAGTAAAAAACGATAAGATTAATGAATTTAAAGAAATATATAATAAAAAGTATAAAGATAAATTCCTACTTATTTCTAAAGAGGAATTACTTTCTAAAAACATTTTAGGAGTAGGAGAAAGCTTTAAAGATTTAGATTCGATTTTAGGTAACTACTTCTTTCTTTCGTATTCTAAATATAACTTAAGTGAAGAAAATAATTCTTCTCTTGTTGGAGCACACGCTGGAATTACAAAAAAAGAATTAGAGTTATATTTAATGGTTTTTAATTCAAAATAATTATCTATTTCGAATAATTCTAATTAAAGATATTAATATACCGGCAATTCCAATAATCATTAAAGGTATTCCAATAATAATCGATGTTAAATAGACATCGATTTTTTTAAAGAATACGATAAATAAAATACCTGCAGCTAATAAGATTAAAGCTAATATAAGTTGAACAATGTTATACATTGATTTTAAAGAAACTTTCTTTAAAATCAAAAACTTAATAATAAATATAATAGCAACCAAAGACATCGTTATGCCTAAAAATAAAGGAATCAAACTAACAATAAAATAAGGATAAAAACATAGAGCGAATCCTGCTCCAAAAAGAAGTATTGAATAAACTATTCTAAAAAAATATATATCATCTTTAATTAAACGATAAATCATATAAATTAAAGAAGAAATCATTAATATTGCTCCAACGAAATAACCTAAAAATAATCTCATAAAGCTAGTTTGATAAGAAAACACTACAAATAATAATCCACCAATAAATATGATAAGAGATGAAATTAAAATTAAAACGTCATACTTTTTTAAAAAGTTCATACAACTTTATTATAATCTAAATCTATAAATTAAAAAGATAAACTAAAACAAAACGCATAAAGTTTTCTACCTTATGCGTTTATATCTTAATTAACTAATCAGGGTATTTCTCTCTATCACTATTATAAGAAGTATGAAGCAATTTATGTGCTTTAGTTGAACCATATTCTCCTAGATAATCTTTATATAGTTTAATAATATCAGGATTCTTATGTGATCTTCTAACTTTCTTTTCTTTATCTATATTATATAAGACACTTGCTCTTTTCTTAATATAGGTATCTTGAATATCATCATCTTCATTAGGTAAGAATACTGGGAAGACATAAGGTTGTCCGCCACCATTAATACATCCTCCAGGACATCCCATAATTTCAATAAAGTCATATTTAGATTTTCCTTCTTTAATTTCATCTAAAAGTACTTTAGCATTTTTCATTCCTGAAGCCATTGCTAAATGATATTCATTTCCTAAAATTTTAATCGAAGCCTCTTTAATTCCTTCAAGTCCTCTACAAGGCATAAAATCAATTGGTTCAAGTTCTTGACTTGTGAGAATATAATAAGCAGTTCTTACAGCGGCTTCCATAACTCCGCCTGTAACTCCAAATATTGCAGCAGCACCACTATATTCACCAATTAAATCATCATCAAAGTCTTCATCTGGAAGTTTCTTCCGTTGAATACCACTTCTTCTAATAAGTTGTGCAAGTTCTCTTGTTGTTAAAACAATGTCGACATCAGCAATCCCATCAACTGCATTTTGTTTTCTATCTTTTTCAAACTTTTTAGCAGTACATGGCATAATAGAAACGACACAAATTTGTGATCTATCAATATTATGTTTTTCAGCATAATAAGATTTAATAATTGCTCCCATCATTTCATGAGGTGATTTACAAGTAGAAAGATGTGGCAAAAGTTCTGGGTAATAATATTCACAATAATTTACCCAACCTGGTGAACAAGAAGTAATCATTGGTGCAGGAGTTTTGGTAATAACTCTATGAACAAACTCATTAGCTTCTTCAGTAATTGTTAAATCAGCACCAAAATTTGTATCAAATACTCTATAAAAACCAAGTCTATGAAGAGCAGCAACCATTTTTCCAGTTGATGGAGTTCCAATTTTTTCTCCAAATTCTTCACCTATTGCCGCTCTAACTGCTGGGGCTGTTTGGACAATAACATATTTTCCAGCTTTAAATGCTTCATCAAGTTTATCAATTTCATTATGTTCCATTAAAGCACCTGTAGGACAAACTAAAGTGCATTGTCCGCATTGAATACAAGGAACATTATTAAACGATCTATTTCCTGCTGGAGAAACTATTGTCTTAAAACCTCTATTTTCAAAACCTAAAATGCCAATTCCTTGAGTATCTTTACAAGCTTCAATACATCTTCCACATAAAATACATTTTGATGTATCTCTAACTAAACCTGGTGCAAGCTCATCAAGAGTTGTCTTTGTTTTTTCTCCAACATACATTTCAGGTCTAGCACCAACTCTTTTACTAACTTCTAAAAGTTCACATTGTCCATTTTTTCTACAAGCTTGACAGTTATAATAGTGATTTGAAAGTAATAATTCGACACTAGTTCTTCTTGCTTGAACTGCACTTGGATCAGAAATTGAAATTTTTAATCCATCTCTAACAGGATAAGCACAAGAAGGAACAAGTCTTCTTTCGCCTTCTACTTTGACTAAGCAAACTCTACAAGATGCGACTGAACATCTTCCTTTTTTCCATGTACAAAGATTAGGAATATTATATCCACAAATTTTTGCAGCTTCTAAGATAGTTAAATCGTCATCAACAACGTAAGGTCTATTTTCAATATATATTGTAATTTTTCCCATATAACTACCTCTATTCCTTAATTATTGCGCCAAATTTACAAGCACTAATACATGTTCCGCATTTAATACATTTTTCTTGATCAATAACAAATGGAGTTTTACCAACTTGACCAGTAATTGCATTAACTGGGCAATTTCTTGCACAAAGTGAACATTTTTTACATTTATTTTCATCGATTCTAAATGAAATTAAGTTCTTACAAATTCCAGCATCACATTTTTTATCTTTAATATGTCTAATATAAACTTCTTTAAACTTAGTTAAAGTTGAAAGAACTGGGTTAGGTGCTGTTTGACCTAAGCCACAAAGAGAGCCAACTCTAATAGATTCAGATAATGTTTCAAGTTTATCTAAATCTTCCATTGTTGCTTTTCCATCAGTAACTTTAGTTAAAATTTCAAGCAATCTCTTTGTTCCAATTCTACATTGAGAACATTTTCCACAACTTTCATCACAAATAAATTCAAGATAGAATTTAGCAACATCAACCATACAGTTGTCTTCATCCATAACAATTGCGCCGCCAGATCCCATCATTGATCCTTTTTCGATTAAATTATCATAATCAATTGGTGTATCAAGTTCGTTAATTGTTAAACATCCACCAGATGGGCCGCCTGTTTGAATAGCTTGGAATCTCTTATCATTTGGGATTCCTCCACCAATATCAAAAACAAGTTCTCTTAAAGTAGTTCCCATCGGAACTTCAACTAAACCAACATTCTTAACTTTACCACCAAGAGCGAAAACTTTTGTTCCTTTACTTCTTTCAGTACCGATTTTTGCAAATTCCTTTGCTCCAACTCTTAAAATATAAGGAACATTGGCTAAAGTTTCGACGTTATTAATAATTGTTGGTTTTCCCCACAAACCTTTTACAGCTGGGAAAGGTGGACGAGGTCTAGGCATACCTCTTTTACCTTCAATAGAATTTAAAAGAGCAGTTTCTTCACCACAAACGAAAGCACCAGCACCAAGTCTAATATGACAATCAAAATCGAACTTACTTCCTAAAATATTTTTACCAAGTAAGCCTACTTTCCTAAGTTCATCGATAGCAATTTGAAGTCTTTTAACAGCAACAGGATATTCAGCTCTAACATAGAAATATCCTTCACTTGCGCCAATTGCATAAGCAGCAATCATCATACCTTCAATAACAGAAACTGGATTGCCTTCTAAAATGGAACGATCCATAAATGCGCCTGGATCACCTTCGTCACCATTACAAACTACATATTTTGTATCGTTAACTTGGTCATGAGCAAATTGCCATTTTCTACCAGTAGGGAAGCCTCCGCCCCCTCTACCTCTAAGTCCTGAATCAAGGACTTCTTTAATAACATCTTCTTTTTTCATTGATAAAGCTTTAATAAAGCCTTTAAAAGCATCATAACCAAAAGCTTCATCAATTTCTTCAGGATTTATTGTTCCGCAACCGTGAAGTGCAATTCTAAGTTGTTTTTTATAGAAATTAATATCATCTTGTTTTTCTACTTTTTCATGAGTATTTGGGTCTTCATAAAGAAGATCAGTGATACATTTTCCATCAATAATATCTTCTTTAATAATTCTTTCACAATCACTAACTTCTACTGCATGATAAAGCCTATCTTCAGGGAAAATCTTAACAAAAGGACCTTGAGAACAGAAACCAAAACAACCGACAACATTGACTGTAACTTTATCTTCAAGTTTATTTTCTTTAATTAAAGCTTCTAATTTATTAATAATTTCTTGTGAATCACTAGATAAACATCCAGTTCCACCACAAACTACGATATGTCTTTTATTATCTTTTCCAGAAAATTTATTTTCTAAACATTTAGAACAAGAAACTATCTTCTTTTCTAACTCATTAACGGTTTTAATCTTTGCTTCTGCCATACTCTATTCTTCCTTTGATTTTTTACGATATTCATCGATTATAGTTTGGACTTGAGATAAAGTAACTTTTGGGTAAACCTTACCATTAATTGAAATAGCAGGTGCAATACCACAAGCTCCAATACATCTTAAAGCATCCAAAGTAAAAAGACCGTCTTCACTAGTTTGACCAGGTTTAATCTTTAATAATTCAGCAAATTTATCTAATAAATTTTGACCACCTTTAACATAGCATGCTGTTCCTAAACAAACGCCAATTACATATCTTCCTTTAGGTTCTAAAGAGAAGAATGAATAGAAAGTAACAACTCCATAAATATCAGAAACTGGAATATTAAGTTCTTTAGAAATTAATTCTTGAACTTCTAAAGGGATGTAACCATATTCCTTTTGAGTCTCGCTTAAAACAAGCATTAATGGTGAAGGCTCGTTTTTATACTTTCTGCAAATATTAAGAACAATATCTACTGCTTCTTTTCTTAATTGCATTGTAATTTTCTCCTAATAAAATTAATCATTAAAAAATTATAACCTAGAAAAGATTTAATTAAAACAAGAATATGAAAGCGCTTACATTTATTTATGAAAATAAGATTAGATTTAAATTCAATAATGTTCCAAATTAATCAAAATTATTTAGCATTATTAAATTCCAATTAGATGAATTGGAAAAATAAAAACATTTTCATTTAAAGGTTTTATTTCTGGGTAAGAATCAATAATAATACCTTTATTTATTCTCATGTTATATTTTTTTAATACACTAAAATTTACTAAAATAATCCAAATTAAACAATTTGTCCTAAAAAACAAAAATCACGTATTAATTAAATTCGATTAAAACGGAATAGCACTCCCTTTTTAATCGAAACTTATAAATCTAAGGAATTTTTATTTAACAAAAAATCCTTAATACTTAAAACTGTATAACCTTTATCACTTCTTAATGGAATAGTGCCATTTCGTACTATTAGAATCTTTTTAAAAGAGTCATTGACCATATCAAAAGATCTCGTTTCTTGAGAAATCTTTTCCTCAGTTCCTAATTCATAAGCAGATTGAATGTAATACCTTTTTGATCCTAAATTAGCAACAAAATCTATTTCATATTGTTTTGATTCATTATCATTTCGAACTTCAACAACTCCAACATCTACCTCAAAACCTCGAAATCTTAGTTCGTTGTAAATAAGATTTTCTAAAAGATGAGTTTCTTCAAGTTGTCTAAAATTAATTCTTGCATTTCTTATCCCTAAATCTTCAAAGTAAATTTTATATGGAGTGTTAATATATTTTCTTCCTTTTACATCGTATCTAATTGCACTTTTAACAAGAAATGATTCTTCAAAATATTTAATATAATTAGCAATTGTAATTGGAGAAGCATTCTTTTTTGCAACACTTAAAAAAGTTTTTGCGATTCTATTTGGATTAACTAAACTTGATATTCCAGAAGCTAAAATATTAAGAAGATCGCCCAAAATAGCATCATCTTTTAAACCATATCTATTTACAATATCTCGCAAATAAACCGTATCAAGTGTACTTTTTAAATAAGTTGATTTTTGAGCTTCCGTTTCCATTAAAGTTAAAGCTGGTAAACCGCCATAAACTAAATATTCTGAAAAGGTAGTATTAAAATCTTTTTTTGAAACAGAGTTAAATTCGTTAAAATTTAAGGGAAAAAGATGAATTACATCTCCCCTTCCAGCAAATTCGGTTATAAAATCAGAAGAAAGAAATTTTGAATTTGAACCAGTAACATAAATATCAACATTTGGTTTTCTAATAAAACTATTTAAAACAAACTCAAATGATTCTAAAAGTTGTACTTCATCAAGCAAAAGATAATACTGTTTATCATCTTTTAATCTTAAATTTATAAATTCTGAAAAAGTTCTCGCTGGAACTTTTTGCTTATTCCCAATTAAATCGTAAATATTTAAACCTAATAAAGAAATATCACTATCTGCATCAAAAGCAAAACGTATTATATGATCTTCATCTACACCAGACCCTTTAAGATAACTATAAAAAATAATGTTAAGTAAATATGATTTTCCGCATCTGCGAATTCCGGTTATAACCTTAACAAGTCCGTTATTTTTCCTTAATATTAGTTGTTTTAAGTAAGAATCTCTTTTAATTTCCATATATTAGTTACCTTTTTATAACATAATTATACACTAAATATTTATTTAGAGGTAGTTTGAACTAAATATTTTTTACACTTTTGCACTAAATATTTAGTTGGAGTACCTCTAAACTAAAAATTTTTTACATTATTGCACTAAATATTTAGTTCAAGGTAATAAAATAAGTCAAAATAAAAATTATATAGCACATGCAATAACGAATTTAAACTAATTAAAAAATACGATAATAATCAACTTATTTTATTATTATTCTACTAACTAAGTTTCAAACTTTTGATTATATAAAATAGAAATATTAAATAGTTATTTTAAATTTAAATACTTAAATAACTCATTAAATATAATATTAGCTCTATTTTCCATTGCTTCTTTTGTAAAGAAACCAATATGAGGAGTGTAAATTAAATTAGGAAGACTAACTAAATCTAAATTATTATCGAAATTTGATTCATCATAAAGTAAATCACTACAATAAATAAAATCTTTATGACTTTTCATAAAATCTATTAAAGATTCTTTATTAACAAGTTTAGCTCTACTTGTATTAATTAAAATCGCATTATCTTTCATTAATTTAAATTCATCTTTATTAAGATAGTTTAAAGAAGAATTAGTTAAAGGTAGGTGTAAAGAAATTACATCAGACTTTGATAATAATTCTTCTTTAGATAAGTATTTAATATTATATTTCTCTTCTAAATCTAAATGTCTTGATTTAGAAGTATAAAATAAAGTTAAGTTTTCAAATGGTTTCAAAAGATTAATAAAAGATATAGCAATATTTCCTAAACCGACTAAGCCAACATTAAGATTAGTTAATTCTTTTCCTTCTATTTCGTTATGATATGGTTTAAGTAAATTAAATTTTCTAAGTGCCATTAAAAGAAACATTAAACTTAGTTCAGCAACACTTTCTTTGGAATAAGTTTTAGCATTAATAACTTTAATATTATGTTTTTCACAATAAGTTAAATCTATATGATCTAAGCCAGAAAAAGCAATAAATAAAGCTTTTAAATTTTGATCTTTTGATAATATTTCTTCATTTAACAAAGTATTATCGCTAATTAAAATATCAGCATTACTAATTCTAGAAATAATTTCATTTTTATCGTTAGTTTTTTCATCAAAATAAGTAACATCGTAGTCTTTTAGTTTACTTAAATATGAAGAAATATCAGTTTTTAATGGTTGTAAAATTACTATTTTCATAAGGTAAATACTAATTATCTATGAATTTCTTTTGTTAATTCATCTAGATAATCTTTTAATTCTTGATTATCAATTAATGGAGTTAATTTTTCATTTACTAACTTATGATAATCATTAAGCCATTTAATTTCTTCATCACTCATGATTGTTAAATCTAAACATTTTGTATCAATAGGAACATAAGTTATTGTTTCAAATTTATAGAATTTACCATCATTTGTAGTAAAAGCAGGTACACAAAGAAGATTATTTTCTATTCTTATACCATATTTATTTTCTTTATATACTCCTGGTTCAATCGTTGTAATCATTCCTGGAACTAGTTTTCCTTGATCGTCTCTATCTTTAGAAACATAGTATCTAAAGCCATTAGGACCTTCATGAACATTTAAGATATAGCCTACTCCATGACCAGTTCCACATTTATAATCCATTCCTTCTTTCCACATGAATTCTCTTGCTCTAATATCAATTGTATGGCCATCACTATTTTCTAAAAATATAGTTGAACTTACTCCAATTAAAGCTTTTAAAGTTAAAGTATAATCATGAATAAATTCTTTACTTGGTGTTCCAATTAAAAATGTACGAGTAGTATCAGTTGTTCCACCATAATATTGTCCACCTGAATCAACTAATAATTCGATTTCTTTATCATTTACAATACTAGAATGTTCTAAAGTAGGGGAATAATGCATTAAAGCAGCATTTTTCCCTACTGCGGCAATAGTATTAAAAGAAAGATCAAAACATAAAGGAGAAGAAAGTCTAAATTCTTTAAGTTTATTTGAATAATCTAGTTCACTTAAGTTTTTAGATAAATTTTCATGTAAATATTTATGGAATTTAACTAAAGCAAGACCATCTAAAGCTTGAATCTTTTTAGTATTTTGAACTTCTTTCTCTAATTTTATTGCTTTAAGTAAATAAGAAGGATTACTACCGTTAATCTTATTATTAATTAAAGAATAAACTTTAGTACTTACTTTATTTTTATCAACTAAAGTAGGAATATCTTTATGTTCTTCTAAAAATTTAAATATATCATCATAAGGGTGAATATTAATATCACTAATTTCAAAATCTATCTTATCTAAATCAATAAAAAGATGATTACCATAATCTTTAGATACATATAAATAAGAATAAAATACAGGGTTACAAGGTATATCTTTACCTCTAATATTTAAAATAGAAGCAATATCATCTAAAGAAGATATTAAATTAGCTTTAGCTTTAACTTCATCTAACTTCTTATAAATATATTCTAATTTTTCTTTTACACTTAAAGTATTTAAACTTTCATCAAGTTTAAATACTTTTTCTTTAGATAAACTTGGTCTATCTTTAATTAAAAATGAATAATCTTTATCGACTAATTTAATACCTTTATTAGTTAATCTTTCATAATCTATTTCATTAATTAAATTAAAAGATGTTCCAATAGGATTAATATTATTTTTTAAAATAATATCATCTTCTAAAGATTCTAAACCTTCTTTTACTAAAGATATACCACTACCTTCAAGTTCTTTACTAGCTTGAATATAATATCTTCCATCTGTTGATAAATATGCTTTATCTAATGTAATTAATAATTTTGCTGCACTTCCACTAAAAGGAGCAAAATAATTTCTAAAAGAAAGATAATAAGACGAAACATATTCACTAGAATGTGGGTCACTTGTTAAAATTAAATATCCTTTTAAATTATCTTTTTTAATATATTCTCTAATTTCATCTAAATGTTCTTTTTTAAATAACATAAATCTAACTTCCTCTTTACCAAATAATAATTATAGCTATTTTACTAAAAATATATAGATGGGAAATAAATTTAATTTATGCACCAAAACTTAATTTAATTTATCTTATTTAATATAAGGAGATTATATTTATGAAATCATTTTTAATTAAAACTTTCTCTATTTTTAGTTTATTTTTCTTACTTTCTTCTTGTAACTTTAATAACGGTTATTTATTTAATACTCCAAATTCAAGTTTACCTACATTAACTAAAGAAGAATCTAATAATATTCTTTTGTCTACCTTTACCTCTAAATATTCTTCATCTACTTTAAAAAATCATTTAATAAATGAGTTATATAAAGATATTGTTACTTCTTTTAATGGAGAAAATAATGAAAGTGAAAATATTTTATATTCTCCTCTTTCTACTTTTATTAATTTATTAATAATAGATCAGGCTACTACTAGTGATTTTTTATCGACTTATCACTTAAGTAAAGATGATTCATCTAAAATTTTTAAAGAAATTAATAAATTAAGAAATGTTAAGAATAGCGATACTTCTTATTTTAAATTTACTGATTTAATTAGTTTTTATAATATTGAAAAATTAAATGAAGAATATTTAAAAACATTAAACGATGAATTTTATGTTTCGTCTTTTTTAGGAAAAGATGCTCAAGAAGCTCAAAATAAAGTATTTCAAAAAATTAAAGAAGATTTAGATTTAGATATAAGTGCTGATTTACCAACATATCTTTATGGGAGTTATGTTTTAAGTGCCTTAAGAATTAAAGAAAATTATAATTTTAAAGGAAAAGAACATATATTTAGAAATTTTGATAAAAGTGAAACAAAGACTAAGTTTGCAATGTTTTCAGAGTCTTCTTATTACGTTGATGAAATAAATAACATTCTTTCTTTTAAAGGTGAAACAAGGAACTTTAAATTAACTTTTATTACTACTTTAGATGAAAATTCAAGCTTAAATAACTTAGATTTAAATAAGTTTAGTTTAGATAAAAAATATAGCGAAGAGAGTTGGACAAGCCTTTATTTCCCACATTTAGATCTAGATAGTCAAAATTCTGATACTAACATTGATGAAGTTGTTGATTCTAGAGGTTTAAGAGATTTTGTCGTATTAGATAAAGCAATTTCTTCAAAAGAAACTTTAGAGTTAAAAGAATTAGAACAAATAAATAAATTTAAATTAAATGAAGATGGTTTTGAAGGCTATAGCGTTACAATTGGGACAATAGGACCTACAGGTCCAATAGGTGAAGGCCCAAAATCTTATTATTTAGATAGACCTTACTATTTAATAGTATCTTTAAAAAATGATCTTCCAATCTTCTCAATGAAAATAAATAAAGTATAAACTTTATTTAATCTCATCGTATCTTTTATTAATCTTATTTATAACTTTATAATAGCCTTTAAAAAAGAAGTTCTTTTGCTTAAATATATAATTTGAATCAATATTATTATCATTATTAATTCTTTCTAAATCATATTTTCCATTAACTTTCCATGAATTAAGTAAACCAATATTAATAGCATCCTTAGGGCAATAAAAAGAACATCTCATACACATTAAACATTTATTATTAAACTTAATTTTATTAGTTTTTTGATCTAATACTATATTTTCTATTGGACAAATATTAATACATTTATAACATCTAGAACATTTTGAGTAATCGACTTTATAAAAATATGAATTAATATACCCGCCAAGTCTTTGAATTCTAAATAGATATGAAGCAAAATTATAAATAAAATTAGTTTTAAGTTTAACGTTACTTATATTATTTTTTAAATCATAAATCATTATCTCAAGTAACTTCTTATCATAATTTAATATTTCTTTTATAAAATTATCATTAAATTTAAAATGAATGTTATAAGGTAAAATGAAGTGATATTCATTAATATCTTTAACATTTATTTTAAATTTAAACTTAAGTAAATTATATATTTCATTACTTGAAGCATTGTTTATTGCAAAAGTTTCTCCACTTTGTTTAGCAATAATATATTTAGTATTTTTTAGATTATTAAACTTTAATTTCTTTAAATATTTAATAAATAAAGAAGGAACATTAAAAGCATAAATTGGGTAAGAAAAAAATATTAAATCATAAGAAGATAAATCTTTAATTAAGCTATTTTTATTAACTTCTAAAGTATCAACTTTAAAGTTAGAATTAAGTTTAGTTAATCTATCTTTAATTTTAGTTACAAGATATCTAGTATTAAAAGTTCCAGTAAAATAAATAATTAGTGTATTCATATTAATAATTTTCTTCTAATATTTTATCAATTTTACTTCCAATTTCATTAATTAAATTAATATTTGATATCTTTTTATTTAACTTATATTTTGATGGATAACCATATGAGTGAAATAAATATTTAGGTCCAAACCATTCATTATATTTAATACTAGTTTTAGAAGTATTAAGTACTAAAAGATAAGACAAAGATGCTTTAAAACCATTCATAAATATTAATTTAATTAATGGAGTAATAAAAATATAAAATAATTTTGGATAAGCTTTATTTTTCTTAGCAAATAAATTAGTTGAAGCAATTCCTGGATGAACTAGTCTAACATCATAACCTTTTAAATTTAAATACATCGAATAAGACATAAGTAAATATTTAGTTAAACCATAATATTTAGTTTTATTTTTATTTCTAGCTTTACTTAAATAAATATCGTTAATATCGAATTTCGTAAAAGAATACGATATCGATCCAACATTAAGAACGATTATATTTTTATTTAACTTAAGTAACTTATTAATAAAAAGTACTGGTCTAAGAAAATTAACTAAATATGTTTTTTCAAATTTATCAATAAATTGAATTTTTTGATGATATATCCCACTATTATTTAAAAAGTAATCAATATGTTTCGATTTTAAAATATTTAAAGCATTATTAATTGAATCTAAGTCTAAATAATCAAAATAAATTAATTCAAGTTTAGAAGTAGAACCATTAAATTTCTTTTTAACTTCCTCTATTATTTTATTTCCTAAATCTAAATTTCTTACAAGCAATATAACATTTAAATTTAAATAGACTAAATAATGCAAAAAAGAACTTCCAAGTCCACCAGTTCCTCCGCTTAATAAAATGGTAGAATTAGAAGGTATATTCTTAATATTTTTATCGATATATTTTAAATATTTATTATATTTCATGAAGTTTAATAATTAACTTCTCCTTCTTTTAAAACAAAAGAAAGATAATTCATTAAATCTTTATTTAATGAATAATACATAAATTTTCCTTCTCTTTTCGATGTAACTATTTTATAAGAAAGTAAAAGTCTCATATGATGAGAAAGTGTAGGTTGTTCAATATTTAATCTTTTAAGTAAATCACTAGCATTAAGACTATTATTTTTAAATAAGATAAAAACAATTTTTAATCTAGATTCATCTCCTAAAAGTTTAAAAATATTTGCTAAATCTTCAGTTTTCATAACTTTGTAATTATATTATTGAGAATTTCTGATATCAATTTTAAATTAATAAAATATATAAATTAGATTAAATATTAATATTAAAAAGATAAGTTAATCTAAATATTTAATGAATATATTGTTTCTACTATATTTTATAGTTGCAGTTTTACCATTAATAAAAGGCAAAGTAGGTGAAATATGTCCTAAATCTATATCTAATAAAAAAGGAATATTTTTAGAAGTTAGGTCTAAAATATCAACAGCATTATATTTATTTATCCCTAAAGTTACTAAATCATTACATAAATGTCTTCCAAAAAGAAACATTTTAGCATTTTTAAACCATCCAGCTTCTTCAAGTTGAAACAATGCTCTTCTAATTGAAAGAGGAGTTAAATCACAAGCTTCGATATACCAAATTATTCCATCTTTTTGTTTAGATATATATTCTTTGAGGTTATCATATTTAGTACCAACTAAATTAGCTAATATATCTAAACATCCTCCTAAGATTACCCCTTTTACTTCTTCTTTATAGTTTTTAGCAATAATTTTCTTTTTTAAAGTGAATTCTCTTTTAGCTAAAGGATCTAAGTCTTCTTTTTTGATATCTAAATCTTTATATTTATTTATATCATCATAAAACTTATATCCTTTAAATTCTTTTTTGTTTTTACTTAATATTTCATATAGATCTAAAGTATCATAAGTAAATGGATATTCATAAAAATTAGGTGCATTTATACCATAAATTGTTGTTAGATCACATAAGGTTGTTAAAGTAAAAGTAAGGTTTGTATTATCGCTAAATCCGATAAATACTTTATCTTTTATGTTAGATTCTTTAATCTTTTTAAAATCAACAAAAGGAAGCATCTCATCCATTAATTCGCCTCCTCCTACTGATAAAATATATTTAGCATCTGAATTAAAGAAAGCATCATCAAACTCTTCTCCTCTACTTAAAGGTGAAGAAGAAGCAACAACGCCATCATTTTTAAAAATATTTTTTCCTTTAACTATTTTGAAACCTACTTTTTCTAAATTTTTAATTGCTACTTTTAATCTTGTTTTATAAGGCTCAGTTGTACAACCAAATGATGGTGCAACTAAATAGATTTTCTTTTCATCTAGTTTCATGATTATTTCCTTTCTTTTATAAAATCATTTATATGTTCTAATAAATATTCTTTATTATTAAGTTTTGGTTCATCGACAACTTTATTTAACATATTATTTAAAATTATACCAATATTTTTCCCTTTAAACCCTAAACTTATTAAATCGTTTCCATTAACCTTTAAATCTTTTAATGAAAAACAATCTTGTTCTTTCATAAATTCATCATAATAATCATGAATTATTTTGTTTTTTGCTAAAACTTCTTCTTTTTTATAATCTGATTGAGCTAAAACATCGCATCTTTGAACTTCTAAATAGTAAGGAAATAGTTCAGGTGAAATCTTACCGATTGCTCTTCTTACATATTTAGGTTTAGGAATAATTTCATCACTATGATGTAAAATTAAAAAAGTGACGGTTTCAATAATTTTTGATGGAAATCTTAATCTTTCCAATATATTTTTTGCTATTTTTTCGGATTCAATAGCATGATTATAAAATCTTGCAATTCCATTATCTCCATAAGTTTTAGTTATAGGTTTCCCCACATCATGGAAAAGTAATGTTAAACGAATTATCAAATCTTTAGGAGAATATTTAATCGCTTCAATGGTATGTCTTCCGACATCAAAAGAATGATAAGGAGTTTCTTGTTTTGTTTCTAACATTAAATCAAATTCACTTAAAAAATATTTAGTTACCCCATTTTTACTAGCTAATATTAAAACCTCAGGATGATTTGACATAAGAATTTTTGTAAGTTCATCCCTAATTCTTTCTTTTGATATATTTTGAATTAAAGGAGCAAGTAAACTTGCAGCTTTTAATGTATTTTCTTCTATTTTAAAGTCTAATTGGGCACTAAATCTAAAACATCTTAAAATTCTTAATACATCTTCTTTAAATCTTTTATTAGGATCATCTATTGCGCGAATAATCTTATTTTTTAAATCCCCAAGCCCATTAAAATAATCAACTAAGCCTACTTTATTATTATAAGCAAAAGCATTTACAGTAAAATCTCTTCTTCTTAAATCTTCTTTTAGTGAACGAGTAAAAGTAACTTCTTTTGGATGACGAGAATCTAAGTATTCACCATCTATTCTAAAAGTTGTAACTTCATAAGAAGTTTTATTTAAAATTACTGTAATTGTTCCATGTTTTATTCCTGTATCAATAGTTTTAGGAAATAAAGACTTTATTTCTTTTGGTAAAGCACTTGTAGTAATATCAACATCATTAGATTTTTTGCCAAGCAAAAAATCTCTAACAAATCCTCCAACAACATAGGCCTCAAAGTTAGCTTTTTCTAATGTCTCTAAAATATAATTAACGTCATTATTTAAATCTATTTTTATATTCTTATTTTCCAAAGGTTAAATCCTAAATAACATCAATATGTTCTTGAATTAAGCTGTCAACTATTCCATCACTTAATCCAATCATTGGTACTAAAATAGTTTTTGAATCTAAAATCTTTGAAGCGGTAGCAAAGATTTCTCCGGCTGGAATAATAACATCAGCTCTATCAGGTTTAATATTAAATTTTTCCATTCTTTCAGCACTAGTCATCAATCTAATATCTTGATAAATATCACTAAAAGTTGAAACATCTAAAACTGGAATATAATTTTTTTCTTTCTTTTTAGACATTTTCCAGTATCTATTAATATTTCCACCAGTTCCTACAATATTTGTTGCTCCATATTTTGATTTATATTCTTTAAGCTTAGACTTAAAACTATCCCAAGTTTCTTGTTTATCTTGGGAAGCTAAAATTCTTAATGTACCTAATCTATAAGAATTTGATTCAACAGCTTTTTTATTTTTTACTAAAGTTACTTCGGTTGATCCACCACCAACATCAATAAAAACATATGGACTATCATCAAGTTTGATGTTTTTAGCAATTTTTGAAACAGTTTTTGCTTCATCTTCGCCACTGATAATTTTTATAGTAATTCCAGTTTTTTCTTTGACATATTCAATTGCTTCTTGGCCATTTTTTGCTTCTCTCATCGCACTAGTTGCGAAACAAGAAAAATCATTTACATTATAAATTTCCATTATTGATTTAAAAGCAAGAATAGTCAACCCAAGTTGCTCTATTTTCTTTTGAGATAATTCTCCGTTTTTAAAAACATCAACACCTAAACGTAAAGGTATTCTAATTTTTTGGACTTCTATCGAGTCGATTTCATGTTTTTGATTAACAAATGTATCTTTGATTACTAATCTAGCTGCATTAGTTCCTATATCAATTCCTGCGTAATATCCACTCTTCATAAAAGCCTCTCTTTCTATAATATTTTACTTATTTTTGTAATAATTATACAACTCTTCTTGGCTTCTAAAAGGTAAATTATTTTCTGCTGGTTTATTTTTTACATATTTGCCATCATTAGTTACGATGATTGATTTAGCTGTATCTTTTAAACCAAAATCGACAATCATTTCTAATTCTTTTTGTATTTCTGGATCATAAATTGGAGTGACTACTTCGATTCTATTATATAAATTTCTTGGCATCCAGTCGGCTGAACCCATAAAATAAAGCGGATTTCCGCCATTAGTAAAGATAAAAATACGAGAATGTTCAAGATATCTATCGATAATTCCATGAACTGTAATATTTTCACTTACATCTTTAATTCCAGGAATAATTGAAGAATTTCCTCTAATTAATAAATCGATTTTTACTCCATTACTTGAAGCATTATAAAGTAGTTTTACCATCTTTTTATCGGTAATATGGTTAATTTTAATCTTAATTCCAGAAGGTAAACCAAGTTTATTATTTTTAATTTCGTTTTTAATTAATTTTTCAAAAACTTGTTCCATATGTAAAGGAGAAACAAGCAAGTTTCTAAAATTATGTTTATCATAAGGCATCATGATTAAATCAAAAACGCATTTAACTTCATTAACAATTTTTGGATTAGACGTAAAAAGTAAGCAATCGGTGTATTGTTTAGCATTTCCTTCATGGAAGTTACCAGTTGATATAACAGCGATATCTTTCATGTTTTTTAATTTAATGTAAACGATTTTACCATGGATCTTGAAACCTTCTTGACCAGTTAAAACGTTAACTCCATTATCTTTTAAAGTTTGGGAAATTAAAATGTTACTAGATTCATCAAAACGAGCTAAAAGTTCAACCATCGCAGTAACTTTCTTACCATTTCTTGCAGCATTAGATAAAGCTGCTACAACACGTGAATTACTAGCAGCACGATAAATTGTTGCTCTTATTTCACTAACTAAAGGAGAAATACTTGCTTCTTGTAAAAGTTCAACAAAAGAATTAAAAGATTGATATGGAACATGAATTAACATATCTTTATCTTGAATTTTAGAAAGCAAGGAATCACCATTTATTACTTCTTTAATTTCTTTTCTTTCCCAAGGCTCATAATTTAATCCTTTTATATTAAGTCTAGGGAATTTCATTAAATCTTTATTGTTATGGTATTTTCCACCAATTGATACAATATCTAAATCATCGATTTCGAACTTTTTAATTAATTTTGAATATAAATCTTTTGGAATATTTTCTCCAAAAACAACTCTAACAGGTATACCCTTTTTTCTTTCTTTAACTGCTTCACTAATAGATTTTAAAATACCTTCTTCAGGATCACTTTCAACTTCCATTTCAGCATCTTTAGAGAATTTAAAAGCATAAGCTTCATACTTTTTATATGGTAAATCTTTGAAAATATAATCTAAATTAAGTCTAATAACATCATCTAAATAAATAAAATAGTATTTATCTTTTTCAGAACTTGGAACACTTATAAATCTTCCACAAAAATGTACTGGAAGAGGAATTAAAGCATAAGTTACATCATCTAAATATGATTCTTTTTTACCTTCCATTTTAACTGCAAGATAAATATGAGTATCGTTAACGCTGCTTAAATTAGCTTTCTTAGAAATAACTAATGGATTGATATATAAAGCAATATTTTTTAAGAAATAATCTTTTAAATATTCTTTTTGAGATTTACTGACATTATTTTCATTAAGAAGAAAAACTCCTTTTTCTTCAAGTTCAGCAAATATTTCTTTTAAAGCAACGTTAAATTCTTTTCGATATTCTTCAGTTAAATGAAAAATTTCTTCTAACTCTTTTTTAGCTAAAGCTTTATCGTCTTTAAAAGATTTTGATACTGATTCAGCAATTCTTTTAAGTTGAGCGACTCTAACTTTGTAATATTCATCTTGGTTATTAGAATAAATTCCTAAGAAGGATAATCTTTCTAATAAAGGAACATTCTTATCTTCTGCTTCTTTAATAATACGATAATTAAAATAGTTCCATGAGACGTCTCTTTCGACGTAATTTGATTTACTTAACTTAATTCTTTTTACTTTATTTTCCATACTCGTTATATTTTATAATAATTAATATAATAAATAACCAAAAAAATTGTTAAGATTTCTTAAAAATTTATATATTTAAATTATTACTCTATATTATCGATATGAACTTACTTTTATGATAACTCTTTAATCATGTGGATATGAGGGCAACCCTCGTCTAAAAAGGTTTCGCCCACCTCTTTATATCCGCATTTTTTGTAAAAACCTTTTGCTCTAACTTGAGCTCCTAAAATTATTCTTTTTGCACCGTTTTCTTTAGCTACTTCTTCAGCTTTTTTTAATATTAGTTTCCCTAGATGTTTTTCACGATATTCTTTTCTAATTGCAAAACGGCCTAGAGTAAATTCTTCGTTTTTAACATTTTCTTCAGTTTGAAATAACCTACAAATTCCAACAGGATTATTATTTACATCATCTAACATCAATATTTGTATACAATTGTTATCAATTGTATCAAATTCCTCTTTAAAACCTTGTTCTTTTACAAATACTTCTTCTCTTATTAATTTTGCTTTTAAAGGTAACTTATTTCTTATAACCTCAAATTCCATAATATTAATTTATCGCAAAAAAATATTTTTGAAAAGAAAGTAATTCCTTTTTTTATTTGCGAGTTTTTGGCCACACCTTCTTTTGACTAAATTAGTTTTCCCTATTAAATTTAGTTATTTTTGATAAATAATTAATATATAGAGGCTTTAAGATTGTAAAAGTAAATAAAATAGCCAAAAGTGAACCTAATGGTTGGATTAAAGTTAAAAAGATGTCGAATAATGCTTATGCTCGATTTTTAAATGAATATCGTGGTAAAGATTTTATCGATAAAGAAGGCTCATTTATACTAGATTATATCGATGAGAAATATTTTAATCGCTATGAAGTACATCATGTTGAAGAGAATAAGGGGTGTCATTTATCTAGTAGGGTTTCGTTTTTCTAATAGCCTAACGTTTTTCTAGTAGGGGTATCGTTTGTCTAGTAGAACTAGAATTAGAAAATCTATAGGTTCGAACCAATTTATATCTACTAGCAAAACGCAACATAATAAAAAAATGCCCGATTTCTCGGACAAATATCGCTAATTTTGACACCCTTTAATTGTATCAAAATGTTAGTTATAAGATGGCGGGGGTGGAAGGA